>CAZLOH010000004.1:0-81099 GCA_964561105.1 uncultured Bifidobacterium sp. | reverse complement strand
ATGTTCAGAGCGGCCAACAGAGGTTGGGTACTGGCCCCGGTTTCCCCCCCCCCCCCCCGCGACGGGGACGATCTGCTGGCCGAAGAAGCGGTCTCCGGTAATCTTCGCGGCAGCCGGGAACGCGTCCGGCGGTCTGACTTGGGATTGAGTCTTGACGATCAGCCCGGCGAGAACCCCGAGGCCGAGCAGGAACAAAGCGATCTTGACGAACTGGCTTGATTTCATAGATGGCACCTTTCGCGTTTGGTTTAACAACGGGACTGCGTGCGCAACAACCGGGACACGCCATGAAAGCAGAAAGCTCGGGCAGACGCCGGCTGGGTTCGATGGTCTGCTTGGGACTTCAACACAGTTGCAACCGGCTGTAAACAGAAACTTATTAACAAAATGAAATGAGCGGCGATAGTCGGCTCGCTTACTCTTGGAACGGGCGTTGTCCGCGAACGCGGTGGAGCGCCGATCACCCGATCGGCTCGTTGCGGGCAGGATTCGGAGTCGGGCCGAGCCGGTGCTCGGCGCTCCGGTCAGCCTCGGGTGAAAGGCATACGGTGCGATCCGTCAGCCGTCGTTGATTCCACCATTCCGGCGTTCGCCAGGCGCGGCCTGCATCAGCTAACGTGGGCGCACGAGCATTTCCTCAACAATGACATTCTCCGGCAGGTTGATGCAGAACAGGGCGCAATCCGCCACGTCTCCGGCTCGCAACATGCGGGCGCGGGCGGCGGCATCCGGCGGGGTTGGTCGCTGATCAAGCAACGGCGTGTCAATGTCACCCGGAAAAATCGCACAGGCACGAATGCCGTGGGAGCGTTCTTCGGCGTTGATGCTTTGGGTCAAGCCCGCCAGGCCAAACTTGCTCATCACGTACCCCGGGCCGGCCTTGGGCGACGCCTGTTTGCCGGCATCGGAAACTATGTTGATGATGGTACCGCGTTGGCGCGCGCGCATCCGGGGGAGGAACGCCTGAACGCAATAGAAGGCGCCATGCAGATTGGTCGCAATCAGCGCGTGATAATCTGCCAGCGACAAAACTTCCAACGCCCGTTGCGGCCGGTTGGTGCCGGCGGCATTTACCAGCACCTGGACTTCGCCCAACCCGGCCGCCACGCGCTGGCTCATCTCGGCGACCGCCGCGGGATCGCCCACATCGCAAACGTGTGGCGTCAGGCGGGAGGCGTGCAGGCCGGACTGGCGGATGGTTTCCTGAAGGCGTTCCGCGCGCCGGCCGATGATCGCCACCCGCCAGCCTTGTTGCGCCAGTTTGAGCGCCAGCGATTGTCCGACGCCGCTGCCCGCGCCGGTGATGACCGCATGTTTGTTCATTTGAGGTTCAAGTCTTCCGGTTTGTGGCGGCACGTTCAGCCCACGGTATTTGCCAAATCCACCCATTGGCGTGTCGCCGCCGATCGCACCGCCGCATCAATGATCTCCTGAACTTCGACTCCGTCGTGAAAGCTGGGAACACACGGACGCTGATTACGTATGGCGTCCACAAATTCCCACGCCTGATCGTAGCGGAACGTGACGAGCGGATCGCCTTGGGTGACGTCCCGGGGCGCGCCGGGAAGTTTCCAGAACTCGCGCGGAATCTCGATTGTCTCCAGCCCCGGGCCGCCGGTCTTGCCGGTCTGGAGCTGGTTCCATTCGCCGGTGCGGAAGAGGAACGAACGTTCGCAGCCATTGATCTCCACGGAATCGAGACTGCGCCAGCTTTCGTTGCGACCGCTCGCGAGTTTGCTGCTTTCCAGCACGCCGGTGGCGCCGTTCTGGAACTCGGCGAGGATGGCCACCCAATCATCCAGCTCATTGGGGCGGCGGCCCCGCACGGGATGCCATTGTTTCAGGTTCGCCACGAGCCGCTTCAGCCGGCCAACCAACAGGTGCGCGAAATCAATCCGGTGACTGAGCATGTCCCCCAGTTCCCCGGTGCCGGCGAGTTGTTTGATTTGCCGCCAGCCCAGATCGCGCGTGCCCCAATCCTGCAACCGGCACGAGCGATAATGATACGGCTGGCCGAGATCGCCGCGCCGCACGAGATGGGCAAGATACCGCAGTGCCGGCACGAAGCGATAAGTGAACGCAGTCATGTGCCGCACGCCCGCGCGTTCCGCGGCTTCGGCCATGGCGCGGGCCTCCCTGGAATTTAGCGCGAGCGGTTTCTCACAGAGAACGTGTTTGCCGTGCGCCAGCGCGTCCAGCGTGATGGGCGCGTGCGTGAAGTTCGGGGTTGCGATGATGACGGCCTGAACATCATCGCGTTTCACAATGTCCGAGTAGCGAGTGGAGGTGATGGCGACCCCGGTCTGTTGGCGCGCGCGTTCGAGCGTGGCGGCGTCCGCGTCGCAGAGCGCCGTGACCGCCACCTCCGGGCACAACGCCAGTCCGGGCAGGTGGTTTTGGAGCGCAATCCCCCCGCAACCGATGATGGCGAAGTTGAGTTGGTGAGCCGGCGACATTGCTGCGCGCGATTATGGCGGCCCACCACTCAAAGGCAAGCCGGTGGCGAATCCGTGCGTGGATTCATGCGGGCAGGATGCCCGCGTCACGGCCCGCGCTTGCGTGCGCGGGTGATTCTGTTAGCGTCGCCGCAGTTGCCGGCCGGTGTGGCGAAATGGCAGACGCACAGGACTTAAAATCCTGGGACCTTAAACGGTCGTGTGGGTTCAAGTCCCACCACCGGCACCAAACGCGGACCTGACGGGCCGACGGTAGTCTGCCTCGCGCGGCCGACGGCGTGATCACTTGAACGTCCAGGGTGCCGTCTGCACGCCAAGTTCCTCGAACAGGAACGCGTAGATGTCGGCTTGTTCGGCCACGCGATCTTTCAGCGACGAGCCGATGCCATGACCGGCGCTGGCGCTCACGCGCAGGAGGATGGGGTGGCCGGAACTGGTGGCGCCCTGGAGGCGCGCGGTCATTTTGCGCGAGTGCATCGGGTTCACCCGGCCGTCATTCGCGCCGTACGGAAACAGCACGGCCGGATACGCGGTGTGGTCCTGAACGTGATGATAGGGTGAGTAGGCGTAAAGCGCTTTGAACTGGGCCGGGTTCTGGACGCTGCCGAATTCAGTGACATTGAACGCGCCATTCGGATCAAGCTCCACGCGCAGCATGTCGTAGATGCCCACACGCGAAACGACGGCCCGGGCGAGGTCGGGCCGTTGGGTCAGGAACGCGCCCATCAGCAGACCGCCGTTGCTGCCGCCCGCCACGGCGAGCCTGGCCGGGCGGGTGTATTGGCGTTGAATGAGGTGCTCGGCCGCGGCGATGAAATCGTCGAAGACATTCTGCTTGTGCGTGAGTTTGCCCGCTTGATGCCATTCCTCGCCGAACTCGCCGCCGCCGCGCAGATTGGCGATAACATAAACGCCGCCCGCATCGAACCAGAGACGGCGCGTGGCGTTAAACCCGGGTGTGAGATTGATCCCGTAACCGCCGTAGCCATACAGCAGCGTCGGATGGTTGCCATCCAGTTTGAGTCCTTTTTTGCGCATGATGTTGAGGGGAACTTTCGTGCCGTCCTTGGAGGTGGCGAATTCGCGGACGACTTCAACATCCTCGAAGCTGACCGGAGAAGTGGTGATCAAGGCGGTCGGTCGCGGCAACGCAAGCCCGGGCCGCCATTCGTACCAGCCGTTGGGCTTCAGATAACTCATGTTCGCGAACAGCACGTCGTCGCCACTCCAGCAATGCAGTCCAGCTACAGACGAGATGGGAAGGATGGGCACTTCAATGGCTTTGCGCCGGCCCGAACGATAGAACTTCAGCCGCGAAGGCCCGCCCGCCAACGCATCCACATAAATCCCGTGCGCTGCTGGTTCAAAATTCTTGATCACATCCCGACCGGTGGGGACGACCAGCGTAGCCTGGCTGAGTTGCGGCCGGGTGGGGTCGAGGCGAAGAATCTTTCCGTGCGGCGCCTCGTGCAGCGAGCGGAGATATAGCGCACCGTCCGGGCCGAATTTGATTTGTTTCACGCCGTCTTCGTCACGAGTAAGTTGAAGCCACCGGCCCGCCGCCTGGCGCAGATAATGCGCGATCTCACCGCCATCGCCGTTGGCCACGGCTGCCAGCACCCATTTGCCGTCCGCGCTGGCGTCGAGTTTGATCTCGGCGATGCGGGGAAACTCCTTGCCGATCTCGTAGGTGTCGGCGCTCGTGGGCGTGCCGAGCTTGTGAAACCAGACTTGTTGAAAGAAGTGTCGGTCAGCCTCCGGACGTTCGCCCGGTCGGGGATAGCGCGTGTAGAAAACGCCCGTGCCGTCCGCATTCCAGGCGGCGCTTCCGCCGGCGGTGGGGTATTGCACGCCCGGGATCACATCCGGCAACGGATGGCCGGTGGCGGTTTCGAAGAAATGCAACGTGCCGTCCTCGCTGCCCTTTTCCGAAAGACTGATGGCCACCAACCGGCCATCCGGCGCGGGGACAAACCAATCCATCGCCGTCGTGCCGTTGGTATTCCAGGCGTTGGGATCGAAAACAACTTTTCGCAACGCGGGCGGGAAAACTGATTTGAGCCGGACGAGCACCGGCTGTTGCGCCGGTGGTTTGCTGCGCAGGGCAAAGATGTTTTCGCCACGCTTGTAGGCGAGCGAGTAGCTGGCGGATTCCTCGGCGACCATTTCTTCGAGCGCCTGTGAGAGTCCGTCGTAGAATGGCAGCTGGTCGAAATACGCGCGCGTGCGCTCGTTCTGCTGGCGGGTCCAGTCGCGCACGGCGGGGTCGGCGGCGTTTTCCAGCCACTGGTAGTCGTCCTCGACGGCCACGCCGTGATAGTAATTGGTGACCGGGTGACGTGGAGTGGGGACGGACGGCAGTTGAGCGGAACTGGCGCGGGCGATCAGCAGGTTGAGCAACGTCAGACCAAGGACGGAACTGCGCTTTAATGCGTGCATGAAGGCAAAGCTAAGCCGTGAAGTTCCGGCGGCAAGATTATTGCGCGCCGCCGGCCGGGTCCGCGGGCACAATTCACAACCCGGTGGGGTGATCCAGGAACGTCCACGGCACGCGGAATTTTTTGGACAAGTGCGCCGCCAGCGCCTTCACACCGAAGGTCTCGGTGGCGTAGTGTCCGCCGTAGAAAACATTCACTCCCAGTTCTTCCGCGAGCGCATACGTCCAATGGGGGCCTTCACCGGTGATGAAAGTATCCACGCCTTCCGCTGCCGCGACTGACAGGTCGCCGCCCGCGCCACCGGTGACCACGCCGATGCGTCGGCAGACTTCCGGGCCACCGGGAATCACCAGCGGTTTTGCGCCAGTCGCCCGAGCCAACCGCGAGGCCAGTTCCGAGCGCGGCAGGGCGGCGGCGGCTTGGAAGCCAATCTTTTGTCCGTGGCTGGTAAAGAACGGGCGAAGATGCTTCAACCCGAGGGCGGCGCCCAGCCGGGCGTTGTTGCCGAGCCGGGGGTGCGCGTCGAGCGGCAGATGCGAACTGTAAACCGCCAGATCGCTTTCGATCAGCAATTGGATCAACTCATATTTTTTTCCGGTCCACGGCTGCGCCGGCGACCAGAACAAGCCGTGATGCACGATCAGCAAATCTGCCTTTGCCCGGATGGCGAGTTTCACCGTGGCCAGGCTGGCGTCCACCGTGGCGGCCACGCGCGTGACGACCCCGGAGTTTTCCACCTGCAAGCCATTCACCGCGCCGGCGTAATCCTGGATGTCGGCGGCGCGCAACAACCGGTTGCAATGGTTGACGATGGTGGCAAGCGAGGTTTTGGGCATGGCGCGATGAAAACAAATTGCCGTGCGCGGGGAAACCATTTTTCGTTCGCAGTGGAAATTTCCCGCGCCAGGATTTTCTTCCCCGTTGTCATCGGCTGGCGGCGGACTTAATCTGTCGTCCCCTCGACGCATGACGCCGACGCAACAACACGCCACGCTTGCCGCCGCGAATTGTCAGGTCGCTTTCGACAATTTGACGCGCCAGCTTTACGCCACGGATGCGTCGCATTACCAGATCGAGCCGATGGCGGTGGCCTTTCCGCACGATGCCCGGCAGGCCGGGTCGCTCATCCAAGCGGCCATGCAGGCGGGTGTCTCCGTGATTCCGCGCGGCGCGGGCACCGGACTGGTGGGCGGCGCGCTGGGCGATGGTGTCGTGGTGGATTTCGCGCGGTTCAACCGGTTGATCACCGAGTTCGACATCGAACAGCGCACCGTGCGCGTCGGGGCCGGTGTGGTGCTGGATCAACTGAACCATTTCCTGCGTCCGCAGGGATTCGCCTTTGGCCCGGATGTGGCGACCAGTTCCCGGGCGACTCTGGGGGGCATGATCGCCAACAATTCCTCCGGCGCCCGTTGCGCGCTCTACGGCACCACGGCGGATCATCTGGTGGAGCTCGAAGTCGTGCTCAGCGACGGCAAGGCGCTCAAGGTGGGCGCGGGGCACGCCACGTTGAAAGTTCAGCGCATCATGCTCGAAGACCTCGCGATGCTCAACGGGCTGCAGATCGGGGAACGCTTCGCCGCCGGACTGCTCAAACGCTGGCCGGGTTACGCGCTGGACAGGGTGTTGCGCGATCCGTCCAATCCCATCAGCGTCCTCGCCGGTAGTGAAGGCACGCTGGCGGCCATCACCTCCGCGGTGGTGAAAGTGGTGCCCACGCCGGATGAAATCGGGTTGGCGCTGATTTTCTTCGATTCAATTCCGGAGGCCATGCAGGCGGCCGTGGAGCTGGCGGACTTGAAACCGTCGGCCATTGAGTTTCTGGACCGGATGATCCTCGATCAAACGCGCGGGCAGCGGGAGTTTCAAGCCGCGCGCGATCTGCTGGAACTGGACGCGCAGCCGGCGGACGGTGTGCTGGCGGTGGAGTTTTACGGCCAGGTCGAAGAGCGGCTCGCCGCAGTGGCGCAACGCAAGCTGGGCGGGCGCAAGAAGATTTTGCAGACGCTGGCGGAGATCAATCACGTCTGGGCGTTGCGCAAGGGCGGGCTTTCGTTGCTGACCAGTTGCAAAGGTCGCGCCAAGCCGGTGACGTGCATCGAGGACGCGGCGGTGCGCCCGAAAGATTTGCCCGCCTATTACAGCAGCCTGGCCTCGCTTGTCGGCGACCTGGGACTTGAGGCGTCGTTTTATGGTCACGCGGCGGCGGGATTGTTGCATGTGCGTCCGGTGCTGGATTTGCAGTCGGCGGAGGATTTGAAGAAGTTTCGGGAGATCAGCCAGGAAGTCGCGGCGCTGGTGCGGCACTTCAAGGGTTCGTTTTGCGCGGAACACGGCGTTGGCCTCGGACGAACCGAGTTTCTCCGCAAGGAAGTGGGTGACGATCTCTACTTGTTGATGCGGCAGATCAAGAAGTCGTTCGATCCGCACAATCTGTTCAATCCGGGCAAGCTGATTGACGACGGCCGGTTCAAGCTGGACACGAATTTGCGGCAGTCGCCCGGTTACGCGCTCAAGCTGCCTTTCGAGCCGGTGTTGGCGTTCGCCGGGCGCGACGGTTCGTTCACCGCGCATCTCGAGCAATGCAACGGCTGCGGCGGATGTCGCAAGGAGACGCCGACGATGTGTCCGACGTTTCTGGCCACGGGCGAGGAAAGCATGTCCACGCGCGGCCGGGCCAATGCCATACGCGCCGCGCTCGAACTGCGCGGACTCAAGGGCGGCGATCCGTTGCGGTCCGAGGAACTGGAGCTGGCGTTGAGCAATTGTCTCTTCTGCAAAGCCTGCCTGAATGAGTGTCCGGCCAACGTGAATCTGGCGTTGCTCAAAGCCGAGTTGCAATGGGCGCGCATTCGCCGCGACGGACTGACGTGGCGTGAACGGTTGTTCAGCTCGGCCGACTGGTTGGGCCGGATCGGTTGCGCCTTTCCCCGGCTGGCCAATGATCTGATCACCTCCGGCCGGGTGCGCGCCCTGCTGGCGCGGCTCACCGGAATCTCGGCGGAACGCGACCTGCCGCGGTACACGAAGCTGCGCTTTGACCGTTGGTTTGCGCGGCGGCAGAAGGATTCGTGTCCGGCGCGCGGCCGGGTGATCCTGTGGGACGACACGTTCGTGCGCTATCACGAGCCGCAGATTGGCGTGGCGGCGGTGACGGTGCTGGAGGCGGCGGGCTACGAAGTGCAGCTCGCGTCGGAGCGCAAATGTTGCGGGCGGCCCGCGTTCAGCCAGGGAAACATCGGCGCGGCCCGGAAACTGGGCGCGCACAATCTGGCGTTGTTGAGCCAGTGGCCGGACGACGTGCCGATCCTCTTTTTGGAGCCGTCGTGCTTCTCCATGTTCCGCGAGGATTATCGCGAGATGAACCTGCCGGACGCCGAGCGGGTGGCGGCGCGGTGTTTTCTGTTCGAGCAATTCCTCGATCACCAGTTGCGGGCCGAGCCGGAGACGCTGGTGTTCCATCCGCGACCGACGACGGTGGCCATCCACGTGCATTGTCACGCCAAGGCGCTGACGTATCCGGCTTACATGCACCGGCTGGCCGCGCGGCTGCCCGGCCGCAAGGTGGTGTATCTCGACAGTGGTTGTTGCGGGCTGGCGGGCGGCTTCGGTCTGTTGGAATCGAAATACGAGTTGTCCTTGGAGATCGCCAAGCCGTTGATCGAAAAAATCCGTGAACTGCCGTACGGAAGCATGATCGTCGCGTCCGGAACGAGTTGCCGGCAGCAAATCAATCACCTGGCTCCCGTCCACGCCCGGCACATGGCCGAAGTGCTGGCCGACGCGTTGGAGTGAATGAAATCGGCGCTCAGCCCACGTTATGAGTCTTTGGACACGTAATCCGAACGAAATTGATGCAGCGGTGGCGGAGAGTTTGTCGCACTCGCCATCCGGTGGCCGTCTCAAGATGTGGGTGGTTGGGGTTGGCGTGGCGCTGATTCCCATCTACTGCGGGATTCGCAGTCTGCTAACCGGTCACGCAACTTTGTTTGGTCGGCACGGCTCGCGGCTTGAGCTGACGGGTTCGGCGGCGGTCGCAATGGCCATTGCTTACCTGGCAGTGGGCGCATTTATTCATGCCCATTGGTTTTGGGGACTGCATCCGAAGCTGGCGAGATTCAGTCCGATGCTCAAGGCTTTGGCGGTGCTGGTGTTTCTCGGCGGTTTGGGTTACGCGGGATACAGCGTTCTGGCGTCATAATTTTTGTCGCGTATCCCAGTCCACCGGCCACCGCTTCGGTGAAGCGATACTTGCTCGAGGCGAGCCTCGCGTTGCCTTGCTCGAAGTTCGCCCGCAGTGGGCCGCCGAGTCCGACGACTGCCGCGAATGGGCGCAGACAATCGTATGCTACGAGTTCTCTGAAGGGCGAGGTGGATGCGACGGGACGCGTTCGGTTTGGAGCGAGTGACAAAGTTCAATCCCTTGAGGTCTTTTCAAAACTCCCGCCGGCTGAGGGCAGCCGGCCTACAAAGTCTGATGTTTAGGCCGATTCCTGTAGGCCGCGTGCCCTCACGCGGCGTTTGGGTGAGTTTTGAAAGAGCCTCCCTTGCCGCGGTTTTTATTCACCGAAGTCTTTCCAGGATCGGCGGGCTTTCCAGTTGCCTGGTTGGGGCTGGAGTTCTTTTTCAACCTTTGCGCGGGGCAAACATTCCGCTACGCTGCGCGCGATAAATCAACCATACGCAAATGCCCCACTTGTCCAACCTCAATTGATATGAGCAAAGCCACTGTTTATCGTTTCTGTGCCGGTCCCTGGAACTTCAGCGAAGGGCAGGATCCGTACGGCCCCACCACGCGCCCCGCCCAGTCTTTCGATTGGAAACTCAGCGCGCTCAAGAAGCTGGGCTTCGAGGCCATGATGTTTCACGACGACGATGTGGTGCCGGACATTGACTCCAAATCCCGGGCGCAAGTGCTGCGCGAGGCCAAGCAGCTCAAGCGCCGACTGGCGGATGCGGGCATCATCGCCGAGATGGTGGCCCCGCGACTCTGGTTTGCGCCGCAGACCATTGACGGCGGTTACACGAGCAATGACCCCAAGCATCGGCGTTACGCCCTGGACCGCTCGAAGCAATGTCTGGACATCGCCAACGTGCTGGGCACGGACCTGATCGTGCTCTGGCTGGCGCGCGAGGGGACGTATCTCCGTGAATCGAAGTCCGGCGCCCGCTCGGTGGAACTGCTGGTGCAGGCGCTGGACGCGCTGCTGGCGCACGACCGGCGCCTGCGGATTTGCATTGAGCCGAAGCCCAACGAGCCGATGGATCACGCGTATGTGCCGACCATCGGCCACGCGCTGGCGATCGCGCAACTGACGGCCGCGCCCAAGCGCGTGGGCGCGCTGATCGAGTCGGCGCACGCGATTCTGGCCGGGTTGGATCCCGCCGACGAAATTGATTTTGCGATGGCGTTTGGCAAACTGTGGTCGCTCCATCTGAACGACCAGAACGGATTGAAGTTCGACCAGGACAAGCCCTTCGGCTCGGCGAATTTGCGGGTGGCCTTCAATCAGGTCCGGGCGCTCGAACGCAATGGCTACGGGCGCAAGGGCGAGTTCGTTTGCTTTGACGTGCATCCGTTTCGCACCACCAAGTCGGAGCATTATCTGAAGCATCTGGGCAATTCCCGGAAGACGTTTCTGCGGCTGCTGGCCAAGGCCCGCCGCTTTCCCGAGGCGCAGGCGCGGGCATTGATTGCGGAGCGCAATTACCAGGACCTCGACCAGTTGGTGCTGGAACACTTGCTGGGGAAATAGCGCGTGAGCGACGCCCGCGCCACCTCCATCCGCTACGTGTTGTTCGCGACCGGCGTGACGGCGATCGGGGGCTTCCTCTTCGGCTACGACACCGCCGTCATCAACGGCGCCAATTCCTATCTCAAGGCGCACATGAATCTGACTCCGGTCCAGGAAGGCCTGGCCGGGGCCAGCGCGATCCTGGGCTGTATTCCGGGCGCGATGTTTGCCGGTTTCCTGAGCGACCGCTTCGGGCGTAAGAAAATGCTCCTGCTTTGCGCGTTGCTCTACGCGGTGTCCGGAGTGCTTTCGGCCATCCCGCGCACGTTCGATCAATTCCTCGGGGCGCGCCTCCTCAGCGGGTTGGGCATCGGCGCGTCCTCGATGATCTGCCCGGTTTACATTGCGGAAATCGCCCCGGAAAAATGGCGCGGGCGACTGGGCACCCTGTTCCAACTGGGCATCGTGACCGGAATTTTTCTCACCTTGTTCATCAACAAAGTCATTCAAGGCCTCGGCGATGAAGTGTGGAACACCGCCTATGGCTGGCGTTGGATGCTGGGCATGGAGGTGGCGCCGGCGCTGGTGTTCCTGGCGCTGCTGGCCGCCGTGCCGGAAAGTCCGCGCTGGCTCGCGCAGCAGGGCCGCGACGTTGAAGCGCGCGCAATTCTCACCAAGGTGGACGGGGCGGCCCACGCCGAAAGAGAAATGGCCGCCATTCGGGAGGCCGCCCGCCGCGTGGAAGGACGATTTACCGATCTGTTTCAGGGGCCGTTCCTCCGTCCACTGGTGCTGGCGGTGGGGTTGATGGCGTGTTCGCAATTCAGCGGGATCAACGCCATCATGTATTACTCGACCAAGATTTTTGCCGCGGCCGGGGCGGGCCAGAACGCCGCTTTTACTTCCTCGGTCTGGGTGGGTTTGATCAACCTGCTGTTCACCTTCGTGGCGATCGGCTTCGTGGATCGGGCGGGCCGGCGTCCGCTGCTGCTGATCGGCACGGCCGTGCAGTTCGTCGCGCTGGGGGCGGTGGGCTGGATGTTTCACACCGGGCGGAGTGGGGTGCCGCTGTTACTGGGCGTCGTGAGTTTCATCGCGGCGTTTGCCATGTCCCTCGGACCGATTGGCTGGTTGTTCTGTTCGGAGATTTTTCCGAACCGGCTTTGGGGTCGCGCCATGTCGGTGGCCGCCTTCACGGTCTGGGTTTCCTGCTACATCGTGGCGCAGACGTTTCCGATGTTGAACGACAGCCCCGTCATCGGGCCGGCGAAAACCTTCTGGGTTTACGCCGCCGTGAGTTTGCTCGCCTTCGTCTTCGTGCTGGGCTGGGTGCCGGAAACCAAGGGGCGCACCCTCGAGCAGATTGAAAAATCCTGGAGCACGCCGCCAACCCCGCCGCGCGCATGAACGTCCTGGCCTGCGATCTCGGCGGCACGCGAATGAAAATCGGAGTGGTGCGGGCGGGCGTGGTCCGGGCGCAAACCACGCTGCCGG
Source organism: uncultured Bifidobacterium sp. (assembly GCA_964561105.1). Taxonomy (GTDB): domain Bacteria; phylum Verrucomicrobiota; class Verrucomicrobiia; order Limisphaerales; family JADLHS01; genus JADLHS01. Next base: position 68,976 of record CAZLOH010000004.1, on the reverse strand, counting down.
CCAACGCGAAGGCCGGACTGGCAGCGGGATTGCCCGCGCTCCAGGCGGCGTGGGCGCGATTGTTGAATGAACTCAACCTGGAACGGAAAGAGTGCGCCGGAATCTCCCTGGCGTTCCCGAGCCTGGTGGAGGTCGCTTCGGGCCGCGTGCTCGCCGCATTCGGCAAGTACCCCGATGCGATGAACCTGGATCTGCGCGCGTGGGCACGAACGGAATTCGGTCTGCCGCTCGCCATCGAAAACGACGCGCGGATGGCGTTGATCGGCGAGTGGCGGCACGGGGTGGGGCGCGGGTTCGAGAACGTGGTGATGCTGACGCTCGGCACGGGGCTGGGTACGGCGGCGATCATCGAGGGGCGGGTCCTCCGGGGCCAACACGGGCAGGCGGGCGTGCTTGGCGGGCATACCACCGTGCGCCATGACGGGCGGGCGTGCGATTGCGGGAACATTGGCTGCGCGGAAGCCGAGGCCTCCACGGCCTCCCTGTGCGCTGTCGCGGAGAGTTTGCCGGAATGGGATGCGAGTTCACTCCGGAAGCTGACCACGTTGAACTATGCCAGTGTTTTCCGGCACGCGGCCGCGGGCGATGCGGCGGCGTTGCGGTTGCGCGAACATAGTCTGCGGGTCTGGTCCGCGCTCGTGGTGAACCTGATTCACTGCTACGATCCCGAGGTCGTCGTCCTCGGCGGCGGCATCATGGCCAGTGGCGACGTCATCCTGCCGTATCTCCAGAACTACGTTGATCAGCACGCCTGCACGCCGTGGGGCAAGGTCCGCGCAGTGGCCTCCGGCTTGGGAGACACGGCGGCGCTGGTTGCGGCGGAGTGGTTGCTCCAGGAACAATTTCCCGAACTCAAGCGGTGAGAATTTCCAACTACGACAAATTTCCGTTCGTGGCCGTTCCTGGTGGGGAACGCGCCTGCGTTCAGGGCTGGGGCGCCATTGCCGACCGCTTGCAACAGGCCGTTGTGCAGCACTGCGCCGACAAGACGGTGCTCATCGTCGAGTGCTATCCGGGTGTGGACGAGGCCGCCGTTCTGCGCGAACTCCAGCAACGGCTCGCGCCCGCCTTGACCTTGCGCGCCGGCGACGCGTGGCACGATCCGGAGAAGATTGACACCCTCGTCGCTCCATTTCTCGGAGGTGACGATCCGGTCTTTGGATTCCTCAGCGGGCTGGTGTTGCCGCAATTCTTCGATGCCGAGCGGCTGTGGCATTGCCGTCGCCAGATTGAGGATCTCCGCAAGGGATTGGTCCTGGTCGTTGGTTGTGGGGCGTCGTTGATTGCCTGGGGAGAAATCCTGGTCTATGCCGACCTCGCGCGGTGGGAAGCGCAACAACGCTTTCGCCGGAATGAAGCCAGCAACCTTGGGGTCGAAAATCGCTCGCTCGCCGCCAGCCTCCAATACAAGCGCGCGTTTTTCGTGGACTGGCGGGTGGCGGATCGCTGGAAACGGCCGTTGCTTGCGAAGTGGGATTTCGTCCTCGACACCCATCAGCCCGAAGCGCCCAAGCTGGCGGAGGGCGACGCCGTTCGCCGCGGTTTGCGCCACGCGGTCACGCGACCGTTTCGCGTGGTGCCCTTCTTCGACCCCGCGCCGTGGGGCGGTCAGTGGTTGAAGGAAGTTTGCGATCTGGATCGCGACGCGAAGAATTACGGTTGGGGCTTCGATTGCGTGCCCGAGGAGAACAGCCTGCTGCTCGGCTTTGGCGATTTGAAGTTCGAGCTGCCTTCGCTGGATCTCGTGTTGCATCAGCCCCGCGCGCTGCTCGGCAACAAGGTTCATGCGCGCTTCGGGGATGAGTTTCCCATCCGGTTCGACTTTTTGGACACGATGGGCGGGGGCCATCTTTCGTTCCAGGTGCATCCGCTCACCGAGTACATCCAGCAGCAGTTTGGAATGCACTACACGCAGGACGAGAGTTATTACCTACTGGACGCCGGGCCAGGCGCGCACGTTTTTCTGGGCTTGCAGGAAGGCGTGGATCCGGCGGCGGTGCGGCGCGATCTTGAGCAGGCGCAAGCCGGCGGCGCGCCCTTTCCGGCTGAAAAATACGCGAACCGATTCCCGGCCCGGCCGCATGATCATTTTCTCATTCCGGCGGGCACGGTTCATTGCAGCGGGGCGGATTCCCTGGTTCTGGAAATCAGCGCCACGCCCTACCTCTTCACCTTCAAGCTGTGGGACTGGGGCCGGCTCGGACTCGATGGCCGGCCGCGCCCGATTCATCTCCAGCACGGCCTGGCCAACATTCAATGGAATCGCACCACCCAGTGGACGCAACGAAACCTGGTGAACTGCGTGGAAGCGCTGGGGCGCGGTGAAGGCTGGCGTGAGGAGCGCACCGGTTTGCACGAATTGGAGTTCATCGAGACGCGACGGCATTGGTTTACCGGGATCGTCCCGCATGACACGCAGGGTGGTGTGAATGTGTTGAACCTGGTTCAGGGCGAAGCCGCCCTTGTGGAAAGCCCGGAAGGAAAATTCGAGCCGTTCGTCGTCCACTTTGCCGAGACCTTCATCGTGCCGGCGGCGGTTGGCCCCTACACCATCCGTCCGCGCGATCCGTCAGACGGTCGCGAATGTGCCACGCTGAAAGCATTTGTCCGCACCTGAATTCGGCGTCGCCGCCGCCGGCTCGGTCGGAGGGCGCGGATGAATGATGTTCATGTCTCCGCATCCGTCTCCTGGCTGGGATGCAGGCCGAACTGGATGAGTTTTGCGCGCATGGTGATACGGGTGATGCCGAGCCAGCGCGCGGCTTTGGCCTGATTGCCCTGCGCTTGCTGGATGGCCCGGGCGAACAACTCGCGCTCGGCGGTTTCCAACACCCGCGCGTGGGCATCCCGGAGTTCCTCCCGGCGGGCGGCAGCCAGCAGTTCATCCACGAACTCGCCGAGCGAGCGTTGGCCGGCGTCACCGACTGCGTGATTCCGCTGGAGCGCGGCGCGAACGTGATCGAGCGTGATCGTGAAACCCTGCGCGGCCAGCAGCGCCTTGCGCATCGCGTTCTCGAGTTCGCGTACGTTGCCTGGCCACGTTTGACTTTGCAGGAAATCCACCGCTTCCGGATGAATGGCCGGACTGGCATTGCCCAAGGCCAGTCCGTGTTTGCCCAGAAAATAGCGGACCAATTCGGGCAGGTCCTCGCGCCGGTGGCGCAACGGCGGCAGGGTGAGCACGACGACACTGAGCCGATAGTAGAGGTCATCGCGGAATTGTTTTTCGCGCAGCGCGGTTTCGAGATCGCGATGCGTGGCGGCGATGACGCGCACGTCCACGGGAATGATTTCCCTGCCGCCCAGCCGTTGGATGGTCTTTTCCTGGAGCACGCGCAGCAGTTTCACCTGCGTGCTCGCGGGCATGTCGCCGATTTCGTCGAGGAAAAGCGTGCCGCGGTCCGCCTGTTCGAACCGTCCAATGCGGCGCGCGTCCGCCCCGGTGAATGCGCCGCGTTCGTGTCCAAACAGTTCGCTTTCGAGCAATGTCTCGGGAATCGCCGCGCAATTGATGGCGATGAACGGGGCCTGGGCGCGGTCACTGTGCTGGTAGAGGGCGCGCGCGATCAGTTCCTTGCCCGTGCCGGTTTCGCCCCGGATCAGCACGGTGACGGGCTTGGAGGCCACGCGGCCGATTTCCTTGTAGAGGGACTGCATGGCCGCGCATTGGCCGACCAGGGCGTCGTGGGTGACGTTGGGTTCGCCCAGCACCACCGGTTCGGACATGCGGCGATTGCTGTCGGCGGCCCGGGCCACCAGGTCCAGCAACTGCGGGATGTCAAACGGCTTCAGCAGATAGTCGTACGCGCCATATTTCATCGCCTCGATGGCGGTGTCCGTGGTGCCGAACGCGGTGACGAGGATGAGGGGCAGGCGCGGTTGCGCGGCGTGGAGTTGGCGGACGACTTCGAGCCCGTTCAGCCCGGGCAGTTTTAGATCGCTGATGACGACGTGATAGGTATCCGCCGCCGCGCGCGCCAGTCCGGCATCGCCGCGTTTCTCCACGGCCACCTGATAGCCTTCCGCGGTCAGCACCCGCTGGAGTGTGTCCGTGATGCCGGGGTCGTCCTCAATCAACAGTATCTTTGCCGCCGCGCTCATTGGCCGCCTGGGGCAGGATGATACCAAAGGTGGTGCCGTAATCCACTTGAGTTTGATACTGCAACGCGCCGCCATGTTGTTGGACGATGCCGGCGGCGATGGACAAACCGAGACCCGTGCCGGTGTCCTTGGTGGTGTAGAACGGATCGAACAATCGCTTTTGCACCTCGGGCGAAATCCCTTTCCCATTGTCGGCCACTTCGAGCACCACGACGTTTTGCTCCTGGTTCTGAATCCGTTTGCGATCCGGCCGCGACCGCAATTTGATCACGCCGCCCTCGCCCACCGCGTCGGCGGCGTTCTGAATGAGGTTGATCAACACCTGCTTGAGCTGCGCGGCGTCCGCGTTGATGGACGCGGGCGGCGATTCCTCCAGCACCAGTTGGATGCCGTTTCTGGTCAGTTGCGGCGTGAGCAGGGTCTGGACCTCCACCAGGGTGGAGCTGGCGTTGAGCGCGGCGAGCTGCGGTTTCGCCGGGCGCGCGAACAGCAGAAAGTCATTCACGATGCGTTCGAGCCGCAGGATTTCGCGCTCGACCACCTGGGCATCCGCAAATTCCTCCGTGCCGGCCGCGAATTTTTTCCGCTGCATGAACAGTGCGGCCTTGATCGCCGTGAGGGGGTTGCGAATTTCGTGAGCGACGCCGGCGGCCAGCAGGCCGAGCGAGGCCAGCTTTTCGCGGCGCTCGGCCAGATGCTGGGTTTCCACCAGCTTGGTGCGCAGCGGCGAAATCATGTCGCGATAAACCGTGAAAGCCAGCAGACCACCAAGCACAAACAAGCCGCTCAAGGAAATCAGCACCAGAACGCGCAACTTGGTGATCGTCTGATTCGCCTGGGCGACCAGGTCGTGGCGCGACGCGAAATGGGCTTCGGCCAGTTCCTGCCCGAGGTTGAACAGCTTTTGCGACTGCTTCCGCAGATCGGCGTAGTCTTCCATGGTCACGCGTTGTCCGGTTAGAGTCCGTTGCGCCAGCCGCGCCCGCAACGTGGCGGCCACGGCCAGGTAGTCGTCGTACGCCACGTCAATCTGGCGCATCAGGGCGTGTTCGCGTTGACTGGTCAGATTGGATTTATGCAAATCAATCCAGTCGTTCAGCTCCTGGCTGGATTTTTGGAACTGTTCCCAGTCGGTCGGCAGCTTGGTGTCGCCGTATTGATAAAACGCGTCGTTTAAGGCGCGCAAAAAAGTCTCGAACTGGTCGGAGATCCGAAAGCTTTCCGAATCCACCTGGCTCAAGCGTCCGCGCAAGTCGTTCGCCTGGCGCTGCGAGTTCAATGTCATCAGACCGATGAGCAGGCCCATCAAGCCCACGCCCGCCGCGAGGGCAACCAGCCGGAAGGTGACACCGAATTTCATGCGCGCAGGTCAGTAACTATGCCCGGGAGCATAGCGGGTAACCACCCGTCGCGCCATTCCTGCGGCAACCATTGAATGATTCATGCGCCAATTCACCACTGCACAAAGCGTGCTCGCCGTGGCATGACCGAAGCTAAACCCTGCGTATGCGAACAAACCGCATTCAACTATGAACTTATCCACTGCCATTCTCACATTTTATCCGCCCGCGCCCACCGTGCATCTCCTCACGGACGGACCCACCGCGCGGCCAGAACCCAGATTGCGGCTGCTCCCCCGGCCCGTCCGCAAAAGCATCCTGCTGTCCGACGACGACCGCAGCGTGCGCGAACTGCTGGGCCGGGTTCTGGAGTCCGAGCACTACGAGGTAGTGTACGCCAAGACCGGGCGCGAAGCGGTGGCGCGGTTTCACGCCGGGCCGCCCGATCTGGTGTTGCTCGATCTGAACATGCCCGAGCAGGATGGTTGGGAGGTGTTTGGCCAGATTTGCGCCAAGGACCCGCTGGTGCCGGTCATCGTCATCACCGCCCGCCCGGAGCAACATCGCCAGGCCATCGAGTTGGGGATTGACGCGCTCATGGAAAAACCGCTCGACCTGCCCCTGCTGCTGGACACCATCCGGACGTTGCTCGAAGAAACCGAGAGCGAGCGGGTCCGACGACTGACAGCGCCCGATTACCAAACGGTGCTTTTGCACGATGCCGGCGGCGCTACGACCCGGACCTTCACCCGATGAGTCCGGTGCGAAATACCCGGACCGCCACCAGCGCCGCGCGGAAAACTCTGCTGCTGGTGGATGACGACTCCTCGGTGCGGGAGATGATTGGCCGCGTGCTCGCCTCGGAGGGTCATCGCGTGCTGTGCGCCGCGAACGGCGCGGAGGCGCTGGGTTTGGCGGAGGTTAATCCCATTGACCTGGTCCTGCTGGACCTCAACATGCCCGTGAAGAATGGGTGGGACACCTTCGAACGCCTGACCGCCGCCGACCCACTGCTGGCGGTGATCATCATCACCGCCCGACCGAATCAGTTCTTCACGGCGTTGGGCGCGGGAGTGGGCGCGTTGCTGGAAAAGCCGCTGGATTTTCCGACGCTGCTGCAAACCGTGAGCGGACTGCTGGCCGAATCCGCCGAACTCCGACTCGCGCGTCTGGCGGGGAAGCAAACCGACTTTCGGTATCTGCCCGGCGTCTGAATGGGAACGATTCCGCAGGGCGGGCGTTGCGCCGGTCGCCAACCTCAGGCCGCCACGGCGGCTTCCTGTTCCGTCCACACCGGCTTGCCCGCGACGATCGTTGCCACGGCCCGGCCCTTGAGCGGCCAGCCATGGAACGGGTTGTTCTGCGATTTGCTGGCTGAGTCGCTGCGCGCAAAAATCCAGTCGCGGTCGGGATCAAAGATCGTTACGTCCGCATCCGCGCCCACGGACAAACTACCTTTGGCGAGCTGGAGCAGCCGGGCCGGAGCGCTGGTGTATTTGGCAATGATTTCCGTCAGGCCCAGCCGTTTGGTGTGATAAAGCTGCATGAGCGACAGCGCGAATTCGTTTTCCAGCCCCGTGATGCCAAAGGGCGCGTAGTCGAACTCGACCGCCTTTTCAAAGTCGCAATGCGGCGCGTGATCGCTGCACAGGATTTCAATCGTTCCATCCACCAACCCTTCGAGAATCGCCTCCCGGTCCCGTGCGGAACGGAGCGGCGGGTTCATTTTGAAGTTGGTGTCGTAGCTCGGCCAGCTTGGCAATTCGCTCCGCGCCGCGAAACCGAAGATGCCTTTCCCGTCCGCCGCCCAAAACTTCTCGCTGCCGGCAATGGCGGCATCCGTGAGCGTGAAATGGTGCGGGCACGCCTCGCCGGAGATCGGCACACCCCGCTGCTTCGCCGCGCGGATCAGCTCCACGCTGCCCGCCGCGCTCAGATGCTGGCAGTGCACACGCGCCCCCGTGAGTTCCGCCAGCAAGATGTTGCGGGCCACGATCATTTCCTCGCCCCCGGATGGCCAGCCTTGCAAGCCCAGCCGCGTGCTCCAATCGCCTTCGTGCATTACGCCGGTCGTCACCAGTGCGTAATCCTGGCAATGATCCATCACGGTCAGGTCAAACATTTTCGCGTACTCACACGCGCGCCGCATGAGTTCATTGTTTTGTACGCAGTGCCCGTCATCGGTGATGGCAACAATGCCCGCGCGTTTGAGTCCGCCAATGGGCGCGAGTTCCTCACCCGCGATGTTCTTCGTGATCGCGCCCGTGACATAGACGTTGACCAAACCGTCGCGTTTGGCGCGGGCGTGGATGAGGGCCACCGTGCCGGCGTTGTCAATCGCGGGGGAAGTGTTGGGCATGCAGACCACGGTGGTAAATCCACCACGCGCGGCCGCCGCAGTGCCGGTGGCGATGGTTTCCTTGGCCGATTGCCCCGGCTCGCGCAAGTGAACATGCAGATCAATCAAACCGGGACCAACCACCAGGCCGCCGGCGTCGAACCGCTCAATGTCGCTGGGCGCGCGTGACGCGGCGTCCGGGCCGACCGCGGCGATCTTGCCATCCAGAATCAAAACGTCCGCGGAAGTATCAAGGTGGTTGGCGGGATCAATCACCCGACCGTCGGTAACCAGCAGCGAATTCATCGAGCGATGAGCGTAGCGACGGCGAATTGACAAGGCAAGCGCGCGGGGTATGATTCGCATCGTCGGCGCGGACCAGCAGGTCCGCAGCCGGGCGCAGGCGGGTGTAGTTCAATGGTAGAACGGCAGCCTTCCAAGCTGCACACGAGGGTTCGATTCCCTTCACCCGCTCCAGCTTTTATTGGGGATTTCCTGCGCGGTTTGAAAGGTCAGGCCGGTGAGGGCAGGAAGGCGATGCCGGTTACGGGCCGGTCGCGAAACAATTTCCGCCGGGCCATCGGCACGCTGGTCAATTTCGCGGTGACACGCGGTTATCTGGTGAAGGGCACGGTGGAAATGGAGGATGTGGCGCTGGCGCGGGAAGCTAACGGCGAGATTGAAATTTTCCGCCCGGAAGAAATGGCGGCGGTGCTGGAAATGGCGGACAAGCGCCTGATTCCGTTCCTGGCCATCGGCGCGTTTGCGGGGCTGCGTCATGCGGAGTTGCAACGGCTGGATTGGGCGGAAGTGCGGATGGAGGACGGCTTAATCGAGGTGAAGGCGAACAAGGCCAAGACCGCCAGCCGGCGGCTGGTGCCGATTCAGGATAATTTGCGGCGCTGGCTGAAGCCCTATCGCAAGACCAGCGGGTTCATTTGCGATTACGTCAACACGTCCAATCAAATTGACAGGCTGGCGGAAGTGGTGAACCGGAAAATGAAGGAGACGGAGGCGACGGCGGCATTCGCGTGGAAGCGCAATGCGCTGCGCCATTCGTATATCAGCTATCGCGTGGCGGACACGCAAAATGTGGCGCAAGTGGCGCTGGAGGCGGGTAATTCGCCGCTAATGATTTTCCAACATTACCGCGAGTTGGTGCGGCTCAAAGAGGCAAAGTTGTGGTTTGGTATCACGCCTGAGAGCGTGGGTGAGGCCGCCGAGCCGACCAAGGTGGCGATGGCGGCGTGACGTGGCGCCAGTCGCGGAAGGCGGGGGTCGCCTCCTGCCTGACGCAACCTGACTTGGCCTTTTGCCCGCGCGCGTCAGTTCAGGCCGGGGTCGCCGGGCGGGAGATCGAGGGACTTCATCAGGTCCGGACGATCGAAGGCGAGATCCGCCAGCGTGTCGAGTGGCATCCAGTCGTTCATCAGGAAGCGAAAGGTTATGGAGATAATCGGCGACTGGGCCGCGACCGATAAGCGCCACTGTTCCGAGCTACCGGGTAAGGCTCGGAAGCCTGCGGGCGTGCGGGACGGTTTCGGTTTCCGGGCGGGCGCGGAGATTACCGCGGAAAATGCTTGGCGTGGGAATGTGAATCCGAAAATCTTGCCGTGACATAATTGACGCGGTCGCATCCCTTACCGAAAACGAACCGGACGTGCTGGGTTGAAACAGACTTGCCAAACCGCGTCCTTGGTTGACCAGGAAAACCCTCGGAGGCGGGCAGGGGCTGGGATGTTTTGTTGGAGTAGTTCGCGCTTTCCTCGCTGAGAGGGTTCAGCGGGCGAGGCCGTTTCACGAAGTGAATAGTACAACCCGGGAACTGAATCTACGGCGGCTGGTGAGCCTCACCTGCGCCAGTGCAAATTTCATGGCACGCTCAGTGCATTGGTTGGCTTGTACGAGTTCAAGTCCTGGACATCCCGGAAAATCGGCTCCCGCCGATCGCCCCGGTTCATTACGTGATAAATCGCTCCGGGATACTCCACTCTCAGCTTGCGCGCCATGCTCAACAGAATGCGCCTACCCAAACCAATATGTCAATATCAAGAACTGACCCGTTTTCACCGTTTGTGCGGGACACCGAAATGAATTTGACGGGCCGATAGGCGGTGTGCAATTAGGGTTTTTTTACTTCCGTCCCGTAGTATCGAACGGTTTTGGCATCACGCACCATCAGACCTGCGTCGAGGGACTGAAAATCAATTACGAAGCAGGTGATTTCGCCGCCAATCTTCACACCCTTGTTGAAAAGCCGATTAGACTCCGCTTCGTATCGCCAGTTTTCCCCAAACCGGATACCGCCATCCGAACTCACATGCACATTCTCCAATTTGATCTCCTGCATTTGGGATTGGAGCATGGCATCGTGAACTGCGTTTTTGGATAAGTAGTCGCCCACGGCATCACAAATCTCTTTCGCGCTCATCTCAGCAGTTTGTCGGTTGGATTGTTGCTTGCTGGCACATCCGGCCATCGTCATCGTCGCCAGTAGCATAGCGACTACGAATCGCGAGTAACGGAATAGATTCAAACGCATCATGGACACTTCCAATCTGTTTCGAGTTTTTTCCCTTGGACGTCTTCCTTGAAGTTTTCCTGAATCACATTTGGATCTTGATTGTAAACATTCCCGTAAAGCTCATTTACCTTCTTCTCAATTGCTGCTCGATTAGGCACTTCCCTTCCATCCGGCAGTTTTGTGCGCGATCCCGGAAACATCGGCGGCAAGCCGCAATCGATCCTGTATTGTTCTTCTGCAACTTGAACATCAACCTCCTGCTTATTCCGATCTTTTTCAGTGCTCTTTTGATGTTCACATTCATGCACCAGGGTCGCTGCAGCCTCCTCGTCGCTCATCCCATTCTTTAAGTAAATGATTCCGCCGCCAGAAGCCCCTGCCGCTTCGACTCTGTGCGGGTTATTCGGTTTAGGCTTTCCTTTAGAACCATCTGGGTTCTTCTCATACTCATCCCAAGTTACGATGAACTTGTCGTAGCTATAGACTGTCGATTTCGACAGACAATCCTTTGGAATCGAAGACCGGCATTTGCAGATCAGTTTCAGGACTCCGGACTTCGTCCACAAACCGAGATAATCATACTTCCACGTAGGAGCGTTGTTTACGAAGGCATACAAATTTGCTCCACCGCGCTCTTCCATTGGATCGCGGCTGAGCCATCTTCCAGCATCGGCATCGTAATCGCGGAACGGGTATTTCACGTCGCCGGTCACGTCGTCAGCATATTGGGTGCTGAAACGGATGGGGTTTAGTTTGGCCAGCGGGCCGGTCTCACGCAGCCTCTCAGCAAAAGGCGCGTACTCATAGCGCGCGCTTTCTTCACCCGTCGCCGCGTTCATCAGCGCGGTCACATTACCGTTCCCGTCGTAACAGGTGAAGTGGGTGGTGTTGGCCATCGCGCCGCATTGAGCCGACGGCCCGGCTTTCACCGCCAACACCCCACCCACACCACCCGCACCTTGGAGCGAACCGCTGAGGTCAAGCCCGCGCAGGAAACTCACCACCACGCCGTTCGTGTGGTCCAGCACCGCCAGCAAAACTTGATTATCCCAAACGTAGCGATTGGTGAGCGAGGGGTAATAGCTCGTCCCGTTGTTCGTGGACACAATCCGCTCAATCCACCGGCCATCCACCAGAAGCGTCCATTGTTCGCGAACCCGGGCGACAGGCGCGACGCCTGTCCTACTTTCAACCGTAATCCGGCGGTTCTCGCCGTTCCAGGTGTTCGTCCACAAACTGTCACTGGTCAGGTTACCATCGGCATCATACGTGAATGTCTCGGGCGTTTTGGCCAGCCGCAAACTGCCCGCGATGTTGGTCACGATGTCCGCACCGGTGTAGTTGCTCAACGCGGCTACGTTGGTGATCGTCAGCCACAGCGCGCCGGTAGCGTTGTTGAACGGCATTTCGCCCCGGAAATAATCTCCCTTGCGCGTGGTGCTGGTGTAGAGCGCAGTGCTTTCCTTGCTCCACAAGCTCACGGTGGCCGTGTTGGTGGCCGTGCCCAGCACGTTCACATAACCCGGCACAGTGCGGCTGGTAATTTGTTTCAAAGCGTTCATGCGAACTGGTGGTGATGGTTCAATTCAACTCCAGACTCAACACATTGGCAACCGCTAACCACGCCAAACACGCGAACGGCTTCAGACTCCGCTGCGGCAGGAGGCATGTTCCGCCGCCACCGGTGGAAAGGGTATCAGCGCCGCTAGATTCCTTCTCACCTCTTGCGCGGGAGAGCCGACGGGTTGCTTTTTTAGCCTCACAATTCAGAGGCCCCTTGCGCTTTAGCATTGTAGTCCAACCAACATGCTGGAAATTGGTAGTGTCTGCCCTTTATCAAAGTTTTAGAAAACATCACCAATGCAGGATTGGTATTCGCCCCTTGAATGGCAATTCTCGCGCCATCATCACATTTCAGCCCAATCAGCACTACTGCACCAGTGGGCACATCGTCTAACTTCTCCAGATAGGTCTTCTCGACAACAGCGCCGAAACTAGCGTGCTTCTCCAATTCGTCCAATGACATGGCCACATACTTATGGCGACTACAGCCAACAATCACCAAACCAAGCAAGCAAAGGCACGCCAATCTTAAAGCAAACGCCACATTCATCATCCTGTATATTGAACACTGGTTCATTAGTCCTCCTTGCGTCTTGCACTATGCGACAAAAGGTCAACCGCTGGGTATGTTAGGCACAACGCAAATACGAAAAGAATACCCCACAACTCCCTCCGGCTCTGACCAGATTCGGCCCACATCCATATGCGCGTTGCCAGCAACGCGAGTAAAACAGTAAGCAATACAAACAGACCTCGACGACGACGCTGCCATGTGGTCGCAGCGCGCTGCCGCCAGAGATGCAAAGCCGTTCCGATCACAATAACCGGTGCGCTCACCACCAAAACAATCATAATTGCACCCATATATTAGTCGAACGCGCGATTACCTTAAAACGTCAGGGAAATCAAATTCCTCCCATGTGCGGACGGGCGTTACAGTTTCTTTGCATTCACGCGACTTAATCGTCTCTGTTGTATGCGTTGCTATGTAAACGCTGGCTTTGATTACTGCCAGTTCAAGATCCTCAGTGTCGCTTACGGATAAAACATCCGTGTTCTTAACTGTCTGCCAACCTTTGGCATCAAATCCCCAGCAGTTTTTGCAACAAGCATATTTCTTGAGAACAAAGTGCGACTTTGGTTTCCAGATGTTGAATGTGAGAATGTCTATACTTGCAGGAACCCAAGTGAGAGATACACCTTGGATTTCCTCGACGCTTTTATCTTGCTCGTAGACCAAGTGTTTCGAAGACCCTTTTGGACATTCCACTTCCTCCGTCCGAGTGGATTGAACATACTGTGCATCCACTAACCTTGCAATTAGCCATGCGTAAACTTGTTCAACCTGACCAGCGGACAGAATCACACTAAGCCGCCCCAGAATCCCCTTCAGCCAACCAGAATCGACCAAGCCAAATGTGTCCACCCGATTGAGTGATTCGTTTCCAAGGAAACCATAAAGGTTGTTTCCTCCTAACTCTTCGATCGGATCTCTGCTCAGCCACCGTCCTGTGTCCGGATCGTAATAGCGGTAGCCGTAGTAAAGGAATCCCGTCTCCCAATCGCAGAACTTGGTGGAGAAGGTGAACGGGTTGACGAACGCCAGCGGGCCGGTGGCGCGCAGCAGTTCTCCAAAGCTCGCGTAGTCATACTGCGCCGCAATCGCCCCGTTCGTTGCGTTCACCAACACTGCCACGTTGTGGTTTCCATCGAAGCAGTAGAAATACGTGCCCGCGTTTGTGCCCGTATGGACAGTCATGGAAATCAATCCGCCAACGCCACCCGCGCCTTGCATTGAACCACTCGCATCTGTCCCCCAACTGAACGACTGAACCAAACCATTCGTCGCGTCGAGGATGGCAATCAGGTTCCAACCGTCGTAAATAAAACGGTTCGTGGTTGATGGTTGATAGTTGAGAGTCGAAGTGTTCCAAGTTGAAACCACTTTCTGCGTCCGGCGGGACTTGGAATCATACTGGCAATCCAACCTGACCCGCGAGCCGGTCGGCGCAGCACTGTTTCTTGTAAACGAAGTCACCCGGTTCTCCGCGTCCCAAGTATAACTCCACCGGCCATCATTCGTGAGATTGCCGTCCGGGTCATAACCGAACAACTCCGGGGTCTTGGGAACAAAGAGTTTGCCCGTGGTGCTGGCCACAATGTCCGCTCCCGTATAGTTGCTCAACGCCGCCACGTTGGTAATCGTGAGCCAGACGGCGCCCGTGGCATTGTTCACTGGAATCTCCCCACGAAAGTAGTCGCCCTTTCGGGTCGTTGGAGCATACAACGCATTCATTTCCTTGCTCCACAAGCTCACCGTGGCCGTGTTCGTGGCCATGCCCAGCACATTCACATAACCCGGCACGGTGCGTTGGGTGTATTGGTTCAAGTTGTTCGGTGTGTACGTCGCCTGCCGCGTGTCCCACGTGGTGGTCTTGCGATTCCCGATGTCGTCGAACGAGTAGTCGAATTGCTGACCCGCGACCGGCGTGTTGTCGCTCCAATACTTCTTGCCACTCGTCACTTGCGGCATTGTTGGCGTGAAATGTTCACCTTCGCGACCAAAAAAATGCTCGTAACACATCAATGGTTCGGGAGCTTACGCGAAATAATTTCGGTAACAACTCCGTTTGAAAGCACTAAAATACGGGCATCCCATGTCCCCCAGCCATCTAGCGGCTCCTTTGACTGCGTGTACCATAGCTCGAACTCATGTTGGGCTTTTCCCTGTTGGGATAAGGGGAGACCAATAATGCTCTGGACTCTGTCGTACGTCATGCCGACCTTTAGCGACACAAATTTCTCCTCCGTGAAATTTGGCGACTCATTTGTGGAGATTCCGTGAAGCGAAACGGTGAACTCAATGATTGATACTGTCGCTATGAATAGCGCGACAACAAATAGCATCGTCAGCCCGAGAATCCCAAGAAAACGTGTCAGGTTTGACATTGAGAACTGTAATTGAGGAGACACGGCTCTTCAAGAACATACATCCAACTTCACCTCCATGGAAAGTCGGTGTGGATAGCTGTGTCTCCGGAATCAGGGTAGAATCCAGCAGAACAAGCAGGCATGCTTCCGCGCAGCTTCGCCCTCAATATACACGCAGCTCCCCCGCAAGGGGCACAGCATGACGTAATACACACTCCCCCAGGACAGGGGTCTGAAAACACCTTCACGCTGCAATGCTCTGGGACTTTATACCAATTCCGATTTCCCCTCCCCATGAACCTGGGAGCGCCGGCGTCTCGCCGGCTCGTTAGAGTCCGCAGCGAAGGAAGTCGCCGGCGAGACGCCGGCGCTCCCAGACCCCAAGTCCCGGTTCAGGGGTTCAGAGCGCGAACTTGCGTTCGGCGAATTCTGACCCAGAATCCATCGCCACAATGGGTGCCGTTGTTAGGTGTTGTGAGGCTTCCAGTTGAGCAGGGAAGCCAATCGGTCATAAGAAAATGGATGCCGCTTACCGCCAAGATTTCCTCCGTCAAGACCATACGCGGTTGTCAGAACCAACGCCTGAACCATGCCGATGAGTCGCTTGACGAATCGAGGGTTGTCCTCCGCCTTAATACCATCCAAAATCCATTCAGCCGCGGCTAGGTCGGCATCCTTTTCTTGGCTTACACTTTCTTCGTCGCTTACGTCTGAACGATGGTTAAGACGAAGATGGCGGGTTAACAATCCTTCTCGCGCGACATTGTTCCGGTGTTTCGAGGCGGGTGTTGGTGGCTTGTTTCACTTTGGCCCGGCGGTTCGGGATTTCGGAGACGCAGATACTTTGACGATGCGACAAATTCTGCGTCTAATGCCACCAAGGTATGGCAAACGACAAGAGGTCGGGCTGGTTGACTTGGATCATCGTGCCGCTGCTGCTCGGGGGCGGCATGGCCGCCGGATGCGTTGCGCTATGAATAGTCCGGGCAGGATGAAACAATTCGCGCGCTCCGGGGTCTATCTAAGCGTTGAGCTTTTATCGGCATGATCCCGGCGGAAATGTTGCCCACGCACACGGCGGCGCTGTTCGCGGCGGCGACGCGGCGCGCGGCGGAATTGTTGCGGGCGGGCGAAGTGGTCGCGTTGCCGACCGAAACCGTTTACGGTCTCGCCGCCAATGCGCTCGACCCAAAGGCGGTCGCGAAGATTTTCGAGATCAAGGGCCGGCCGGTCCACAATCCCGTCATTGTGCATGTCGCGGACCTCGCGCTGGCGCAACAGTGCGTGAGCCATTGGCCGGCGGCGGCGGCAAAACTGGCGCGGGCGTTCTGGCCCGGTCCGCTGACGCTGGTGTTGCCGAAGGCGAAAATCATCCCGGAGCTGGTCACGGCGGGCGGACCAACCGTTGGCGTGCGGTGGCCAAGTCATCCGTTCATGCAGGCGGTGATTCGCGACTGTGGCTTTCCGCTGGCGGCGCCGAGTGCGAATTTGTCGAACCAGATTTCTCCCACCAACCCGGAGCACGTCCGCCGGCAATTGGGCGACAAACTCCCGCTGATCGTGGACGGCGGCCAATCCCAAGTCGGCATCGAATCCACCGTGATTGATCTCACCGAAACTCCACCTCGTGTGCTGCGGCCCGGCATGATCCACGATGAATCACTGGTTGCGGTTGTTGGCGAACTGGGAGACCGGGAGTCCAAACCCGGGGCGCTCCGCAGTCCGGGCCAGTTGACCAGGCATTACTCACCCCAGGCGAAATTGATGGTGCGATCGTGGGCTGGCACGGACGACTTGCGGTTGCAACTTGCGGCCTTCGACCTGCCGCGGTCCCGCATCCACGTCATCGCCCACACGCAGATTCCGGCCGACGATGGTTTGGGCGGGGTGAGTGTGATTCCGCACGATGCGGAGGCGTTCGCGCGGGCGCTGTATGCGGAATTACACCGGTGCGACGCGGCGGGCGCGGGGTTGATCGTGGTGGAGGCACTGCCAACGGGGATTGAATGGCGGGCCATTGGCGACCGTCTGAAACGGGCGGCGGGTTGACGAATACAAACCATTACTCCAAGCTGGACAAACGAATGAAATTAAAGGGAATTGCCATCGCGTTGATCGGGGTTGGGCTGGGGTTGCCGTTGCGGGCTGAAACCGTCCGGTCGCTTTCACTGGAGGAATGCACGCGGATTGCCCTGGAGCACAACCTGGACATCCAAATCAACCGGCTCGACCCGCAACTGAAGTCCTTCACCCTGGCCGGCACTTATGAGAGCTATGACCCGACTTTGAGCTTCGGCGCGCGCCATGATTACAGCCTGACTCAGGGCGGGCTGGATTCCAACAATCTGCCCTATTCCGGCTCCGAGAACGAGGCGAACAGCGTCAATGGCGGGCTGAATGGGTTGCTGCCTTGGGGACTGAGCTACGGCCTGGGCGTGAATCTGTCAGATCGCTGGGGCGATTACCTGCCCGTCGGCCCTGGCGGCGTCCCACTGCCCGGCGTGCCTTTTGAGACCACCAGCGGCAACGCCGGCATCTTCACCATGCGCCAGCCGTTGTTGAAAAATTTCTGGATTGATAACACGCGTCTCCAGATTTTCCTCAACAAGAAGAATCTGAAAATTTCCGAACTGGGCCTGCGCAGCCGGGTGATCAACACCGTGACGGATGTGGAGGCGGCGTATTACAACCTCATTTACGCGGAAGACAATGTGACCGTGCAGGAGAAAGCCCTGGAACTCGCCGAACGGCTCGTCGCGGAAAACAAGCGCCGGGTGGAAGTGGGCGCGTTGGCGCCGTTGGATGAGAAACAGGCGGAGTCCCAGGCCGCCGCCAACCGGGCGGACCTGCTTGATGCCCGCGCCAGTCGCGATACAGCGGAGCGGGTGCTGAAAAATTTGTTGAGCGACAATTACAACGAATGGATGGACGTCCGGGTGGTGCCGTCGGAGAAATTGCTGGCGCTGCCACAAACCTTGAATCTCCAGGATAGCTGGCGCAAGGGCATGGCCGAACGGCCCGATCTGTTGCAGGCCCGAATCAGCGTGGAACAACAGACCAAAGTCGTGAGCTATTCGAAGAACCAATTGTATCCGCAACTGGACCTGGTGGGCAGTTACGGCTACACCGGGTCCGGAGTCGAGTTCAACGGCGCCCTGGACCAGATCGGCAGCCTGAACAACCCCTACTATTCCTACGGCGTCGCCGTCACCGTGCCGCTGGCCAATACCGGGGCGCGCAACAGTTTCAAGTCGGCCAAGGTCACGAAGGAGCAATTGCAGTTGCAACTAAAGCAACTGGAGCAGAGCGCCCTGATCCTGATTGAAAATTCCATGGCCAACGCCCGCTCCAGCCTGGAACGGGTCGAAGCCACCCGTCAGGCCGCGGTGTACGCCGAGGATGCGCTAAAGGCGGAGCAGACCAAACTCGAGAAGGGCAAGAGCACGAGCTTTGTGGTGCTGCAACTCCAGAGCAATCTCACCACCGCGCGCTCGGCTGAGATCCGGGCGCTTGCGGATTACAATATCAATCTGGCGCGGCTCGCTCAGAACGAAGGCACTACCTTGGAGCGCCGCAACATCGAGTTGGAGGTCAGGTAAGATTGCGGTTTCCCAACGCGGCCGCATCCGGCGGAGCTTGGAGCCAACTCGCGTCTCCCACGAAATCCGCGGCCATCTTTGCGGCGTCACTCCCCGCGATGGGCAGGTATTTGCCGGTTGCGGCCGCGAGAATTTTTCCCGCGCCATTTTCGATCCAGGCCTTCGCATCGAAAATCCGTCCTTTGCGATTCGTCACCAGTTCGCCGGTCAAGACGACCTCCTGATTGGGTGACAGCGGAAGCAGATAACGCACGTTGAGTTCCGCGCAATAGGCGAACCGCCTCGTTGGCACGGCACAGGCCCAGACCATGATTTCATCCAGCACCGTGGCCGTAATGCCGCCATGCACCACGCTGTGAAAGCCAACGTGCTCGATCCGGGGAACGAAGCGCGCCCGCACGATTCGTCCGTCCGTCTCGAAGCGCAGTTTCAGCCCGGTCGGGTTCGCCTCGCCACAAACGAAGCAGGAGCGGGTGTGCGGCAGCGCCTTCATTTCGCGGGCTGCGCGCCAATTTCCTTCAAGAATGGCTCGAGCGAACGCGGCCGGCCCAGAAACTTCTCGATGCTCACGTTCACGTCGCGCGAATTGCCCTGGGAATAAATCTCCGTGCGCAGGCGTCGCCCCGCCGCCACGTCCAGAAATCCGCCCGGCGACTGCTTGAACACCGTGGCCATGTCCGCTGCAATCGCATCCGCCCAGGCGTAGCCATAATAGCCCGCGTCGTAACCGACGAAGTGTCCGAGATACGTGATCATGGCCGTTCCCTCCGGCTCGGGCAGGAAGGTTTCCCCCAGCACCTTGTTCGACAGCGGAATCGCGTCGGCCGTGTTCTGGTCCGTGATCTGGGTGTGCAGCACCAGGTCCATCAATCCGAAGGAAAGTTGCCGGCGATAATAACAGCCGTAGGTGGCGTACTTTGCGGCCTTCAACTGATTGAGGATTTCCGGTGGGATCTTCTTTGATGGATCCCGATAGTCCGCCGCGAAGCTATCGAGCACCTGCTTGTCCCACGCCCAGTTTTCCAACATTTGGGACGGGGCCTCCACAAAATCGCCCGGGACGCTCGTGCCGGAGAAGCGTTCGAAATTGGCTCGCGTCAGGATCGCGTGCATGGCGTGACCGAACTCGTGGAACAGCGTCTCCACGGAGTCGTGATCCAGCAGCGGCGGCGCGCCGTCCGTCCCCGGCGTGAAATTGCACACGAGCGATACCACCGGGCGTTGGTATTGGCCGTCCGCCAGGCGCTTGCCGTCAATGATGGGAAACATGGCGAAGTGATTGTACTTCCCGTCGCGTGGATACAGGTCGAGATAGAAAAAGCCCAGCGGCTCGCCCGTCTTCGCATCCGTCACGCCCCAGAGTTGCAGATCGCCCACCCACTTGTACGGCGGATCAAGCCGCACGTACTGCACGCCAAAGATGCGTTGGTAGATCTGGAACATGCCGTCCAGCACGGCTTGCATGGGGAAATACTTCCGCAACGCCTCGCTGTCCACGTTGTATTTTTTCTTCCGGAGTTGATCGGCGTAATAGCGCCAGTCCCAGAGTCGAATCTGCGCGTTCGCGTCGCCGGTCTCCGCCGCTTTAAGCTGACGAAACTCCGCCAGCTCCGCGTCGAACTTGGGTTGCAGGCCATCGCGCAGCTTCTCCTCAAAGGCCATCGCGGTGGCCGCGTTCTTCGCCATCTTCACTTCCAACTGGTAATCGGCCCAGTTCGCGTAGCCCAGCCGGGTGGCGATTTCGTAGCGCAACGCCAGCAGCTTGCCCACGAGCGGCCCGTTCTCCGCCATGGCCAGCCGGTCGCGCTCGGTCTGGACCCGCCGGCGCACGTCCTCGCGCTTCACGTGCTCCAGCGCGGCGAGATATTGCCAGGTCACGTTCACCTGAAGGGTGAATTCGTCGTCGCCCGTTTTCACCCCGGGCGCGTTCAACAACGAGTCCGGCGCGCCGGCCAGCTCGGCTTTCGTGAACGTGAGCGACTTCCGCGCTCGATTGATGTTGCTCTCGAAATCCGTGCTGACCGCCGTGAGTTCCTTGCGCAGCCGTTCCACCTCGTCACGTTCCGCCTTGGGCAAGGCCAGGCCGGCCCGGCGATAATCGCGCATCGCATACTCCAGCAACCGCGCGTCCTCTCCGGTCAAGTGGGGCTGGGTGTTCGCATACGCCTTCACCGCCCGATACACATCCTCCCGGTAATCCAGTCCCACCGTCCATTCCTCCAGGCGCTTCACCGCTTCCGTAGCCGCCTCGCGCACGGCGGCGTTGGTGCTGGTTTCCTTGATCAGATAAAGCCGGTTCATCGTGCCGGCGATTTGAAAACCAATGTCATCCAGCGCCCCGACGGTGTTGGTGAACCGCACCTGGTCGGTCGGCAACCGCCCAATCTTGTCGAAGCCCGCATCCGCCGCCGCCATCGTCTGGTCCGCCGTCATCTTGATGGCATCCGGCGTGGTTTCAAACTGCGGCAGCCGCAGAACATTTTTGAATTTGTTTCCCGCCTGCTGGAAATCCGCGACGGTTTTGAGCGCCGCGGAAGAGGAGCGAGGTTTATCTGAGTCCGAGTGGGGGGAGCAGGAGGTCGCCATGATTATCAGAGCCAACAGGCAAAGTGAGGGCTTCAACATGCCGCGCACATTAGCGACGGGAAGCCGGAGCTTCAAGTGGATTTGCCGCCGCGCTCGCGCGCGTCACCGATGATGCGCGAACGTCGAGCCTCTTCAACGGCCGCTGGTCAATTGACCTCGTGCCGCAAGCCCAGTCCCGGAGTCGCGCCGGTGTGTTTGCCCTCCTGAATGACCATGACTCCGTTCACCAGCACGTAGGGAATGCCCACCGCATACTGATGCGGCGACCGGTACGTCGCCGGTGAGTTGACCCGCTCCGGATCAAACACCACGATGTCCGCCCAGTTTCCGTCGCGCAGTTGCCCGCGCTGTTTCAGGCGAAAGGTGTTCGCGGGCAGGCTGCTCATCTTGCGAACCGCGTCCTCCAACCGCAGCACTTTCAACTCGCGCACGTAATGGCCCAGCACCCGGGCGTTGTTGCCGTAGCCGCGCGGGTGCGGCACATCCTTGCCGAACTCGCGCAGGCCGCTGTCACTGGCGACCATCGTGTTGGGGCAACGCATAAAAGCCTGCAAGTCATCCTCGCTCATCCCGTGAAAGACGCCGGCCGCGCCGCCGTTCTTTTGCAGGTCGAGAATCAGTTCAATCTGGTCGCCCAGTGAATCCGCGCCGCGCGCTTTCCTCGCCGCCTCGACGATGTTCAGCCCGTTCAGCGTCGGATCGTGTTTGTAGGAGGCGATGACCGCGTACGCGTAGTCGGTGCGGCCGCGCGCTTTGATGTGTTCCTTCATCAACGAAACCAGTTTCGCCTTCCCCACTGGGTCAGCGAGCATGTCGAGAAACTTCCGGTTGCCACCGTCGAACGCCTCGTCCGGGATCAATTGGCGCATCGTGGTACTCGAAGCGGTGTAGGCGTATTGGTCCTGCGTGATGTCCAGTCCTTCTGCCCGGGCCTTTTCGAGGTAGGCCAGGACCTGGGTCGCCTGACCCCACGCCTTTTCGCCGGAGAGTTTGATGTGCGAAACCTCCGCCCGCACCTTCGCCTCGCGCGCCACGCGACAAACTTCGTCCAGCGCCTCGTAGATGTGCGTGTTCTCGTGCCGCATGTGGCTGGCGTAGATGCCGTCGTACGGAGCGATGATCTGGGCCAGGGCGACGACTTCGTCCGGTTTCGAGAAGACCCCCGGCAGGTAGATCAATCCGGTGGACAAACCGACCGCGCCGTCCTTCATCGCCTGTTCCACGAGCGATTTCATTTTGGCCAACTCCTCGGGCGTGGGCGGACGGTCGAAGTCTCCGCCCATGGCCTTTTCCCGAACCGTATTGTGGCCGATGAGCGTGGTGACGTTGATCGAAACTCCGTGGGCTTTCACGTCTTGGAAGAACTTGCCGACGTCCAGCGCCGAATCACCGCAGTTGCCGACCACCACCGTCGTGACACCCATGCGCAGAAAATTCTCCGCGCGTTGTTGCCAGGCTGCGGGCTTGGGATCACCCAATTCATCCGCGTGTGTGTGGACGTCAATGAAGCCCGGGGCGACGATCATGCCTGTGGCATCAATTTCCTTGGGCGCGGTGCCGGTCACGCGACCAATCGCGGCAATGTGCCCGTCCTTGACCGCCACGTCCGCGAAGAAGGTGGGATTGCCCGTGCCGTCCACCACGCGGCCGTGGCGGATGATGAGGTCGTAACGATTGGACTGGGCAGAAACACCCAACGGCGACAACATCGCCAGCAACAGAAGGATTCGGATTGCCATTCCCAATGGAATATCACCTCGGGCGCGAAAGGGCGAGCGGGATAATCGAGGCGGGAGGCGGGGCGCATTTTGGTGGCTCCCCAAAGCTGGCAGGACCCGAGTGGCAGCAACTTTCGCGCGGCAAAAACCAGCGCGTGCGTGGTAGTGGTTTTCGCGCTGCGAAAACCAGCGCCGCGTTCAGCGGTGTGCTGCTTTGCTCCCCTCGCCGCCGCCCGCCGCCTGCTCTGCGCGGGCGGAGTTCTCGCAGCGCGAGAACTGCTACCGCAAACTAAACGACGTTGGCGCGCCGACTTCGACCCAGCTAATTCGTCAGGAACGAAACGTCGCCCGAGCTTAGTTTCAACACCTCGGGGAGTTGTGATCCGTCCAGTTGCACCACGAACGTGTTCACGCCGGGCTTCGCTTCCACGGTGAATTTCGCCCCGGCCTTCACGAGTTGACCGTTCAACCACGCGCCTTTGACGTTCCCGATCAGTTGCAGCGTCACCGGACCGGCTTTCGTCGGTTGAAACTGCGTCGCCGCGTACAGTCCGCGAGTCGTGTCGTTCCAGGTCGGGAGCGTTGCGACGCAGGCGGCCTTTGACAGCTCGCCATTCACCAGCGCAAAGACCGGCACCCAATCTTTCAAGCTGAGGTCACCCCGGATCACGTGCTCGCTGCCGAGGTGCTCGTTTTCCGACGTAACTTTGTAAAGCCGCCAGAACCGGGCCGCGCCACCCTGGGCCGCGTCGTACTCGCCGGGCCGGCCCAACTGCGAGAGGAACTTGATCAAGTCGAGCCGCTCCTCGGGCAGCAACGCCTCCGGCAAACCGCCGGGCATCAACGAACCGCCCGTGACCCGGTTGGCGATGTTGCGCTTGGCGATGGAGACCTCCTGATTGGCTGCGTTGCGCAGGACGACTTCATTGTCGGATTCGCGGACGACGATGCCGCTGAATTCCTGATCGTCCTTGGTGGTGATGTCCACGGAGTTGAATCCTTCCTTGATCTTGGCGTTTGGATAAAACAACGACTCGACGAGGTAATCCGCCGGCGCGCTCGCGCCAATGCTCGTCAGGTCGGGGCCGACCTTGCCACCCACACCGCCGATGGCGTGACAGGTCATGCACGCCAGTTCGGGTCGGCGATAAACAAGTTCTCCCCGCGCCGCGTCACCCTGGGCGAGCGCCTTCGCCGCCAGGGCCTGAAGTTCAGCGGGCGTCATGGGTTGCGTTGGCAGCGCCAGTCCGGCGAGCGGCATGAGGACGGGCACGAGCATCGCATTTTGATTGCCCGAACGCGCCACCTGCAAACCGGCGCGGGCGGTGGCGGCCGGCAACCCCGAGCCTGGCAACGCCTTCGCCAGTTGCTCGCCGGCGTGGCGAATTCCCAGCAGATTCCGCCAGAGCACCGTCGCTTCGGCCTCGTTGGTGGTGGCTTTCAACGTGACCAGGATTTCCGGCATTGCCGCGGTGAAATCCAGTCCCGCCAGCGTGGTCACGGCCTCGCGCTGGATGGCCGGGGAGGCGGCGGTTTCCGTGACCGCTTTCAAATCGGCAATGACGCCCGACCCTCCGATGTCGCGCAAGGCGGCGAAGGCGGCGGCGCGTTCGCCGGGAGGCGTCTGTGGATTGTTGGCTGCATGAATCAACTGCGGACTCAGGGCGGCGACCTTCCAAACCCCGGCGAGTTGGATCGCCGCACTGCGGACGCTTTCGTTGGTGGCGGTGAGCAAGGGAGCGAGGCGCGCCAGGTCGCCGTCAGGTTTCACGTTGCGCAGGCGGGCGGCGGTGGCAAGGGTGTGCAAGGCGCGAACCAGCGCCGGTTCATCGAACCCGCCCGTGACTGCTTGCTCGAACAAGATGCGTTGCTGCTGTGCGCCACCGGCGGCGCCGATGAGTTCAATGCGCGGCCCGCTCCCGTCCCGGGGCAGGGGTTGATCGCCGAGAATCTGATTGAGGACATCGCGGGTGAGCGCGGGGTCAATGGCTTTGAGGCCGAACTCGAGTTGCGCCTCATGGCTCGCCACATTCCACTTGCCCGATTTGAGTTCGGCCAGCCACGGCTCGGCCAGTTCATTGATCGTCAGCCAAAGCGCGTAATCGAGAAACCGATCCATGGGTTGATCGAGCGCCTTGAAGGCGAGGTCGGCGGCGGCGGCGGAATTCAATTTGCCCAGCGCGCGCACCGCTTCGAGGCGGACGCGCGGATTCGCATCGGTGACCAGCCGGGACAGTTGCGCAAGCGCGGCGTTGACGGAAAGTCCGGGCTTGGGTTGATCTGGGGCGGACCATTCACCGAGCACGCGCGTGGCGGCGGCGCGAATGTTGGCGTCGTGCGCGGCGAGCAGCCGGTTCAACAACTCGGGCTGAGGGAGGTTGAAGGTTTGATACATCCACAAGGCGCGCAGGCGCGCTTGGTCGTCCGTTTGCTTTTTGGTCCAGGCGTTCAGGTCTTTGCGCACCTTGCCCACGCCGCGCTCGGTCAGCACGCGCCGGGCGCTTTCCACTTCGTAGTAATTTGGCGAGACCAGCTTGTCCAGCAACGCCGGGTTTTTGAGCTGGGTGAAATTCACCCGCGCCAACGCGGGCCGGCCCTTCGCGGTGATGCGCCAGATGCGGCCATGCTCCTTGTCCCGGCGCGGATCGCGGAAGTCCACTTCGCCGTGCTGGATGATGGGATTGCTCCAGTCGGCCACGTACAGCGCGCCGTCCGGCCCCATCTTCACGTCAATCGGCCGGAAGGAATCCGCCGTGCTCCGCATCACGTCCGGCATTTCCTGGGTCACGTAGCCGGCGCCTTGATCGGAGATTTTGAAGCGCACCACGCGATGCGCGCGAAAATCGCAGGTAATGATGTCGTGCTGCCAGTCCGGCGGGAACTGCTGGCTGCGGATGATTTCGATGCTGGCAAATTTCGGGTAACTGCCGGGACTGACGCTGTCGAGGATGCGCCGGGCCTTGGGCGCGGTGACATAACTCGCCCCGGGCAGTCCGAAGTTGATGCCGCCGCCGCCCGCGCCATCGGTCAGGAACGATTCGCCGTAGTCGTCGAACTGATGTCCCCACGAGTTGATCCAGCCCCGGTAGAGAATGGACAGTTCTTCGTCGCGCGGGTCAAAGCGGAACACGCCGCCGCCCTTCAAACGCACGACGCCGTGCGGCGTTTCCAGATCGCTGCGCGTGTAAATGGATTGGTTGAAATACATCCGCCCATCGAAGCCCCAGCGCAGGGTGTGCAGATTATGGTGCGTGTCCTCGGTGCCGAAACCGCTCAACACGATGCGCCGCTGGTCCGACTTGCCGTCGCCGTCGGTGTCTTTGAAGTGCAGCAACTCCGTGCTTTGCGCAACGTAACAACCGCCGTCGCCGGGTTCGATGCCCGTCGGCACGAGCAAGCCCTCGACAAACACCGTCGCGCGGTCGGCCTGGCCGACGCCGCGCGTGTCTTCGAGCACCACGATCTTGTCCGTCGCGGCCTGGCCGGGTTCGATTTGCGGATACACCTCCGAACTGGCGACCCAGAGCCGGCCCTGCGGATCGAAGTTGATCTGAATGGGTTTGTCGAGCAACGGGTCCTCGGCCCAGAGCGTGACCTCCAGTCCGTCGGCGACTTCGAACTGCGGCAGCGGTTGCGGGGTGTGTTTGGCGTTGAGGTTGCCGATGCGCCGCGGATTCTCCGGCACGGTGACGTCGGGTTTGAGTTGCCGGAGCAGTGCGATCCGCTTTTCTTCGGCGGCGATGTAGGCATCGAATTTTGGAATCTCGACGGCGTTCTGGCCCTGCTCACCTTTCCGGAAGCCGAAGATGTAAGCCATGTTTTGCGGGCGCGAGCGATAGAAGAACCACTCGTTCTTGCGCAGAATGGCCTGGCGCAGTGGCTCGACGAGCTTCCGATTCGAGGCGGCGTTCCACGCGCCCGGCTTCCAACCCAGCCCCTTCTCAATTTCCAACGCGGCCCGGCGATAGCCTTCGTTGTTGAGGTGAATGCCGTTGTCCGTCGTGACGGTGCGGGTCGAACCGGGCAATCTGCTCAAGGCAACCACCCACGCCCCCCGCGCTGCGCCGATCTCCCGGATCGTGTCGCGATAGCGGTCCAGTTCCTGGTTGTGCGCGCGTTCCTCGGCGACCGTCACGCAATGTTGCTCGGCCCGGGCGTCGTCGTGCGCGATCGGTCCGACAAAGACTAGCCGCACGCCCGGCGAAATTTTCTCCAGCGTCGCGAGCAGGCGTTCGTAGTCGGCCTTGAACTTGGCGAGGCCGGCCGCACCGTCGAACGAACTGGCCATGCCGTAGCCGAGAAACACGACTGTGGGTTTGGCTTCTTCGAGTTGTTTGACCAGTTGTTTCCAACCTTCGTCGGCCGGCTCCAGGCCCGCTTGCAGCAGCGATCGTCCGAAGCGCGAATCGCCCGCCGGTGTGTCCGCGCTCCAGCCGAGGTTGCGGAAGGTGATGTCCCGATCCGGAAAGCGCGTGGTCAGCATCAGTTCGATCCAACCGTAATACTGCTCGCGCTCCATGAAGGTGTCGCCCAGGAACACGACGCGGTCGCCGGCCCGCAGTTCCAGCGGCGCGGGTGGCGGCGCGGCGGTCACGGTGAGGCAACCCAGCAACGAACAGAAGAACAGAATGAACCGGCGGCAAAAATTTGAGTGCATGGCGGAAGGATTGTCGTGAAAGAATCGCGCCTGAGAAGAAAATAATTTGGCGGCGCGGCAGCGGGGGGGTGATTCAGCCTGGCTCCCGCTGGACACCTGGGAGCGGTTCTGGAAAACTCCGCTCGCGTGAAACAATCAATTGTCACCCTGGACATGGAAGGGGTGCTGACCCCCGAAATCTGGATCGCCGTGGCCGAGAAGACCGGCCTCCCGGAGTTGCGCCGCACCACGCGCGACGAGCCGGACTACGACCAGCTCATGCGTTACCGCATCGAGATTCTGGACCGGCACGGCATCAAGCTCTCGGACATCCAGAGCGTCATCGGCACGCTCCAACCGCTGCCGGGCGGAAAGGAATTTCTCGATGAACTGCGCTCGTTCGTGCAAGTCATCATTCTCTCGGACACGTTCGAGCAATTCGCCCAACCGCTCATGCGCCAGCTCGACTGGCCGACGTTGTTCTGTCACCGGCTCGTGGTGGCGAATGATCGCATTGTCAATTACCAGCTCCGCCAGCCGGATCAGAAGAAGCAATCCGTGGCGGCGCTCAAGTCGCTGAACTACCACGTCATCTCGGCCGGCGATTCCTACAACGACACCGCGATGTTGCTGGAGGCCAACGTGGGTTTCCTCATCCACGCCCCTGATAACGTGAAACGCGACTTTCCCCAACTCAAAGCTGTGGAATCGCACGGCGAGTTGATGAAGCTGATCAAAGACGCGTTGGCGGGGTAATTTTACAGGAGGCAACAGAGGAAACGGAGTTGTTATCTGAGTTCCTGGTCGTCTTGTTCTGTTTGTTATCCTGTTTGCGAGCGCCGTCTTGGCGGCGAGTGGCGAGAGTGAACAAGCGGTAACACGCCAGCGGGGCGTTGGCGCTCCCGGCGAAGGTTCAATCCTCCGGCTTTGATTCGCGCGTGGTGAGGTCTTGCAGGGCCTGCCGCGCGTCCTTGCCTCGTAGCACATCGCATAGACCTCGGCCATAATGGGTGTTTTCATGTCGTGCAAGGTGCAGTTCGCCGGCCTATTGCTTCATGCGGAAAACGAGACCGCCGGTTGAGGGAAAATGCGGTGGCGTGGGTAGCAAGAAGCCACTTGCGGTCTCAAACTATCTGAGGAAAAATGTCGCCGTGACGCGGAAGCAAATAGAATCAGCAGTCGAGACAGGCGTTCCCTTTACTTTGCGCATGGCTGATGGCCGGGAGTATTCCGTGCCGCACCCGGATTACATCTGGCTGCCACCGAACGCGTCGTACGCCATCGTTCACGAGGATGATGGCCACTTCACTGTGTTGCCTTTGCTAACGATGACCGGGCTGCGGTCAAAAGCTGTTGCCGCCGGCGGCAAGAAGAGATGAGTAATCAGACTCGCGAAGGCCTCAGTCCTCCGCCTTGGACTCGCGTGTGGTGAGGTCTTGCAACGCTTGCCGCGCGTCCTTGCCTTCGTAACACATCGCATACACCTCGGCCATGATAGGCGTGTCCACGTCGTGACGGCGCGCCAGTTCGCGGGCGGAGCGCGCGTTGGGATAACCCTCGGCCACGGCGGTCATGCTGGCGACAATGGCTTCAGCTTTCTCGCCGCGGCCCAGGCGTTCACCAAAGCCGCGATTGCGGCTCAGTTTCGAGAAGCAGGTCACCATCAAATCACCCAAACCGCTCAAGCCGGTGAAGGTTTCCGCCTGGGCGCCGCAGGCTACGCCCAGTCGCCGCATCTCCGCGACGGCGCGGGTCACGAGCGCGGCCTTCGAGTTGTCGCCAAAGCCGAGGCCGTCGCACACGCCGGCGCCGATGGCGATGACGTTCTTCAACGCGCCACCCAGTTCCACCCCATGCACGTCGTTGCTAGTGTAAACGCGGAACGCCGGGCCATGAAATAATTCCTGCACGGTCTGCGCTGCGGCGGCGTCCGCGCTCGCGGCGACGATGGCCGTCGGCACGCCTTTGGCCACTTCGCCGGCCAGGGTGGGGCCGGACATCGCGACGATGCGGGCGGCGGGTGCGGTCTCGGTGAGAATATCGGTCATCGTCTTGCCCGTCTCGAACTCGATGCCCTTGGTCACGCTGACGACCACGCCGCGGAACGCGCCCAGACATTGGGTGGCGTTGCGAAAGCCTTTGGAGACGCTGGCCACGACGACCAGTTCGGCCGGTTGCACGGCCTGGGCGGCATCGGCTTCACCGCGCAACGATTCCGGCAGGCGGATGCCGGGTAGATAACGCTCGTTGACGTGTGTGCGATTGATGGTGGCCGCCGTTTCCGGAAAATAATCCCAGAGCGTGACCTCGTGTTGGCGGAGGGCCAACATGCGGGCCAGCGCCGTTCCCCAGGCACCCGCGCCGAGCACGGTAATGTTCATGGTGTCAGGTTCTTTTGTTTGAATTGAAAGCGATTCTCGGTTCCGTTGAGCAGGCGTTGCATGTTGGCCTTGTGTTTGTAGATGGCGAGCGCCCCCATCGCGCCCGTTACCGCCGTGAGCGACGGATTGTGCGTGGTGAACCAGGTGGCGAAGGGCAGGGTGGCGGCAGCCATGATGGAAGCCACGGACACAAACCGCGTCGCGAGCAGACAAATGCTGAAGGTGATGAGGCCCACCAGAAAGGCCCACGGCACGAGCGCAACGATCACGCCCGCCGTGGTGGCGATGCCTTTGCCGCCCTTGAACCCGAGCCAGCAGGTGTAGTTGTGACCGAGGATCGCCGCCAGACCCGCCACGATGGAGGCGCTCGCCGGGTTCGACCAGAAGCCGTCGTCGGCCTCCCATCCGCTCAGGTGGCGCACCCAGTAGCGGGCGAGGGTGACGGCGACCCAGCCTTTGAGCACGTCCACCAACAGCACCATGATGCCCGGTCCTTTGCCCAGGACGCGGAAGACATTCGTTGCGCCCATGTTCTTGCTGCCGACGGTGCGGATGTCCACGCCCTTCGCGCGCGCGACGAGGAAACCCGTCGGCAGCGAGCCAAGGAGGTAGGCGCCCAGCGCGATCAAGATGTAAGCCAGAACCGGCACGAGCGCATGTTAGGCCGCGGGCGTGGACGGTTGAAAGTTGAAAGTAATGCCGCCAACCTGGCGAGTTCACGCTTTACGCTGACGACGGGCTGCGTTTAGCCTGTCGCAACCCCACCGAGACGAAGACAACGGGGATGCGACTTCGCATGCGAAACAGGAATCACGTTTCGACGCGACGTGTCTTGGCGAGGGCAGAGCGACCTGGCGTGAGTTCCATCAACTTACAAACATGAAATCAACGGAATCCAAATCAACCAAACGACAAGGTGAGCGGGAGCGTCGCGTCGGCGTGGGCTGGCCGTCGGTGATCTTGCTGCTCGCCGGTATCGCCTGTGCCAGCGCGCAGAATCCCGAGGATGCCAAACTGGAGTCGTTCTTCCGTCAACAACTGGACATTTCTCTGCGCCAACAGCCCGTGTCGGCAACCGGCCTGGGCGACCATCGGTACGACAATTTGATGGACGACATTTCTCCGGAAGCGCGCGACGGCTGGACGCGGCAGACGCGGGCGGCGCTCAAGGAACTGCCGCGCGCGGTGGATTTTCGCCGGTTGTCGCCCGCCGGACAGGTTGATTTCCAAATCTACGAACACGACCTGCTGCGCAACCTGTGGCTGGCGGACAATTTTCATCCGTTTGAGGAAGACCCGCGCACCTACGGCAGCTACATCAGCGACAGTGTTTATCTCCTGTTGACCCAGTCCACGCTGCCCAAGGAAACCAACATCGCCAACTGCATCGCGCGCATGGCGCAGATCCCGCGGGTGATTGCAACCGCCCGACGCACTCTGACTCATCCGCCCCAGCCGATTCTGGAAACCGCCATTCGCCAGAATCAGGGCGCGATTTCCTTTTACGAGTCTGGCCTCTTCGAACTGGCGGGCGAAACGACCCAGGGGGAAAAGTTGAAGGCCGCCGCCGCTCCGGTGGTCGCGGCCCTCAAAGAATATCAGCAGTTTCTGGCAGGTGATTTAATGAAGCGCGCGACGGGCAACTGGCGGATCGGCAAGCGCAAATTCGCGCGGAAGCTGGAGCTGGTGCTCGACGCGGGCATGACCGCCGACCAAGTGCTGGCCGATGCGGAAGCCGAATACACGCGCGTGCAACGCGACATGTACGTGGTGGCGCGGCAACTTTGGAGCCGCTATTTCCCGCAGCAGGCGTTGCCGCCGGATGATGCGGCCGGGCGACGAACGACGATTGCGAAGGTCATTGACGCCGTGGACCAGGAGCATGGTCAGCCGGACGCGTTGCTGCCGGACGCCCGCGCGACGGTGGACCGCATCAAGGCGTTCATTCGTTCCCACGACATCGTGCGACTGCCGGAACCGGACTTGTGCCAGGTCATCGAGATGCCCGAATTTCGGCGCGGCAATTCGATTGCCTACATGGAGAACGCGCCACCGTTGGATCCGAAAGCGGCCAGCTACTACGCGGTCAGTCCGCCGCCCGCCGACTGGGGCGCGGCGAAGGTGAAAAGTTTTCTGGAGGAATACAACCAGCACATGTTGCAAATCCTCACGATCCACGAGGCTTATCCCGGTCACTACGTGCAACTGGAGTATGCGAACCGGAATCCGTCGCTGATCCGGCGCGTGCTGTCCTCCGGCGTCTATATCGAAGGCTGGGCGGTTTACACCGAACAGATGATGCTCGATCAAGGCTACGGCGACCGTGTTCTGCGGTTGCGCCTGATGCAGCTCAAGTTCTATTTGCGCGCCGTGCTGAACGCGATCCTCGACCACCGGATGCACTGCAATCAAATGACCGATGACGAGGCGATGAAGTTGATGGTGGAGGGCGCCTTTCAATCCGAGGGCGAGGCGCGCTTGAAGGTGATTCGCGCGAAGCAAAGCTCCACGCAGTTGAGCACGTATTTCGTCGGGCGCATGGCGCAGTATCGGTTGCGCCAGCAGGTGGAGCGTGAGCTGGGGGACAAGTTCGAGCTGGGGCGCTACCATGAAGCCGTGCTGGAACAGGGTTCGGTTCCGGTGAAGTATCTGCCCGAACTGGTGCGGGCGCGATTGAAACAGCCGCGGTGAATGGGCGGCGACGGAGCGATGAACGGAGAACCTGCCGCTTTGCCGCCCGGTCTGGGTGTGCGCGCGCTTGCCCGCGTACCCAAGCGTCACGCGGCCGACGGGCAAGTTTCTTTCCGATTTCCCCCGAACCGAAACCTTCGGTATGACCGTCGCGGGAAAGTCGAGGGTCAGGATTTTCACAAACGGCCTAACGCATCATGAGCGACTCGAACCTGCAACCGGCCGCGCCATCATCACCGACGGGTCAGCCGCGCGGTCTTTCCACGCTGTTCCTCACCGAGATGTGGGAACGGTTCAGCTACTACGGGATGCGGGCGTTGCTTGTGTTGTTCATGGTGGATGCCACGCGTGGTGGCCTGGGGTTGGAGGACAAAACGGCCACGGCCATTTACGGACTTTACACGGCCGCGGTTTATCTGATGTCGCTGCCGGGCGGCTGGCTGGCGGACCGGCTCTGGGGCGCGCAACGCGCGGTGTGGTACGGTGGCCTCGTCATCGCGCTTGGTCACTTCACGCTGGCGTTGCCGGTGACGCAGACGTTTTATCTCGGGCTGGTGTTCGTGGTGGTTGGCAGCGGCCTGCTCAAGCCGAACATGAGCACGCTGGTGGGCGAACTTTATCCCGAAGGCGGCACGCGCCGGGACGCGGGTTTCACCATTTTCTACATGGGCATCAATCTGGGCGCGTTCGTCGGGCCGATGGTTTGCGGCTGGCTGGCGACGCGCCTGGGCTGGCACTGGGGCTTCGGCGCGGCGGGCGTGGGCATGGTGCTGGGCTTGCTGCAATTCAAGCTGTCGCGTGGGCGGCTCGGTCAGGCGGGAATTGAACGGGGAAACACCCGCCCGCTCCATGTGGTGGAGCGATTCGGATTGATCGGCGCGCTCGTCGCGACGGCGCTGCTGGTGGGGTTGGGCATGGCGGGCCGGTTGAAACTCAATCCGGTGGCTCTCGCCCAAGCGATGGCGTACGTCATTCTCGCCATCGCCGGATTGTATTTCCTGACGGTTTTTTTGTTCTGCGGCTTGAACAAGGTTGAGCGGGAGCGCGTGGGAGTCATTCTGGTTTTGTTCGCCGCATCGGCGTTGTTCTGGGCGGGCTTCGAACAGGCCGGCTCGTCGTTCAACTTGTTCGCCGAGCGCGACACCGTCCGTCAGTTGGGCGGGTTTGAGATTCCGGCCGCGTGGTTTCAGGCCTTGGGACCGATCTTCATCATCACGTTTGCGCCGGTGTTTGCCTGGCTCTGGGTGTGGCTGGGCCGGCGGAACTTGGATCCGAGCATCCCGGTGAAATTTGCGTTTGGCCTGATCCTGCTCGCCCTGGGTTTTCTGGTGATGGCCGGAGCGGCGAAAGTGGTCGCGGCCGGACACCCGGCGCTGCCCACCTGGCTCGTCACCACCTACCTCATCCACACCTTTGGCGAACTGTGTTTGAGTCCGGTGGGTTTGAGTTCCGTCACCAAGCTCGCGCCGCGCAAGCTGGTGGGGCAAATGATGGGCATCTGGTTTCTGGCGAGTTCACTCGGCAACCTGCTGGCAGGTTTGCTCGCGGGTGAATTTGATCATGATCGCCTGGCGGCCTGGCCCGCACTCTACCTCAAAATCACCATCCTGCCGCTCATTGCCGGCGCGTTGTTGCTGGTGCTGGCCCGACCCATCAAGCGCTGGATGGAAGGAGTCCGCTGAATCCGGCGATGGGCGCGCGGTTGAATGAAGACGCGGACGTTCAGCGCCGTTTCGTACGACGCGTTTGCATCAGGGCTTCAATGTCATCCGGCCCAATGGGCACGTCCGCCAGCAGGTCCACCGGGCCGTTTTCGGTCAGCAACACGTCGTTCTCGAGTCGCACGGCCAGACCTTCCTCGGGAAGGTAAATGCCGGGCTCCACCGTCATCACCCAACCGGCTTGCATGGGTTGGGTGGTGAGGCCGACGTCATGCACGTCCAACCCGAGCGGATGGCCAACGCCGTGCATGAAGTATCGCTTGAAGGCGGGCGCGTCGGCGGATTGCTGCCGAATCTGCTTCAAGGTGATCAAGCCCAGGTCCACGAGTTCGCGTTCGATCAACTGCTCGGCTTCCCGTTGCCAGTCCTTGATTTTTTTTCCGGGAGTCAGTCCACGGATGCACGCGCGCAAGGTGCGCAGGACTGCGCGATACACCTGCCGCTGTCGGCGTGTGAACCGGCCGTTCACCGGAATCGTCCGCGTCATGTCGGCGTTGTAATTGGCGTAACTCGCGGCCACATCCAGCAACAACAACTCGCCGGCACGGCAGGGGGCGGAGTTGCTGACATAATGCAGACCGCAGGCGTTCCGGCCGGAGGCGATGATGGGCAAAAAGGCAAAGCGGCCGCCCTGCCGGATGAATTCGTGCGCGAACTCGGCCTCAACTTCCATTTCGTTCACGCCGGGTTTGACAAACCTGGCCACGCGACGGAAGCCGTCCTCGGTGAGTTCGCAAGCGCGCCGGAGCAAATCCACCTCCACCTTGGACTTCACGGCGCGCAGCGTGTGCAACAACGGGGCGAGCCGCCGGAAATCATGCAGCGGATAACGCCGGATCACGTCGGCCACGAACCGGGCCTCCCGGCTTTCGACCTCGATGACGGCGCGCTTGTGTTCGTTGCCATTGAGATAGACGTGTTCGCCCTCGCACATCAGCCGGTGAAAGAGCCGGGGAAAATCGGAAAGCCACAGCACTTCCGTCACTCCGGAGATCGCCCGCGCCTGTTCGCGTGAGAGCTTGTGACCCTCCCAGATCTCCAGTTCTTTGATCGGCTCGCGCAGAAACAGGATGGCACGGTGCTTTTCGTCATCGGCGTCCGGATACAGCAACAGGATGGACTGCTCCTGCTCGATGCCGGTGAGGTAGAACAAATCCGAATTCACCGGGAGCGCCAGCGTGCCGTCGGCGTTGGTGGGTGGCACATCATTGGAATTGATTACGGCCAGCGAATGGGGTGGGAGCAACTGGTTTAATCGTGCCCGGTTGCCAATGAACAACTGCGAATCAATTTTTGGGTGGCGCATTTGGTGGAATGGACGATGGGAGTGCTGTTGCTGAAACTGGATTGGGAACGGATGCTGGCGCGCGGCCCCGGCCTCAACCGGGGGCGCCGGGGTTCGTCGGACGACCAGCCAATTTGGTCTGCACAGCCGCCGCCGCTTCCGCCATTGTCGCCGCCCAGCCGGGCGGTGTGATTTTGCTCACTTTCATTTCCTCGAAGATGATGGAAAACTCGCCCGCATCGAGCCAGATGCCGTTGCACTTGGGGCATTGGTCAATCTCGACCTTCTTCGCCGGAGAGAACCACTTTCGGTCCAGCACTTGTTCGGGGCAGCGCGGGCAAAGGCGCGGCTCGGTGGGTTCAACTTTTTTTGCAACGCCTGCCAGACCGAGTGAAGACTGGTGGCGGCCTTGGCGTCCACGCGCTCCAGTTCATGGGCATCAAACCAGATGCCGGCGCAGCCACCGTAACAAATATCGAGGGTCATGCCGCAGGCGACCTTCTCGCGCAACTGACTTTTGCAAGCTGGACATTTCATGGAAGAATCGGTTTGGAGGTTTAGGTTGATTCGGCTGCCGCGCATCAGCATGTGCCTTCGTTGGGTGAGGCGTCAAGTCTGGCTTGAACCCAGGTCCCGACGCTTTGAGAAAGCTCCGATTGGACGCGATGAAAATGTCCCCATTTGGCGGCTGTGTCGTCCGCGACCAGCCGCTGCCGGTGGTACGAGGCTGCTGACGAGCCGGCTCGCGGGAACGCTTGCCCACCAGTTGCCAACATGCTGCGGCTGGTTTTCAACACAGCCGCGCTCCGGGGCAGTGTCGAGCTTCGCCCGCGCGAGTTTACATCGCGGCGGCGATCAACCAGCGCATCCAGCCGCCAACTCGGCTGACGGTCTTTCTTTTGGCCCTTACTCCAGTTCTATCCGCGGAAAATCCTTCGGGCCCGTCACAGGATTCATGCGCGCCACCACGCCACCCGGAAGTCGCACGCAATAGGACGAGAACCGCCGGTCCGGCTCCGGATAATCCGTGCTGACGAATTGCGCGCCGCTTGCCAGGGCCTGGTCGCGTTTTCGGGGATCGTTGGTCCGCGCTTCTTCGGTGTCGGAATCGGCCCGTGTCCGCACCAGGAAACCGTCGCGCACGAGTTCCTGGATTTCCGCAAAATCGCGAATCGGGTCGTTGCGCTTCATCCAGGCGGCGGCCGGGTTGGTTGGTGGCACACTCACGAACATCAGGCGTCGCTCCAACGCCGGATGCCCGGCGAGATACCGGTCGCGGACGGCGTCTTCATTGTCGAGGCCGAACATCACGCGACCGCGCACGGCGTCCAGCTTCGGCCACCCCGAGTGGTGCAAGGCTTCGGGCAAGGTGGCCGCGCCGCCGCGAACGTCGTCCGGCGTCAGGATGGATTCGCGCGGGAACACCGACAGGATTTCCTGCTCCAGATTGGCCAACTGCGCCTGGTCGAAGGGCACGGGTTGCGTGAATTGCGGCCCCAAGGAATCCTCCTTGAGTTCGAGCAAAATGAACACCGGCACATGCCGCGGATGTTTCACGGACCAGGCGCGCACTTGCTTCAAGCCGTCCACCAACGTCAGCGCCGAACTGGCGAAATCAACATCCGGTACGTGCATCACTTTGATGCCCGGCTGCCGAAGCCGGCCCGTGGGATCGGAGTTGGGCACGGGCGGCAGTCCCGCCTGGGTTGCGCGTTCAAGGCCCAGCGGTCGGGCATAAAGTCCGCCGACCGGATCGGCGAAACAATCCAGCTCGATCTGCCGGATGCCCAGCCGTGACAACTGCTCCGTCAGCGGCCGGTGGCCGTAGTCGAGTTCGCGCCGCGCTTTGGGATCTTGGGCCGCAATCAATGTCAGCAACGACTCGTTGCCCCGCAGGTGATACGAGTTGTGCGTGCCGATCACCTGAATCTGGTTCAGGCGCAACCCTGCCGTGGGGGAAGGAGTCGTGCAGCCGGGCAGCAGCGCCAACGCCAGCAGCGGAATGATCTTGGTGGAATGAATCAATTGCATTTAATCGGCTCGAGCCGCGGCCGTTGCCGCAATTCGGACTGGCGTGGAGCATACAGAGGATTTCTCGGGTTCGCCGCACAATGTTTTCCACGCTTGAGTTGGCATCTTGACTTCTAGTCCGAACGGCCGCTGGTTCGCACTAATCAAGCAGAGCCGGGAGATTGTTATGATGGAAGCAGCGACCGGGAACGAACTAGTCACTTACCAGGCCCTACGCCTGACCAGGATAACTGCCTTATGCTTCAGCCCGGACGCCGCCAAACTCGTTGCCCTGCAAACGGATCAAAACCTCCGGGTCTGGGACTTGCACGTCGCGCGTCACGAACTCGCCAGCCGCGGCCTCGACCGGTAATCCCGGCCGGCTTGTTACCTTTCCGCCCGAAGCGGTATTAAGAAGATTGCATGAAAGTGTCACCTCCCAGTTTCGCCTGCGGGACGGGTCGGAAATGTTTCGGTTGCTTGCCCCGGTTCGCCGTTCGGACTGGCTGGAGCGCGTTAAGCTTCGGCTCACGCAATCCAGAGAATTCAGTTCTGCTTCAAGTCTTGGGTTCGTCCTCGCATGACGATGGTCAGGCGGACGACACCCCGGCCAATGTTCCTTGGGCATCTTGTGCGCTCCCAGAACGGTGCAGCCACCCTGCTGCATGGCAACTCATTCATCTGGGCGAGCAACTCGCTGATTCGTTTGCCACTTTCAAACACAAACCTCAAACACAAACCGCCGCCATGAACTGCACATCCGCCACTGCCATGGAAACAACCTTGGAAAAAAACAAACCGGCAACACCCGACTTCGGCGTGATTTTTCGAAGCAGGCCGAAGAACCGCAAAATGACAACATTATGGCGGCTCAAACCTCTGTTATTGCTCTTCTGTTCGCTTGTTTGGGCCAAGACGTACCCAGACGCTTGGGCATTGGATAGCATTGTCTCGTTCGTTGCGCCGGCCGCCTCGGCGCCGGCAGGCTATCTGAGCGATTTTAGCGTCGGGTTTGAGCTTTATCCTGGCAACGAAATGTATTGGTGGTCAGGTTGGGGCGTAGGCGGCGAGATTCCCGAGAATTGTCAGATCGGTTACAACCACAACTTCCCGAGCGCGTTGCCGACCATTCCTGTCTTTAACACGACCAGCCGTATTGCCGGAGTGGCCCGGGATTCGGTATATTTCTATTTTACCGACAACCAAAGCAGGCGGATATATCGCAAAGTCGTTTGGGCGTCGCAGAACTCCCCGGCGACTGAAATTCCAACGGCCTACACACCGCTGGCGAGCGGCTACACCTTCGGTGCGGCGATGCTATGGAACGGACGCTTCTATTGGTCGGACTCCGACGGTTCCTATTTCGACATCATGAGTTATGATCCGAATAGCGGCGATGTAGGCTACGTTCGGCGCGGAAGCGGCAAACAAATCGTCAAGCTGGTCGGTCATACCTATGGTAATTTTTTCAGCTCCACCGATGCGATCTTTGCGTTGACGGCGACTGGAGATTTGTGGCGCATGGATATAAATCCTCCCGGGCCGCTGAACGTGCTGCTGGCAACGAATGTAACGGTAACCGACTTCGCCATTCGGGATGAATCACAGTTTGTTCCTCCGATCAGCTTCAAATTCTTCACCACGGTTTACGCTTCAACCGGCCAGAGATTTCCGAATTCAGGCACGCCACCCGGCACGCTTCTCGCCATCAACGCCGCAGGCGGCTCGGTCAGTACGATCTACACCGCACCGGCGCAGGACCAAATCACTGCTGTGACAGCGGACAGCGCGAATATTTATTGGACCGAGCAGCCAGTGACGTGCAACCCTCCGTTCGCCTGTCTGTTGGGCGACTACTCGCTTTACCGGCAATCCCGCGCGCCGGATTATTCCTCGCCCCCTGGCAGTGTGGATCTCATTGGCTTGCCCGGCGGTGGAGCAGGCTTGAATCTGCGTAGTGATGGAGACTGGCTCTACTTCCTTAATAGCACCACCATCAAACGCCTGGCCACCGGCACACCCAAGGTCCAACTGAACATTAAGGCCGAAGCCTTGGAGGTTGTGCAAGCGATTCAAAACTTGGACAGCCAAGTCCCGCTGGTGGCGGGGCACGAAACTTACGTGCGCGGCTATGCACGCCTTGATAGCTACAGCTTCGCCAAGATCTTCTATTCCACTGCCGTGCTGCATGGCTTCCGCAACGGAACGGAGTTTCCTGATTCACCGATTTATCCCGTCGAGAGTGTTCCTATGATGACTGGCGCCGTTTCATTGGCGCAGTTGCGCGGCGACATGCAGCACAGTTTCCTGTTTCGATTGCCCGCCAGTTGGGTTAAGAGTGGTTCCGACCTGCCCGCCGAACTCACTTTCACCATGACGGCCAATCCCGATTTGGGAATCCCGGAAACCGCCGCGCAACCGTTAAGCGATAACACGGTTTCGCTCCTGCAACCGGCCACGCTCATTGCCGGTCTCGAACCCTGTCTGGTCACCGTACCGTTGGTCAGTAAAGGGCCGATTTACCAACGGTACAACGACCCATTTGGCTTTGTAAAGATCATGGGGCGCGCCTTGTCGCTGCTGCCGGCAGCGCACTTGAATGTGCAGCCGTTTCTGGTGATGGATCCTGTGGGCGACTGGAACAATCCTTTCGACTTCGCTGACAGCAAATTCGACAGCGGCCCCGACGCATGGGACGACGCCCTTGGTGCGGTAGATGGATTACATTTATGGAGCGACCCATGTCAGGGTGGCGACGAACACTTTGTGGGTATGGTGCATCCACTGGCACAAGCCGGCTCCGACATCGGTGGCATTGGCAGGCGGCCGGGCAAGGCGGTGGTCGTGACGTTTGCTTCCACAGCAGGCAATGGTCATTCAACCATGGGAGGCACTATCCTAGCCCACGAATTAGGCCACAACTACGGGCGACGTCACATCAATTGTGGTGGTTTCCCGTCCGGTCAGGCGAATTTCGACCTATTAACGTACCCGTGCTCGCTTGGCAATCCGGACACGAGCTTAGTCACTTCTACGTTCGGTTACGATCCCATTGATAACGTAGCTATTCCACCTAACACGGCCGCTGATTTGATGTCGTATGCTTCGCCTGATTGGGTCTCGGCTTACAATTGGGACAACAACTTGGGATTGCCCCCTTTGAGCAATGTGCAGCAGCTACCTCCGGCCAACGGAGGAAGCCCCTCACCGCAATTAAACGGCTTGGTCATGTTAGTGATCGGTCTGCTTCATCCCGGCTATGCTTCGGCGAGCCTCGCTCCAAGCTACGTCATCCCGCAATCAGCCGCGCCCGCGCAGGTGCTGGCCGATTCGCGTCGTCAATCTGCTGAGGCTGCGGGTGAAACCAATCCAGTTTTTGTAGTGTTCCTCGACATCGGCGGGAACACGCTTTCACAGGTCGCCATTGCGGTTGATAAGGGGGCTGCTGAAAACCGACCTGACCGGCTTCGCTTTGGCCAATACGTGGATGTACCCGCCAGCGCACAAGCATTCCGACTGGTTCAAGGCGGACAAGTCCTGGCTGAGCGTTTCTTCAGTCCGAATGCACCCACTCTAGCCATCAGTGCACCGGTCATTGACTCCGTCGCCGGCACGCTTCATTTGAGTTGGTCGGCCAGCGATCCAGACGGCGATCCGTTGCGGTTCACCCTCCAGTACAGCACGGACAACGGCGCAACTTGGAGCGCGCTGCGAACTGATTATCCGTATCTTGAAATCACCTTCGGCACTTCGCTGCTGCCGGGCGGAGCACAATGTCTTTTGCGCGTACTTGCCACCGATGGTGCCAACACCGCTATTGCCGCAACGCCTCCCTTCACGATGCCCGTCAAGCCACCCACTGCTCTAATCGGGGGTGTGACCGACGGGCAACGATTGGATTATGGTTCGGAGGCCTCGCTACTGGGATCCGCCATCAACCCCGGAAATGGCAGCCAAAGCAACCAGTTTCAATGGACGATATCCGGACCGACGCCGACGACGTCCAGCAACAGCGTGGTTGCCTTGAAACGGCTGTCACCCGGTGATTATACCGCCACTCTAAATGTGACTGCGGTCAACGGTCTGGTTGGCAACGCTGTCCGCGATTTTCAAATTCTGCCGCTCATGATACCGGATGGTATCGCCTCCGATTTCGACGGCATGGGCGACAGTGACGGTTACACAAACTCGACCTACATTCCGTTGCCACTGGAAGATGGTAGCCTGGCGTCTGCGCGTTTGTACCATGCGTCCGGTAAACTTTACGTGGGCTTTTACAACCTCAAGTATGGCGGCGGCTCGCCGCGCTCGGTTGGCGTGTTGATTGATCCGACGGCTACTCCTCCTGCAGCACCCGGAACTAATGACTTTGCCTTCTTCGTGAACGAGAATGGGTCTCCGCTCGAGGATCAAGGCACCGGGGTGAGTTTCCTAGCAGCTTCAAATCCACCGCTTGGCTTCGCAACCGCGATTTATCGAGGTTCCAATACCTGGAGTGCGGAACTCAGCATTCCGGACACGCAATTGGGCGGTTGGGGACACCTTGGGAGCTTGCTGCTCCAACACGGGCGGGTGTCGTGGCCATCCGCAGCCGTAGCCCATCAGCCCTCCACTTGGTCGCTGGTTCTATTCGGCACAAATATGCCTTCTGGGAGTAACCGTAATCCTGTGGCAAACGCCGGTGTCAGTTTGACTTTGAGCGTCGCAAATTCGTTAACCCTCTCGCTCGATGGCAGCGAGAGCTCTGACCCTGATGGTGACGCGCTCACGTACGTGTGGACCCAGACCGGTGGACCAAGCATCACTTTGACCAGTCCAAACACGGCAACTCCGACCCTTACTGTCGGGTCTGTGAACAATGCAACAACGTTCACGTTCCAGTTGGTGGTCAATGATGGTTCACTTGACAGCATTCCCAGCCAAGTGGCGATCACGCTGCTACCTCCACTGGCGAAACCCACAACGAGCCAACCTCTCGGTGGAGCGAGCCTTCGCAGCGACGGAACATTGTTACTCGAACTGGTCGGTCCGCCCAATCAACCTTACCAGATTCAAGCTTCCAGCAATCTTGTGTCATGGGTGAATCTTAATTCCACAGTTTATTCGGACTACGCAGGCCGCATAGCATTCGAGGAATCCATTGACCGCACCAATTTCCCGCAACGATTCTACCGTGCTGTGAGTCGCTGATCGTTGGCGGCCAAGCAGCTCGTGAAAAGTGAAAGCTCCGGCAACTCCGTGAGCTTCCGGTAAATTGCGTGCGCCCAGTCAGCTTTAGCCTTGGGCGAGAGCACCAGGTGGGAGTATGTGTTTTTCCTTGTGCGCGATACGCAAA
The DNA here is from genome assembly GCA_964561105.1 of uncultured Bifidobacterium sp. Lineage (GTDB taxonomy): Bacteria > Verrucomicrobiota > Verrucomicrobiia > Limisphaerales > JADLHS01 > JADLHS01. The sequence goes on along the minus strand of CAZLOH010000004.1, from coordinate 26,217 downwards.
TGTTTCGGCTCGACCTGCCGCCGCTGCGCGCACCATTCTAGCACTCGCTGGACAACCATTATTTCCGCCACACTCATGAAATCCTCGCCGCTCGTCCTCGTCACCGCTTTGCTGCTGTCTGCCCCGGATGCTCCGGTCGGGGCCGCCAACGCGGAAGTGCCGTTGAAGCCGGTTCGGGGAGAGGTCATCATCCAGCGCGCCAATGCGGCGTGGGAATCGCAGCAGGTCCAGGAGCCGTGCATCCTGCCCAACCCGAAGAATCCGGCCCGCCTGGTGATGTTTTACTCCGGTGTGCCCGCGACCAATCGGAGCGTATGCTTCATCGGCAAGGCGTGGGCGCTTACGTCCGACCCGTTCACCTGGCATCAGGACGAAAACAATCCGGTGTTCCGCCCCGCCGAACAGGGTTGGGATTCCGGGAGCATCCGGCTCGACGCAGTGCTCTATGTCCCGGAGGCGGACGCTTACTACATTTATTATTCCGGCGCGACGGCTTCGGTTCAGGACCACATCGGGCTGGCGGTTTGTCCGACCGGCGCTGACGGATATTCCGGCATCGCGCCCGCAACCATCCGGCGCGTGGGCACGCAGCCGGTGCTCGCGCCCGAGCCGGCCGCGCCATTTTTCGAAGAAATGGTTTCGCAGGCTGCGGTCTTGCGTGAGTGGGACTCGAAGGAACGGCGGTGGAACTGGTTCATGTATTATTCCTACCGTGGCAAAAACGGCATCCTTCCCGGCCTGCGTTTGGCGACTTCGCACGACGGAAAGACCTGGACACGCCACTACAATCAAACAGACCTGCGTGGCATGGGGCAGATTTTCCCGTCCACACCGGGCGCCTACTACGAATGGCATCAAGCCTTCAAAATCGGCGGCACGTATTTCCTCTCGATCGAAGTCGGCACCTCGGCGGGCAAACGCTGGCGTCCGGTCATTGCGGTGAGCCAGCACCCCGCGTCCGGATGGGCGCAACTGGATGTGGACGTGGCGCTGCAAACCCGGTGGACGGGTCTCTATCGTGACGACACGATTTATCACGTCGCCACGCCCGCGTTCTATCAGATTGGCGGCCAGTGGTATCTTTACGCGCAGGCCTGTCCGCTGCCTGCCAACGGCAACTACATTGACGGCCACTGGGACCTGTGGGGCTTTGCGTGCGAGCGCCGGATTCCGACGCTGCCGGGTTACGAAAGCCTTTACATTCCTGGCCAGCCTACGTCGGCGGGGGCCGGGCACTGATCGCGCGTAAACTTTCGGAAGAGACCGCGCGGAGGAACTCATGCGCGCTGTGGCTTCGGATTACGCCCTCGCGCCTTGTCCATCGTCCGTAAAATTGCGCAGCCGGCTGTAGCACGTTTTGGAGTTGTCAACACGTCGGCCTGAGTTAAACCTTCTGTCAATGAGAATGGAACGATGCGGCGTTGCCGGAGGGAGGCTTGGGCTGCTTTTGCTTCTCGTTTTTTTTCTGACCAGAACGGTGGTTGGGGCGGCAACCGCCGATTTGAAGTTGAGAATGATTGCTGATCCCAACCCGGTGATGGTGGGGGGTAACTTGATCCTGACTTGCTCTTTGACCAATGGGGGGCCGGACACAGCCACAGGAGTCGTGCTGAGCAGCATCTTGCCACCGAATACTATTCTGAGTTCCGTCACGACCACCAACGGCTCGTGGACCAATTTGAATCGAGTCGTCGAGTGTTCTTTGGGGGCCTTGCCCATGGGCCTCGATGTCGTGGTGCGGATCACGCTTGTTCCCGTGAACACGCAGATGATTACGAATGAAGTCTGGCTGTCGGCGAATGAGACTGATCCTTCGCCTGATGACAACCGAACGGGGTGGAACCTTACTGATGTTGTCCCGGTAGCCAGCGGACCAAGCATGGTGCTTGGTCGAATGAATCCTCTCGCCACCACACTCGTGGATGGGCGCGTCTTGATCACCGGAGGATCCACTAATCAAGATTACACCGGCGTGAGCCGCACTGCGGAACTCTATCATCCCCAACTTGAAACATTCACTCTGACCGGTCCGATGAGCGTGGCGCGATACGGCCACACGGCAACTCTGTTGACGAATGGGACTGTCTTGGTTGCCGGTGGCGCCGGCCTTGAAGGAGCAACAACTGTCCTTGAAGTTTATGACCCGACAAACGAAGTCTTCCTGCCGGCAGGGAATTTCGCTGTAGCCCGCTTGTATCCCTCCGCCACCCGGCTTCAAGATGGACGAGTGCTGTTTGCCGGTGGAGATCTCACGAACCGAATGGTTGAAATCTTTAACCCGTCGGATGGCAGCATCACCTCAAATGGTGAATTGAAGTTCCCTCGCTTCGGTCACGTGGCAGCGCTGTTGCCCGACGGGAAAGTGTTGCTGGCTGGCGGTTCGCCGGTTGACCCGTACACTGCTGAAATCCATGATCCCATCACCGGTGTTTCCGTCGCTGTTGGCAGTCTCGTCACCAACCACCTGTCGCTTGCGGCCGTCGCGTTGCAGGATGGGCGGGTTCTGGTTTTCGGTGGGAGCAGCGCCGAGCTTTTCGATCCAGCAACCAAGCAGTTCTCCCTTGCCGGACCTCTCTTGGAGACTCGGACCGGCGGATGTCCGGCCCGGCTGAACGATGGCCGGGTTTTGATCAGTGGGGGAGGCAATCCAATGGGGTTTATGGCCTCCACCGAAATATTTGACCCGGTTACTGACACCTTCACCGCCGGTCCTCCGATGACTCACACTCGAATTGAACATTGTGCCGCAACACTCCTCGATGGTCGTGTCTTGATCGCTGGTGGCTTCGGCGGAGTATTGTTGGGCAGTTCCGAGCTCATCGCCATTAACCTAGACGCCGACCAGGATGGCATGGAGGACAATTGGGAACTGGCCCATGGTTTCTCTCCCACCGATCGAGGAGATGCCATTTTAGATGCGGACGCTGATGGGCTTTCCAATTTGCAGGAATTTCTTGCCGGGACGGATCCGCATGATCCCACCAGCAATATGCGCATTACAACGGTACAGCTTGACGATGCTAAAGTTCGCATAGCGTTTACGTCGGTCGCGGGCAAGCGCTACGCCGTCGAGCGCAACGTCGGCCTGCTGAATGGGTCTTGGGAGTTATTGACCAACGGAATTTCCGGCTCGGGTGCCGTGATTTCGGTATTTGACTCAAGTGCCCTGGCTTATTCCAAAGCGATGTATCGCGTGAGACTCATTCCGTGAAGTCACGGCGGCATCCTCGACGTTTGGCCGGCCCGGCTGCGGGGAATAGGATCAAGCGCACGGTCGAAAAAATCACCAGGAAAATGGCTTTCGCCCCGCCAGTTTCCATTTTGTAAAAATCGGCTTCGTTTTATCCGACCGAGGTGGTGACGTTCACGGCGTGAGTTGGAACTGATGCGGCTTGGGCTGCGCGGCGGCACGTTGTTGTTTCACCACGCCGGCTTCCTCATCATCCAGCGCGATCTCCAACTCCTTCGCGGCGGCTTGCACCTTGGGCGACGGGTTGTCCGCGAACGGGACCTGGATCTGCCGCCAGCGTTGGAAGTGAATGTTGTTGTGCTGCAAGGTTAGCTTGTGAACTTCGGCCGCTTGCCTGGTCATTGGTGTGTTCAGCGTGGCAAGGTTGATGCCCGCCGCCAGTTGTTCCCTGGTGAACGTGCCCACGTTGTCACCGTCAATTTTCAGAGTGTAATGCGCCGCGCCCAAGCCCGTCACTTTGAGTGTTTGTTGATCCATGGCTTGCATGAAATCCGATGAAGCGACGGCCAGCGCGACGATGGGGTCCTTCAAATCCACGGGCATCGGCAGCGCTTCGTCCAGTTGCGTCCACGAGACTTCATCGCCGGTCTTCAGTCCGGTCACTTCGGCCCCTTGCGCACTCACCACTTTTCCCGCGTGGGCGTCAATGTCCACGGCAGAGACCAGCGCCGGCGCGTTCCAGGATTTCAGCAGCGCCTCGGCCATCAGCAGGTGGCCGCCCGGGCCGGGATGCACGCGGTCAGGGATGATTTTCTTGGCCAGCTCGGCGTCGGTGGCTTTGGCCTTTTCCAACGCGGCGACAATGGGGGAGTTGAGATCCGCCAGCCCGAGCTTGTCCTTCTCCGCCAGTTCCTTGACAAACTGGCTGTAGCGCACCAGCACGGCGTTGTAACCCCCTTCAAAGCGCGGCGGCTGGGTGACATCGTCAAACGGCGACGGCTCGATCACCGTGATGCGAATGCCGGGCAGGGTTTGCTTTACCGAATCAATGATATGCTGATAGCCCTTGGCGTAGGTGTCGAAGATCGCTTCATCAAAGGCGCGATACGAGCCATCGTTCATCCCGAGCATGATGGTCATGACGTCGGGTTTGTAGGCGAACACATCGCGGCGCAAGCGCAAATCAATCGGCCCGCCGCCACCGCCCGTCACGCGGTCGCCGCCCCAGCCGGAATGGACGAAACTGATGTCCAGCTTGGGGAAGCGCGTGACGATGTAGGTCTCGGCGAAGGTGGTGTAGAGGCGTTGGTCGGTGATGCTGTCGCCGTAGAATACGACGCGGTCGCCATCCTTGAGTGCGAAGTTTTCCGCCCCGGCGGGCAGGGCGAGGAGGACGACGAGCAGGAGAGTCCGAAGCAATGCGGTGAATTTCATGCGGGAAGTTTTAGCGGGTTTGCAAGGCGAGCACAACACGGTTTAATGACCGGACTGGCCGACGCCGCTACTGTTCTTGGCACGATTGAACGAGACTGTCATCAGTTCGGCGGGGCGCGACGTTCCCGGCGTTTCATCGCCAAAAATGCAGGCGGGTAGCGGATTTTCCGGCGATCTGAACCGGCGCAGTTGTAGCGGCTGAAGCGCCGGCATGGAAACCCGGCTTCGCGTGGGAGCCGACGACGTGAGGCGGCGGATTCGTTCGACAATTCGCGCTGGTGGCCTCCGCCTCGTTACCTCGGAGCTACCTTCGCAAACCGACTCTGAGCCCCACGCTCCTCACTGGATTCCGCACGCATCAGGAATCCGTCCGTTCTCCGGGTCAGGCGGAAAACCTGTTCCTGCCCGGTCACTCGTGGTTAAACTCGGCCCATGAAAATTGAAGCCATGCACATCGGGATGACCGTGCGCCACCCGCAATACGGTCTGGGCACGGTGAAAGCGATTTCGGAATCCACCGCCGACATCTTGTTCACCGAGGGCAAACGAGCCATTGCCCCGGACGCGGCCGGTCTCGAACCAGCCGAAGCGCAGGCGACCATCACCGGTTTGAGCCTGCCGCTGAAACAGTTGATTGGGGAAACGCTCGAGGCAACCCTGCGCCAGCTCGGCCTGGCGCGACCGGACGCCGAGATCGCGCAATTGGGTGCGCGCTGGCATGGCGGCAAGGCGGTGTTGCATCCGGCGGATCCGACGTTGCAGACCAAGGAAGTGCCGCTGGAAACATTCTTCCATAAAGTGGTGATGATCCGGAACAACCTCCGGGTCCTGGAGCAGAAGATCAACGCGCATCCGAAGCTGACGGATGGCGAGAAGGTGGAGATGCAACAATACCTCACGCGGAGTTACGGGTCGTTGACGACCTTTAACGTGTTGTTCAAGGAGAAGGAGGATCAATTCTGAGCCTGGCCGGTTCGCCGGAATTTTCGCGGTCGCGGGTGATTGTGCGGGACTGGGTTCGTGGCACCACCTCGGCGTTGTGAATAGCGGTGAACAACTTTCGGTTGTCGCGTTCTGGCTTCGGAGCATAATGACGATGCGCGACGAACAGCTCGCATCCAAATTCCGGCGTTGAGATCATCGTGCCGGGGCTGGGATTGCTCACTGAGCAGAATCCGCTTGCGGATAGGCCGATCTCCTTGATGCGTTCGTCGCGTTTCTGTTTTACTCCGCGAAGTCTGAAAACGCCATTGTGCATCGGTGATGCGGCTGTTGGAGTGCAGGGGCTTGTCCTTTGCTTTGCGGAGGCGACTGGTCGCCGTCGAACTCAAGGAGGCAGTCCCATCAAAGGGTGCTTCAACATTTTCACTGGGTAGGGGGACGCGTGTGATTTTCGTCGGATGGTGGAGTGCTCGCCCTCCCATGAACCTTCCCGCAGTAGCCGCCGAGGTAACGAGGCGGAAGGTTTTGTACCTTCGCGGATTCCTCCGCCTCACGTCGGAGGCTACCGAGAGAAGGAAATTTTGCAACCACTTCGAGCCGCATCATTCTGCCCCCTGATTCTGATGGCGCAACTGTTCCGGCTCGCGGGGACGCTCGCCCACCGAGGGGCGAATTCCGAAGACCGAAATCCGAGGGCCGAAAGAAATCCGAAATCCGATGGCCGAATGACACCGCTGCCGAGACATCGTCCGCTTGTTCTCTGGTTCGTGTGAATTGTTTCGGAGTTCGGAGTTCGGACTTCTTTCGGGTTTCGGGGATTCGGATTTCGGATTTAACAGAGGATCGGCTCGCGGGGACGCTCGCCCCACTGGGAGCGCCGGCGTCCCGCCGGCTCGGCGAAAACGGCCAGGCAACTTGACGTCGAGACGACGGCGCTCCCAGATGTAGCTCGCGGGGGCGCTCGCCCCACCAGAATGAAATTGCTCGCGGCTCGCGCGGACGCTCGCTCCACCGGTGGGCAGCAACTGCGAACGCCAGAGCGCGTCATACTGATCGCGCGGCGCGTGTCCGCCCGGCTGCAATCAACTGAGTCGCGCGCCGCGGTCGCGAATGTTCCGGATCGCCACAAAAAATCCGTGGCGCGGTGCCGCCCAATGTCCTACTATCTCACCAGCTTCCACGAGTTTTGGGATCAAGTGGCGGCGGACCAAGATGTACCCGGTGCAACTTACTGACGTATCGCGGCGCGAAGAAGCTTTCGCCGCGCAGGACAAGCGGTGCCGTCGTTGCAATGATGGATTTGACGGAAGGCATCGTCGGAAGTGGCCATTCGCGATCTTGGGCCTGGCCCTCCTTATCACCTCCGCGCCGGCCGAGGTGCGGGTGTTTGTGCAGTCCAGCAACTCGGTGGCCTGGCTCAAGTATGAATGTACCGCCGGCGAAGTGGTGCGCGCTTTCGCCTTGAATGTGACGGTGGATCAGGGACGCATCGTTGGCATCACCGACTTCTTTCGCGGTCCCAGCACGACGGCCAGCCAGGGTTACGGTATTTTTCCCGCCGCTTTTCGGGACTGTTTAGCCGTCGGTCCCGGAACAAGCCCCGACTGGAATCTCGACGTTTATACTCCTTTGGCGGTGGTGGCGGACAACCCCGGCGACACCTTGCCTGGCCTGAATTCCAGCGGAGTCACCTTGGAGTTCGGTGGGCTGTGGGACAACGATGAACCGTCCGAATATCCACCGGCGGCGGGGACGTTGTGCGCCTTGCGTATCAGTCAACACGCGACAGTGTCGGTAACGGCTAATGCCAGTCGCGGCGGGGTCATGGCTACTGATCCGGACTTGTTGCTCAAACCGATTTTCGGATCCGCGGAGGTTCAGCCGCCCGAAATCACCGGTCTCTCGCTGACCAATGGTTTGTTGAGCGTTAGCTTTGCCGGTGGCGAATTGGAAACCGCCCCGGCGATCACCGGTCCCTGGACCGGCACGGGCGAGGTCAGTGGCCAACACGCCGAGCCGGTGACCCCGGACGCGAAACGGTTTTATCGGGTGCGCGGTTTCTAGGTTTTTCCGATATGAACCGATTCTGGAAATCTTGCCTGATGTTGACGGTGCTGATCCTCGGTGGTGCGATCAGTCGCGCCCAGAGCGAGTACCGAACGGCGGGATACCGGTATTTGTCGCCATTGCCGCTGGCACCGTATTGCTCACAGCAAACCCGATTTGTGTTGGTGCGGTTTGAAAATGTCCCGCCCGTTGCCGTCACGAACCTGGCGGGTTTCATTACCGTCACGGGGGCGGTCAGTGGCGATCACCCCGGAGTGACGCACATTGCCACGGACGAACGGACGGTGATCTTCGAGATGTCAGCCGATTTCGCCGCGAACGAACTCGTGACGGTGACGTTGCAGCCGCAGGTGAACCCGGTCGTGGCCTCGGGAACATTGGAGGCGTTTACGTATCAGTTCATGGTCACCGCTCCATTTCCTGATCAACTCCCGGAGGTGGCCGGCGCTCCCTCCGCGCCCGAGCCACCGGAGGTCATTCCAGAGGCAGCTTATTTGCCACCCGCCCAGCAGGCCGGACCGACTCCCGGAGGCGCGGGATCGGGATCTTTTGCGGCGGCGGTGATCAGCCCGAACGGTGTGTCCTTGCCCAAAGACTTTCCGACCGTGACGATTTCCGTGAACGACAATCCTTCGCCTGGCTACATTTTCTTGGAGACGGGCGTCAGCAACCCGTCAAAGTACACGATGATGCTGGATAACAATGGGCTGCCCATCTGGTATCAACGCGGGCGGTTGGGTGATTTCAAAATCCAGAAGAACGGGACCATCACCTGGTGCGTCGGCGACGGGCTCGGTTTTGAATCTTACGACCAGAATTTCAACCACCTGAACACCTTTCTCACCGTCAACGGGTTCTCGACGGAAGGCCACGACTTCGAGGTCCGGCCGAGCGGGGATTATCTGATGCTCGGCTACCGCACGAACCTGGTGAACCTGAGCGCCTACATTACCGGGGCGCCCACGCGGGCGATCGTGCGGGAGGATTGCATCCAGGAATTCACCGCCGCCGGCGAACTCATTTTTCAGTGGCGGGCGTGGGACTATTTCGACATCCGGGATGAAGGCGGCAACACCGACTTCTCGCACATGAACGCCCTCGATTACGATGACGACGGAAATATCCTGGTTTCCTCGCGGCATCTCAGCGAGGTCACCAAGATCAACCGGGACACCGGCGACATCATGTGGCGGCTCAGTGGCGCGCACAATCAGTTCACGTTCGTGAACGATGAATTCAACGGCACGAGCTACCAACACGACATCAGCGGGCTGGGGAACGGTCACTACATGGTCTTTGACAATGGCGTGACGCACAAACCGCAGGTCTCCCGCGCCGTCGAGTATGTGCTGGACTTGACGAACATGACGGCGACCGTGGCCTGGGAGTTTCGCGACACCCCGGACAAGTACGCCTACTGGCTCGGCAATGCCCAGCGTTTGCCCTCCGGCAATACGCTCATCAACTTCGTGCGTCCCGCGTACCCCAAGGCGATTGAGGTGGACACCAACGGAGTCAAACATTTCCAGTTGAGCATCTCGCCCAACTCGGATTCGTATCGAACGTTTCGTTTTCCGTGGACCGGTGCCGCGGCGGCCCCGTATCTGATCGTCGAACCCCAGGCCGACAACGTCACGCTCCTGTTCAACAAATTCGGCGACACCAACGTGGCGAGCTATCGCATCTACGGCGGCATTTCGCCGGCGCCGACACAACTGCTCGCCACCGCCACCACCACGCTCGCGCATCTCACCAACGCGGTGAATGGCGTGACCAATTATTTCCGCGTCACTGCGGTCAGTCGCCAGGGTGTGGAGAGCAAGTTTTCCAACGAAGAAAACCTCGTCGTCAATCTGACGTTGCCCGGACAAAACATGGTGCTGAACGGCGATTTCTCCCAAGGCACGTCCCCGTGGATCTGGCAGGTGACGCTGCCGGCGCAAGCGCAGTGGCTGACCACGGGCGGGCTGAGTCATTTCCTCATCGGCAATGGCGGCATCTACATCACCGACCTGCGACTCCGGCAAGCGGGGATGAAATTGACCCAGGGCAAGGAATACACCTTCGAGTTCGACGCCTGGTCCGCCGCGCCCCGCACCATCGAGGCCAAGGTGGAGCAAAACCTACTGAACGGGATCAATTACAGCGGCCTCCAGCCCCTGGGCATCACGCCCGCCACCAATCATTTCAGCTTTCACTTCACCATGACGCAGCCCACGGACAACAGCGCGCGGGTCGTGTTCAACGTGGGCGCGCTGCCGCAGGATGTTTATCTCGCCAACGTGTCCTTGCGCGAACGGGTGTATGCCCCGGGCGATTTCAACTGGGACGGTTGCGTGGGCTGGAGCGATTTGAAAGTCCTCACCGGTCAATGGCAGAAGGCGCTCGGTCAGTCGGCGGACTTGAATGGCGACGGCAAGGTGGACTTCGGCGACTTTGTCCGGTTCGCGAACAGTTGGAACGGCGGCAGTTGCCCGTGACTTCTCCCACACCCAACGCGGATTCCGCAGCCAGAGACCAACCCAACACCATCATGCAAAGCAGATCAACCCTCCCCATCTTTCTCACGGCGTTCCTTGGGCTGACGTGCGCCACCGCGCGCGCGCAGTTGCCGGCCAATTTCCCCGCCATCACCGTCTCCACCTACAATTCCAACAAGGTTTCGTCCGGCTACCTGTTCCTCGCCAGTTGGAGTCAGACACCCGACACGGGAACATATCTGATGATCCTCAACAACGACGGCACCCCCGTGAATGGCGACAAGTATCGGGAACTGGCGAAGATGGCTGGTGATTTCAAAGTGCAAGCCGATGGCCGGCTCAGTTATGCCCAGACCCTCGCGCCGCTCCCCATCGGCGGCGGTTGGGACGTGGAACACCAGCTCGTGGACGAAACCCTGACCAATGTCCTCGAGACCGTGCAGATGCGGAACGGTTACCTCGCCGAGTTCCACGACTTCCAGGTGCTGCCCAACGGTCACGCGCTCGTGGGCGGATATTATTTCAGCGAAGTGGACTTGAGCCAGTTCGCCGCCGGCGGCAATCCCGCCGCGCTGGTTTCCGGATGCGTGATTCAAGAACTCGACGCGCAACGCAACGCCGTCTTTCAGTGGCGCTCGTGGGATCATTACGACTTCCAGGACGTTGCCTATCCGAATCCCGCCGCCGCCGTGATCAGCCAGTTCCACCTGAACGATCTGAATCTGGATGCGGACGGCAACCTGATTGCCGGTACGCCCAGCGAAGTGCGCAAGATCAACCGTCAGACCGGCGCCGTCATGTGGACTCTCGGCGGCGTGAACAACGAATTCACCATCGTGGGTGCAAATGTGGATGCCAGCGATTTTGGCGGCCACGGGATGCACCGCCTGCCCAACGGCAATTTTCTGGTGTACGACAACAGCCACGGCACCGTGACCTCGCGCGCCCTCGAATTCACGCTCGATGAAGTCAACAAGACCGCCACGGTGGTCTGGATGTACACGCCGGAAACCATGATCGCCGGCCGGTTCACGGGTTACGCCCAGCGCCAGCCCAACGGCAACACGCTGATCTGCTGGGGCATTCCGCGCACCACCACGGTGCCGGTTTGCACGGAGGTCACCCCCGCGGGCGAGAAGGTTTTTGAACTCTTCTTCAACGACCCGTCGCTGGCCAGCTATCGCGCCTATCGCTTTCCGTTCCCGGCGGCGGACCAGAAAATCACCTCGCTCCAAACGGAATTGGTCGCGGGCAACTCTTACGACTTCACCAACACCGGCGTGGCCCTCAACGTGACCAGCGGGGCGGGCGGCTATAATGATGTGACCGTGACCCGCGAACCTTACGCGCCCGTCCAGCCCGCTTTCATCTCACCGAAGTCGCCGCTCGTGTTGCCCGTGCGGGTGAGTCTGACCGCCCATGGGATCAGCAGCATCGGCGCGGAGATCGCCTTCGATGCGGAGGCGTTCGGCTTCACCCATCCGGAGGACCTCACCGTATATTTTCGGGCCAACCCCGGCAACGGGGTCTTCGTTGCCTTGCCCACCGCGCCCTACAATCCCGTCACGAAGAAGGTGCGGGCCACGCTGTCGCAGTTCGGCGAGTTCATCCTCGGCTATCCCGATGTGGCGGACGTGGCGTATCCGCCGATCCTGGCCCGGCCGGAAAGTTTTCGCGGCGTGCAAACCAACGCCATTGTCGCGCCGCAGAAAGTTGGGAGCGGCGTGGTCTATGCCGTCAATCAGGAATTGCCCATTTCGCTCGCGTGGTCGCCACAAGGCTTCGCGCGGTATTACGAACTTCAGATCGCGGCGGATGCCTCCTTTGCCAGTCCGTTGGTGAATCTGACCTATCGCACGGAGGCCGGCTACGTGTGGAGTAACGCGCTGCCGAACCAGACCTACTACTGGCGGGTGCGCAGCATGATCGCGGATTTCACCACCGGCGACTGGGCCACCAACAGTTTCCGGACGGTCGCGCCGATGATCCAGGTCGCGACCCCCAACGGTGGCGAAGCTTGGCAGCCCGGCCTGAAATACTTCATTCACTGGAATGAAAATTTCGGTGGCGACATCGCCCTCGATCTCTACCAGGGCGGCGCCTTTCTGCAAACGCTGACGACCAATGCCACCACCCATTCCTACCAATGGGAAGTGCCAATCAACCTCCCGCCGGGTACTGATTACGCCATCCGGGCGCGGTCCGCGACCAACGCCGCGTTGTTCGATCTGAGTGACGCGCCGTTCAACATCGCGGTGCCAACCCTCACCAGTCTGAAACAAAACACGGCGGGCGGCTGGGTCCTGACCTGGAGCGGCACCACCGCCCCCGTCTATGTGGAGTTCAACCCGGCCCTGGCCGCTACGGGATGGCAAGTCCTGGCCGGCCCCATAACCGGTTCAAGCTGGACGAACTCCGCGCCGACCGCCGGCACCGGATTCTACCGCCTGCGTTTGCCTTAGACCGCCATTGGGATGGCTGTCGGGCGCAACTCACATTATTGCGCCCGCACCAGATCGAGCAGCGCACGCGCCACGCGTGCGACCTGGCTGCGCCTCGTAGCCGGGTCAACGCGCGCCATCGCGCATTGAACCTCGCACGGGTGCGGCGGACGAGGATGTCCACCGCCGTCCACGAGGGCACGTGCGCTCCCCGCTGCAAGAAACCGGGGTGCGACCACCGCAGTTTGAAGTTTGAACCCGTGATTGACACACCTGCCTTCGGTTTCTAGCCTCTCACGGCAAAGAAACGACGCTTTGCCCCGAATTCACGTTCGGGGATTTTTATTGTTCCGAGGTAGATTTATTTATGGCAAACACGATTCTCGTTGGCGCCCAGTGGGGCGATGAAGGCAAAGGCAAAATCATTGATGTGCTCACGGAGCAGGCGGACGTGGTGGTTCGTTACGCGGGTGGAAACAACGCCGGGCACACCGTCTGGCTCGGCCAGAAGAAATATATCCTGCACCTGATTCCCTCCGGCATTCTGCGCCGGGGCAAGCTTTGCGTCATCGGCAACGGCGTGGTGATTGACCCGCTCGGCCTCGTTAATGAAATCAACGGGCTGGCCAAACTCAAAGTCAAGGTGGGCAAAAATCTCGTGGTCAGCGAGACCGCGCACGTTGTGTTTCCTTATCATCGCGAGCTGGACGCCCAACGCGAAGTGCTCAAGGGCGAACACAAGATCGGCACCACCAAACGCGGCATCGGTCCGGCCTACGGCGACAAGGCCGCGCGTGTCGGCCTGCGCATGGGCGACTTGATTGATCCGGTGCGGCTGGAAACCAAACTCGCCCCCCGCATCCAGGAGAACAACGCCGTGCTCAAGTCGCTGGGCGCGAAACCGCTTTCGTTCAAAAAGGTCTTCGCCGAATACAACGCGGCCGGGAAGTTTCTGAAGCCTTTCGTCACCAACACGGTCGTCCTGCTGCACGAAGCCATGCGCGGCGGCGCGGACGTTTTGTTCGAGGGAGCGCAAGGCACGTTCCTCGACCTTGACCACGGCACGTACCCGTTCGTGACCTCGTCGAACACCACGGCGGGCGGCGCCTGCACCGGTTCGGGCGTGCCGCCGCATCGGATGGACCGCGTGGTCGGCGTCTTGAAGGCTTACACCACGCGCGTGGGGGAAGGTCCGTTGCCGACCGAAAACGCGGAGATTTCCGACCTGCTGCATGGCATGGGCCGCGAGTTTGGCTCGACGACCGGTCGCGCGCGCCGCTGCGGCTGGTTTGATTCCGTCGCCACGCGGCACGCCACGATGGTCAACGGCATTGACGATCTTGCCGTCACCAATCTCGACGGCCTCGATACGGTCGAGACCATCAAGGTCTGCGTCGCGTATCGTCACGGCAAGAAGCGCTACGACTACATGCCCAATGACGCCGCCGTGCTGGCCGCGTGCGAACCGGTCTATGCCGAGTTCGAAGGCTGGCGCGCGCCCACGGACAAATGCAAGTCGTGGAAACAACTTCCGGCCAAGGCCCGCGCCTACCTGAAAGCCATCGCCGAATTGACCGGCGCAAAACTTTTCATCGCATCCGTCGGGCCGGGTAGAGATCAGACGATTTTTGTTTAGGAGGAATGTGGTAGCCGCCGATGCGCGGAGGCGGAAATTCAGGTGAAGCCGGACAACTTCGCCTCGGCCGGCTGGCGGCAACCGCCCATCGTTGCCGCATCAGACCGCCGGCGGTTCTTCGCCGCGTTCGGCAAACCACTGCCGGAGGAAGTAAATGTCGCCCGCATCCTTGGCGCGATGCGTCACCACCTTCATCCGCCAGAGCAAGCGTGGCGACGCAAAGGGAATCGGGACGCCGCCGAGTTCTTGTACGACGACGTGTTTCGCCGCCTCGGCGTAGTCAATTCCACCCGCTGAAACCATGAGGTCCACCAGAATTTCATCGCCCACACGGATGACGTTGTACTGTTGAAGTTCGCCGGACTGGAGTTCGCGCACCGCGTTATCCGGCAGCGTGGCAAGCGCGGAAAAAACCTTGGCCTCGTTCTCCGGATCCGCCGCAACCATCAAGTCCACGTCCGAGGTCACGCGCGGCAGACCAGCGGCGATGATGGCGAGCCCGCCGACCACCACGTATTTGGCTCCGCGTTGATTCAGCTCGCGGCAAAGGGACACCAAGTCCTCCTCGGTGGGCGGGCGGCTGATCAGGTTTTCGGCAGACCGCTCTGCGCCAGCATTTTGGTCATCCATGCGTCTGCTTCTTCCTGGGTTTTGAACCGATAAACTCCCTTGGGCCACCAACGATGTCCGAAGCTCTTATGCAATTGTGCGGCCGTGGCCTGCAACTGCATCCCTGCTCGCAAACTGTCCGGCGTTGCGGTACGCCGCCCGACAAAGCGGTCAATTTTTTCTTCGATGTTGACGAACGGTTGTTTCACGGCGACGCCAGCATAAGCCGCCCCTTCATGCTGTGCAAGCACCTGCCGCCCTCCCGGAGTCTGGTTCTGAGTTCGCGAGCATCACGGCCACCGGTGGGGCGAGCGTCCTCGTGAGCTGAACGCGCTGGAGCGCCGGTCTCCGACCCGGCTCGAAACCTGGTAGGGACGCGTTCCACCGCGTCCCATTCTCCACCCATTGAGTGAGAAGCCCAAACTCACAAAAGCCGAAAGAAACCCGAATCCCCGAAACCCGAAAGAAATCCGAGCTCCGAAATCCGAAACACTTCACGCAAGCGAGAGAACAAGGGGACGCTACCTCGACACTGGTAATCCTTCGGCCTTCGGATTTCTTTCGGAAGTCGGATTTCAGGCTTCGGAACTCGCGTTCACCCGACCGTAACTTGAAACTTCCAACCTGAAACTTGAAACTCGTCCTCCGGTGGGGCTCGCGTTCCCGCGAGCCGAACGCGCTGGAGCGCCGGTCTCCGACCCGGCTCGAAACCTGGTAGGGACGCGTTCCACCGCGTCCTATTCTCCACCCATTGAGTGAGAAGCCCAAACTCACAAAAGCCGAAAGAAGTCCGAATCCCGGAAGTCGGGTAGAGCGGCGACGCTCTGAACGCAACCCGCGTAACTTGAAACTTCCAACTTGAAACTTGATACTCGTCCCCGTTGTTGCGAGCCGCACCTGGGAGCGCCGTCGTCTCGACGGCGAGTTGCCAAGCCGTTTCCGCCACGCCGGCGAGACGCCAGCGCTCCCGGGCGGGACGCGTTCCACCCGCGTCCCATTCTCCACTCATTCAAACCTGACGGAAGGTTTCCCCAGCAACGCGGACTTCGCGGGCGCCCGGCTCAGTTCAACGGCAGTGTATCCTGCGCTCCCGCCGCGCCAGCCCCCAGCGAAGAACGCGACGCTTGCTCGCGGCGGCCTGCGGGATACACTGCCAGAGGTTAGCTGGCATCACGCGGCATGAAAGATAGAGCGCTCACATATTTGTCTCTTGCCATCGGCATTGCCGCGTTGTGCTACGCGGCCTGGGTTCACCAGCACTCCGCGCAGATGGCACAGCAGGCGCTTCGAAATCGCGAGCAACAATTCGTGCGGGCTTTTGCCCCGAGAGTTCAATCCGTATATGAGGGCCTTGGTGTTACGAATGTTGTCGGTGATGCTCAGACTTTGGAGGAACTGTTCGGGCCGTATGTGGACGTCATGAATCGGATTGTCGGAGGTTCAGCCGAGGCGAAGAAGATGCCATGACTCCGCCGCCTCATCGCCAAAGGATCGGAGAGGATCGAGGCGCGGAGGGGTGTCGCTTGCTGCGGGCGTGTGATCGCGCGTTCACGAATGAATCACTTTCGGCGCCACCTTGCGGCGGTGCGAGGTTCCTGACGAGATGGCTTGCGGGGACGCTCGCCCCATCCGTGGTTGGGCTGAAACTGCCGAACGCGTGGGCGCGTTCTGCCACTCATGTGGCGCGTGTGCTCTCAGGACTTTGGTGGTGGAAATTCCCGCGCGGCGAGAACTCCGCCCGCGCAGAGCGGGCGGCCGGATGTGGTGGGTGGACCAGGGAACAAACCAGCGCACCACTGCACGCGGTGCGGGTTTTCGCAGCGCGAAAACCAATACCAAAGCGGTTCATCGCGCCTCGGGGAAAATTTCACGGTGCGTGCGCGTTGCTCGGTAGCGCCGGCGCATTTCGCTCATTGTGTCCATGCTGCCTTTCGTGTTACAGGAAACCTTCGATTTGAACACGCCGGACTGAACAGCTGTCCCAATGACACCGATTTTGAATCTGACCAACCTGCATCACGAACGGATCCTGCCGTGCTCCGGCACAAACCGGTTTTGTCGGCGTCACCGTCTTTAGCATGAGCAGCCCACACCCGCATCTTTCTCCCGAGGCCAGGGCGCAGTTGCCCCAACACGTCGCCGTCATCATGGACGGCAATGGCCGCTGGGCAAAGCAACGTCACCTGCCGCGCATTGAGGGCCATCGCCAGGGCGCGGAGTCGGCGCGCGTCATCATCCGCACCGCCGGCGATCTCGGCATCAACTACCTCACGCTCTACGCGTTCTCGGCGGAGAATTGGAATCGCCCCCAGGACGAGGTGGACACGCTGATGAAGTATCTCATCAGCTATCTCAAATCCGAGACGCCGGACCTGAACAAGAACAACGTCCGGCTTGAAGCCATCGGCCAGATTTATCGCCTGCCGGAAAACGTGCAGGAGCAACTCCGCAAATCCATCCAGACGCTGGCGAAGAACAACGGCCTCACGCTCGTGCTCGCGTTGAGTTACGGTGGCCGCAACGAAATTGTGGAAGGCGTCCGCGCCATTGCCGAGAAAGTCCGGCGCAGCGTGCTGGAACCCGCCGACATCACCGAGCAGACCGTGTCGCAGCATCTGTGGACGCGGGCGATGCCCGATCCCGATCTGCTCATTCGCACCAGCGGCGAAATGCGCGTGAGCAATTTCCTCCTGTGGCAGATTTCCTACGCCGAATTCGTCATCACGCCCACGCTCTGGCCGGATTTCCGCAAGCCCCAGTTCTACGCGGCGCTCGAAGAATACGCGAAACGACACCGGCGGTTTGGCGGAGTCTGAGAAATTTTGGATTTACGATTCGCGATATACGATTTACGACTGTCAGCCAACGGCGGTTCGGAATCGCCAATCGGAAACCTGAAATCGCAAATTCACTCATGGCCAAACGCATTGGAATTCTCACGGCCGGCGGGGACAGCCCGGGATTGAACGCGGCCATTCGCGGCGTGGGCAAGGCCGCGCATGAAGCCGGCTGGGAAATCATCGGCTTTCGTGACGGCTTCCGCGGGCTGGCCGAGAATCACACGCTCCGGCTGGACAATCGCGCCCTCTCGGGGATTCTCACCGTGGGCGGCACGGTGCTGGGCACGGGCCGGGACAAACCGCATCGCATGGACATGGGCGGCACCGTGCGCGACATGCGCGACGCCATCGTTCGCACCTACCAGCGCAACCGGCTGGACGCGCTCGTGTGTCTCGGTGGCGGCGGCACGCACAAGAACGCGCTCAAACTCGTCGAGAAGGGGCTGAACATTGTCACGTTGCCCAAGACGATTGACAACGATCTGGCGTTGACCGACACCACGATCGGTTTCGACACGGCGCTGGGGGTGGCGACGGAGGCGGTGGACCGGTTGCACAGCACGGCGCACAGCCATCATCGCATTGTGATTGCGGAGATCATGGGGCATCGCGCCGGCTGGCTGGCGTTGGGCGCGGGCATCGCGGGCGGGGCGGACGTGATTCTCCTGCCGGAAATTCCCTACGACGTGAAACGGGTCGCGGCGGCGATCAAACGGCGCAGTCAGCAGGGCACGAATTTCAGCATCGTGGCCGTGGCCGAAGGCGCGTTACCGATCCGGGAGGCGGCGGATTTTATGACTGCCGCCCGGTACAAGAAATCGGCGACCAGCAAGACGGCCAAACAGAAGGCCAAACAGGAATTGATCCGTCTGCGCGCCGCCCATGCCGGTCACACCTGGCGGCTCGCCAAGCAACTCGAGGAACTCACGCACCTCGAAGCGCGGGTCACGATTCTGGGTTACGTGCAACGCGGTGGGACGCCGTCGGCCGGGGATCGTTTGCTGGCGACCCGGCTGGGCACGGCTTGCATGGATTTCATCAGTCGCAAAATCTTTGGCGTGATGGTGGCGGCGCGCGGTGAAGGGGTGAAGGCCGTGCCGATCAGTCAGGTGGCCGGCAACCTCAAGCTCGTACCAACCGACCATTCCTGGATTGCCAGCGCCCGTCGGGTAGGCACGAGCTTCGGGGACTGAAACCCATTTTGCGGAGCGGAATCCCCGCAGCGGTGGACTTTCACCCCAAGCGAGGGCAACAGTTCTGGTGGCTACGTCTCCCGATGCGGGTGGATGGGAAATGTCCGAATTGGAAATTGGCAACACAACTCCCCTTCGCTAGATTCCGCGCCGATGTCCGACCCGACCGCCGCGCCGCCGCCAACTTCCAAGGCGAAAATCTTTGCCCGTCGCCTGACGAGCACGACCATTCTTTGGGGAGTGGTGCTCGCGGCCATGTTCTCCGGCAACCAGTTCATCTCCGACTACGTCTTTCTGCTCTTCATGGTCGTGCTGGCTTGCGTGGGGTTGATCGAGTTTTACGGGCTGGTCGAGAAACGCGGGCTGGTTTGCTTCAAGATCTGGGGCATCGGCGCGGGCCTGCTGTTGATGGTCGTCACCTTCCTGCATCTTACCGGGCATCTTGGCATTCACGGAACGCCCGCGCGTGTCAATGACTTTGAAACCAGCCTCCTCATTCTGTTCGTGCTCGGTCTGTGCGTGCGGCAACTGGCCTCCCAGCACAACAGCGCCGGCCTCCTGGCCATCTCGACCACCCTGTTCGGACTCATGTATGTGCCGTGGCTGTTGAACTTCATTCAGAAGATCAATTTCTTCCCCGGCATCCACGATCACGGAAAGTACTACGTGCTGTACTTCATCCTGGTGACGAAATTCAGCGACACCGGCGCGTATGTGGTCGGCTCGCTGATCGGCAAACACAAGATGATCCCGCGCATCAGCCCGGCGAAGACGTGGGAGGGGTTCGGCGGCGCGATTGTCGTCGCCACCGGCGCGAGTCTTGTTTACTCACATTACCTCGCGGACAAAATGGCCGGCATG
The DNA here is from genome assembly GCA_964561105.1 of uncultured Bifidobacterium sp. Taxonomy (GTDB): domain Bacteria; phylum Verrucomicrobiota; class Verrucomicrobiia; order Limisphaerales; family JADLHS01; genus JADLHS01. The sequence goes on along the minus strand of CAZLOH010000004.1, from coordinate 6,524 downwards.
ACGCCCCTGCATGCGGTGATCCTGGGAATCATTTTAAGCTCCACCGCCGTCATCGGCGACCTGATCGAGTCCCTGTTCAAACGCGAGGCCGGCGTGAAAGATTCCGGCAGTTTTTTCCCTGGCATCGGCGGCATCCTGGATTTGTTGGATAGCCTTTTGTTCAACGCCCCCATCATGTATTTGTATCTCAGGCATGTCCTGACGCATCCGTGAGGGATTTGCGATTTGCGATCTACGATTTGCGCGACTCAACTGGCGAACGCACGACAAGTGATCAACCCGTGAGACCATGACACGCGAAGAAATGAAAGCGCGCACGAAAGCTTATGCCAACCGCGCGGTGAAACTCTGTGCGGCGCTACCCGGCAACTGGATTGCGCGCACGCTGGGTCAACAATTGCTGCGCAGCGGAACCTCCGTTGGCGCGAACTATCGAGCCGTCTCCCGCGCCAAATCGAATGCGGATTTCGTCAACAAGCTTCGCATTGTGGAGGAGGAATGTGACGAATCTTTGTTTTGGATGGAGTTGCTGGTGGATAATAATCTCGTTCCAGCCACGCGCCTCCGTGAATTGATGAAGGAGGGCGACGAAATCCTGGCGATTGTGGTTTCATCAGCCAAAACCGCCCGCGCCTCCGGCCGCGTGTAAATCGTGCATCATAAATCGTAAATGAAAAACGTCGTCGTCCTCGGCAGCACCGGCTCCATCGGCACCAGCGCCCTCAAGGTGGCGGAGGATTTGCCCGATCGCATCCGGCTGCTCGCGCTCGCCGCCGGCAACAATGCGGCCTTGCTCGTCGAGCAGACGCGCAAACATCAGCCGGTTGCCGTCTCCCTGGCGGACCCGGCCAAGGCGGAGGAATTGCGCGGAACGCTCGGTGTGAATTGCGAGGTCTATGCCGGCCCGGAAGGGCTGGTGCGGCTTGCCACGTTGCCGGAGGCGGACATTGTGCTGATTGCCATCGTCGGCACCGGCGGCTTGCAGCCGGCGCTGGCGGCGATTCGCGCGGGCAAGGACATCGCCGTGGCGTCCAAGGAGATTCTCGTCATGGCGGGGGAAATCGTGATGAACGAGGCGCGCAAATACGGCGTGCGCGTCCTGGCCGTGGATAGCGAGCACTCCGCCATATTTCAATGTCTGGATGGCAAGCCGTCCGCTTCGGTTCGCCGCTTGATTCTCACTGCCAGCGGCGGGCCGTTTCGCGACAAGTCGGTCTGGCCCAGGGAAAAATTTTCCGAGATCACCGTGGAGCGCGCGCTAAAACATCCGTCGTGGGTCATGGGCCGCAAGATCACCATTGATTCCGCCACGCTCTTCAACAAAGGCCTCGAGATGATCGAGGCCCGCTGGTTGTTCGACATCGAAATGGCGCGGGTGGGGGTGGTGGTGCATCCGCAAAGCATTGTTCATTCGATGGTGGAGTTCGTGGACGGCTCGCTGCTCGCGCAGCTCTCCACACCGGACATGTGCCTGCCCATTCAATATGCCCTGACGTATCCCGACCGCGCGGCCAGCGGGCGTGTCCAGACGAATTTCCCGAAACTGGGCAGCCTGACGTTTGAGGAGCCGGACGGGGAACGCTTTCCCGCGTTGAATCTGGCGCGGCGGGCGGGCGAAGCGGGCGGCACGTTGCCTGCGGTGTTGAACGCCGCCAATGAGGTCGCGGTCGAAGCTTTCGTGAACCAAAAGATCAATTTTCCGCAAATCACCGAACTCGTGCGGCGCACGATGGACGCGCATGTGGTGGTGGCGCATCCGACGTTGGAACAAATCCTGGCCGCCGATGCCTGGGCGCGCGTTGAGGCCGCCCGGTGATGACCACCTCCGTCATTGCGGCAGGCCGGTTCCTCGTTATACTCACCTCGCTCCGTTGGGGGCGGATTTGATTTGATATGTCCAGCTTGAAAATAATCTTCGTGGTCCTGGAGGCGCTGCTCGCGCTGAACCTGCTCATCTTCGTCCACGAACTGGGGCACTTTCTCGCCGCCCGCTGGCGGGGAATGAAAGTGGAGCGCTTCGCCATCTGGTTCGGTAAACCGATCTGGAGCAAGAAGCTCAATGGCGTCGAGTATGCCCTCGGCTGGATTCCCGCCGGCGGCTATGTCTCGCTCCCGCAAATGGCCACCATGGAGGCCATCGAGGGCAAGACCGAGGAAAAAGCCGAGCAATTGCCCACGGCCCCTCCGCTGGACAAGATCATCGTCGCGTTCGCCGGACCGCTGTTCAGCTTTCTGCTCGCGGTCGTTTTCGCCGTCATTGTCTGGCAGGTCGGCAAGCCCGCCAACGTCGCGGACAAGTCGCCCGTGCTCGGTTGGGTTGTGCCGGACGGCCCGGCGTGGCAGGCGGGCCTGCGCGCAGGCGACCGGATTCTCGCCGTGGATGGCCACGCCATCAACAGCTACGGGTCGCAATCGTCGGACAGTCTCATCTGGCGGGTCATTACGAGCGAAGGCACCAACATCGCCCTCACCTACCTGCGGGACGGCGCGACCAACACGGTTTACGCCAAGCCCTACAAACGCCAAACCAAGTGGTACGAGCGGAAGGCGCTCCGGCAGATCCAGGTGGACATCAGTTCCAAGGCGCTGATCGGGGCGGTGCTCACCAACAGTCCGGCCGACCGGGCCGGTCTGCGGCATGGCGATCAAATCGTCGCGATCAACGGTGAGAAGATTTACAGCATTGATGCCGTGCAATACGCCGGGGAGTTGATGACGAACAAGGACGCGAAGCCGATCACCATCACCGTCCAGCGCGGGGATGAGCGCTTCGAGCGGTCGTTGCTGGCGGAGAAACCCAGTTCGCCGACCAATGCGCCGCCCATGTTCGGCATCGCCTGGCTGGACAATACCAACCGCGCGCTCACTTATCCCAGCCCGTGGGAGCAGATTTCGACGAGTGCATCCCAAATCTTCGCCACGGTCGGCGCGGTGATCTCCAAACACACCGACATCGGCGCCCAACAACTCGGCGGGGCGGTGATGATCATTCGCGTTTACACGACGTTCTTCCAGAGCGACGACGGCTGGCGCTGGGTGCTCTGGTTCAGCGTGCTGCTCAATGTGAACCTCGCGCTGTTGAATCTGCTGCCCCTGCCGGTGCTGGACGGCGGGCACATTCTGCTCTCGCTCATTGAAGTCGTCCGCCGGAAGGCCGCCAGTCCCCGGATTTTGAACTACATTCAAAGCGGCTTTGCGGTGGCGTTGATCGCCTTCATGTTGTGGATCGCCTTCTATGACATCGGCGACTGGGTGCGCAGTGGCGGCCGGGGACGCTCCGAGCCGATTGTGTTCGCGCCCAAACCGTGACACCAGCCATGCGTTATTGCGAATCTCCCTACGTCTTTCGGCGCCGCCAGACGCGCGAGGTCGTCATCGGTGATCCCCGAAACGGCGGTGTGATTGTGGGCGGTGATCATCCCGTGGTCATGCAATCCATGATCACCTGCGACACGATGGATACCGCGGCCAGCGTGAAACAGACGCTGGACCTGGTGGCGGTCGGCTGCCAGATCGTGCGCATCACCGCGCCGACGGTGAAGGATGCGGCCAATCTCCAGGCGATCGTCGCCGAACTCCGCCAGCGCGGTTGCCACGTGCCGATCGTCGCCGACATTCATTTCAAACCGGAAGCGGCGATGGAAGCGGTGAAATGGGTCGAAGTCATCCGGGTGAACCCCGGCAATTACGCCGACTCGAAAAAATTCGCCATCAAGGAATACACCGACGAGCAATACCAGGCCGAGCTGGCGCGCATTGAGGAAAAATTCACGCCGCTCGTCCTGGAATGTAAACGACTCCGGCGGGCCATGCGCATCGGCACGAACCACGGCTCGTTGTCCGACCGCATCATGAATCGCTTCGGCGACACCCCGCTCGGCATGGTGGAAAGCGCCCTGGAATTTGCCTGCATCGCGCGCAAGCACAATTTCCACAACTTCAAGTTCTCGATGAAGTCGTCCAACCCCAAGGTGATGATCGAGTGCTATCGCCTGCTGGTCGCGCGGCTGGAACAGGAAGGACCGGACTGGAATTATCCGATCCACCTGGGCGTTACCGAAGCCGGCGAAGGCGAGGATGGACGAATTAAATCCGCCATCGGCATCGGCTCGCTGTTGTGCGATGGCCTGGGCGACACCATCCGCGTTTCGCTCACGGAAGATTCGCCGCGCGAGCTCGAGGTCTGCCGCGATCTGCTGGCTCAGATTCCCAGCCTCACCAATCACGTTTCCCGTTTTTCGGATGCCGCTTTTCCCTTCGACCCGTTTCACTTCGAGCGGCGGGCCACGCCTGAGATTGAGCTGAACGAACACACCAAGTGCGGCGGCGAACAACTCATCCGCGTGGTCGTCACCAAAGCGACGTGGGATAAGGTCGCGCCCAAGATTCGTCCCAAGGATGATGTGAAACCCGAGGCGGTCTATGAAGACCTGAACCTCGCGGAGATTGATCCGACCCGGGATTTTGAAATCAACTGCGACACACAACTCGTGACGGTGAAGGACGGAGTGGATCTGCCGGCCATCACCGCGTTTCGTTTGCTGGCGGCGAAGCTGAAACGGCTTGGGCGCACCAATCCGATATTGCTCAAGGATACTCTGTTCTCCCATGGTAGCCGCCGAGGTAACGAGGCGGACTCCGCGCCAGTCGGGAATCCGCCGCCTCACGTCGGCGGCTGCGAGGCATTGGAGCCGAAGATCGCTTTGCTCCGGGCCTCGGTGGTCATCGGCGCCTTGCTGGCGGACGGGATGGGCGATGCGATCCTTGTGCGCGGCGAGGCTGGGGGCGGCCAATCGCTCCGGCTGGCTTACAACATTTTGCAGGCGGCGGGGTGTCGTTCCTTCAAGACGGACTATGTGGCCTGCCCGAGTTGTGGCCGTACGCTGTTCAACCTTCAGACCGTCACCGCGCGCATCAAGGCGCGCACGCACCATCTCAAAGGTGTGAAGATTGCCGTCATGGGTTGCATCGTGAACGGCCCGGGCGAAATGGCGGATGCGGACTTCGGCTACGTCGGCGGCGCGCCCGGCAAGATCAATCTCTACGTCGGCAAGGCGGCCATCAAATTCAACATCCCCGAGGCCGAAGCCGTGGAACGGTTGGTGGACCTGATCAAGGAACACAACAAGTGGGTGGAGCCGGAGTTGAATTGAGCCGGTTGACCTCCATGCCTCCGGTGTGATTTCACGTTGCGGCAATCGCTGGAACCTTCGATTGCACTCTTGAACTCCCCGCCTGAACCAAGACGGCAGTAATCCGGCCGGGTGGTAACGCCGTTTGCATATCAACCTCGCGCGCCGGCCAGCAGTTGAAAAAAAGGCAAAAATTCTGCCGAAAAGTGTTTGACATAAGCTGAAGCTTTTGGTTAGCTCATGCCGTTCCCGCCGTTCCCGCCGTTCCCGCCGTTCCCGCCGTTCCCGCCGTTCCCGCCGGGAAACCCGCGGAAGGGAAAACGAAACTGGATGCAAATGAGTGTTCAGCTTAAAACCGCATCGTGTGGCGCGATGGATGCGCGTGCAAAATCCACGGTCGCCAGCGCGGCAAGCTTCGTTCCCCGGGCGTTCGCCCTCGAACGCCTGAGGCAGTTGAGCAAGTTCTGCCTGGTGGGTGGCAGTGGAACGCTGGTGGACATGGGGTTGCTCTACCTGCTGGCGGATCCGAACCGGCTTGGGTGGAACGTCGCCTGGAGCAAACTGGGCGCGGCGGAAATTGCGCTGGTGAACAATTTCGTCTGGAACGAGGTGTGGACGTTCAAAGCCCTCACTCGTCCTTCGGTCGCCCGGCTCATGAAACTTGGAGCAGCGGACGTGAGTCCGCTCCATCTGGAGTCGGGAAAAAGTCAGAGCCGGCTCACGTCGGCTGTTACGGTTCAGAGGTTCAAAGCGCGAATGATGCGTGGAAATCTCTCCCAGCCGATGGGAGTCGGCCGAGGTGAGGGTTTCCCGCGCTTGCGACGGTTTCTGTTATTCAACGCGATTTGCGGAATGGGAATTCTATTCGCCGTCGCGCTGCTGGAACTGTTCCACGGCCGGCTCGGTTGGAACCTTTACCTGGCCAATTTGCTGACGATTGGTCTCGTCACGCTCTGGAACTTTGGAATGAATGTGAGGTTTAATTGGCGACTTGCCGGAATGCGTGACTTGAAACGCGGAGGCGATTGTTAACGGAATGAATACTTTCAGATCATCTCGAGATGCCAGACCGAACGCGCGCTTGTGCGCTGGATGTGGGTGCGGCTTGCGCCGACTCTCGCTGGCGGCGATGTGGCTAGGCGTTGCCTTGAGTCTTGGATTTCTGAGCGACGCAACTGCAAAGGACGAATCCTCAGTGGAACTCCTAAAAAGCTTTGTTGCGTCGCCACCAATGTTGAGCAATTTAACCTGGATGGAGGAGGACCTCATGCCCGGTGGCCAAACACATTATTTCCGCCTGAGGTTCCAACCGGACGCCCTTTTCTTGGGCGAGGCGTCTCCCGATAAGCTGATGGTGCAAGTCATTGGGTGGGAACGAGCTTGAAGCCGAGG
>CAZLOH010000003.1:0-174164 GCA_964561105.1 uncultured Bifidobacterium sp. | reverse complement strand
TTATCAACAGGGGTCCAGAATTTTCTTCACCCAACTGAATTCCCGAAAGGCATTACGTCTAGGGTCGAATGGAGCGAGCAGGTCGAGAGCTATCTCCGCAGCAAAGCTCCCGAACCGCGCAAGGAACTTTGGGCCGGCACCAAGGCCCTTGCGACGTGGGACGGAAAAGACGACCCGCCGCGACTGCTTCACATGGAGGACAAACTTTCCGGCTACTGCCGTCTGCGGATGCACCGGCATCGGGTGAACTTCCGGGAATCGTTTGAAGGCGGAGAGCGCGTCATCAAGTGCCTCTATGCCGGGCCGCGCTCTACGGTCTATGAAGCTTTCAACGCATTGTTGCTCGACGATTTGACGCAGTAGGTATCAAGCCACTTTCGATTCTCCCCGCGCTCCGCCGCTACGCAAGCTTGTTGGCGGGGCCGGTTTTTGATCCAATCAGGACCGGCTCGTCGCCAGCCTCGCCCCACCACGGAGCGCGACTGTGTGCGCAGCATCAGTCGCAGCAACTTTCTGTAAACCTGCGGCTGGTCTGCGACACAGCCGCGCTCCCACGACAAACCCCGGCTTGTTGGCGGGGCGGATTTTTGATCCAATCGCCGCGTGCAATTCTGGCGTGAACTTCCCGCCGCGGAGCAAGCCGCCGCCCTGGCGTCCGCCGCGCGCATCCTGGCCACCTGGCCCACCCGCGCGGAACTCTTAGCCGCGAATGTGGCTGCGACGCCCCCGTCGCAGAACAATCAAAACAAAGTAGCTGCGACGCCCCCGTCGCCGAAGACTCAAACCAAAATAGCTGAACCACCTTCGACGCCAGAAGGTGCGGACAATTGCGACGGGGCGTCGCTGCCACCGCAACAAGACAAAATCGTTTTTGGCGACGGGGCGTCTCCACTACGTCATTTCGGCGGCGGAATTCGACCGGCTCGGCCGGCTGGCCCAGGACCAACTCGCGCAAAAGTTCGACTTGCCGCCGGAATTCCCGCCCCGCGCCCGCGAAGGTGTGCTCGGCAGTCTGGTTTTGGCGGCCGCCAACGAAGCGCGCGGGGAAGAACCGTATGCCGACCAGACCGTCGCGGAAATTCACCTGCTGCTGCTCAAGCCGGAGTGAAGTGCGAGCCGCACGGGCATTCAACGCAAAACGCAAAGGCGCGAAGGGGAGACAGGATTAACAAGATAAACAGGATTCAATCCCGCAAATTCTGACGGAGCGCGACTGTGTGCGAAGCATCAGTCGCAGCGCCGCGGTTGGTCAGCGACACAGCCGCGCTCCACTCACGGCAAACGGCGCTCGATGTGAATCATATCCCGAAGGGATTACGTCATTCAGCCCAGCGTTGCCCGACAACGGAGGGCTACGCTGGGTGACGATTCAAAATGACATCAACCCTGAAAGGGTTGTATCACCGGCGAGCGCAATCCGATGCAACCCTTTCGGAGTTGAAAACATTTGGGACGTGAACCCAGGGTAGCTCCTCGCCAGTCCGGCTCGGACCAACCCTGGGCTGATGGCTGGAATCCCGTTGGGATTCACCGCAAACGCCATCACGCGTTCTCGACAAGTTTGGATAGCTTGACACTCAGCGCTTGCGCAAGCCGGGCGAGTTTATCGAGCGAGATGTTCTCTTGCCCTCGCTCAATTTCGGAAAGGTAAGGCCAACTCAAATCCGCCTTTTCAGCCAACTGCTCCAAGGTCAGACCAGCATCAGTTCGCAGGGTGCGGATGTTGCTCCCCACGATCTTCCGGTGGTTGACGGCATGAGCCATTCAACCAGCAAACTCGAATCTGATCCCGGCGAACATTCGACATATCGAATGTTTTGACTTGATCGTTCTCGTCGGATCGGGATTGATCCACTCGGAATGTCTGGATCGTCAGGGCGGAAGAGCTCTCCACGGAAAGCCGCCAGTCACAAGCGGCCTGATCAGCGATCCGATCAGAAACCGCGACAAAAGCCACTTTACCGCACCAAGACTCAAAAAACTGCGGTCATCGAACCTGTCCGCACGACGCCAATTGCTCCCGCGCATTTTGAACTTCGCGAAGACGGCACGATTGCCGCTGAACATCGCGACGAGAAGCGCGCTCCAGCCCTCACCTTCTCCAACTCCGCCCGCAGCCTCTGGCTCTACCACGGCAACTGCTTCGAGTTACTCGACGCCATCGCTGCCAAATATCCCGAAGGCCGCTTCGACTGCATCTTCGCCGACCCACCGTATTTCCTCTCGAACGGCGGCATCACCTGCCACGCCGGCAAGATGGTAATAGTGGATAAGGGCGATTGGGACAAATCACAGGGCGCGGATGAGAACCACAACTTCAACCGCGAATGGCTCGCCCGCTGCCAGCGCGTTCTCAAGCCCAACGGCACGATTTGGGTGAGCGGCACGCACCACGTCATCTTCTCCATCGGTTTTGCGATGCAGCAACTGGGATTCAAAATCCTCAACGACATCGCGTGGGAGAAACCCAACCCGCCGCCCAATCTCTCCTGCCGCTACTTCACACACTCCACGGAAACTGTTCTGTGGGCCGCCAAGAACGAGAAGAGCAAACACGCCTTCAACTATCAGCAGATGCGCAAGGTCACGGGCAAGCAGATGAAAACTGTTTGGCGGCGCGATGAATTTTCCCGCGACGAAGCCGACCTCGATTCCGTGTGGACAATGACCGCGCCCGGCAGCGACGAAAAAACTCTTGGCAAACACCCGACACAGAAGCCGGTGGCACTTATCGAACGCTGCCTGCTGGCCTCAACCAACGAAGGTGATCTCGTGCTCGACCCGTTTCTCGGCGGCGGAACAACCGCAGTGGCCTGTGTCCGAAACAAACGCGGCTGCGTCGGGATCGAGATGGATGAAGCACACGCGAATCTCTCTGCCAAACGAGTGAAAGCCGAAAGCGCGACGAAGGAAGGAGAGTTGTTTGCATGAAAGCAGGAGGCGTTGGAGGCGCATGCACGCTTACGGGTTTGGACTTCGAGCGCGAAGTGGACTTCCAAGAGTTGTTAGCTGCGAAGCCCGGCTATGAAATCAAATCCGTCGCCGGCAAAGCAGGCAGGGGTGTCTTTTTCAAAGGCCAACTTGTCGCGCGCTGTTTTCGCAAAGACCAATTCTATAAATTTCTGGATGAAGAAGGCGTTAATTGGAAACCGATACTTTCAAAGCGGCTGTTGCCAGATGACGCCTTGCTGGTAATCGTGCGGGAGACGTTGTTCATCATCGAAGTAAAGTACCAGCAGGTCGAAGGTTCAGTGGATGAGAAATTGCAGACCTGCGACTTTAAGCGGAAGCAATATCTCAAGCTGGTGACACCGCTCGGTTTGAAAGTCGAATACGTTTACGTCTTGAACGAGTGGTTCAAAGTCCCCAAATACAAAGACGTGCTGGATTACATCCAGAGTGTGAACTGCCATTACAAATTCGGATGCTTGCCCTTTGCTTGGCTTGGGTTGCCTGACCCTGACGTAGCGTTAGAAGCCGGAAAGACTTAATTGTTTTCGCAGTTGACGGCCCGGCGAGCTTGGACGGTGTGGATTTGAAAGTCGCCATACAGGTTGCGGATGAACGGGGTGTCGGAGTTGAGGGAGGGGAAGTGAGTTGATTTCAGGCCGGTTTTTGCTGGTTTTCTGTATCAAATGGCGCTCGCAAAAGGCACTAGGTTTGCTATTCTGTGGGGTATAAATGCAACGCCAAATGACCAACAAAAAACCGGCATGGCCGACGCTGGCAGGACGCTTGAATCAGCCGCAGACTTCGCGCGCGGAGGCGGTGCGCCAGCTCCAGACCACGATGCCGATCACGCCGCTCGCACAAAGCGTGTTAAAGCAGAGCAACGACGGCTCATCCAGTGGGCCGAAGAAAACGGGAAGCTAGGCCGCAGGGGCCGGTTGCCGCCGGAATTCTCACGCGGCGGCGAGCATCAGGTTTATTTTCACAAACGCACCCAGCGTTATCTGAAAGCTACGTTGCGGGAACGCCAGTTGGGTTATGGCATCGCTCTCGGGTCGCAGGTTCGCGGCGCTACTCCTTCCGAATATCTCGACCGGCTGCATTTGCAGAACCAGATATTCAACGACGACATCCGGCTGGAGCGCGTGTTGTTGAAAAAGGGCAACCCGGTCATTCTCACTTCGCAACCATTCATCAGGGGCGTCGCGCCCGATCAAGCCGCACTGGATGAAATGATGCTGGCCAAGGGTTATGAAAAGCTGAGTGACGGCGCGTATTATGACCAGAAGGCCGGTCTGCTAATTTTCGACCTGTGGCCGCGCAACGCCGTTCTGGCAGCGGACGGACAAATTTACCCCATTGATCCAGTCATCCAGCGTATCACGCCCGACTTCGCCGACTTTTTGCGCCAAGAACCTTATACCATCAATCTGAATCATTGAAAGCCAGCGGCATCCTGAACGACCCGAACGATTGGGCGCGCGAACACGACGACCCGAAATACATCCTGAACCTGCTCAAACGCACCATCGCCGTGGGCCTGGAAACAATGAAGGTGGTGAAGGGATTGCCGGAGTTGATGGAGGGGAAGTGAATTTGGTTTAACATCTCACTCCGATCATTCTGTAAAAAGGTCGCGACGGCGCATTACCACCACTTCATTAATTTCCCCGCGCTTGGACGGTGTGGATTGGAAAGTCGCCATACAGGTTGCGGATGAACGGGGTGTCGGAATTGGAAAGCATCACGCGCACGCCGCGGCGCGCCGCGTCGGCAAAGCGGGCGTGGAGTTCGCGTTGTTCGCCTTCGCCAAATTCCTCCTTCGCGTAGGAGGTGAAGCTGGCGGTGGGTGACAGGGGATAATACGGCGGGTCAACGTAGATGAAATCGTCGCGCCGGGTCTCGCCAAAGGTGCGGCGGAAGTCCTGCACTTCCAGATGCACACCCTCCAGCGCGCGGCTGGCGGCCCAGAGGTTTTCTTCGTCGTAAAGCCGGGGGTTCTTATACGAGCCGACGGGGACGTTGAATTCGCCACGGACGTTGACGCGCCAGAGGCCGTTTTCCGCACTCTTAATCGTAATCTTACTCTTAATCATAATCGTTCCGGGGGATTAAGATTAAGATTAGGATTAAGTGTAAGAGTTCGGAACGGCGCGGTAGGTGTTGATGAGTTCGGGGTTGATGTCGCGCAGGAAGGCGCGCATCCGGGGAAAGCGGTGTTGGAGGTGCAAGAAGACGGCACCGCCGCCCACGAAGGGTTCAAAGTAGCGGGTGACGGTGGCGGGAAAAAAGGCGTCGAGTTGGCACAGGAGCTGGCCCTTGCCGCCGACTCATTTAAGGAAGGGTTGGGCTTCTTGCGGAGAAATTTCTTCAACGGGCGCGATAACGAGCTGTTCGTCGCTGGCCCTTTTTGTGCGTGGAGATTTGGGAACGTGCGGATGGACGATTTCGCCCAGCGAATACACCGGGTCAGGAATGTGGCGGCGGATTTTGTAGAGCGGCTTGGGTTTGGCGGCTTTAGCTTTCTTCGGCACGCCGGGATCAATTGATCAGAAAGGCGGATCGGATCAAGTTGTTTCACGCTCTTTCACGATCTTAATCTTAATCTGCTTCTTAATCTTAATCGTCCTGGGGGGATTAAGATTAAGATTTGGATTAGGAGTAAGAACCCCGAGACTCGGCAGTGAATTGAATCACCCCTGATTCAGGCGGGCCTGCAAATCGCGTACGCGGCAAGTCATGTTCAAGCGCGCGCCGGTAATCGGGAGGATCGGTTGCGCCTGGAGCAGCCGGTGAACGCGCACGGCCAAACTGGAAGCTTTGCCAACGCCGGCTCGCCAGGAGCCTCGCCCACCCAATTGCACTGTTTCCCATCGCCGGCGATGGTCGTATGGGAGCGGTCCGTTATCCCACTTTTCATAGGAGTTAAGCCGATTGTGATTGGCGTCGGACAAATTAAAAGATGCCGCAATTCAATCAGCCGCGCGCATCCTGGCCACCTTGCCCACCTACGCGGATTTCGTAGCCGCGACGCCCTCGTCGCCAAAATCCCAAAACAAAGTTGCCCCGCCGCCCTCGTCGCCGGAATGTGGGGACAATTGCGACGAGGCGTCGCTGCCACCGCAAACAGCACACTTCACACTCGTAACGCCGGGTTGGGGAATCCGGCCTTCAGGACTGGGCGAAAGAGGTTTGTAGGCCGCGTGCCCCACGCGGCGCCAACATTCCAAGCTGCGTGTGAAATACGCAAGTTAGGACAACGATCGAGCGAAGGATGGTGCGCGATACAGGGTTCGAACCTGTGACCCCTACCGTGTCAAGGTAGTGCTCTACCACTGAGCTAACCGCGCCTCCACAGCGGAGCAACGATGCCGGGCCAGCGCTGTATTGGCAAGCCGGATTTCAACGGGATTCAGCGGCCTGGCGCGGGTCAGCAGTTGAATTGCGCCGCCTCCAAATGCGTTGCATCTTGGGCGCGGTTTATGAGTCCATCATCCAGTCCGAACAGTGTTCCCGAATCCGCCGCGACTGCGGCCGTGTCCGAATTGCTCGTGGGCGGCATGACGTGCAACAACTGCGCCCGGCATGTCACCGAGGCGATTCAGGGCGTGTCCGGCGTCCGCTCGGCGATGGTGAATCTCGCCGCGGGGCGCGCGTCCGTGCGCTGGAACGCGGGCAGCATCGCCAACAACGACTCGTTGATCACCGCGATCGTGGCCGCGGGCTATGATGCCAGACCCCTCGAACCGCAATCGCATTCTGCCAAAGCAGCGGGGCGGAGCTGGAATCTGAACCTGTGGCTCGGCGGGGTGGTGACCGCGGCCCTGATGCTGGGCGAATGGGGGTTTCATCTCGGCATGACGCCATGGTTTCAATGGTCGGCCCTCGGGCTGGCGGGTGTGGTGCAGGTGATTTGCGGCGCGCAGTTTTATCGCGGCGCGTGGCGGCAACTCAAAATCGGCAGCTCGAACATGGACACGTTGGTCGCGCTCGGCTCGACGACGGCTTTCGGTTACAGCACTTGGGCGCTGCTGAGTGGTGCGGGTGGCCACCTCTATTTCATGGAGGCGGCGGCGATCATCACGCTGATCAGCGTCGGGCATTGGGTTGAAGCACGCGTCAGCGAACATGCCTCCAGCGCGCTGAAATCGCTGTTGCAACTGGCCCCGCCCACCGCGCGGCGCCTTGGCAGTAGCAGCCGACGTCAGGAGACTCAAACCAAGTTCAATCCGCTGACGGCCAATTTCAGCCAGAGCCTCCTCACGTCGGCTACCGAGGAGCGAGAAATCCCCGTCGCCGAATTGAAACTCGACGACCTCGTCGCCTTGCGCCCAGGCGATCGTGTGCCGGTGGATGGCGCGGTGGTGGCCGGCGATTCCGCCGTGGAAGAAGCGATGCTGACGGGTGAAGCGAAGCCGGTGGATAAATCAGCGGGCGCGAAGCTCTACGCCGGAACCGTGAACCTCAATGGTCGGCTGGTCATGCGCGTGACGGCCACCGGTGACGCCACGGCGTTGGCCCAAATCATCGCCGCCGTGCAGCGCGCCCAGACGAGCCGCGCGGACATTCAACGACTCGGCGATCGCGTGAGCAATGTGTTTGTGCCCATTGTCGTCGCGCTCGCGCTGGCGGCCGGGTTGTGGTGGGGCTTCGCGCCCGCGTCGGCTGCGGCCGTCCATTCCTGGCTGTCGCCATTCCTCTGGGCTGCGCATCCGCCGGCTGGCATTGCAGTCGGTTTCATCATCGCGGCGGCAGTGCTGATCATTGCCTGCCCGTGCGCGATGGGTCTGGCCACGCCTGCGGCGATCATGGCCAGCGCGAATGCGGCGGCCAGGCGCGGGTTTCTCATCCGCGACGGCGTGGCCTTGGAAAAGGCGGGGACAATTACCGCAGTGGTCTTCGACAAGACGGGGACGCTCACGGTAGGAAAACCCGCAGTGGCGGCAGTGGGAGCGCCGGCCGCCGGCCCGGGACGCGACACAACGATTGAGTTGCAGAACGGCGCGGGGGCCGGCGCGTTGACGGCGTTGGCCGCGTCACTGGCGCGAGATTCAACCCATCCCCTCAGCCAGGCGATTGCAAAGTTGTCGGCGGAAAAAATCCACCTCTCCGACTGGCGGGAAATGCGCGGCGCGGGGGTGGAGGCCAAAGTCCCGGGTAAGGATCCCGGTAGTCTGGAGACGGCACGGCTTGGTTCGTTGCCGTGGCTGCGCGAGGTCGGCGTGGATTTGGGGGCCGGCGAAAGCTTCGGTGCGGAATGGTCTGCGCGCGGCGCGACGATGGTTGGGCTGGCCAAGGGGAACTTGCTCGTCGGATTGTTCGCCGTGCAGGACGCGCTCAAGCCGGGTGCGGCGCGCGTCATCGAGCAGTTGCATCGTGGTGGTTTGAAAACGTATCTGCTGACTGGTGACAACCAACGGACGGCGGCGAGCATCGCCAGGGAGACTGGCATCGGGGCGGGAAATGTCTTCGCCGAAGTGAAGCCCGAGCACAAGGCGGAGTTCATCCAAAAACTCCAGACCCGAGGCGAACGCGTGGCGTTCGTGGGCGATGGCATCAACGATGCGCCGGCATTGACGCAGGCCGATCTCGGCATCGCGGTCAGCCGCGCGAGCGACGTGGCGCGCGAGGCGGCGGACATCATTCTGCTCAAATCCGAAATCGAAGCGGTGCCGGAGGCGTTGGGTCTGGCCCGGGCGACATTGCGGACGATCAAACAAAACCTGTTCTGGGCTTTTTGCTACAATGCCCTGGGCGTGCCGCTGGCGGCGCTGGGATTCATGAGCCCGGTCCTGTGCGCGGCGGCGATGGGTTTCTCCGACTTGATCGTGATCGGCAATGCGCTGCGCTTGCGCCGGTGGCGGTTGAAGGAAAACGGCTGAGGCTTCAGACCAGCTTGAGACTATACGGATATTGATACGGCTGCCCCTCATTCGCCTTGAGGCCGGCGATCACCGCGAACACCATCCCGGCTACGCCCACCAGCAGGACGACGGGAATCAGCAGCCAGCCAATGCACACGAACGAGAGCGCAATCGCCAGACCGATACCCACCACCATGGCGATCACGATGGTGAGTTGAAAATTCAGGGCGGCGCGGCCGTGAATTTCCACGGACGGAAATTCCGCTTTCTTGATCTGCCAGATGAGGAGCGGGCCGAGGACATTGCCGGCGGGGACAAACAAGCCGGCGAGTGCGCTGAGGTGGCACCACATGTTCCACTGGCGAATCTGAGCCTCGGTCGGGCCGGGAACCGGCGGCATGGGTGGAGGCGGCGGCGTATCAGACATGGCGGTTCGGGTTAAGGTTGCTTTTGTGATACCGCGTCCGGTTCGGACTGACAACTGAAAAGCCGGACGAAGTTCGCGGCAATCTCGACAGCAATTACGGCGAAGCAGTCTGACGGAACCAGGACTTGCCATGCGTGTGGTTGCGTCGTCTGCTCAAGCGGCGAAAAGCTCCTTCCCGCTTCCGCTGAAACTGCGGTTGGTGACTACCGAGACTGCGAGAGAGCTTTCCGGGGTTGGCGAGTTTCCGCCTCCTGATGTCGGCGGCGATGGCTTAACCTGCATATTTCACACGTTTTTGTGAAGCGCGCGGCGGGCGGTGATTTCGGGTGGGAAAAGTGACGCGAGGACTGGTTTTGGGAAGATTGTGCGTGGCCCACGCCCCAACGGCTCGAGGCGCACTCATTTTTCACAGTATTGCGCCGATTTTGAAGACACCGCTCCTGCGCGCCCGGCGGCGCTCCCCGCTTTTGGGGTTGAACCTCCCAGCCTACGTCGCGCCCGCCGCCACGCAGCCCAGTCGCCGTGCGCATCGGCCGCAATAAATTTCTTCATAGAGTCGCGCCGCCGTGAAACGTTGCCGGTCCTCGCCGCGAAAGCCTTCCGTCGGCAGATTCGTCACCACGAAACGCGGGTTGTCGCCCGCCGCCATCACTTCGGCCTTGGCCACCACCCGCCGCGGGCGACTCCAACTCGTGAGCGTTTGATATTCCAGGTCGGCAAACGCGCGCGCGCTGGGGGCGCCGGTCAGACAACGCCGCGCCCGGGCCGCCGCCAGCAGGTCGGGAATCATTTCCAGCAAGCGGGGATTGCCGGCCAGACCCAGGCAGTAATAAACCACGCGCGGTTGAGCT
This sequence comes from uncultured Bifidobacterium sp., assembly GCA_964561105.1. Classification (GTDB taxonomy): domain Bacteria; phylum Verrucomicrobiota; class Verrucomicrobiia; order Limisphaerales; family JADLHS01; genus JADLHS01. The sequence continues at coordinate 164,073 of CAZLOH010000003.1, read as the reverse complement.
TCGCACCAGGCCATGATTTCTTCCCGCGCAAAACCGCTGTCGCCGCGCAGTATGATGCGCGCTTTCTGACACCGCTTCCGGATTGCCGCGATGATTTTCTCCAGTGCCGGCACGACCCCTTCGGCCGCGTCGCTGCTCCCGGGCCGGAGTTGCGCCCAGAGCGGCACGTCGCCGACGAAAACGTAAAGCGGCAGGTAACAATAGCCGTCGTAGTAAGCGTTGAAGTGCCGGCCTTCCTGCTGCCCGTGGAGCAAGTGCCCCATCGCGTCCAGGTCCACGATGAGTTCGCGCGCGTGCTTGTCCAGACACCGCACGCCCAGTTCGAGCAACGCGGCTTCGATCCGCGCGGGGTCGTGCGTGATCTTGTGCGTGCGGTCGTGACGATGGTTGCCCAACTCGAGGCGATTGAGCGTGGCGCTGCCGGCCAGGGCCGCGCCGGCGTCGGCGGCGTGCAAGCGGTCGCGCCCCAGCGGATCGGCCTTGTCGCAGGCGGCAGCCAGGAGCGGATCGCGCCGGAGGGTGTCGTGATCGTTGAGGTCCTCGTAGCCCAGCGCCAGTCCGTGCAACCGTTGGGCCAGCAACTGTTCGAGCGTGTGGTCGCAATAGCGCGGATCCCGCCCGTCGGTGAAGGCTTGGGCCAGCGTGCGCGTCAAGCCCAGGCCGCGATCCAGTTGGCGCAGGAGCAGCGCGCCGCCGTCGCTGGAGAGGTAACCGCCGGAAAAATCGGCGACGACCTGGCGCGGGCCGAGGTCGGCAAAGAGCAGCGGTTGGTTGTGACAGTCTGTTTGCCGAACGGTGGGGGTGGGTGGTTTCATTGCGCTCAATAGAATTAAGCCTTCTGACGCTCACGCCACCGTTTCCTTCAATCAAGTTGTGAAATATGCAGGTTAAAAGTTCAAGCGCGAATCTCTCGGAAAATTCTCACAACGTCAGCCAAGTTACGCAGTGTGTTCCCATCCCCTTGCCCGGCGTTCCGTGGCGGAATCAAAAATACCCGTCCGCTTGCCACGTTTGGTCGTCCGACTGTAAGTTGTATGCCATGCCGGTGTCCGAGCACATTCGCAAAAAGTTGAGCCAGGTGCCCCACAAGCCCGGGGTGTACCTGCACAAGGACCGTTTCGGCACAGTGATCTACGTGGGCAAGGCACGCGATCTGCGCAAGCGCGTCAGCCAGTATTTTCATCCTTCACGGCGGATGGGGTGGGACTTGAAGTTCAACGCGCTCGTCGAGGCGATTCACGATTTCGATGTGCATGTGGTGAAGAACGAGCCGGAATCGCTGCTGCTGGAAGGCAAACTCATCAAGGAATTCCAACCGCGCTACAACATCAGCTTCCGCGACGACAAACAGTTTCTGCTGGTAAAGGTCAACCTGAACGATCCCATCCCGAACTTTGCGTTTGCGCGCATCCGCAAGGACGACGGGGCGCGCTATTACGGGCCGTTCGCCAATTCCACGGCGGCGCGCAACACGCTCGCGCTCGTCCGCAAGCAGTTCAATCTGCGTGGCTGCCGGGTGTTCACGCCCGGCGAGGCCGACTACAAGCATTGTCTCTACGCGCACCTGAAATACTGCACCGCGCCGTGCATCGGCAACGTGACTCGCGAGCAATACCTCGAGCAGGTGAAGGCTGCGTGCGATTTTCTCGACGGCCAATGCAGCGAGATGCGGGAACGTCTCGAAATGGAGATGCGGCAGGCGGCCCTCGCGCAAGATTACGAAAAGGCCGCCGACCTGCGCGATCTCATCCAGGACCTCGGGCGCACGACGAAGAAGGAGAAGTCGTTCGAACGCATCCCCTATTCGCTGCCGCTGTCGCTCGATCCCGTCAGCGATTTGGAGGAGCTTTCCAAAGTCCTCGGGTTGGGCTCGCCGCCGCAACGGATCGAGGGTTTCGACATCTCGAACATCAGCGGCACGTTCAAGGTCGCCTCGCTCGTGAGTTTCAAGCATGGCCGGCCAGATCGCGCGAATTATCGGCGATTCAAAATCAAGGGCGTCGAAGGCCAGGATGATTTCGCCAGCATGGCGGAGGTAATTCGACGCCGCTACACGCGACTGCTGAACGAATCGAAGAGCGAAAGTCGAGAGTCGGAAGCTGAGGATGGTGAGGCGATTCCGCAAGAGCTACAGAAGCTGGTGGATGAAACGAGCAAACGGGTCCGACGCAGCGGCAAGTCCTCCCCGCCGCCCACTTTCTCACCTGCCCACCTGCCGGGCGACGAAAGTGAGCAGGTGAGAAAGCGGGAAAGTGGGCAGCAAAGCAATTTGCCTGATCTCATCCTCATTGACGGCGGCAAGGGCCAGCTCAACGCGGCTTGCGGCGAACTGGCCAAGCTCGGCCTGGAAAAGCTTCCGATCATCGGCCTGGCGAAAGAATTCGAGGAGATTTATCGTCCGGGCGAAAGCCAGCCGTTGCGGCTTGGCCTCAATCACCCGGCGGTGAAACTCCTTCAGCGCGTGCGCGATGAATCCCATCGCGTGGCCAACTCCTACAACGCCCAGCTTCGCATCAAGAAAATCTCCGAGAGCGTGCTGGATGAGTTCCCCGGCATCGGCGAACAGCGCAAGGCGGCGCTGCTTAAGAAATTCGGGTCGGTGCAACGGCTCAAGACCGCCACACTCGAACAGATCGCGGCTGTGCCGGGTTTCGGGGGCAAGTCAGCGGCGGAGTTGAAGGCGTTTCTGGAAGCCCGGTCTGGTCTGGCGGAAACTCCGTCCGAGCCGGCGGGTTGATTTCATCTTGCCCCAAGAAGTTGTTGCGCTGAATTCCGTGGAGTTGCGATGTTGGGTCACAAGTCGGCGACGGTTACGTCGGGGCACTACGGTGCTGCCAGGGCGACACTCACGTGATTTGCGATACGCTTGTGCCATTGAAATCGAACGAAGAAACAGTGAGCCGACTTACGTCGGCTGCTACAATCGTTGGCGTGCTCGACCACGCCACGAGCGAAATCGCCATCGGCAGCAAACTCGGCATTGACGCGACGAAGAAATTGCCCGGCGAAGGCTTCAAACGCCCCTGGCCGCCACTCATCAAGATGGATGAAACCGTGAAGGCGAAGGTGGAAAAACCCTTCAATCTGTGACCGACAGACATTTGTTGCATATGCAACAAAAGGTTGCACGGGCTATTTGAGCTTGAACGCACGCAGCCGAGGTAACGAGGCTCAAACTGAAAGGGCTGAAAGCCCGAAAGAAGGTAGCCCAGGGCAAGCGAAGTGAAACGAGCGCCGCCCTGGATCAACGAACAAAATGAATTCAAGCCCTGAAGGGGCGGAAAAAGGTTACAACTCGAAATGTGAACGAATAGAATATCTCCGTGTCGCGCAGCATCCACACAACCAGAAGAAGAGTCTCGCAGATCGCGAAGAAGAAATTCGCTTCGCCCGAGGGAAAGAAGCAGGCGTTAGATGAAGCAGGCCGCGAACTCAGGCGAAAACGCCGAATCAAGCGCCAGGTTGCGGACGAGCGCCGTCGTCCTGCTCCTCCGCTTGCCGGAATAGATTCCAGAACCATCCCAATCGAAGCGCACAACGCCGGGCCGTTTGTGCATCACAACGCTTCGGTCGAAGATTTGCGTGCCGTGCTGGCCCTGCTACCCGCAGCGGCCACAGAAGGCATTTCCTCCATCAAGCTGATTCTCGGCAAGGAATACATCGAAGAAGAATACGGAGATGAGCGCGAAGACCGTGACCCATTCACAGGAAGACTGTCGCATGAGGTGCTGCCCGGCATTTACTCCGGCCCGTGTTTCGGCACTTACGCTCCGCGCTCAGGGCAGATTGCACTCCATGCTCACGTTTACGATCCAGGCAGACTTCCCCTGGAGCCGAACCTCTGCGAACTTTATCTCAGACTGCGAGTGTTGAAGACGTTCGTTCATGAGGTTGCTCATCACCACGACGACATCAACCGCGTTCGGAGAGGACGCTGGCTCGCTGACCGAAAGGAAAACGTCGAGTGGTATGCGGAGAAGATGGAACACGACTGGACGCGTCAATTCGTTCTGCCTTATCTGGAGAGAACGTATGCCGCCGACGTAAGAGAGTTGCTCGATTTTGTAGAGCATCGAGGCGGCTTACGATTGCCACTTGAATTCTTCGCGGGCGATTCCCGGAGCACGCTTCGGAACGGATTGATTCGTTTTGCGTTTACGACCGACGGTGCTTTTGAGTCTTGGATGGAAGAGTTACCGAAAAGCGATGACCTCGCGGCATCTCGCTTGGCGTTCGCATGGGAACTTCACTATGCCGACAACTATGAAGCGTGCCTTCAGGTGCTGGAACGCGTGTTGGTCGAAAAGCCTGACTCGACCGCCGCACTAACGTGCCAAGGAGACACCTTGATCCACCTCGAACGCTACGATGAAGCGTTCACGATTGCCGAACGAGTCTTGGCTGATAAACCCGCGAACGGTGATGCGTGGGAAATACGCGGAGATGTTCTTGAGGCGAGGCAGGATTGGTGTGCCTTGCTGGAAAACTGCGACCGCTGGCTCGCACAAGTCCCAGAGGATTCGAGCAGCCGATTCGATGCGTTTCAACATCGCGCGATTGCGTATTGCGCCTTGGGCGACAATGAGAAAATGGAAACATGGATTGAGGCGTGGGCGAACTTTGGCAATCGGAAGCGCAAACCTGAGTTTATTCGCAAGGCCGTGTTTCGCCGTGCTGGTAAGGAATTGCCGAAATAGCCGAGACTCTTCCGCCCTTTCAGAGCTTGGAAATCTTGGGGACGGTTGACCCAGGGCGTGGCTCGCAGATTCGCTTTGCCCTGGGCTATTATCTTTCGGGCTTTCAGCCCTTCCCAGTCAGCCAACCGCAGCGCGATTGCCACGACCAACGTCATGTTGCACATGCAACAAAAGGTTGTCCTGCGTCATACGCGGCTTGCGCCGGTTTTTTCGGGGTTGAACGCGCGCAGTTGTCGGCCGGCGTCGCGCAGCACTTCCACCCGCCGCCGCCAGACCTGTTGCCCCAGATAATCCGACGGCAGCATCCGGCCCGGCAGCAGCGGGTCGTGCGTCACCGCGTCCAGCCACGCCTCGCGCTCCGCCGCCGCCCAGCGCAGCAGCGCCTTCGCCGCCGCGTCGTTCCGCAGCGCGCCGCCCGGTCGCTCCGCCAGCAACTTCAGATGCCGGGCATAGCGGCGGTTGATGCGCTCGAAGTCCCACGCGCCCGCAGCGATTTCCGCGTCCGACTCGCCCGCGCACGGCCGCGCCTCCAGCAGGATGAGCGATTCCACATTGATCTTTCCGCCGCCTAGAATCTCGCGCTCTTGTGTCAGCGGATCGGGGCTGATCCACACGCTGTTTTGCAGGTAGCCGAAGCCTTTCTCGCGCAGGTAGCGACGCAGCCGTTCGCGCTGGGCGTTCTGTCCCGTGGGTACGTCGAAGAGCACGAGCCGCCATTGGCCGTCCCAAGGCCGCGCCCATTGCGTCTCTGGATCGCGTCCGCCCAGGACGTGCAACCGTCCCTGGACCGTGAGCCGGTAGAGGCGGTCGTCAGGTGTGGTGGCGTCGCGTTCCAGGAGTTGTTGCCGTTCCAGAGTGCCGACCTGCCGCATAAGGCCGTTGCGATAGGCCCAGCTTTCGTAGGAGTCGGTGAGGTTGCGGAAGGTGGGCCGCGCCAGCATGTCGCCAGCCCAAAGGAGGAGGTTTAGGAACTCTTCGGTCTTGGGTTGCACGGGACGAGATTGCATCACCGTTTACGGGAAGGCAATGCAAGCTTTTGTTGCATATGCAACAAAAGTTTGCATGAGGCTCTACGGGCTGTCTATGAAACACTTCCGGCCGAACTTCAGAATAACTTCCCCGAGATCGTGGTCCTCACGCTGCGGGCGAGCACACGCACCCTGGTGTGTTGGTTTCGACGCCTTCGTCGAATCCGTCTCTGCACGATGTCCGATTCAGTCAGCCAGGATTTTGATAGCCGCCCCACACGCTGAACCTCGCGCGGTGGCGGGCTCGGCTGCGGTGGGCGGGCTCGGCTGCGGTGGGCGGGCTCGGCTGCGGCGGGCGAGGGCGCCCACCGCCGCACGCCAAGGCGCGTGCGCTCCCGGCGGCAATCGCCCGTGCTGCCACCAATTTCTCTTTGCGTCTTTCCGGCTTTGCGTGAAAATCAGGCGATGAGCGCTGTTGTTGCCGACAATTTACCCGATGCCCAAGGCCACTTCGGTCCCTATGGCGGACGTTACGTGCCCGAGACGTTGATGCATCCGTTGCAGGAGTTGGAAGCCGAATACTTTCGCGCGCAGCACGACCCGGATTTCCAGCGTGAACTCGCCTACTACCTCACGGAATTTGTCGGTCGCCCCACGCCGCTTTATTTTGCTGAACGCCTGACCAAAGACCTTGGCGGCGCGAAGATTTATCTCAAGCGCGAAGACCTGAATCACACCGGCGCGCACAAGATCAACAACGCGATGGGCCAAATCCTCCTGGCCAAACGCATGGGCAAGACCCGCATCATCGCCGAAACCGGCGCGGGCCAGCACGGCGTCGCCACGGCGACCGTCGCCGCGATGTTCGGGTTGAAGTGCGTCATCTACATGGGCGCGGTGGATTGCGAACGCCAGAGGCTCAACGTGTATCGCATGAAAATGCTCGGTGCGGAAGTCGTGCCCGTGCATGCCGGCCAGAAGACGCTCAAGGAAGCCGTCAACGAAGCCATGCGCGACTGGGTCACGAACATCCGCAGCACGCATTATATCCTCGGCACGGCTTACGGCGCGCATCCGTATCCGGTGATGGTCCGCAATTTCCAACGCGTCATCGGCGACGAAGCCCGGGCGCAGATTCTCGAAAAGGAAAAGCGCCTGCCCGACCTGCTCATCGCGTGCGTCGGCGGCGGCTCAAACGCCATCGGCCTGTTCTATCCGTTCCTCGACGACCCGAGCGTTCGCATGATCGGCGTGGAAGCGGGCGGCCTGGGCATCAAGCCCGAGCAACACGCGGCGCGGTTTCATGGCGGGTCACTCGGCGTGTTGCAAGGCACGCGCAGCTATATTTTGCAGGACAACTTCGGGCAGATTCAACTCACCCACAGCGTCAGCGCCGGACTGGACTACGCCGCCGTTGGACCGGAACACGCCTTCTTGCACGACGCCAAACGGGTGGAATACACCTACGCGACCGACGACCAGGCGCTCGAAGCGTTCACGAAACTCGCGCGGCTCGAAGGCATCATCCCCGCTCTCGAAAGCTCGCACGCCGTGGCCGAGTGCATCGTCCAGGCGCCGAAGCTGGGCCAGGACAAGCTCATCATCGTGAACCTCTCCGGTCGCGGCGACAAAGACGTGGCGCAAGCCGCGGACAAGATCGGTCTGCAGATGCCGAAATAGATTCATGCAAACTCTGGCGGAAAATTTGCGACTATTTAAGTATCTTCCGCCAGAACGCATCGACATTTTAGAAAACGAGAAGATTGCGTTCACTCCACCAGACCGATTCAAAGATCCTTTTGAGTTTAGAATGGGGATTACTAGGAGAACGGCTAGGAATCAGCTTAAAGAGTTAATTGCGCAAATTGAACGGCGTGCGGAAGCAACAACCCCCGGATATAAAGAACTCAGCTCAAGACAACGCAAGAAAGGAAGAAAAGAAATGCTCCGGTTGCAAAATGCAACTGAGCAATTCCAGAAACGATTTCAAGATACCGTTCAAACACAGTCTTGGCAGATTGGCATACTTTGTCTGTGTGAAGAGAATGACAGTAACCTGATGTGGTATCACTATGCGGATGGCCATAAAGGATTCGTCATTGAACTAGACTACAAACACGAATCCATCATACGGCTCGGATACCCTTGGAACGTGGAATACGTCGAGAAGCCACCCGTTTTTGATCACACAAAGCCAACGCCAGAAATCTTTCGCTTCAAGCCGACATACTTGAAATACGAAGCAGAGCGAAGAGTGCTGCGACCGTTAAGTGAATTTGTTCCAGAAAGAAATGGAGGTGGCTTGCCGCTATATTTTCGGCAACTGCCACGAGATGGTGTTAAGGCAGTTTATTTCGGTCATCGAATGGAAGCAAAAGTCAGGAGCAGAATTGTCGAATTGCTATCTGGGTATCGGACGCAGAAGTTTAACGTAATTCCCAGTAGGCAAGATTACTCTTTTAAGTTTGAGCAATTTTGATTTGTTCATGGCCACCAAACCTACTTCCCGGAATCCGTTGAAACGCGTCACCACCAAGCTGCGCGAATTGCGCGAGCGGCATGAGGAGCGGCATCGGCCCAGCGGATTTGATTTCGCGCTGGCCGATCGCGTGGATTTCCTCAGCGGCGCGGCGTGGGACGCTGTTACCGCAAACGGCAGCCAGTTTCTTCAGCGCAAGGTTCTCCGCGTCATCGAAGCGCATGGGCCAGATAATCTCGTGCCGCGTTACGCGCTGATTTTCCGCGGGCCACAACCGGCCGCTGCCGTGGCCGCGCAACTCGTCAAAGTGACCAACAAGCATTTGCTCAAGGAGGAATCCAGCGGCACTCGGAATGGCAGTTCGTTGCAACGCGTGTTGACGCCGGCGGCCAAGCTCGCGACGTCCCAATTGAACGAGCCGTTGTTGGTGGCGGGCAATCTGATGTCGTGGGGCTTTCATGGAGTCGCGTTCGCTGCGGGTGAAGATCCGGCGACGCTCTGGCCCGGCGTGGCGGAGGCGTTGTATCGCATCCGGCGCGCGGAGCGGTTGCTCGGCCAGACGAACGTGGTGCTCGTCAAAGACCTCACGGAACGCGAGCGCGGGCTGGAGGCATTGCGGCGCTTCAGCTATCGCCCGCTGGAGACCGAGCCGAACATGGTGCTCGCCATCCATCCTGCCTGGCGCACCTACGACGATTATCTCGGTGCGCTCGACGCGAAGTATCGGCGCAACGCCAAGGATCAAGTGAAGAAACTCACGACGGCCGGCTGCACGGTGGAGTCATTGACGGACCTCACGTCGCACGCTGCGCGGTTGCACGAACTGTATCTGGCCGTGCATAAGAACGCGTCGGTGCGATTGGTCACGCTCACAAAGAATTATCTGCCGCAACTCGCCTCCGCGCTCGGCGATGACTTCCGCTGCACCGTCATCCGGCGCGGCGAACAGATTCTTGGCTTCGTCACCACCATCCGCGACGGTGATACGGCCATCGCCTACTACATCGGGTTTGATCGCGCGGTGGCAGCGGAGGGTTTGCCGATTTATCTGCGCCTGTTGCACGCCACCATCTCCGATGCAATCGGGTGGGGCTGCAAATCCTTATCACTCGGTCGCACCGCACTCGAACCCAAGGCCGCGCTCGGCGCGAAGCCCGAGTCCATGTCCGTCTGGATGCGGCATCGTGTGCCGGCGGCGAACTGGATTTTGCGCGCGTTGATTGGCTCTGTGACGTGTGACGAGGCGCCGGAGCGGAATCCCTTCAAGACAGTGTGACTGCGATACGTTGATGATTTCCTCGCGGGCGCGTTCGGTGCGGGTGGCGGACAAAAATGTTTTCCGCATTCCAGCTTGATGCCGGCCCGCGCGCGGTGATAGAATTTACTCATAGCCATGAAAACGACCACGAATCGTCGCCTCGGTTTCACCCTGATCGAATTATTGGTGGTGATTGCGATTATTGCCATTCTCGCCGCCATGCTGCTGCCCGCCCTGGCCAGCGCCAAGGAGAAAGCCAAGCGCGCGCAATGTCTCAGCAACCTGCGCCAAATCGGCGTGGGCATGAACATTTACGCGGTGGATTATGAGGACAAGGTGGTGGCGGCGCGCAGCATCAGCGCCAACAACCAGCCGCCGTTCGTGCAGATTGCCATCAATCCTCCCGAGGCGGCCGGCGCCAAGACGGTGGGGCTGACGGTGCAAACGAACAACGTCTGGACCTGTCCCAACCGGCCCGGTTTCCCAACCTACGAGGCCGAGTATCCGCAATACAATATCGGGTATCAGTATTTCGGCGGCATCACCGAGTGGAACACCCGCGGCTACAAAGGCCCTTCGCGCAGTCCGATCAAGATTTCCAGCTCAAAGCCCCACTGGGTTCTGGCGGCGGACGCCACCATGAAGATCAACAACGTCTGGGGCGGCAAGGATCGGGATGTGGCGTATGCGAACATCCCGCCGCACAAATCACGGGGCAACGCTCCGGCGGGCGGAAACCACCTGCTGATTGACGGTTCGGGCAGTTGGATAAAAGCGCAGGAACTCTATGGCCTGCACACTTGGGGCGACCCGGCTTCCCGCCTGGGTTATTTCTATCAGAACCCTTCGGATTTTCCGCCGGCGTTGATCGCTGCGCTGCCGGGCATAAAGTATCCGCGCTGACCACGCGGGGGCGTCTGAGCAGCGAAGCGGAGCTCGTTCCGTCCCGCGAAATCGAGCGACGCAGACAAACCTGAATGCCATTTCTCCAGCCAGCTCCGACGCGCTTAACTTTCTTGAACCCAGCTTGCTGATTCGGACATCTCACGTAGCAGGTGCGTGAAGGCCACTCCGACCGCGTGATTCTCGCACGGCGAAGCACCGCCCCGGGATGCTTTTGCGGCTAATTTCGCGTGGCACTACCGGTGCTAAATCCCAACCACGCATGAAACCGCAACGGCAGCGACGGCAGGTCGTCGGGTTCACCTTGATCGAACTGCTGATGGTCATCGCCATCATCGGGATTCTCGCCGCCCTGTTGTTGCCGGCGGTCAACACCGCCAAGCTCCACGCCCAGCGTGCGGCCTGCGTCAATCAGCTCCGGCAGACCGGGCTGGGCTTCCTCCTGTTCGCCAACGAGCACGACGGCAAACTTCCCATGCAGGTGAAGGCGCGGGATGGCGGTACGCTGGACCTGGTCATGGTGACCAATCCCGGGGCGGCCGATTTTACGTCGGCCTACCGTCACTTTCAGGCGCTCGCCAACGAACTCACCACGCCCATGATTTTGCGCTGCCCCATGGACTCACGCGTGGCGGCGAGAAATTTCCCCTCGCTGCAAAATTCCAACGTGAGCTACTTCGTGAATGTCCGCGCGGAGCATGGGCGATCCACTTCGATTCTCGCGGGCGATCGCAATCTCACCAATGACGCGGCGGCCGGACAGTCCGTGCTCCGGATGGACGCAAATCATTACCTGCGCTGGACCGCCGAATTGCATCGCTTCAAAGGGAACCTGCTCTTTGCGGACGGCCACGTGGAGGAACTGAATCGAGCAACGTTGATCGCCACACCCGGTACCGCCGTTGCCCTGGCGCTGCCCACGGATGAACCGCCTTCCACGTCACTCCGCCCCGGAGCAGAGCGCCCTGAGCTGCCGCCCGCCCTCCGGCAAGATTCCGCGCACGGTCAACCAACTAATGGAGCGTCGCCGTCCGCCGCTCCGCCACCGACTCGAGCACCGACACGCGCGCAAGCGCAATCCCGTTCCGCCCGCCTGGCCCACACGCCAGCGACATCGCTGGCTTCTGGTTCCGGTTGGCAGGTTCAGACGCAACGATCCATCGGGATGAGCATTGGTGACGTGACGAGAGCATCTGCCGCAGCCGAGGAAAACGCGGAATTGGTCATGGGAAGCTTCGACTTCAAGCTGATGAAGTTGTTGCAAAAAGTCATCAAGTGTTGGTATCTGCTCCTGCTCATCCTGGTGTTGTTATACATCGCTCGTGCCCTCTGGCGGACGTGGAGCAAACGACGGGACCAACAGGCGCTACACCAACTCGCGAGGGATTAGTTATGACACCGAACCGCAAGCCGAAAGCTGGATTCACTTTGGTTGAATTCATGGTCGTCCTGGTCGTGCTCGTTGTCATGGCGGCGGTGTTACTCCCAGCGTTGCGCCCGCCGCGATACAGCGGCGGGAGTCGGATCGGGTGCGCAAACAATCTCAAACAGGTCGGTCTGGCCTTTCACCAGTGGGCGATGGATAGCGGCGACCGATTTTCCACGGAGGTCTCCATCACAAATGGTGGCGCGATGGAGGCGATCCTCTCCGGCAACCTGACTTTGGTCTTCCTGGTAATGTCCAACGAACTCAACACCCCGAAAATCCTGTTCTGCCCGGCAGACAAGGGCCGGGTTCCGGCGACAACATTCGACCAGACCGTTCCGGTCCATGGAACCAATGGCCAACTTCCGTTCCGGGGCAATTCGAACCTCAGTTATTTCGTCGGCTTGGATGCGAAGGAAACCGCACCGGGGATGTTTCTTTCTGGCGACGACAATTGGCTGGTGGGCGGAAAAGCCCGCGTCAACGGGGCGGCGGTGAAACCGGGTCTGCTTTCACTCTGGACCAACACGCCCGTTGTTTGGTCGGAAGCGCGCCATCAAAAACAGGGGAATGTCGGCCTGACCGACGGTTCGGTGCAGGGGTTCAGCAATCACAGGCTTGCGGACGCACTGTGCAACACCGGCGTGGCCACGAACCGGTTGGTGTTTCCGTGACGCGCATGAACCTTCACCCACCGATCGCAAAAACCGCCGCCTTCAAACGGTTCGAGTTGTTGATCACCATTGGCATCATCGGACTGCTCGCGCTGCTGCTCCTGCCCGCACTGCGACACGCCAAATCGAAGGCGCGGAGCATCTGTTGTAATTGCAATCTGAAGCAAATCGGCCTGGGCTTTCGCCAGTGGGCGATTGACCACGCGAACCACTACCCGATGACCGTACCGGTCACATTCGGCGGAACGAAGGAAGCCATCGCGTTGGGCGAAACCTTCCGACATTTTCAAATCATGTCCAACGAACTGTACTCGCCACTGATTCTGGTCTGCCCGGCGGATACCGGTCGAACGCCGGCGCGCAGTTTTTCTTCCGGGATCAATAATTCCAACGTCAGCTACTTCGTCGGCCTGGAGGCGAGCGCGGCCGAGCCGCAACACTGGCTGGCCGGAGACCGGACTGTTTTCCGAGGCGTGCGTCCGCCGGACGGCGTGGTGGGTCTGACGACAAACAATCATGCTGGCGCGAACCTGAGCCAGCACCACGGCTCCGTCAACATTGCGTTGGCAGACGGAAGTGTGGAGGGATTTTCCTCCACCCGCTTGCGCGCGGCGCTGGGCAACCCTGGCCTGGCCACCAACTGGCTGCAGTTACCCTAGCTCACCTGCGAGATCCGTGGGGAAATGTCCGGCCTACAGGATGTTCGCCGCCAGTTCGGCTAGCTCGGAGCGCTCGCCCTTTTGCAGTTCGACATGCGCGGCCACGGCTTCAGGGCGGAATTTGCTCACGATGTAGTTGAAGCCGTTCGACGAACCGTCCACGTAGGGGTTGTCAATCTGGTAGGGGTCTCCCGTAAAGATAATCTTGGTGCCGTTGCCGACGCGGGTGACGATGGTTTTCACTTCGAGCGGCGTCAGGTTTTGCGCCTCGTCAATGATCATGAATTGATTCGCAATGCTGCGGCCGCGAATGTAGCTCAGAGCCTCCACCACGATGCTGCCGCTGCGCATCAGGTCGGTGCTGCGACGGTGGTCATGGCCCATGTTGAGATCGCTCAACATCTCGAGCGCGTCGTGAATCGGCTGCATCCAGGGTGCGAGTTTTTCCTCGAGGGAGCCGGGCAGGAAGCCAAGTTCCTTGCCCATGGAAATGGTCGGGCGCGCGACGACGAGCCGACGGAATTCGCGATCCATCACCGTGCGCTTCAAGCCGGCGGCCATCGCGAGCAGAGTTTTGCCCGTGCCCGCCTTGCCCATGAGCGTGACGAGTTTGACGCGGTCATCGAGCAGCGCGTCGAAGGCGTAGTGTTGCTCGCGGTTGCGCGGCTTGATGCCCCAGACGCCGTCGCGCACATCCATGATGGGAACCAGCTTCCTGCCGCTGGTGTCCACTTTGGTAAGCGCGCATTTTTTGGGGTTGGTCTCGTCCATGAGCGTGCAATACTCGTTCGGGAAGTATTGCTTGCCGCCATTGACCTCAAGCTCGCCATTCGCGCGGAATTCCGCGAGCCGCTGCGGGGCGACGGTGATTTCGATCATGCCCGTGTAAAGGTCTTTGATAAGGACGCGATCGGTTTCGTAGTCCTCGGCGTCCAGTCCGATGGCGTCGGCCTTGATGCGGAGATTGATGTCTTTGGAAACCAGGATCGTGTCGTTCTTCGGCTCGCGCTTTTGAATGATCCTGGCTTCGGCGAGGATTTTGTTGTCCACGCTCATCCCTTTGGCGTGGCCATTTCCGTTGCCGTTGGAGGCGCCATTGGTCAGACTCTTTTTTTGGACGGTGATGCGCAGCTTGCCTCCGTTGGGAAGTTTCACGCCGTCGCTCAAACTGCCCTGGCCGCGGAACGCATCAAGCATTCGGGACACGCTGCGCGCGTTCTGGCCCAGCTCGGTGGACTCGCGTTTGAACCGGTCAATCTCCTCGATGACTTCGATGGGAATCAGGACGTTGTTGTCCTGGAAATTGAGCAGGGAGTTGGGGTCGTGGAGGAGAACGTTGGTATCAAGAATGTAATTCTTCATTCAATGCAAAATTGACAAGGCAAAATTAAAAAGGCTCCGGTCCATTGCGTTTGGCTGAAACAATGATGGCTCCGAGGACGCGCTTTATTTCGTCTGCTTCCGTGATTAACGCCGCAGTCTCCGTGCCGGGAACGACCCTGGCCGTGGCCAAAAGTCGCAATCGCAGATGAGTTTCGCGTGCCCCCTTCAAGGCGATGCTCGTCTTGCTGATGAAATCAGCCTTGCTTTGGCCGGCTTGGGCCTCCTCCACGTTGGCCGGGATGCTGGTCCTGGCGCGTAAAATCTGGCTCATCATCACCCGCCCGACACCCGGTCGCTCATCCAACCGGCCGCTCAATTTCACAATCGCCACGGCGAACCGAAAAGTTCGCTGCAGAATGTTGGGCGGCTCTTTGCTTCCGCTCGCGCGCGGGCCACCCCAATTTTTCATTTTACACTTTTAATTTTTAGTTCACCCAGCCGACGGTGCCATTTCCGAATCTGGGGATGCCGGGCGGGCAGTTGATAGTGGCCGGAGAACAGCAGCGTTTCGAGCATGCCCAGCAGGTCGAAATCCACAAAACGGGGCCGCGCGCCGAGTAGGAAGGGGCGATACGTGAGCATTTCCTCAAAGGGCAACAACCGCTCGGTCAGTTGCGCCTGGAGCGCTTTGGCATTGGTGCGCCATTGTTCCAGGCAGCCGCGCCCGAACTTGCGTTCCTTGTGGCGGATGAATCCGAGTTGGTCTTCGCGCCGGACAAATTCGCGAAAGTGAACGTCGTTGAGCTTGAAGGTCAGGCCCTCGATTTCATTCTCGATATAGCGCCAGAGAATGGACTGCTCCCCTTCCAGTTCGGCCGGAAACAGGCCGAGCCGGAGTTTCTGATCCAGATACTTGCCAATGACCTGGGAATCCTCCCCGGTCTCGAAGATCACGGTGCGCCCGTCCCGCAGCACGGGCACGCCGTAGTAACGCTGTTTGGTGAGCTTCCAGACGAGCGAACGGTCATTGGTGAACTGGAGATTGGTGAGCTTGAAGCTGGCGCCGGAAAATTCGAGCAGCCGCCGTTGCACCAGGCAGAACGGGCTCCACGGGAACTGAATCAACTCAATCATGTCAACGCGGCGAACAATTCAAAGCTTGCGCAGCGTAGGGGGCGTTGCGCGGACTGACAAGCAGAACCTTCGTCGAACCTTCGTCGCGTCGGGTAGTTCCGCATTGACCCCCGGCCGCCCGGCCTTATCATGCGCACGCTGGTTTTCAACCAGCTTGAACCTGAACTGAAATCGAAACTATGGCAGTGAAAGTAGCAATCAATGGGTTCGGCCGCATTGGCCGCCTGGTCTTCCGGGCGTTGGTCGAACAGGGTCTCGTGGGCAAGGACATCGAAGTCGTGGCGGTCGGAGATATCGTTCCCGCCGACAATCTCGCCTACCTCGTCAAATACGACTCCACGCAGGGCCGCTTCAAAGGCGACGTCAGCTCCAAAAAGTCCGCCGCCGACAAGACCGAGCACGATGTGCTGGTGGTCAACGGCAAGGAGATCAAAGTCGTCAGCGCCAAGTCGCCGGCGGAGCTCCCGTGGAAAGCGCTCGGCGTGGAACTCGTCATCGAATCCACCGGGTTGTTCACCGAAGTGGAGAAGGCGCAAGGCCACCTCACCGCCGGGGCGAAAAAGGTCATCATTTCCGCGCCGGCCAAAGGCGATTGCCTCACGGTCGTCATGGGTGTGAACGACGACAAATACGACGCGGCCAAGCATCACATCGTTTCCAACGCCTCCTGCACCACGAACTGCTTGGCGCCCGTGGTTCATGTGTTGCTCAAGGAAGGATTCGGACTCGCCGAAGGGTTGATGACCACCATCCACGCCTACACCGCCACGCAAAAAACCGTGGACGGTCCGAGCAAGAAGGATTGGAAAGGTGGCCGCACCGCCGCACAGAACATCATTCCCTCCACCACGGGCGCGGCCAAGGCCGTCGGGCTTGTGCTGCCGGAAGTCAAAGGCAAGCTCACGGGCATGGCGTTCCGCGTGCCGACGCCGACCGTTTCGGTCGTGGACCTCACGGTGAAGACGGTGAAGGACACGAGCTACACGGAAATCAGCGCCGCCATGAAGCGAGCCAGCGAGACTTATCTCAAGGGCATCCTCGGCCACACGGGCGACGAAGTGGTCAGCACGGATTTCATTCATTGCGAACTGTCCTCGATCTTCGACGCCGGTTCGGGCATCGAGCTGAACAAGAACTTCTTCAAGCTCGTAAGCTGGTACGACAATGAATGGGGTTACAGTTGCCGCGTGGGCGACCTGGTCAAGCTGATGCTCAAGAAAGGGATCTGAGCCGCGAACAAGATTCACGAACGGCGATCCGGCCAGGGATCGCCGTTTTTTGTTCCATTGGCACTGCACCTCCGCCTTTCGTTCCTCGATGGGCGGGCCGAAGCCACAGTGCAAACGACGGAATCGGTGGACAAAGGAATTACCCTGATTTTTCGATTTGCCACCCTTGACGCCGCAATCCTTAGCGTGTTACAAAATCCTCACCACCATTAGGAGTGGTTTTATGCGTTGCCCCAAATGTGGCTGTCAGGATGACAAGGTTGTTGATTCACGCGCCTCGCGCGAAGGGGCGACCATTCGTCGCCGCCGCGAGTGTACCGCCTGCCAGCATCGCTTCACCACCTACGAGGAAGTGGAACGTGAGGGTCTGGTGATTGTGAAACGTGATGGACGGCGTGAAGATTTTTCGAAAGACAAATTGCTATCCGGCGTGCGGAAGGCCTGTCAAAAACGGCCCATCAGCCCGAAGGTGATCGAAGATCTGGTGGAGCGCATCGTGGAGACCGTGAACAACAAATTCGAAGACGAGGTGCCGGCGGAATTCATCGGCAAACAGGTCATGGACGGCTTGCGTGCAATTGACGAAGTGGCCTACGTGCGGTTTGCCAGCGTGTACCGGCGTTTTCAGGAGGCGACGGACTTCGTGCAGGAGGTTAAAAAACTGGAGGCGCGGCAATGATCCTCCTCGCGGGTGACTGTCTGCTCTTTGAACTGCCTTCGGGCGAATCGGTGCCCTTTTCCGTCGAAATGATTTCCGTCGAGCTCGCCGAGGGTGCGGGCGGCACCATGGAACAGGAATTCGTCGAAAACGCCGCCGCGTCCGTGTTTCACTATTTCAAGCAGGATCTCGGACGGAAGACGGTGTCCGTGGCCGAGTTCGCCGCGGCGTTTGAAAAGGTGTTGAACGGGCTGGGGCTGAAGCTCGATGCGGGCCGCCTGACAAACACCCGCGTGGCCAAACTCACCAAGGATTTGCGATTGCTCGCCCACGACGCCGGGGATGGTTGCGAGCTGGCGTTCTTTCCGCGCTTGCGCGAGGCTGTGCGCGAGCAGATTCAGGCCTCACCGCACCTCGTTCGCTTTCACGGCCTGCGCGGCTGCGTCAAGCGCTTGAGCGGCGCGCAACGGTGGAGTCCGCGCTGCGAACGCCTGCGCGACCAGATCGTCGAATTTCTGCGCTGCACCCTGAGTTTTGAAACCCGCGATGCGACCTGCGGGCTGGTGGTGGAATGACGAGTCGGAAGCCAGGCGGGTCCGTCGCAACGATTTTATGAGCAAGACCCTCTTCGAGAAAATCATTGCCCGGGAAATTCCGGCGCAGATTGTTTATGAAGATGACCTGGTCATCGCCTTTCGCGACATTGCCCCGCAAGCCCCGACGCACGTTCTGTTGATTCCGAAGAAGCCCATCCCGCGCGTGGCCGAGGCCACGACGACGGATCAGGCCGTGCTGGGCCACCTCCTGTTGAAGGCCGCGGACATTGCCGGGCAGCTTGGCTTGCGGCAAAATGGTTTCCGACTCGTATTCAACAACGGTCCGGACGCCGGCGAAGCGGTGCCGCATCTGCATTGCCACATCCTGGGCGGTCGCAAAATGACCTGGCCGCCGGGCTGAGCGCCGTCGAAAGCTTTTGCTGGGAATCGCGCCCGCGATTGGCTACAACTCGCGCGCCACCAATTCACGGGATGAAACAGTTCGCCGCAAAACTCGTCTGGTTGCTCGTCGCTCTGCTGGGCGCGTGGGCCTATGCGACGCTGGCACTGCATCGCGGCGAGCAACTCAACTCGGTCTTCATCCTCATTGCCGCACTTTGCACTTACGCCATCGGTTACCGGTTTTACTCGAAATGGATTGCGGCGCGGGTGCTGGCTTTGGACGACCGACGCGCCACCCCGTGCGAGGTCAACGACGACGGTCGGGATTTCGTGAAGACGAACAAATGGATCGTGTTCGGTCATCATTTCGCGGCCATTTCCGGGCCGGGGCCATTGGTCGGGCCGGTGCTGGCGGCGCAATTTGGTTATCTGCCGGGAACGTTGTGGATTTTGATCGGCGTGGTGCTGGGCGGCGCGGTGCAGGATTTCGTCGTGCTGTTTGCTTCGATGCGGCGCAATGGAAAGTCGCTCGGCCAGATGGTGAAGGAGGAATTGAACACGACCGCCGGGGTCATCGCCACGGTGGCGATCCTGGCCATCATGGTCATCCTGCTCGCAGTGCTGGCGCTCGTGGTGGTGCGGGCGCTGGCGGAAAGCCCCTGGGGCGTGTTCACGGTGGGCGCCACCGTTCCCATCGCGATGTGCATGGGCGGCTACCTGAGATTCTGGCGGATTGGGAAAGTCATGGAAGCATCGGCCATCGGCGTCGTGCTGTTATTGCTGGCGGTGTGGGGCGGAAAGCTGGTTTATACCAACCCGGAGTGGTCGGGCGTCTTTGCGTTGAAAGATATTTCGCTCGCGTGGGCGATCATTCTGTACGGACTTGCGGCGAGCGTGCTGCCGGTGTGGTTGCTGCTCGCGCCGCGGGATTATCTGAGCACGTTCATGAAGCTCGGGACGATCTTCGCGCTGGCGGTGGGAATTTTCTTTGTCCTGCCCGATTTAAGAATGCCCGCCTTGACCAAGTTTGCTGGCGGCTCGGGACCGGTGGTGGCGGGGAAATTGTTTCCCTTCTGTTTTATCACCATCGCGTGCGGGGCAATCTCGGGGTTTCACACCTTGATCGCCAGCGGCACGACGCCCAAGCTCATCACGCGGGAAAGCTACGCGCGGCCCATTGGCTACGGGGCGATGTGCCTGGAGTCGCTCGTGGCAATCATGGCGATCATCGCCGCCTGCACGATGGAACCGGGGGTTTATTTTGCGATGAACGTCAAAGGCGAAGCCGCCGAGACTGTGGCGAAAGTCACGGCGCTCGGCTACCCGGTGACCGAGGAGCACATGCACGCGCTGGCCGGGGAAGTGGGCGAACATACCTTGTTTGGTCGCGCGGGCGGCGCGGCGACCCTGGCGGTGGGCATGGCGCAGATTTTCTCGAAACTCGTGGGCGAGCGCGGACTCGATCTTTGGTATCACTTCGCGATCATGTTCGAAGCGTTGTTCATCCTGACGACGCTCGATGCCGGCACGCGCGTGGGCCGTTACATTCTCCAGGATTTTCTCGGCAACGTCTGGAAACCCATGGGCAACACCCAAGCGGTCGGCCCGAATCTGCTGGCGAGCGGCTTGATGGTGGTGGGCTGGGGCTATTTTCTGATTCAAGGCGTGCTGGACCCGTTGGGCGGCATCAATTCGCTCTGGCCTTTGTTCGGCATCGCCAACCAGATGCTCGCCGCCATCGCCTTGTGCCTGGTGACGACGATTATTTTGAAGAGGGCGCTGAAACGGGGTTCGCGGACCGGGCCGGCGTTGGCGCTCATCACGCTCGTGCCATTGGTGTGGTTGCTGGCAGTGACGTTCACCGCGGGCGTGCAGAAAATCTGGAGCGCGGATCCCCGAGTCGGCTTTCTGGCCGCCGCCGAAGTGCAATCGAAGGTCATCGAGACTGCGCATGCGGCCACCAACATCGCAGACCAAGCCGCGTACGAACAGGCTTCCGCAGAAATGCACACCGCCGTTCGCCGCTACGCCAACCTGATGATTGATGCTGGCGTCGCGCTGGCCTTTCTCGTCCTGGTTTCGTTGATCGTCCTGTTGAGCGCGCGCGAATGGATCCTGTTGTTGTCGCGGCGCAAGCCGGCCGTATTGCATGAATCCGAAGCGGTCTGGCTGCCGGATTACGCGGTGGTCGAGGACGGGCGGAAATTCGGCGGGGCGGCGGGAGCGGCGGCAATGACGATTCTGCTGGCCAAGGAGCTTTCGGGCGAAACCCAACTGGAACGGGCGCGGCAGGCGTCCACGGTTTGTCAATGCGCCAACCCGGGCCACGCGGACGCGGTGAAGTCCGACGCGCAGATTTATCTGGAAACGACCGAGCAACGGTTCTCCGGCGTGCGCCGCTGTTGTTGACCTGAACGCGCGGTTCGCGTTCGATTTCAAATCGCCAACTCCGGGGTCGTTCGTTACCCTTTCGCCGTGCAGCGCATCGGACTTTTCGGCGGATCTTTCAATCCGGTTCATACCGGCCACTTGTTGCTGGCGCAGGCCGCCCTCGAGGAATTGGGTTTGACGCGGTTGTGCTTCATCCTCGCGGCGCAATCACCTTTCAAAGTCGGCCAGGAGCTGGCACCTGCTGAAGCCCGCCTGCAATTGCTGCGTCGGGCACTGGCGGGCCGGACGAATTGCGAGGTGGATGAGCAGGAGATTGCGCGGGGCGGCGTTTCGTTCGCGATTGATACCGTGCGCAACTATGCCCGTCGTTTTCCTGAGGCGGAATTGTTCTACCTCCTCGGAGCGGACAACGTGGCAACTTTGCCGAAATGGCGTGAAGCGGCGGAGCTGGCCCGGTTGGCGGAGTTCGTCGTCATCCCCCGGCCCGGCGACGAACCCGCTCCGCTGCCGCCACCCTTTCGCGGGCGAATCCTCCGGGGCCTTCCGTTTGGGGTGTCCTCGTCGCAGATCCGCGCGCGGGTCAAGGCCGGACAGAGCATCGAGCAGCTCGTGCCGCCTGCCGTGGCCGAGGCCATTCAGAACAATCGGCTTTATCTTTAACCCGAACTTTTCCACCGTAGCCGCAATGGATGCAAAGAAGCTGGCCCTGCAATGCCGCGAACTGGCGGACAACCGCAAGGCGGAAAACCTCGTGGTGCTTGACGTGCGCAAGCTGTCGAGCGTGACCGATTATTTCGTCATCGCGACCGGCACGAGCGAACCGCACTTGCGCGCCATCATGGATGAAATCACCGACACGTTGCGCGAACAACACGGCTTGCGGCCGCGGGCCGTGGACGGCACGGTGCATGGGACCTGGGTGGTGCTGGATTTCTTTGACGTGATCGTCCACATCATGCGCACCGATGCGCGGGAGCATTACAATTTGGAAGGGCTTTGGGGAGACGCACCGCAGGTCAAGCCGCGCGTCCGGCGGGTGAAACAATAGCGGAAGTCGAAGCGTGTCCCTGCCCGGGCCGGGTTTCAGTGCTTGGGAGGAATTTCCGCGGACGCCTTGACCATGTCGTCCAACAGCTTCTTGAAATCCTCCAACCCGGGCGCGGGAATGATGATGGTGTCGCGCCGCCCGCCGACATCCTCGGTAATGCGCAGGAACCGGCCGCGCGGATTTTCGCGGAGCGTGAAGAGGAACGTCTTCCGCTCAATCTGAACCTGCTCGGACTTGAGAGTATCCTCGTTTGCCGCCGGTTTCGGCGTTCCATACGGCCGAGGCCCGTAGGGTGAGGGGCGTTCATTCGAGATCATAGGCTTCCCACGTCAGATGGTCTAATGCCTGTTTCCAGTTCCATTGATAAGTTTGACGACAAAGCCCGATTGTCAACTTCTGAATTTGGTGGGGCTGACGAAGCGCGGCGCATCCTCGGTGACGGTCAACCGCCAGAAATAAACGGCCACGCCCCCGATCAACAACACATTGATGGCTTGGAACACTCCGTCCCAGAGCCGGAAACTTTTCGCGGCCAGGGCGTGCGCCGACGGCGGAAGGTTGACGGCGTATTCGGAACGGTGCAGACGGGTGAGCTTTGGGTTGAGCCAGAGCGCGGCAAACAAGCTGAGGGAGAAGAGCAACGTCAGCAGCCCTACCCGGGCGCGTCGGGGCAGTCGTCCGAGGTAGAGCCACTCCAGGATCAGGTGCAGCCAGGCAATGATTCCAAAAAAAATCTGCCAATAGCCGAGGCGGGCGACGATGAGCCGGATGATGGCGCCGGACAGGTAGGGGAAAAAATCCGGGCCAAGCAGCCCGACCATGTCGGGCGAGCTGGCGACCGGCACCACACCGACCGTGCAAAATACTGCCGCCCCCAGCCAGAGCCCGGCATTGAGGATGCCGATGAATCGCAGAAACCCGATCACCCGGCCACCGTAGGAACATTCCCGGGCGCTGCCAAGCTTCGATTCGACGGTGGGGTGATCCAGGTGCAACGCAACTTTGCGTCTGCCCGCCAATTCTTGCCAGCCGTCCAGCAAACACCCCGGCGAGCGCCGGGGTGTGGCGGAAGCGGGTAGCGACCCGGTTTATTTTACCCGGTCGAAATTCTGTTGCAGGATTTGCCAGTCCTTCAAGCCGGCGACCTTTTCCATCAACGGCTTGTTAATGGCGGCTTCCTTGGCGTTTTTGGTCGGCTTGGTGACTTGGTAAAAGATGCCGAAACTGCCCGGGAACGGTTCATCCGCAAGCTTGTAGGCGGCCAGCTCGTCGGTGACATCGTGGGTGGGCGGCACCAAGTTGAACACGCCGCCTTTGCGCGGATTGCTGGCGTCGAAGGCGCCCTCGTAAAATTCCACACACTCGCTGAGGCACTCGATGAAGCTGAACCCGTCGTGGTCCATCGCCGCTTCCATCATTTGCAGTACGTGATTGGGGTTCGTGTGCGTGGTGCGCGCGACGAACGTGGCACCGGCGGCGATGGCTTGCTTCATTGGGTTGATCGGATAATCCACCGCGCCCCATTGATCGGTCTTGCTCTTGAAGCCAAGGGGCGAGGTGGGCGAGGTCTGCTTCTTGGTCAGGCCATAGACCCAGTTGTCCATCACGCAATAGGTCATTTTGATGTTCTTGCGCGCCGCGTGGTTGAAATGGTTGCCGCCAATGGAAAACGCATCTCCATCGCCGCCGAACACGAAGACATGCAGGTCCGGGCGCGTGAGCGAAATGCCGGAGGCAAACGGCAGCGCGCGACCATGAATGAAATGGACGCCGTGCGCCTGCACGAAATAGGGAAAGCGGCTCGAACAACCAATGCCGGCGATCGTGGTGATCTTCTCGTGCCAGACCTTGCGTTTTTCAATGAGCTTGAAGTAGAGCGCGAGCACGGAAAAATCGCCGCAGCCGGGACACCACGTCGGATGGTCGGCCGCAATCTCTTTTTTGGTCAGGCCTTTGCGCTCGGAGGGTGCGGGAATGGGAGGTGTCGTGACGCCGGCGGCGTTGCGGTCGCGCGGGGGGATTTCGGTGAGAATCTGGCTCATAAATTTGGTCCGGCTTAAATTATTGTTTGCTGACACCGCTGGCGACGGTCGTCTTTACCCGTTCCAGGATTTCCTTGACCTTGAAGGTGAGTCCGTCCGTCTTGTTCAGGCCGCGAATCTTCGGATCGCAGAAGCGCGCCCGGAGCAACGCCCCCAACTGGCCGCAGCCATAGAGTCCTTCGTCGTTCATTTCCACCACCAGCACGTGATTGAAGCCGGAGAAAATGTTTTCCAAGCCTGACGGCAGGGGGCTGAGGTGCTTGAGGTGAATCGCCGAAACACTGTCACCGGCGGCGCGGGCGCGGTCCACGGCTTCTTTGATCGGCCCCTGGGTCGAACCCCAGCCCACAAGCAGCACGTTCCCTTCGCTCGGGCCGTAGATTTTGGGTGCCGGCAGGGCGTGCCCCAGCGCCTGCAATTTTTTGCGGCGTTTCGCCGTCATTTGCGCGTGCATTTTCGGCGAGCCTGACGGGTGACCCAACTCGTCGTGTTCCAGCCCGGTCACCACCGGATATTTGCCACTCTCGATGCGCGTG
This sequence comes from uncultured Bifidobacterium sp., assembly GCA_964561105.1. GTDB lineage: Bacteria > Verrucomicrobiota > Verrucomicrobiia > Limisphaerales > JADLHS01 > JADLHS01. Next base: position 139,710 of record CAZLOH010000003.1, on the reverse strand, counting down.
CCGGGCGGGAGGTGGTGCGTGACTCCGTCGGGCTTGGTGAGGTCGTACGGTTTGTGGTCGGCCACCGGTTTGAAATCCGGCGAAATGTCCTGACACACCTTTTCCAGGTCCGGTTCGGGGAACGCCTCGATGCGCGTGGCGATGCCTTGGTCGCTCAAGATAATCACCGGCACGCTGTATTTCCGCGCAATGTTGACCGCCTCGATGGCCGTGTAGAAACAATCCTCCACGTTCGCCGGCGCGACCACCACGCGCGGGGAATCGCCGTGACCGCCAAAGCAGGCGATGTTCAAGTCGGATTGTTCGGTGCTGGTCGGCATCCCGGTGGAGGGTCCGCCCCGTTGCACGTCCACGATGACGAGCGGCATTTCCGCCATGACCGCCCAACCGAGGGCTTCGGTCTTCAACGAAATGCCGGGGCCGCTCGAACCCGTGACCGCCACCCGCCCCGCGTAGCTCGCGCCAATGGCCATGGCGATGGCGGCGATTTCATCTTCCGTCTGCATGAATGTGCCGCCGTACTTGGGCAGCTCGCGTCGGAGTAATTCCATGATGTCGGTCCACGGAGTGATCGGGTAGCCCGCGCCGAAACGCACGCCGGCGGCGATCAGCCCGTAACCCAGCGCCTCGTTGCCGTTCATCACCACCTGCTGGCCCTCCCGGCTCCGGCTGTCCAGGAATTTGAAGGTCTCCAACACATTGCCCAGCGAGTGACTGTACCCGGCGTGGAACGCGGTGAGCGCGTTCTTCACGATGCTGGTATCCTTGCCGGTGAAGCGTTCGGTGACGAGCCGTTCCAGCTTGGGCACATCCAGGGCGAACATCTTGGCGATGAGCCCGAGCGCGAAAATGTTTTTGCCTTTGTCCTTGGCCGTGCCGCCGATGGCTTCGACCGTCAGGCCGGAAATCGGGATGCCGATGTGATGATACTCCTTCTCCCATTCTGGCTTGGCTTCGACGTGGTCGGAGTCGTACAAAATAATGCCGCCCTTCTTCAGCGAACCGATGTGGCCTTCGTAGGAGTGCTGGTAAAAGGCCAGCAGCACATCCGCGTCATCGCCCGCGCTCAACACCTCCCCGGAACCGATGCGGACCTGGAAAATGGACGGGCCGCCCGAGATGGTCGCCGGAATTGTCATGAACGTCATGACTTCCTGCTCGCTGCGCCCGGCGAGTCGCGCCAGAAAACCGCCGATGGCTTGAATTCCGTCCTGAGAATTGCCCGCAATGCGGATGACGGCTTCGGAGATGTGGGAAACCTTGGGTGCTTCCCCCGCGTTGGGGGTCGCTACGCTTGAATCGCTCATGAAATCATTCTTTCCATTGCCTGCCGAACTTTGACGGAACGACGCCCCGTCTGCTTCACTCGGAAGACTCTGCCTGCTACGGTATCAAGTGCGCCTGTACTGTCAATTTCTTCCCGGCCACTCGTCAGCTTATTTAAGATTCGATGAAGAAAGGAACTCGTCAAATCCCCATCGCGCACCATCGCAAACGGCTGCCATAATGGTTCGTCATTCCCGACCAGCACGTGATGAAGTTACGTTATTCGGGTGCGTGCAGATAGTGCTCCAGCCCTTCCGCCACTCCGTTACCGCACAGCCGTTGGCTGACAAACCCGTGCTGCCGGGTGACGCGGTCTTTCACCAACTGGATTGCATTGGCGGGCGCCACCAGCCGCGTGGCGAACCCGGCTTCCAGCATCGGCAGGTCGTTCAGGTGGTCGCCGGCGGCCAGCACATTTGCCGGGGTGAGGTCCAGTCTCCGGGTCAACTCGGCGAGCGCCGTCCCTTTATTGTAGGCGGCGTGCGAGAAACGGGCATACACATCATTCCGCACTACGGTCAACCCGGGAAAGCGTTCGCAGAACTGGTTCATTTGTTCATGAATCAAATCCGCCTCGCCATTGTTCCCGGCGATCAGGCAGAAGGGCGAATAGGGGTCTTCATAAACCGTCGCGCGAAATCGCGAATTTACCCAGTCCACCAGCGCGGCCACCTCCGGTCGCACGCGATCAAAAAGTTCGGCATGGTCGCGCGCGCAGGCGGCGTTCCAGCCGGGCAACGAGGTATAGCGCACCCCGTCGTGCTGGTAGATTTCGCGTTCCACCAGCACCAGGAAGTCGGGTTGGATGGAGATTTTTGCCCGGGCCAGTGATTCCTGGAGGCTGGACATGTCGCGCCCGGTGTTGATCACCCACTTGGCGCCGTGCGCCTGGAGTTCGCCCAGCAACGCCACCAGTCGCGCCGGGATCGGCGGGTTTTCAAACTCGGCGAACAAGGTTCCGTCAAAGTCGGTGGAAATCAGTTTTATAGGCAAACTCATCCGGTATTAAATGCAGACGTTCGAGCTTCATGCCCAAACCTGGAGCCGAGGATAACCAGTGGCGCGCCGCCCGGCAATACGCGCCCTTGCACCTCAAGCCGGCCCTGACTAGCGTGTCCGTGTGTCCGCGACGCTCCAGGATCAATACGACGATGCGATGTTCGACTTCAGCACCGGGAATTTCGACCGCGCCATCGCCAGGCTGAAGCAGATCCTGGCCGCCGATCCGGCCCATTTCGACGCGCAACTTTCGCTCGGCATGGCTCATTACCGCCGCGGAGATTACGCCGCCGCCATCGCCGAGGGGCACAAGGCGGAAAAACTCAAGCCCAAGGAGCAGTTGGTTCACACCAATCTTTCCCTGTTCTACATGAAGGCCGGCGACAAAAAGACCGCTGAGCATCACGGACTCCAGGCGCGCATCGCCTCGTGGCGCGACGACAAATCCCGACCCGGCGATGCTCCCGGCGGCGATCCGGAACTGGTCCTGGCCAAGCCCAACCCGATTCCGCCGAAACCGCCGGAGAAATTTCCCGACATGCCGTGGAAGAAGAAGGCCAATTGACGTCATCCGCCCCCAGACCCGAGAACCCAAAACCGATCCCCGAAAAAATGAAATCCGCTTACGAACTCGCCATGGAACGGTTGAACAAAACCGCGCCGACCGCCAAGCTCTCCGCCCGTCAGAAGCAACAGATTGCGGAACTGGAATCCAAAACCAAAGCCCGGATCGCCGAGCGTGAACTCGCGATGAAGGAAGACATCGAAAAGGCCGCCGGCACGGGTGAGTTCGAGAAGGTCGAGCAACTCCAGCAGCAACTCGTTCAGGAGCGCAAAGCCCTGCAGGCCGATCTGGAAGAGAAGAAGGCGAAGATCCACAACGCGTCCACCGCCAGGTAGGCCGCCAGTCCGCTTCCGCCGCCGCCAACGCGGAACAGGTTACTCGTAGCGCAGTGACTCGATCGGGTCCAGGTTTGCCGCTTTGAACGCCGGGTACGTGCCAAAGATGATGCCGACGACCGAGCAGATCGCCAGCCCCAGCACAATCCAGTCGAGCGGCACCGCCGGCGGCACTTTCATGAAGAACGCCACCGCGTTGCCACCCAGGATTCCCAAGCCCACGCCGATGACCCCGCCGACCTCGCACAGCACCACCGCCTCCACGATGAATTGCGCCATGATGTTGCGTTTCTTCGCGCCGATGGCCCGGCGGATGCCGATCTCGCGCGTTCGCTCCGTCACCGACACCAGCATGATGTTCATGATGCCGATGCCCGCGGCGATCAAGGCAATGGAACTCACCACCGCCACCCCGAGCCGCACGTTGCGCGTGAAGTTGTCAAACTGCGCGATGAGCGAGTCATTCGACGCGATCTCGAAATCATCCTCGGCGCCCGGTGGCACTTTCCGCGCCACGCGCAGAATGCCGCGCACCTGATCCACCGTGTCCTCGTAGCTTGCCGCGTCACGCGCCTGCACGAGAAGGTTCAGGCTGCGCGTCCAGCGCCCGGCCCGGTTCAACGCCGTGCTGATCGGCACGACGGCAAAGTTATCCTGCTGTCCGCCGAGCGAGCCGCCCTTGGCCGCCAGCACGCCGACGACGTTGTAATTGATGCCGTTGAGTTTCAGCCGCTCGCCCACCGCCGAACCGAAAGGAAAAACACTTTTGGCCAGGGCATTGCCCAGCACGCAAACATCGCGCGCGCTGTTCACATCGGTTTCGGTCAGGCCGCGTCCCTCCTCGACCGTCCAGCCGCGCGCGGGAAAACTGCCCGGAGTTTCGCCGAGCATTTGCACGGTGGGCGCGGTCTGTTGATATCTGGTTTCCACCTCGCCGACCCAGAAATTGCCCTCGATGCCCACATTGGCTGCCAGCGTCGCGCGCTCCGCGACCAGCCGGCCCTGAGCGAGCGTGATATTTTTGCGCCGCCAGAATTTCTCGAATCCTTCCGGTCCGCCGAAATAGATCGAAGGCCACTTGCGGATGGAGAAGGAATTCCCACCGAGCTGGCTGATCTCGCGCTCGATGTTGCTCTTGAGCACGCGCATGGCCGTCATCGTCACGATGATCGAAAACACGCCGACCAGCACGCCAAGCAAGGTCAGCGCCGAGCGCAACTTGTGCGCCGTGATCGCGTTCACGGCCATGAAGAAGCTTTCCTTCGTCTCGGCGAACAACCGGATGGGCGGGCGCGGGTTCATTCGGCGCGCAGGGCATCCACCGGGTTCATCCGCGCGGCGCGCCAGGCCGGCAGAAAGCCCGAGATCAGCCCGGTCAACAACGACACCGACAACGCAATCGAAACCATGAACAGCGACAGCGTGGCGGGGATGACTTTTTGCATCAACAACGTGATGGGCCACGCGATGCCCAGCGCGATCAAGCCGCCCAGCAGACAAATGCTCGCCGCCTCAATCAAAAATTGCAGCAGGATCGTCCGTCGCTTGGCGCCGATGGCCTTGCGGATGCCGATCTCCCGCGTGCGCTCGGCCACCGAGACGAACATGATGTTCATGATGCCGATCCCGCCGACGAACAGGGACAGACCGGTGATGAACAGGCCAATGCCGGCAATCGTCCCCGCCACCCGCCGGAAGAACTCAATGAATTGATCCTGCTGGTTGATGGCGAAATCATCCGGTTTGTCCGGCGGCACGTGCCGGATGCGGCGCATCACGGCGCGCAGTTCCTCCCGCGAATCGTCCAGCAGCGTCACGTCCTTGACCTTGACCGCCAGGGTCAGGTCCGGGTTGTGGCTAAACCAGGCGGTGAATTGCTCCAGGGGAATGATGATGCGGCTGTCCTGGTTTTCGCCGAACGCCGACCCCTGCCGTTCGAGCACGCCCACCACTTCAAATTTACGCTGGCCCACTGTGATGCGATTGCCCAGGGGACTTTGCAGCGGGAAGAGATTGGTCGCCACGTCGCTGCCGATCACGCACACCGGCCGGCCGCCCGCCACTTCCGCCGCGGATAAAAACCGCCCCTCGGTCACGGTCAGTCCGCTCACCGCCAGGAATTGTTCCGTCGTGCCCAGCAAGGTCACGCGATCCGAGCGATGGTTTTCAAATTTTACCGGGGCCTCATCGTCGGCGAGCGGGGCGATGGCGCTGACGAAGCCGCCCTGCCGCGCCAGGGCTTCGGCCTGGTCCTGGGTGATGTCGCGCCGGTTCTGCATCCGGCGCCAGTCCTCGTGATTGCCGGGCAGCCAGCTGGACCGGCTCACGTACAGGACATCCGCGCCCAGCATCGAAACACTGTTCATGAACGAGCGATTCAAGCCCTCGATGGCCGTGCCCATGAGCGTGACCGTGACCACGCCGATGATGATTCCGAGCGTGGTGAGCACCGCGCGCAGCTTGTTCGCGCGGATGGCGGCGAGCGAGATCTTCAAACCTTCGCGCAGTTCGGTGAGAAAGTTCATGGCCGGACCACAGGCTCATCGCTGGCAATCAACCCGTCGCGAATACGCAGGATGCGCCGCGCATGACGGGCAATGTCTTCCTCGTGCGTCACCAGGATGATGGTGTTGCCGCGGCTGGCCAGTTCCTCGAACAGCGCCATGATTTCGATGCCGGTCTTGGAATCGAGATTCCCCGTCGGCTCGTCCGCCAGCAGGATGGACGGCTGGTTCACCAGCGCGCGAGCCACGGCGACCCGTTGCCGTTGTCCGCCGGAAAGTTCCGTCGGCTTGTGATGCACCCGCTCCGCCAGTCCCACCTGGGCCAGCGCGGCCAGCGCGATGCGCTTGCGTTCCTCCGCCCCCACCCCCGAGTAAATCAAGGGCAGTTCCACGTTGTGGAAGGCGTTGGACCGGGCGAGCAGATTGAAGGTCTGGAAGACGAATCCGATCTCGCGATTGCGCACCTCGGCCAGATCGTTGTCGTCCATCTGGCTCACATCCGTGCCGTTGAGTTCGTAGGTGCCGGACGTGGGCGAATCCAGGCAGCCGATAAGATTCATCAGCGTGGATTTGCCCGAGCCGGACGGCCCCATGATGGCCACGTATTCGCCGCGCTGGATTTCCAGCGATACTTCGCGCAGCGCGTGAACCGTCTCCGTGCCCATCTGGTAGCGGCGCGAGATTTTCTGCAACCGAATTAGCGCGGAGGAACTCACAACTCGTGGATGGAAATTCCCGGCGCCGGCTTCCCGGTGGCGTTGCCAGCCGCGATCCTCACTCCGGCGCTGACCGTGCGGCCAACTGGAGTTTGGGATTTGGAGTTGCTTGGGGATTTGGTGTTTGGAAATGGAGATTTCATTTCTTCTCCGTTTCCTTCGGCCCGCCGCCGCGCACAATCTTTTTGCCGTCCTCCAGTTCCTTGTTCACCGCCCTGTAATTGCCGGTGACGATTTCCTGTCCCTCGCTCAAGCCGGACACAATCTCGTAATAGTCCGCGTCGCTCACGCCCAGCTTCACCGGCGCTTGCTTCACCGTGTCGCCTTCAACGACAAACACCACTTCGACGGGCTTGACCGCGTCTTTGGATTTCCTGGCCCGGTCGGAATCGTCGGTCGTGGCGTGGTGGGACGCGGCCGGGGAATTCGTCCCGCCCTTCGCCGATAGTGGCAGGCGCGTGGTCACCGCTCCGATGGGCACGGTGATGACGTTGGTGCGATACCGCGTTTCCACCTCCGCATTCACCGACATGCCGGGCAGAAAACGCTCCTTCTCCTGGATGCGGATGCGCACTTCAAACTTGGTGGCGTCCGTGGTTTGGGCGGCGGTGGCGCTGGCGCCCTTGGCTGAATTGGCAATGTCCGTGACGAGGCCGGTGAACTTGCGGTCCTGGAACGAATCCACCTCGAGTCGCGCCCGCTGGCCGGGTTTGATCAACACCACGTCCCTCTCTCCGATGTCCACCCGGGCCTCCATCTCGTTGAGATCGGCAATGGTCATCACGTCCGTGCCCGCCATGGTGGCCGTGCCCACGACGCGTTCGCCGACGCGCGAGTTCAGCTTGCTGATCGTGCCGTCGAGCGGCGAGACGATGGTGGTCTTGCTCAGATCGTCCTCCGCCCGGTCCAGTTGAGCTTTCGACATTTCAATCTGATGTTTCGCGCTCTGGAGTTGCGCCTTGGCGATGACGTACGCCGTTTCCATGTCCGTGTACACGGATTCGGAAATCAGTTTGTTCTTGAACAGATCGGCATTGCGTTTGAACTCCGCCTCCGCCTTGTCCAGGTTCGCCTCGGAAACCACTTTGCCGGCCAGCGCGGATTGATAACTGGCCTCGGCCTGGTTGCGACTGGCGACGTAGAAGTCGGGCTTGATCTTCATGATGAGATCGCCCTTCCTGACCCGCTGCCCCTCCTTGACGGGCAGCGCGATGATTTCACCGCTGACCTCCGGGCTGATCATCACCTGCAACACCGGCTGAATCTTGCCGTTGGCCACCACGAGTTCGGTCAGGTCGCGGCGCTTGACCTTCTCCGTTTGCACGCTGATGCCGTCGTCGCGCTTGCGAAGCACGGCGGCCACCGTCAGGCCGATGAGGCCCAGGGCGATGACGACAAAGATGATGAGTTTGCGTTTACTTTTGGATTTGGCCATGAAATTGGATCCCGGTTAATAGACACAGCGGCGGCGAAATTGTTTCAACGCCTGACGGGAGAAGTTGGGTTTATTCCCGGGTGCCGACTCGCGATCTCAAAATCCCATAAGCCGTTTTGCGGCCAGCCCCACCACGAACATGAGCGCGGTGAGCGCCAGCCACACCCCAAAAACCCAGGTTGCTCCCTTGGTGAACGACACCCCGGCCAGCCTGGCCAGGCCGCATGACTTTACCCCCAAGGCCCAAAGCCCGAAGAGGTCGAGGACGGACAGAATGCCGTGCCACGGATTTCCCAGCGGATCAAAATTTTTCAGCAACAGCCCGGGCGACGCCGCGGCGAACATGTTTCCCGTCGCCAGGATCAACAGGGTCTTCACGATCACGCCCAACAGCGCGATCATGCCGGCCAGCCCGGCGATTTCCAGCGCCCGTGAATAACCAAAGCGATTTCGCAGCACGATGCTGCCGAGCCAGAGGAGCAACGCCGACCAAAATAATGAAATGAAAGCGCCGAACGGCTCGACCACCGCCTCAAAAATCATCCGCGTGCCTCCGCCCGCGTCCGCCTTCGCCATCGCTTTGTCTGCGGCTTCCTGGGGCATCTTCCCCGCCGACACCATTTTTTGCAGCACGGCCTCCTGCATGGCCAGCTTCTGGCGTTTGACGGAATCGAGCGAGCTGACCAGCAACGTGCTGGCCACACCCACTAACGCCAGCAGGATCGTCGGCACCAACCAATTCGCGGTGGCGGGTGGTGTCGTTTTCACCTCGTCGAACACCTCGCCCGGCGCGACGAACACATTCATCAGGCGGGCGACCAGCGAGGAGCGTTGTTCCGGCGGCGTTTCCACGCCTGGCGATGTTGGTTCCATACGAGTCGGCGGTTGGCGGACGTGCGGGTGATGTTGAATTCAGTTTGGCTGTCCGACATGGATTCGAACCATGACAAAGTCCTCCAAAGGGACTTGTGCTACCATTACACCATCGGACAAACCGCCCTCAAGCTAGCCGCCACAACCAACCCTGCAAAGCAAAAATGCTCTGCGAGAATCGGACAGTTGTGCGCCGGGAAAGTCTCCCGATTAAGTTGAAAAATTCTCGTCCGGTGAAAGCGCTGCCCGCGCGGGGCGACGGCGCGATTTAACCGGGGCGCGCATCCGCGCGGGGTTTATCGTGCGATGGCGCGTCGGCCCGGCGCAGGCGGATCGAACGCGAGCGCCTACGCTCCGCAAGGCCGTGCGGCCGCAATGATACGATGTGCGCCAAGTCACGGCGCCCGGCTTTTCGGCTTTTTCCCTCCGGGCCTGACCAGTAGTCTGCGCGCATGAGTTTGCTCCAACGCAAGATTGCGGATTCGGTCACGGCGACGTCGTCAAGCGGCCGAGCTTCCGCCGGGAAATGGCGCCGATGTCCGGGGTCGCCGTCCGCATTGGGCCTGGCCGGTGCTTTGATTCTCGCCACCGGGCGGGCGCTGGCCGCGGATCAGGCGCTCGTGAACTTCGGCCAGGGATTTGATCTGACGAAGGTGGTGCGCAGTGATGCCACCGCCGAATTGATCCAGACCGACCACGGCCCGGCCTTGCGCGTCAACACGGGTCACGCGCAAACCTGGCCCGGCATCACCTTGCCGGCGCCGGCCGGCCATTGGGATGTGTCGGCGCATGGGCAAATCGCCGTTCAGTTGAAAAACGCCGGTGGCAGTCGGGTCACGGTTTATTGCCGGGTGGACAATCCCGGAGCCGATGGAACGAAGAACTGCATTACCGCTTCGCTGGCCTTGAGTCCCGGGCAGGCGGAGACCCTCCACATCGTGCTCCCGCGAACGAGCGGCAGCACGTTGAATGGAAAACTCTTTGGCATGCGCGGTTATCCGGTGGAAAACGGCGGGCCAGGTTCGGTGGATGTGACCAACCTCACGCAACTGCTGTTCTTCGTCAGCACCCCGAAGGAAGACCACAGCTTCGAGGTGAGTGACCTGCGGGCCACGGGCGAGTACACGCCGCCAACCGCCTGGATCACTGATGCGAACCCGTTTATTCCGTTCATTGACACCTTTGGTCAGTACGCGCACAAGGACTGGCCGGGCAAGGTACATTCCGTGGCCGAACTGCGACAACGCCGCGAAAGCGAGGCGATGGACCTGACCACCCATCCCGGTCCCGCCAACTGGGACAAATACGGCGGCTGGGCCAATGGTCCCCAGCGACCGGCCACCGGCTTTTTCCGGACCGAAAAAGTGGCGGGCAAATGGTGGTTGGTGGATCCGGAGGGTCACCTGTTCTGGTCGCACGGTATTGATTGCGTGCGGGCGCTCGATGCGACGCCCATCGAGGAACGCGCGACGTGGTTTCAGGATTTTGCCGGGGAACAACCGGACTATCGCGAATTCCTCTCCACCGGCTACGTGCTCAAGGGGCATTATGCCAATCGCGACGTCCGGACGTTTTCCTTCGCCGGCGCAAATCTCAAGCGCAAGTACGGTCGCGACTGGCCGGCGGTGTACGCGGACCTCATCCATCGGCGCTTGCGGAGTTGGGGGGTGAACACCATCGCGAACTGGTCGGACGCCGGCGTGTTTCTCCGGCGGCGCACGCCCTACACGGACAACATCGGATCGCACGGCGTGAAAATGATCGAAGGCAGCGAGGGTTATTGGGGCAAGTTCCCGGACGTTTTCGATCCGGGCTTTGCCGCCGCGCTGCGCCGGGCCGTCGCCGGCAAGAAAAATTCCAGCGCGAACGATCCGTGGTGTCTCGGCTATTTCAGCGACAACGAAATGTCCTGGGGCAACGACACCGCGCTGGCGGTGGGGGCGCTGAAATCCCCCGCGACCCAGGCAGCCAAGGTGGCCCTGATCGCGGACCTCAAGGCCAGGTACGGCGACATCGCCAGACTGAACGTCACCTGGGGCGGCAACTACAAATCCTGGGATGAACTAGCGCAAAGCCGCGCGGAACCAGACGCGGCGAAGGCCCGACCGGACTTGCTTGCCTTCTCCGTCAAAACCGCCGAGACCTACTTTCGCACGGTGCGCGACGCCATCAAAGCGGTGGCGCCGCACCAGCTTTATCTGGGCTGCCGGTTCGCCGTGGTGAATGACCAGGCCGCGCGTGCCGCCGCCAAATACTGCGACGTGGTGAGCTACAATCTGTACCAGCGCGACATCGCGGACTTCAAATACCCCGGCGCGGACAAGCCCTTCCTCGTGGGCGAATTCCATTTCGGCGCGCTGGACCGCGGGATGTTTCACACCGGCCTGGTGCCGATGGCCAACCAGGCGGCGCGCGCCCAAGCCTACCGGGATTATGTGCTGGGCGCCCTGCGCCATCCGCAATGCGTGGGCACGCATTGGTTTCAATGGCAGGACGAGCCAACCACCGGCCGCGTGTACGATGAGGAGAATTATCAGATCGGTTTCGTGGACGTGGCCGACACGCCGTATCGCGAAACCATCGCCGCCAGTCGCGACGTGGGCGCGCACCTGTATCCCCGGCCCTGATCAACGGTCGCGCGCCTGGTCATGGACCGGCATCGCGCCGGCTCACATCCCCATGATCTGATAGCCGCTGTCCACGTAGAGGACCTGGCCGGTGATGGCGGCGGCGCCGTCGCTGGCCAGGAAGACGCCCGTGGCCCCGAGTTCATCGGGCAGCACATTGCGTTTGAGCGGCGAATGAGCTTCGTAGTGTTTGAACATTTCGTTAAACCCGGCAATCCCGCGCGCGGCCAGCGTGTTCACCGGACCGGCGCTGATGCAGTTCACGCGGATTTTCTTCGGACCGAGATCGTACGCTAGATAGCGCGTGCTGGCTTCAAGTGACGCCTTGGCCACGCCCATCACGTTGTAATGCGGCACGACCTTTTCCGCGCCGTAATAGCTCATGGCGATGATGCTGCCGCCCTCGGTCATCCACGGCGCCGCCGCGCGGGACAGCGCCACCAGTGAATACGCGCTGACGTCGTGGGCAATGCGAAAGGCTTCCCGGCTGGTGTTGACGAAATGACCCTCCAGCGCATCCTTGGGCGCGAAGGCGACCGAGTGCAACAGCAGGTGCAATTTGCCGAACTGCTCGCCCACGGTTTTGAACACCCGGGCAATGTCCTCGTCCTTGGTCACGTCGCAGGGCATGAGCAGGGTGTCCGCGCCGAATGTGCCGGCCAGTTCCTCGACGTTTTCCTTGAGCCGTTCGCCCTGATAGGTGAAGGCGAGTTTGGCGCCCTGCTTGTGCCAGGCCTGCGCGATGGCCCAGGCGATGGAGCGTTTGTTCGCGACGCCGAAGACGATGCCGAGTTTTCCTGCGAGTTGTGACATAGGTTTGTTTGACGGGTTCGGTTCCAGTTGTGGCCCTGCGTTCGGCGGGAGAATGAACCAGCGACGGCGGGTTTTCAAGTTTTCGTCTTGCGCGCCATGGCCACCAGGCCGGCGAGGCCGCCGAGCAGCAGCACGCTCACCGCGATCACGCCATTGGTCGTGTGTTGCGGAAAAAAATGCAACGAGGCCGCGCCCACGGCCGGTCCGGTGAAATTGCCGAGACCGATGACGGCTTCGTGAATGCCGCCGTGCTCGCCCTTGCTGTCGCCGGCATCCATGGAATAGAACAGCGAGGAGTAATAAACCAGGCCGATGGCGACGCCAAAAGCGAGCTGCGCCAGAAGCAGCCCGACGAGGTTGGGCGCCGATAAAATGACCGCGAACGCCCCCATCAGGGCCAGATAAGACGCCAGCAACCAGCGAAACCGGTAATGCCAGCCGGTCCAGCGCCACAACCCGAGAAATGCCGCCACGCGCGCGAAGCACCAGACCGAGCCGCACACGCCCGCCAGCGTGGTGGAGAGTTCCAGTCGCTGGGCGATGCCCGGCATGACGGCGATCAGCGTGTTCGTCGCGATGTAGGCAAACGGATTGGCGAGCCAGGCCATGCGCCGGAAGGATTTTGCCCGCGCGGCCGAGGGCCGGTGCGGATCGGGCGGGAGCGCCGGGCGGGCTGGTTTGCGTTCCGGCTGTTTCGCCAGCGTCCGGGCGGCGCGTTCGAGCCGGACGGTGATGATCAGTTGCACGATCACGCAACCCACGGGGACATAAAAAATGCTGTCCAGACCAAACCGATCGAACAACGCGCCCCCCATGAAGTAGGCGAGCGCGCCGGTTCCCGCCCAGACGACGTTGTAGATTCCCACGACGCGCGGCAGGCGGGCGGGTGGTTCGCCGTCGGTGGCGAGGGCTTCAAGCGCGGGCCAGGTGAAACAGATCCCCACCGTCGCCACCAGCAGCCAGCCCACCTGCAGGGAGGCGGTGGTGGACCAAAGCCCGGCGAGCATCGCTCCGAGCATGATCACGAAGCCGGTTTTCAACGCCGCGAAGTAGCCGGCTTTTTGCGCGAACCGCCCGCCCCACCACGCGCCGAGCGCGTAGAGCAATCCCGATGCGGCCGCCAGCACCAGATTGGCCTTGTTGCCAAACCCGAATCGCGTCTGGGTGAAAAAATAAAAATAGAATAGGTAGAGCGTGACCGCGAAGGAATTGAGTCCTTCGATGAGGAAATAGCCCTGCTTGATCTGGCGTTGAGTCATGGGAGGAAGGCGGTGCGGGAGGCAAACCCGGCTGTCAGGCGACCGGCGCCAACGGCGGGACCTCTTCCAGCGCTTTCCGGCAATACCATTTCACGGCGTTCGTCATCGGCGGCTGGAGCGCGTCCAGTTCGGTCGCGGAGCACCACCGGATGGCGTGATGCTCTTCAGCGGCCAGCGTGGTGGCGCCGCTTTTGGGGCGCGCCCAGTAGATCAGGCCGATGTGCTCGTGCGTCTCCGTGATGCGATGAATGTCCAGAAAGCGCGGCGCCAGGAGTGCGCGCGTGCCGGGTTCGGTGGTGGGCGGTCGTTCACCCAGCAACTCCACCTCCAGCCCGCTTTCCTCGCGCGCTTCGCGCACCGCGGCTTGCTCGGGGTCTTCGTCCAGCTCGATGTGGCCGCCCAGCGGCAACCACTTGTCGAGCTTGCGATGATGAATCAGCAGAATCTTTCCCTCGTGAACGACGAAGATCGCGACGGTGAAATCAATTTTCTCGTGAATGTGCGCCATGCTGGATTATTTCAATTCCGAGCACCCGGCTGCTGGGAGGTCGCAGGTTTAGTAGTCGTATAGTCCACTGTCCTTGGTGTAGCTGCCGCCGCCAGCGCCGCCGGGACCGCCTTCGTCCGGACCGCCCATGAAGTCGCCGAGCACGTCGCCCATGTCGGCTTCGATCTTCTCAGGGTCTTCGCCGGCTTCCATTCGCTTGATGGCCACGTCGAGTTCCTTGGGCATCGTCCCCGGCGGCATCAAGTCTTTCATCTTCTTCATCATGTGCGCCATGTGCCGGGGGTTGTTTTCGTCCAGATGTTCCATGTCGCGCTCCATTTCCTTCATCGCCCGCTCCAGGCGCGGATCGTCAAGCTCGGGCATGGGCGGTCCGCCCTCGGCGTCGGCCGGGGTCGCCGCCGCTGGTTCGGTCAGGCCGCGCGTCATGGCGAACCGGCTGACTTCCTTCTTCAGCTTCTTGTGGCCGCACTTGGGGCAGACCGGCTGGCGCTCCGGATTGAGGCGCTTCGAGAGGAAACTGAAAATCCGGCGGCACTTGGGACAGGCAAATTCATAAATCGGCATGGCGCAGTTATGCCATGACCACGGGAAAATTTCACGCTCCGATTTTTTAGCGGTTGCCACCCGAGATTGGCCGGCCGGCGGATGGTTTCGGGCGGCTTCATTCTGGCATTGAATTGGGTGGAATTGGCGCTTGCCTCGGCTGGGACGGGGCATCAGAGTTCTCCTTCAGCACGAACCGTTCAGAAAACATCTAATCGGCTGCACAATTAAGACCCGCGGTCCAAAGGTTTTTGAGGTGACTTATGCGTAAACTCGTTCTTTCCATCGGTGTCATGCTTCTGTTGTTGGCTGGCTGGGTTGGCGTTCGACTGGCTTGGCGGTCGCCGGCCGGCGGAATTGTCGCCGCCGGTGCGCCGGTGGCTGTTTCGCCCGCAACTCCGACGCAGTCGGCGACACTTGGAATTCCTCCAGCAACCGTTGGCTCCTCAGCCTCACTCGGTGCCGGGACGGGAACTTCCACCCCGGCGGCCAACCCTCCACCCGCGCTCGTGACCGCGCCGCCACCGACGGTGACGCCGACCGTCGAACCCGTCAGCGACGAGGTCGTGAAGCAAATCCAGGCGTTGCAGCTCGCCAAGTCGCTCCGGACCCCGGCGCAACAGAAGCTGGACTCGCAGTTGATTGACGGCGAGAAGATGCAACGGGGCGAACCCGTGGCGGATGGCGTGGCCACCTTGCGCAGTGAGCTGGACAAGGATGATCAAGACCGCGTGCTGACGGACATTGACGCACAGGTCAGTGACGAGCTGCTCCGACGCATCACCGATCTCGGCGGCGTGGTCGTCAGCTCCTTTACTCAATTCAACGCCATCCGCGCCCGGCTGCCCTTGGCGCAGATTGAGACCCTGGCCGCGCGCGCGGATGTTCAGTTCATCCGACCGGCGGTCCAAGCCCGGACCAACGTCGGCTCGGTCACGTCGGAGGGCGACCAGGCGCAGGCGGCGGATGTGGCGCGGGCGCAGTTCAACGTCACCGGCGCAGGCGTCAAGGTCGCCGTGCTGTCCGACAGCGTGGACCATCTGGCCGCCTCGCAAGCCTCCGGTGATTTGGGCACGGTCACGGTGCTGGCCGGTCAGGCGGGCGCGGGCGAAGGCGAAGGCACGGCGATGTTGGAAATTGTCCATGATCTCGCGCCGGGTTCGGACCTGTTCTTTGCCACCGGCTTCGGCGGCGCGGCGGCGTTCGCCCAGAACATCCTCAATCTCCGGTTTCAAAGCCACTGCGACATCATCATTGACGACCTGACGTATTTCAACGAGTCGCCGTTTCAAGACGGCGTGATCGCCCAGGCCGTCAACGCGGTGACCGCCGATGGCGCGTTGTTCTTTTCCTCCGCCGCGAACTCCGGCAACCAGAATGACGGCACGTCCGCCACCTGGGAAGGCGACTTCGTGGACGGCGGTGATTTCGTTTCCAACGGCCAGTCGCAGGGGCGGTGGCACAATTTCGGCGGCGGCGTGCAGAACACCGCCACCCGGGGCGGGAACGTGGATTTGTTTTGGGCCGACCCGCTGGGCCATTCGGCGAATGACTACGACGTGTATGTCCTGAGCGCCGACGGCGGCAGCGTGGTGGCGGCCGGCACCTCCACCCAGAACGGAACGCAGGACCCGTATGAATCCGTGTCCAAAGCGAACGATGGCGAGCGCATTGTCATTGTGAAGTACAGTGGCGCCGCGCGCTTCCTGCACCTCGACGCGCGCCGCGGCAAGTTGACCTTCAGCACTTCCGGCAGCACGCGCGGGCACAACGCCGCGAAGGATGCCTTCACGGTGGCGGCGGTGGACGCGAACACCTCGTTCCCCGCCGCCTTCACCGGCAATGCGAAAAATCCCGTCGAGACCTTCAGTTCGGATGGTTTGCGGCGGATGTTTTTCAACCCGGACGGTTCCGCGATCACGCCGGGAAATTTCTCCGCCACGGGCGGAACGGTGTGGCAGAAACCGGACATCGCGGCGGCGGACGGTGTGAAGACGACCCTGCCCGCCAATAGCGGATTGAATCCGTTCTTTGGCACCTCGGCGGCCGCACCTCATGCCGGGGCCGTCGCCGCGCTGCTCAAGTCCTACAACCCCGCGCTTACGCCAACCCAGATTCGTGCGATCCTCACCGGCACGGCGCTGGACATTGAAGCGGCGGGGACGGATCGCGATTCGGGCGCGGGCATCGTCATGGCGGTGGCAGCGTTGCAGGCGGCGGCGAGTCCGGAACTGCCGGCCATCACTTCGTTCGCTCCCACCACCGGCGGCGTGGGCGCGAATGTCGTCCTCACCGGCACCAAACTCAACGGCGCCACCCAGGTGAAGTTCAACGGCGTGGCCGCGACGTTCACAGTGGATTCGGCCACCCAGATTTCGGCTACCGTGCCGGCGGGGGCCACGACCGGCCAGATCGTCGTGACCACGCCGGCGGGGACCGCGACGAGCGCGGCCAGTTTCACCGTGCAACCAACGCCGGCAATCACGAGCCTGACTCCCTTGAGCGGCGGGGTGGGCGCGACCGTGGTCATTGCCGGGGCAAACTTGAACGGCGCAACGGCGGTGAAGTTCAACAACGTGAACCAGCCTGCGTTCACAGTGAATTCGGCGGCCCAAATCACCACGACGGTGCCGGCCGGTGCCACCAGCGGCCGCGTCACCGTCACGACCGGAGCCGGCACGGCGACGAGTGGTGATGTGTTCACGGTCACGACCCTGCCCCGCATCACGGGTTTTGCTCCGGGCACGGGCGGCGTCGGCGCCAGCGTCGGCATTGATGGCGCCAATCTCGGCGGCGCCAGTGCGGTGCGATTCAACGGCGTGAGCGCGACTGTTTTCACCGTGGACTCCGCCATCCACATCACGGCCACCGTGCCGGCGGGGGCGACCACCGGGCCCATCAGTGTCACCACTCCGAACGGCACGACGAACAGCGCGGCCAGTTTCACGGTCATTTCCGCGCCCGGCATCACGGGCTTTACTCCGACCAGCGGGGCGGTGGGTGGTGGTGTGACAATCAGTGGCAACAACTTCGCGGGCGCCACGGCGGTGCGGTTCAACGGCGTCACCGCACCGTTCACGGTGAATTCACCCACGCAGATCACCGCCACAATTCCCGAGGGTGCGGCCACAGGGCCGCTGGCCGTGACTACTCCGGGCGGCACCGCGACCAGCGCCGGATCGTTCACGATCCTGTCTCCGCCGGGGAACGACAACTTTGCCAACGCGCAGAGCCTCAGCGGTTCGTCCGGTTCGGTCAGTGGCAACAACGCGGCGGCCACCAAAGAGGCGGGCGAGCCGGATCACGCGGGGAATGGCGGGGGCAAATCGGTCTGGTACAACTGGAATGCGCCCAGTTCGGGCGCGGTTCAGTTCACGACGATTGGGAGCGGCTTCGATACGGTGCTGGCGGTGTACACCGGCAACTCGGTCGGGGCGCTGACGCTGGTTGCCAGTGGCGATGATACCCCGGGCGGGACGAACAGCGCGCTCACGTTGGTGGCGAACGCCGGGACGTTGTATCGCGTGGCGGTGGACGGCTTCCGCAGTCCGGGCGCTCCACCGGCGAGCGCCAGCGCGGGCAATGTGGTGTTGAACTGGTCGCCCACCAGAGTTCCCGCCATCATCGGTTTCTCCCCGGCCGGCGGCGCGCCCAATGCCACCGTGATCATCACGGGCGCAAACTTCACGGGCGCGACGGCCGTGCGTTTTAATGGAGTCAGCGCCGCCTTCACAGTGAACAATGGCGGGCAAATCACCGCCATCGTTCCGGCCACGGCCACCACGGGTGTGATTCAAGTTGCCGGTCCGCGCGGCTCCGCCGTGAGCGCGACGAGTTTTGCCGTGGTGAATCCGCCGGCCAACAACGCTTTCGCCAACGCTCAGGTCATCACGGGAAATTCCGGCAGTGTGTCGGGCCGCAACACCGACGCCACCAAGGAAGTCAACGAGCCGAACCCGGCGGGCAATCCCGGCGGCCGCTCGGTCTGGTACGCCTGGACCGCGCCCGCGAGCGGCTTGTGGACGTTCGACACGCAAGGCAGCGGCTTCGACACGGTGCTGGGAGTTTACACGGGCAGCAGTGTCGGCGGGCTGGTGGCGGTGGCGAGCAACGACGATTCGAGTCCGGGGACGATCAGTCGCGTGGCGTTCCTCGCGGCGGCCGGCGCCACTTATCGCATCCAGGTGGATGGACACAACGGCGCCAGCGGCAGCCTCGTGTTGAATTGGACGTTCACGCCGAACCCGCCTTCCATCACGTCGTTTTCTCCGACCAGCGGCGGCATCGGCAGCACGGTGGCGCTCACCGGACTTAACTTCACCGGCGCCACCGGCGTGCGGTTGAACGGCGTGCTGGTGCCGGTGTTCACCGTTGATTCCGCCACCCAGATCACGCTTACCGTGCCGCTCGGGGTCAACTCCGGCCCGTTCAGTGTCCTGACGCCCAATGGGACCGCGCTCAGTGCCCAGTCGTTCACCGTCACCAGCGGCTCAGACAACGATCAGTTTGCCAACGCCCAGGTGCTCACGGGATCGGCGACCATCGTCGTTGGCCAAAATCTGACCGCGACCAAGGAACCCGGGGAGCCGGCCCACGCCGGCAATCCCGGTGGTCGCTCGGTCTGGTATCGCTGGACAGCGCCCGCCAACGGCACCTGGGCGCTGGATACGGCCGGTAGCAGTTTCGACACAATCCTCGCGGTGTACACCGGCGCTACGGTGAACGCGTTGACGGTGGTGGCCAGCAACGATGACGCGCGCGACGACCTGAGCAGCCGCGTGACCTTCACGGCGACCAGCGGGACCACTTATCAGATTGCGGTGGACGGGTACGGAGGCGGCAACGGAAATCTCACGCTGAAACTGCTGCCGGCGGCGGCTCCGCAGGTCATTTACGAAACGGGCTTCGAGGCGGCGCAGGGGTTCAGCACTGGCTCGCCGTTGATCGGGCAAGGCGGCTGGCAGGGGGCCGGCTCGGGCGGAAACGGCATCGTCACCGGATTTTTCCCTGACTCCGACCAGCAAGCCTATCTTGGCTATACGCCGCCCAACTTCGGAGACGACTCGTTGTTTCTCTGGCGGCCGGTGAATTTCACGCCCGAGACCAACTCGCGCCCGCTCGTCCGGTTCTCCGTCACAATGGGAATCGTGGACTCGGACAACTACGAGTACGACAGTTTCGAGTGGTCGGTTTACAACCTCAGCGGGCAGCGGTTGTTCACGCTGGATTTCGACAACTCCGACCTCACCCTCTACTACCTGCTCGACGACGGCACCGGTTATCATTACGCGGGCGGCTACTTTGAGAACGGCACGATTTACGACCTGGAGATCACGATGGACTTTGCGCGCAATCGCTGGATCGCCAGCCTGGACGGCGAACCCATGGACGCGGAACAGCCCATCACCACCACGGGCGCAGCGCGAAACCTGGGCGACGTGGACGCCGTCTGGCTGCCGACTTATCCCGACTTTCCGGGCGATAACACCATGATCTTCGATGATTATCGCCTGACGGCGGAACCGAGCGAGCTGCCGGCGATTGTGGTGCCGCCGGCGAGTCAGTCGGTGACGGTGGGTTCGCCCGTGAGTTTTGGCGTCGTGGCCAGCGGGGGAGAACCGTTGGCGTACCAATGGCGTTTCAACGGCACGACGCTCCCCGGCGAAACCGGCGCGGTGCTCACGCTGAACAACGTGGACCTCGGCCAGGCTGGCAGTTACTCCGTGGTCGTGAGCAACCGCCTGGGCAGCGTCACCAGTTCGGCCACGCTGACCTTGAACCAGCCCGGGCCGGTGAGCTTGACGGCGGGCGCGCGCCTGCCGGATGGTCGGTTCCAATTCACCGTGCAGGGCACGCCCGGCAGCCGGGTGGCGGTTGAATTCTCCACCGACCTGGTTCAATGGCAAAACCTGACGACGGTGGTGCTCAGCGGCAGCACGATGACTCTCGCGGATCCTGATACTGGCAACCAGCCGTGCCGATTTTATCGGGCGCGCCTCCAGCCTTGAGCCGTGCCGGTGCGATGCCGGCACCGGAGCGGTTTGCGGGGGTTCAATGTAGGAGCGGTGTCGCGCCGGTTTCCAGCTTTGCTCGACTGAATTGATTCAACCACGTTGGCAATACCTGACTTGTCGTGACCTCTGTTCCAACCGTTCAAGCGGGACATTTTGAGATTTGCGACAGGCGCGGCGTCTGTCCTACGGAATCGTTCCACTTGACGCACACCCAATTCAGCTTCCTTCGGGGCGGGAGTCGGATAGGCTTTGACGGATGAGTGCGTCCCGCAAACCGAGCCGTCATTTCGCCAGCGACAATTATTCCGGCATCTGCCCCGAAGCCTGGGCCGCCCTGGCCGAGGCCAATGCGTCCCACGAAGTTAGTTACGGCGACGACACCTGGACGCAACGCGCGTCCGACCTGTTGCGCGACATCTTCGAGACGAAGTGCGAGGTGTTCTTTGTCTTCAACGGCACGGCGGCAAATTCCCTGTCCATCGCGTCGCTCTGCCAGTCGTATCACAGCGTGCTGTGCCATGAACTGGCCCACGTGGAAACGTCCGAGTGCGGCGCGCCGGAGTTTTTCGCCAACGGCAGCAAGGTGCTGTTGTTGCGCGGCGCGAACGGGAAAATTGATCCGGCGGACATCGCCCGCGCCGTGAACAAGCGGACGGACATCCATTATCCGAAACCGCGCGTGCTCAGTCTCACGCAGGGGACCGAACTCGGGACGGTGTATTCCCTCGCCGAGCTGGATGGACTGAGCGAGGAGGCGAAGCGCCAGGGGCTGCGGGTGCAGATGGACGGCGCGCGGTTTGCCAACGCCGTGGCGGCGCTCGGAGTCGCGCCCAAGGAGATTACCTGGAAGGCGGGGGTGGACGTGCTGTGCTTCGGCGGCACGAAGAACGGCCTGGCGGTGGGCGAAGCGGTGGTGTTTTTCAATCGCGAGGCCGCCCGCGAATTCGATTATCGCTGCAAACAGGGCGGGCAGCTTGCCTCGAAGATGCGCTTCCTCTCCGCGCCCTGGACCGGGATGCTGAAGGACGGCGCGTGGTTGCGGCACGCGCAACACGCCAACGCGATGGCCCGGCGGCTCGCCGCCGGGCTGCGCGACCTTCCCGGCGTGGCCATCAATTATCCGGTGGAGGCCAACGCCGTGTTCGCAAAATTCCCGCCGGCGACCGAAAAGCGATTGCGCGAGCGCGGCTGGAAATTCTACACCGGCGTCATTACCCCGGACGAAGCGCGCCTGATGTGCAGTTGGGACACCACCCCCGGCGACGTGGATGCGTTCGTGGCGGATGCAGGCGCGACGAGGAAAGTTGCCCGTTCGCGGGAACGCCGGTGAGCTATGCCGCAGCCGCAAATGGGGCGGCTCCGGTGCGACAGTCGCGACGCGTGTCCTGCCGAAGCGTTCAAGCCCGGCGCGGTTCGATTTGCGTGACGGGGAAACCCGGGCGGCGGCGACTCACTTTTTTTCTTCCGGCTTTGCGTCCGCTTTTGCGTCCTTTTTGGCCACCTGCCGCCACTCGACTCCGGTGGAAATATCCACGTTGGGCAGCGCGGCCTTGAGCTTGGCCACGCCGACGGCGGTCGTCTTGGTTTCCCAGAGATAAAGATGCTGGAGCTGGGTCAGGCCGGTGAGTTGCTCGAGTCCCGCGTCGGTGATGGCGGTGTTGTAGAGATTGAGATAAAGCAGATTGGTCAAGCCCTTGAGGTGCGCCAGGCCGGCGTCGGTCACGGGCGTGTTCTCCAGATGCAAGCGGTGGAGGTTGCGCAAGCCGGAGATTCGCGCCAGATCAGCATCGGAGATTTTCGCGCCGCCCAGATTCAGGTCCACAAGCCCGAGCACGGCGCTCAGGGGGACGAGCGCCGCCGCCAGGGCCTTGGGGTCCTGCGCTTGCGCGTGGAAATTAACCTCGCGCCAGTTCAGATTCACCGCGATGGGTTGCGCGGTCACGCCGAGGGAGGTCAGGGCTTTGATCGCCTTGAGTTCGGCGGCGGAGGGTTTGTGATTGGGCGGCGGGGATGACGCGGACGCGGTTTCGTGGGCGGCTTCCGCCGGAGCGGTTCCGGAGTCGAGCACGAGTCCTTTGGGCCAGACCGCGCCCTGGTTGATCCAGTCGCGGATCAAATCGGTTTGCGCCTTGGTGAGCAGGTCGCCTTTGCTCGGCATGACGTCGTCATCATCCGCCGGCAGGGTGATGCGCCGATACAACTCGCTTTTATCCGCCTTGCCCGGCTCGAGCACCACGCCGTCGCCGCCGCCCTTGAGCGCGGCCTCGTGTGAATCCAGGCGGAGTTTGCCCTTGGATTTCTTGGCGCCGTGACACTCCAGGCAGGATTTCTGGAGGATGGGTTGGATGGACTTGGCGAAATCAACCGTGTCCGCCGCCCAGGCGTGGGCGCAGCCAAAGCCAGCCAGCAGGGTGCCGATCAATACGAATTTGCTCATGCCTCCATTTTCACCAAGTCGCCGCCGACGGCAATACTCAATTAACGGCAATCACGGTCGCAACCTGCCAAACGCGCCATCGCATGTGATCCGATTGCGCGATACCACCGGCTAATGCGCGGAGGCGCGCGGCGAACCTCGCGCGGTGGCGCGCTCGGGGGCGGTGGACGAGGGCGTCCACCGCCGCACGCGAGGCGCGCGCGCTCCCCGCGCAAAATACTGGACGCGCAGATCAACGATGGACCGACGCCGGGTCGGGGGACCCGGCCTACAATGCGACGGTGTCGGGTCGGAGGCGGGCGACAAAGTGTAGGCCCGGTGACCACACCGGGCGGTTCATGGAAAAGTTCATTGAAAGAACGTGTCTTGCTTGTGACGGGGCTGCGCGTTGCGGCCGGGCCATCGCGCGGAGGCGCGCGGCGGACCTCGCGCGGTGGCGCGCTCGGGCGCGGTGGACGAGGGCGTCCACCGCCGCACGCGAGGCGCGTGCGCTCCCCGGGCAAAATATTGGACGCGCAGATCAACGATGGACCGACGCCGGGTCGGGGGACCCGGCCTACAATGCGACGGTGTCGGGTCGGAGGCGGGCGACAAAGTGTAGGCCCGGTGACCACACCGGGCGGTTCATGGGAAAGTTCATTGAAAGAACGTGTCTTGCTTGCGACGGGGCTGCGCGTTGCGGCCGGGCCAAAGCGCGGAGGCGCGCGGCGAACCTCGCGCGGTGGCGCGCTCGGGCGCGGTGGATGAGGGCGTCCACCGCCGCACGCGAGGCGGTGCGCTCCCCGCGCATAATACTGGACGCGCGCGGCTCGAAGGAACGGCGATGGTGCAAGCGCAGGAAGCCCGAACGGAGGGTTGCCCTCCCGCGTGACTTCGGATAAAACCCGGATATGCAACCCCCCGGACTTGAGTTGATGAAGAGGGTGATTCCCTTGAAAACCGCCACGCACTTCGTCATCGGATTCGCCATCCCGTGGCTGGCCGCGACGGGAGTTGCGCCGGCCGCCGAAGCCGTCTGGCAGACGAATCTGATCGCGCAGAGTCATTTGCCCTCCGGCAACGGACTCGCGGCCGCCTATCCCGGCGAGGTCGGGTTGAAGGCCAACGCCGACGTGATTTTTGCCGATGATTTTGAATCGGAAAAATTGGGCGCGACCTGGGACGAAATCGGCAACAAGAACGGCAAGGTGCTGGAACTGGTATCGCCGGGAAACAGCGCGCCGCTGGGCCAGCGTTGTCTGCGCGTCGAGGCGCATCTGGATCAGGACACCGGCGGCGGATTGACCAAATGGTTCCCACCGGCGGAGACGGTCTTCATCCGGTTCTACACGCGGTTCGAGACGAACTGCGATTATGTGCATCACTTTGTCACGTTGCGCGCGAACAAGGGGCTGCACGGCGGCGACAAGTGGAGCGGGTTCGGTCAGGCCGGACTCAAGCCCGTGGGCGACGAGCGGTTTGCCACCGCCATCGAGCCGTGGGGCAATTGGGGTCGGTGGGCGCCGCCCGGCCGCTGGAATTTTTACAGTTACTGGCACGAGATGGAGAAGTCCGGGGACGGCAAATTCTGGGGTAACTCGTTCATCGTCGCCACCGCGCCCGTCATTCCGCGCGGGCAATGGATCTGCGTCGAATTCATGTTGAAGGAGAACACGCCGGGGCAGCCGGACGGCGAGCAGGCCTTCTGGATTGACGGAAAATTGCAGGGGCACTGGAAGGGCATCAACTGGCGCACGTCGGCGCAACTCCATGCCAATGCCCTGACGCTGGAGAGCTACATCACGGATCGCTGGACGAAGCAGCCGGTGAACGTCGTGTACTTCGACAACCTCGTCCTCGCGCGAAGCTACATCGGGCCGACGGCCAAATCGAAAGACTGAGGCGCCGGGATGCTTCGGAAAACTTTTGCTCCGAAGATTCTCGCGGGGTAATGGCGGACTGATGCAAGGCTCGTGAGGGGGCCACCCGCCTGCCTGGGAAGCGCGACGCTGATCTCTGGCTCGGCACCGACCTGCCGCCAGCCGCATCGGGCCGGGTCGGAGACCGGCGCTCCAATTTCAAGGCAATGCTTCCGCGCCGGTTGCAACTCGCGCGGTGGCGCGCTCGGGTGCGGTGGACGAGGGCGTCCACCGCCGCACGCGTGGCGCGTGCGCTCCCTGCGTCGGAGCGGCCGATGCGATTGCGGGCTTGCGCGGCGGCGCCGACCCGGTTCAGAGTGGGCGCGCAACGTGCAATCAATGACATGAACATTCATCACCTCGAACTGTTCTACTACGTGGCCCGCCACGGCGGCATCGCGGAGGCCGTGCGCCACATGCCCTACGGAATCCAGCAGCCGGCGATCAGCGGGCAGGTGATTCAACTCGAGGAATCGCTGGGCGTGACGCTGTTCCAGCGCCGGCCGTTTTCCCTGACGGCCCAGGGCGGGCAACTCTACGATTTCATCAAACCGTTCTTCGACAATCTCACGCCGATGGCCGAGAAGTTGCAGGGCGGCGTGTCGCAACACCTGCGCGTGGCGGCGTCGGAAACGATGCTGCGCGATCATCTGCCGCCGATCCTGGCGGAGTTGCAGCGGCAGTTTCCCAAGTTGAAGGTGACGTTGCGCGAGGGTTACCACCCGCAGGTGATCAACTGGCTGAAACAACTGGAACTGGACATTTCCATCGGGCTGCTCGGGGGCCGGCCGCCGGCGGGCATCCATGCCGTGCCCATGTTCCTGCTGCCGCTGGTGTTGCTGGTGCCACGCCGCAGCAAGCTCAAGTCGGCCGAGGAATTGTGGAAGCAGGACCGCATTGCCGAAACGTTGATCAGCGTGCCGAGCAACGAGGCGATCTCGCGCTCGTTTCAGGAAGGGCTGGCCCAACGGAAGGTGGACTGGTTCAGCGGCATCGAGGTCAGCAGCGTGGAACTGGCGCAAACCTACGTGGCCAACGGCTACGGCATTGGCGTGACGGTGGCGGTGCCGAAGATGACCTATCATCCCGAGGTGCGGGTGGTGCCGCTGAAGGGGTTTGCGCCGGTCACGTTTGGAGTGTTGTGGCAGGGCCGGCGGAGTCCGTTGATGGAAGCGTTGCTCAAAATTCTCGAACAAGCCGCGCGCACGCTGATGGCGGGAGAAGACCCCGGTCAGTTGCTGTTGAAGTAGCGCGGCACCGTTCGCACGCAGCCGGCTGTTCCAGATGAGCCGGGGCCCGCCCGCGCTTATTTGACCTCGTCCCAGGAAGTGATCAGAAAGCGGCCATTCGCCGCCATGC
The DNA here is from genome assembly GCA_964561105.1 of uncultured Bifidobacterium sp. Classification (GTDB taxonomy): domain Bacteria; phylum Verrucomicrobiota; class Verrucomicrobiia; order Limisphaerales; family JADLHS01; genus JADLHS01. The sequence goes on along the minus strand of CAZLOH010000003.1, from coordinate 113,499 downwards.
GCGAGAGCGCTTCGTCGTAATGGAACTTGAAATGGCCGTTCATGGAGACGGAATTGACCATCAGCGCCCCGATGAAATCCTGGTCACTATTGCCCCCGCCGTTCATGGTGATGTCGGCGTTGGGCGCCACCAGCACGCCGACGAATTCGCCATTACCATTAAGCGTGAAGCTGGTGACGCTGGGAGCGCAATAGACGATGAAGTTGCCCGCGAACCCGTTGGGATTAAGCACGCCATTGCCGCCGATGGTGATGGAATTGCCGCCCGCGTAAATTTCGATGCTGCCCAGGGGGCCGAGGACGAATTGATCGTTGCCACTCATGCTCAAACCGTCGGGCAAGGCCAGGCGAACATGGCCGTTGACATAGACGGTTCCCGACAACGAATTGGCGACGTAATCTCCCGAATTCAAATAATTGTCATAGTGGTTGGTGGTGTAAAGCGGGGTGGTCTGGGAGAGGTTGTAGGTGTAGGTCGGGGCATTGTAACTGTACACCATTGACGGATACGTGTAGTTGAAGCTCGTGGCGTAGGTGTATCCCGTGATTTTATTTCTACCGCCGTTGTAGTTGGTGGTAAGCCCGGGTTGGGGACCGGGATAGGAACCTACGGTGGTGAAGCCGGCGTTGTTCGTGACCAGGCCGGTGATATTGCCCGGGTAAGAACTCGTGGTTGTATAGGAGATATTGGTTGTGATGCCGGGCTGGGGACCGGGATAAACCGAGGTCGTCAGGGTGGAATTATTCGTCACCACGGCGCTCATCGTAGCCCCGGTTGGGACCGCCCCGGGATAGGTCGTGGCACCGTTGACGTAAGTGGTGTTCGTCGTCGTGCCGACTGCCGTCAATACTTCCTTGTTGACCTCGATCGGCAGCCCAACAGTAAAAGGCACAGTGGTGTCCGGAAACGTAAAGTTGGCATCCTCGGTGGCCCAGCCTGGCTGGATGCCTTTGTTGGTCGTCTGCCAGGCATGAGAGCCGACTGAACCCTGCGATCCGATGCTAACGGTGCCGCCCTTGCCAGTATGCACATGGCCGTAGATGTTGGCGTTTTGCACGCTCACGACGCCTACGATGCCATCGTTGGAAGCCACATCTCCACGGTCGCTTGTCTTGGTTGGGTCATAGTGGCCGTTGGTGCTGAGTGCCGGGCTGCCCGAGTCGAAACTGTCGGTCATCACGCCGTTGCCTTTCAGGTCAATTCCCTTCTTGGCGACCATGGAGGCCAGGAACAAACTGCCACGGGAGGTGGTCACCCGGACGGCGCGGGTCACGGATTGATTCGGATCCAAGGTGACTCCGGCGGCGGCGAGATAAGCGGAGGGCGCATTTTGAGCAAAGGTGGACAGATTGATGTAAGCGCGGGAAGTGATGGTGGGATTCGCGGGCGCGCTATTGTCAATCACGACCGTGTAACTGTTGCCGCCGGCAAACGATCGGGTCAGGCTGTAAGTGGCGCCATCCGCCACCCACGGAGAGGTGTTCAAGTTGCCACTGTTGCTGTTGAGTTGTTCCAGGCCTTCTTCAATCCCAGCCTCGCTGATGGCAATGGCCATGTTCCAGGTCTGGGAGCGGGCGCTGAGCGTGCTCTGCTGAGTGATCAAGGCGAGGTAGCCCACCACACTGAAAGAAATGATGCCGCAGATGATCATCACGGTGACCAGGCTGGCGCCCAGCGTGGCTTGGTGGCGGTTGATTTTGGTATTCATGTTGGTTACGTCGTTTTTTGTTTGCGAATGACAATGCGGGCGGTCTGGACATTTTCGCTCTGGATCAGGCCATTGAACATCGAGCGCGAGGTCTTCCAGGAGAGTTGAACCACTTTCACGGTTTGCTGCCAGTTGCCGAGGGCGGCCGGGTAGATGTCGTAACTGCCGCCAATGGGGTTGCGTTGAAACAGGTTAAAATCAATCAAATTGCAGTCATCCAACAGGACCTGATAACTGCCGTCGCTCGCTGTTCGCACCATCTGCTTCATCGTCGGTCGAAACAGATAGGTGACGGCGATGGAATCGCCATTGACGATGGTGATGCTGTTGGTGGAGTAGGCCGTGACTTGTTTGGCCTGGCGGATTTCGCGCGTGAGCAGGTCCATGGCCTGCCGGTTCTCCTGGTCGAGGATGGCGTAATTGCCCATGGCCGCAAAACTCTTCATCGCGAAGAGCGTGACGCTTAACAGCGCCAGGCCGGTGATGGAAAAGACCGCAAGCGCCACCATCAGCTCGACGAGGGTGTAACCCCGGAGCCGGCGCGCCGATCGTTTCAGCTCAATAAACATAGTTTTGCACTCCGTCCTTGGCGATGAAGGTGGTGAAGCTGCGGGTGCGGGTCATGTTTCGCTCGCCGGTCCACGACAGGCTCACCGTGATCTGCCGCATGTCGTCCTGATAACCCGTGGTGTAAGGAAACGGCGAAATGGTAAAAGTGCCGTTGTAAGTGATGCCTTTGGCGCCGGTCGCGGCCTGGGGGTCGTAAGTTTCTGAAAAGGTGGCGGGGATAAAACCATTGGAGTTGATCTGCGACCAACTGTAAAGCCGGATGGTTTCAACTTTCTCCAGGATGATCTGGGTGGCGCGCTGATTCTCGCGCACGCGTCCCACGATGAAAAAGCCGCTGAACACCGCCGTGAGGATGCCCGCGACGGAGATCGCCAGGACCGCCGTGGCGATGACCACCTCCGTCAAGGTGGTGCCGCTTTCCGATCTTTTACGACGAACGATGATCATCTCTTGGCAACGTAAATTCGTGGCTCCTTTGTTTGGCGCGGGGCAGAAAAAACTGGCGACGCCACCGAAGCCAATTTTGATCACGGCAGAACGATTCCCAGCGCAACCAACATTTCGCTGCCTCTGCCAGCACACGCCAGACCAATTCCTGAACAGGTCGCATCTCACGGCGTCAGCTTCGATTCGGGCTTGCGGTCGTTCCTCGATTCACGGCACCGCTGTCCCATTCCATGACTCAATCAAGGAGACATCCTCCATTCCTCGATTCCGGATCAGCCGATTGTTGAGCGAATGGGTAAACCCGGCTGGCTCAGGCATTAATTGCTACCTCGGCATGTGGGCTGCTTTGCCACGTAAGGTTTGAAGCGATGGCGTCGTCGTCGCGCGGTGAGGGATTCATTGAAGACAGGGATAAACGCTATGAGATGTAATTTGAGCGTGGGGGTCACGAGGCGAGGAGGAAATCGCAAATCCGGATTTACGCTGGCGGAGGTGGTGGTTTCCATTGCCGTGACCGGGCTGGCCTTTGGCGGAATTCTGGCCAGCTACATCCAAACCGCGCGTCAGGCGGAATGGTCGGGCTATTCGCTGGCGGCACAGGCTTTCGCCGTGCAGCAACTCGAGCAGGCCCGCTCGGCCGTCTGGGATACCTCGCTCAAGAAAAACGAGCTGCTGGACCTGGACCTCATCAACCGGCAATACGACGCCTCAACCAAAACGGCGACCGGCTATTCCCAGGGCGTGCTGGACCTGCCGTACTCGGGGAATAACGTCATTCGCGCCACCAATTACGTCACCGTGAGAAGGTTTTTCGCCAACGGCGCGGCCAATCCGCCGGTGGAGTTGCAGATGGTGCAGGTGGATACGGTCTGGCCCTTTGAGACGAGCCAGGGGACCAAGTATTTCACCAACACGGCGGCCACTTACTTTGCCCCGGACAATCGCGATCCCAGTTCGATATGAAGCTATTCCTGATTGCACGGCCGACACGGCCGCAGGGGGCCGGCGGCGGGCGGGTGGCCTTCACCCTCGTCGAGATCATGATCAGCCTGAGCCTCTTCAGCCTGGCGACGATCGCAATGATCACACTGATGATGTTCGGCCAGCGCTACGATCAGTTGGTGCAGAGCAAACTGGGCGCGAGTGACGAATCGCGCCGGGGATTTAACGTCCTGACCGAGGATATTCGCGCGGCCAAAATCTGGCAGATCGGGAATGGATCTGACACGGCGTTCACCGGGATTGCCGACGGCGACGTGCAACAGGGAAACGCCGTGAGGTTGAGCCTGACCGTGGATACCAACAGCTTCATTGTTTACTACTTCGACACCAACGCGCATGAATTGCTCCGCCGACACAGTGGCGACCTCGCGCCGACGTTGATCGCCCAGGACCTCACCAACATCACGGCGAACAGCATGACGTTTCGCGCGGAGAACTACAAAGGCATCGCGCAAACGGACCTGTCGCACAAGGGCGTCATCATCGCCCTGCTGGAATTTGCCCAGTATCAGTATCCGCTGACGAAGGTCGGCCCGGGTCTGAAATATGATTATTACAAAATCGAGCTAAAAGCCACTCCCCACGTACCAGACGGGCCATGAAACTAAACTTCCACTCCAAACGGGCGCGTTCCGCCGGTTACGCGCTGTTGATGGTCACCACGATGATCGCGGTGTGCCTCATTGTGATTGCCGCCACCATGAGCCGGACCGGCTCGGTGGCGCGGATGAATGATCGGAGCAACATCCGCATGGGCAATGTCAACGCGGCGGAGGCGGCGGTGGAAAAAGTGTACGCGCGGCTGGCCTACGACTTTACCTCCTCGGGTTCCGGGCTGGGCGCGGTGAAGATGAATCTGAACCGCTACCGGACCAACGTGCCGTCCGCCGGCGAGAGTGGCAGCCAGTATTGGAGCGGATTTGAGTTTTCCGACGGCCAGGGGAACGTGAACCGGACTTACGTCGGCTTTCTGACCAACTACACCGGGCCGATGCCGTCGCAGTACCCGGGCAAGGCCACCATGAACGCGCCGGTCTATCGGATCGTTTCCAATGCGCGCAATCTGGACGGCACGGTTTCGATGACCAGCGCCGCGCAGGTGGACGTGTTGCTGGCGCTCGTGCCCTTGAGCACCTACGCGATTTTTTACAATGGCCTGCTGGAGTTCAGCACCGCGGCCACGATGGTCGTGAACGGCCGGGTGCATGCCAATGGCAGCATCTACGCCGGGTCGAGTTCGACCGTGACCTTCAACGATACGGTGACCACCACGGGCACTTTGACCGCGCCGAAGAACAACGGCAGCGGTCCGTGGAAGGGGAAAGACATCGGCATCTTCAACGGCAGCCCGGGTTACAAAACCAATGTGCCGACGCTCTCGCTTTCGATGAACATGACCAACACCCACTCCTTGATCGAGCAGCCGCCGGTCGGGGAACTCGCCACGTCGGTGGATGGCGAGCAGCGATTGTTCAATCAAGCGCAGGTGGTGCTCCTGGTGAGCAATACGACAGTGACGGCGCGCATTCAGACCAGCGTGGCCGGAGAGGTGCCCGGGGCCGACGCAACATCGCTCACCATCACCTCGCCCAACGACACCACCAGCCTGGCCACCAATTTTCCGTTTTTAAGCCTCACCAACCGATTCATTGACCAACGCGAGAATAAAGAGATTCTGGTCACGCAAATTGACGCGGGAAAATATGCCACCTGGATTGCCACCAATTCCGAAGTGCTGACCAAGTTTCCGCCCTCGTCGGGCAGTTACCCAACCATTCTGTATGCGGCGGACAACCGTGACAACACCTCCTCCCAACTCTCCGCCATCCGGCTGACCAATGGCACCGACCTGCCCAAGAATGGCGGATTAGGTTTCAGCGTGGCCACCCCCAACCCGCTCTATGTCTGGGGCAATTACAACGTCACCAACTCGGCCCACCTGCATACCACCAACACGACTTCCACCGTGCCGGCGGCGCTCATGTCGGATGCGTTGACCATTCTTTCCTCGGACTGGAAGGATAAAACGAGCTATACGCCCAGTTCCACCGGGCCGAATGCCGACACTTACGACACGGTCAACGCCGCCATCCTGACCGGGGTTGTTCCTTCCACGGGCAACACCACGGCCACGTTCAGCGGCGGGGTTCACAACCTGCCGCGGCTGCTCGAAAACTGGACCACCTCCCGCGAGCTATGGCTCAACACTTCGATCATCAATTTGTTCAACAGCACGAGAGCGACCGGCAAGTTTGTGACGCCCGGTTCCGGCTCCTACTACGTTCCACCCGAGCGCCATTTCAGCTTCGACCAAAACTTCAACGACCCTGCCAAGCAACCTCCGGGAATGCCGTGTGCCTTGGTCCCGATCCGGTTCAACTGGGCGATCCCACCGGCCAATACGGTGACGTACAATGTTAAGCCCTAAAGCCAGGCTGGGGTTGGGCGTGGTTTCCCTGCTGGGATTTCAACTGCTCGCCGACCCCGCCAATCCAGCCGCGCCTCCGACGCCGACGTCGCCCGAGCGGGTCTCACTCCGTGCCAGCGTGCAAGCCGGGGAAACCGTGGGGTTTGAACAATTCAGCCGTGTATTCATGAGCGTGGGTGAACGGCGACTCATGTTTGTGGTGCCGCAGGAAGATTTCCGCGCCGAGACCAGCAATCCCCAAAAGATTGTCCTGGTCAACCGCGACTATACCTGTGTGTTGAGTTTTCAAGTCCGCTCGGCGGGAGACGCGGGCAGCGCTTCGCTTTCGAGTGATCTGTGCCGTGCCTGGTTATCCGCCGAAGTGGGTGAACTGGTCGTCCTGGGAGAGCTGACGCAATCCGCGGCGAATTGTCGGGGGCCCGCCTTTGATTTTGCCGCCAAACCGGACGGCGTCGCCCGGTCTTACCGCGTGGCCTTTATTCCGTCGCCGGTCGGAATCCTGGAGTTCAAAGTTTCGGCCAGCCCGGAGAAATTTTCGGCCGCCAAGTCAACCTTCCAAGGTTGGTTGCGCAGTTTTCAGATCAGCGATGCGCAGGGCCGGTTGAAAATTGCTCCCGTGGTTCAGGGCGGCTCCTGATTTTCGCCAGCCGCCCACCGCCTCCCGCACCCCGCGCTGAATCGGAATCTTTCCTGCCGGACTATTTTTTGCCAACAACAAACATGAAATCTGAACAGGAGCTAACGGAGAGAGCAGAGTTGAGAAATCAGTCTCCGTTACCTCCGTTTCCTCCTGTTTGAACTTCCCTTTCCAGCTCGCTACTTCGCCCACCTGAACCAGGCGGCAAATCAACAACGGACAGCCGGAAGGGGGCAAGAAACATGGAGGCAGGAAAATAAGCTCCACATCACCCATGTTTTTGCCTCCATTTTTTGGCAACAATGAACTGAAATCTGAACAGGAGCTAACGGAGAGAGCAGAGTTGACAAATCAGTCTCCGTTACCTCCGCTTCCTCCTGTTTGAGTTTCCCTTTCCAGCTCGCTACTTCGCCCACTTGAACCAGGCGGCAAATCAACAACGGACAGCCGGAAGGGGGCAAAAAACATGGAGACAGGAAAATAAGCTCCACATCACCCATGTTTTTCGGCTCCATCTTTTTGCCAACAACAAACATGAAATCTGAACCGGAGCTAACGGAGAGAACAGAGTTGGTAAAACAGTCTCCGTTACCTCCGCTTCCTCCTGTTTGAACTTCCCTTTCCAGCTCGCTACTTCGCCCATCTGAACCAGGCGGCAAATCAACAACGGACAGCCGGAAGGGGGCAAAAACATGGAGGCAGGAAAATAAGCTCCACATCACCCCTGTTTTTTTGCCTCCATTTTTGCCAACAACAAACATGAAATCTGAACCGGAGCTAACGGAGAGAACAGAGTTGGTAAAACAGTCTCCGTTACCTCCGCTTCCTCCTGTTTGAACTTCCCTTTCCAGCTCGCTACTTCGCCCATCTGAACCAGGCGGCAAATCAACAACGGACAGCCGGAAGGGGGCAAAAACATGGAGGCAGGAAAATAAGCTGCACATCACCCCATGTTTTTGCCTCCATCTTTTTGCCTCAAAATCAAAACCGATGAGACTACGCACGAACGCAAAGCCCTGACGCTGGCCGGCCTGTATTTCGCCAGCGCCGTTAGGCGCGACATATCTGTAGAATCGTCCGTGTAAAAGGACCAAAGCTCCGTAGGAGCGACATCATCGGACTGTGCCGTCCCTGACGGAGCTGCGGAGCGCGGCGTTCACGCCGCTTCAGCTTCCCCTATGCCATCCAGCGCGAAGCGACCTGAAGGTCGCGCTCCGGAAAACGCCGTGTTGGCCCCGTGACGCCATCACGAAGATTGCCGCCCGCCCCGAGCTCGTGTAAAACCCCGCCATGCCGAATCGGGAAAGGCTTCAGGAATTTGTCGCGTGGTGCGGGCAGCACATCAGCGGCGACGAGAAGGGCGAGGCGCAGATTTTTCTCGACCATCTCTTTGCGTCCTTCGGCCATGCGGGCGGACTGAAAGCCGCGGGCGCCACGCTCGAAATGCGCATCGCCAAGGCCGACACCAGCGGCGTGAGTTTCGCCGATCTGGTCTGGAAACCCGTCGTGCTCATCGAAATGAAGAAGCGCGGCGAGAATCTCCAGAAGCATTACCGCCAGGCTTTCGATTACTGGATGCGCCTCGTGCCCCATCGCCCCCGTTACGTCGTGCTCTGCAACTTCGACGAGTTCCGCGTTTACGACTTCGACACCGACCTCGACACGCCCAAGGACACGCTCGCGCTGGCGGACTTGCCGGAACGTTACGGTCCGCTCGAATTCCTCGCGCCGGGCAATCCCAAACCCAACTTCCAGAACGACCGCGTGGCCGTCACCACACAGGCCGCCGACAAACTAGCCGAGTGTTTCAAGACCCTGCTCAAACGCGGCGAGTCCCGCGAGATGGCGCAGAAGTTCATCCTGCAAATGCTCGTGGCCCTCTTTGCCGAGGACATTGACCTGCTGCCAAAATACTTCGTCACGAACCTGCTGAACGAATGTAAAACACCCGCCGACGGCTACGACATCATTGGCGGCCTGTTCGAGGCGATGAACAGCAAGGCGCCCAAGACCGGCGGACGCTTCAAAGGCGTGCCCTACTTCAACGGCGGTTTGTTTGCCCAACCGGCCCGATTGGAAATTCACGAGCAGGAATTGCATCTGCTGAAAAAGGCCGCTGAGCAAAACTGGTCGAAGGTGCAGCCCGAAATCTTCGGCACGCTGTTTCAGCACTCGATGGACGACGAGGAGCGCCACGCCTTCGGCGCGCACTTCACGCACCCGTCCGACATCATGAAGATCGTCAAACCCACGATCACCGACCCGTGGACGGAGCAGATCGAAGGCGCGAAGACCTTCAAATGCCGCAAGAAGCTCGACCAAATCCATTTTGCCGCATAGAATGTTTCCAATGCCGTTTGAACCATATTTTGAAACCGTCTACGGGAAAGCCTTTTTGGGAGATTCACTGGCTTTGATGAAAGAGATTCCTGACGAATCAATCAATTTGGTTGTAACTTCCCCACCGTTCGCGCTAACGAGAAAAAAAGCCTACGGAAACAAAGAAGATCACGAATACGTTCAATGGTTCATGCCCTTTGCAGCGGAAATACGACGACTGCTTAAAGAAGATGGGAGTTTTGTTTTGGATTTGGGAGGGGCATATCGCAAGGGATCTCCCACACGTTCGCTCTACCAATACGAATTGCTCATCAAACTTTGCAACGAAGGCGGGTTTCATCTTGCGCAGGAATTGTTTCATTACAACCCGACTCGACTGCCGACACCGGCCGAATGGGTCACAGTTCGTCGTGTAAGATTGAAAGATTCCGTCAATGTCGTTTGGTGGTTGAGCAAGTCTCTGAATCCGAAAAGCGACAACAAAAAAGTATTGTTGGCATACAGCGATGCGATGCGAGATTTGCTAAACCGACAGACTTACAATGCTGGCCGCCGGCCCTCGGAACACGAAATCAGCCCAACCTCGTTTTTGACAAACAACGGTGGGGCTATCGCTCCGAATGTTCTCGCTTTGGCAAATTCCGAAAGCAACAGCGGCTACATCCGTCGGTGCAAAGATAATAATTTGCAACTACACCCAGCCCGGTTTCCGGTTGCTTTCCCGGAATTTTTTATCCGCTTTCTTACAGATGAAGGCGACACGGTTCTCGACCCGTTCGGGGGTTCGGGATCGACCGGTGAAGCAGCTGAACACATGGGGCGCAATTGGGTAACGATGGAAATCAACGAAGATTACATCCGAGGGTCGCAAATGAGATTTCAAGACGACGAACAGCCGCTTTTGTTAAAGGAGACATCCATTACTTATGGCAAAGATCCTGCGAAAACCAAGACTGCTCGATCGCGTCGTTGAAGCGGTTCGCGCTTGCGGATGGGATGTTTTGATTCTGTCGTCTCGCGACGACCACCCGTTCGCTTTGTCTGTTTTCAAAGGAGACACAAAAGTTTCATTGCTGGTCTATGTCTGGAATTTGACCTACGGCGGATTTCCAAGAGACCCGAACGAGTTTCGGATTCAGGTGACTGGCGTTGGCCAGATTGAACTCCGCGAAGGATGGAAGACTCTTCTGTTGGGGTGGTCAGACGATTTGCGTGTATTTGCAGGCTTTGATGCGACCAAGCATCAAATCTCGATGTCGGGTCGTTCTCCATCAATCCAGATCAAGCGCAATACACTCGAAAAAGCCATCCGCGACGGTTTTGCACCACAGGCCCGAGACAATCAGGAAATAGCCATCGCTTTTCGACCAGACTTTTTCACCTCTTACGTTCTTGGCGCGTCGGAGTTGCATCAGACTTCTGCTGCCGTTCTAGAAACGAAAGCATTGGAAAGAATCTCGCGTGATGAGGCTGTGGACTTCGACCTCGAAGACATCGAACCAAGAGAGCGGCGGCAGGTTCTGCAATCGGTAAATCGCAAAATTCGCGATGCTCGTTTTCGTACAAACGTGCTCCGAGCTTACAGTCATCGTTGCTGCGTTTGCGGCATCCAACTTGATTTGCTCGACGCTGCACACATCATTCCTGTTGAACACGAACGCGGAACAGATGAAATCAAAAACGGACTATCGCTTTGTGCGTTGCATCACCGCGCCTTTGACCACGCTTTAATCACGGTGCGACCGGATTATTCCGTCATGTGCAGTGAAAGCGAGTTCAAAAGATTGCATTCGATTGGTTGGCATGGTGGGGAAATTGAGTTCAAAGCAGCTTTGCGTGACGAAATCTTGTTGCCGCCGAAAAAGGAAGTTTATCCTTCGATTGATTACTTGGAATTCGGTCAAAAAATACGCGGCTGGATAAATTGATTTCGTGTTTGGTCTCTCGGAAATGAACATGGAATGTGAGACCATCTTCGACACGTTCCCGTGGCCGCAGTTTGACGCTTCGCCCAGCGCCGGCAGGCGCGACATATTTGTAGAATCGTCCGTGAAAAAGGGCCAAAGCTCCGTAGGAGCGACATCATCGGACTATGCCGCTCCTGACGGAGCTAAATCCAAATCAACACCGCCAAACTACAAAGATACCGCCCCTGACGGGGCTGCGCCCGAACACGCCACGTTGTCTCGTGACGTCATCGCGAAGATTGACGCCGTGGCCGCCGCCGCGCGGGAGGTGCGCCGCGTGCGCGCCGAGGCGTTGCGGCATCTGAAAGGCGGCCTGCGCGCCCTCTATCGCACCCTCGAATTGCCGGGCGCGAATCCGCTTGCGGACGCCCACGCCGCGCTGGACGCTGCCGTCCTCGCCGCCTACGGCTTCAGCGCCAAGAAGGATTTGCTCGCCCAACTCCTGGCCCTGAACCTCGAAGTCGCCGCGAACCTCGCGAATGGTTCGCCCGTCACCGCCCCGGGCGTGCCGAGGAATTATCCCGACCCGCAGAAACTGGTGACGGCGGATTGCATCCGGCCCTCCTCATCGTCTGGGTATCCGCCTTACGAACCGCCGAATCCCGCCCCGTTGCGAAAGCCGCTGCCGGAACAGGCAGAGGCGGACGCGGCGCACTTTTATTCGGCAAAGGAGGAAGGCCCGTCCTATCGCGCGAAATGACATCCGGCATCCAGCTTGAACCCGTGCTCGATCCGTTCCCGTGGCCGGAGTTTGACGCTTCGCCCAGCGCCGGCAGGCGCGACATATTTGTAGAATCGTCCGTGAAAAAGGGCCAAAGCTCCGTAGGAGCGACATCATCGGACTATGCCGCTCCTGACGGAGCTAAATCCAAATCAACACCGCCAAACTACAAAGATACCGCCCCTGACGGGGCTGCGCCCGAACACGCCACGTTGTCTCGTGACGTCATCGCGAAGATTGACGCCGTGGCCGCCGCCGCGCGGGAGGTGCGCCGCGTGCGCGCCGAGGCGTTGCGGCATCTGAAAGGCGGCCTGCGCGCCCTCTATCGCACCCTCGAATGGACTCGCTCGCTCCCGCTCGCTCGGCCCTCACGGGCCTTTTGCTGCGCAAAATTCCTTTCGCCGTTTCCCCAAACGGCTCAAGTGCCCGGCGCGAATCTGCTTGCGGACGCCCACGCTGCGCTGGACGCAGTTAGAACAACAATCTCGCTGCACCACTTCGCGGATGCTGCCGTCCTCGCCGCCTACGGTTTCAGCGCCAAAAAGGATTTGCTCGCCCAACTCCTGGCCCTGAACCTCGAAGTCGCCGCGGACCTCGCGAATGGTTCACCCGTCACCGCCCCGGGCGTGCCGAGGAATTATCCCGAGACGCAGAAACTGGTGACGGCAGATTGTATCCGGCCAACTGCGAACGCTTAAACCTCCGATGACAACGCCAAGTGGCCACAGACCAACAGTTGGGCAAACATTTAAGACAGGGAAACATGGCGAATTGATTTTTGAAAGTTGGCTACCAGAGGATTGGATTGCACGAAAGCAATCACCAGATTTTTTCGTGGATTATTATGTCGAAATAGTTCAACGCGGCGAGCCAACCGGCAAGCAATGCGGGCTGTTCGGTGTCGCTCTAGCAGGCCCTCCGATCAACCTAAGCTTTCTCAATGTAAAGGTAGTTCCGAAGCCAGTCGATTCAGCGGGCAACCAGATCATTGAGGTCATGGGAAATGAATCAACGCAGAAGTTGATTGAAAAAAGCTAAGAATAACGGCGTGACCACTTCAATTGAGAATTTGAAATGAGAACAATGTGCTTTATCGACGGAGCGAATCTGGTCTCCAGATATCAAGACCTGCTTAAAGAGGGCGCTAAGCCGAACTTGGAGTCGGTAAAGCATATGCAGGACGTGTACGGCGGGCACCCACACTTTGATGGAGGCGATAGAAGTATGGTCAGGCTCAACTACTACACCAGCGCAGTTGACACTGATGAACGCATTGACGAGATTCGAGACGAAATCGGCCCCCGCGTGATCAACCCAGCCGGATATGGTCGCCGAGTCTGTCCGCACGTTTTTAAAAAGCTCAGGTCGAGTACCAAAGCCAAAGTGGTCCACATCAATCTGACCAACGACGCCTTGCGGCCTGTTGATCGTGACCAGGTCGATTGCGTGTTTCTATTTTCGGGTGACGGAGACTTCGTGCCATTGGTGAAGGAAATCATGAGGAACGGCAAGCAGGTGGTAATCGGCGCGCTCTCCAGCGGCATAAATCCAGAGATGCGAAGAATCGGCGACCAGTTCATCGATATTGATAAATGGTTCTTCCTGCGGGAATGAGTTGTGGGCGCACCTGAAATCCAAAGCTACCCATTTCAGTATGAAATCAGCGGAAGAGTGGCTGGCAGTTTATCAGGCCGGACTAGAAGAGTACGAGAAGAGTCACCCTCATTGGCGAATGGAAGTCCTCGTTTCGCTGATCAAGTGGGGGCTGTGGTGTCTCAAGCAGTACATTGAACAGCCTGACCAGGGGGAAATTACGTGGGACGACCCGTTTGTTAAAGTGAATTATGCGGTTGATTGGAACTGGGAACTCCGCAGCAACCGTGACTTAACGAAGGACGGTCGTACTTTCGGAAAGTTCACAAAGGAGAACACGGCCACTGATGAGATGGCCGTCCGCACGCTCGCTGAAATCATGACGCGCCAGTTCAACGTGATGACGCTGGCGGAGCTTACCAACTGGGCGTATTACGAAATCATCAAGAATCGTTACACACCGGTCTTGCCTGTCGAAATCAGCGTTGAACTCAACCAGATCAAGCACAAGCAGGCGAGGAAGCAGGCATTTGATGGCGTCATGCGGCCATTTGCCATTGGTGGGGCTTACATTGATTACAGCAGCATGGAAATGCGGGAGGGTGAGCCGGTTTCAAAAGAAGTGGCTTCGCAGTTGGCGGATGTCGACCAGATTCCGCGGCTGGATTTTGACGGGGAGGTAAATGGCGTGAAGTTCAGCATGTCCCTGGTTTTCGTCGTCGAACCGCTGACGGTGGACTACAACAAACGGGAAGCGTACCACACGATAACCGTAGGGATTGCATTCCAACCCGCAGGAAAGACCGACACGTGCACCCCGGCCAAGTGGCCCGCCAGCGACCAGAAGGAATTCTGGGAGGGCCTGTTGAAGAAGATGGATGAGATTGCAGCCAAGTTGGTCCCAGAAGCTGAGGCAGAGGAATCTGTGATCTTGTCTGTCAATTCTCAACTCAAAGTACCGGCCAAGTGCTGGAAGCCTGAGAACCGAAGCGCGACCATCAAGCAAATCGCTGACTTTCAGTCCGCGGCGGGAGAATTGCAGGGACTAAGTGTGCAAGCAGCCGATCCCGGTACACCCCAACTTACACAACCCACATGCACGGTGTGTGGCTGGACCCATGACTCTGGATTCACGCAAATAATAATAGCGGATGGCGGCAACACGATCAGTCTGGGTGGGATTTTGCCGGACATCGTGCGGGTAGTGCATCGGGCGCACGAGAAGGGTTTCGAACGACTCAAGTCCAAAGACGATGAATTGCTTAGAATTTGCGGCAGTTATCGGCATCCTTGCAAAGCTTTTGATGACTTAAATCATCGCGCTGATTACAAAAGGCTCTTTGATACCAGCAGGCGAGGCTTTATTGCCCTGCGCGGGGCGATCGGAATGATTCGGAAAAAATCGGAATCCAACCCGGAATGACGGTCCGCTGTGCTCTGTGCAAAGTAGGGCATGCAACGAGAATCTGTCAGTTCGTCAAACCTCCGGAGCGTTGGTTACAATTGTTTGACCGGCACGCTGGAAGTCGAGTTCAACAGCGGCAGCGTCTATCGCTATCGCGACGTGCCGCACGAGCGCTACACCCGATTGATGGAAGCCGGGTCAAAGGGCAGTTACTTCCACGCCCACATCCGAAACAGCTTCAGCTATCGGAGAGTGGCTTGACGTTATGAACCGGCGAAGCCGCACCACCCGATCCTACCGAACGGAACACCCAAGCGTGTTCGCGGTGCTCAAGTCGCACCTTGAAGAAGCCAGAGACGATGCAGCGTGGTATGCGCAAAGGATGGAGGCTCTCGGGCGGGTTCTCTTCGGTGACCTGTGGGAGGAAGAGAAGCTTGAAGCACGAAACCAATCCATGAACAGCCATGAGCCCCGGCCACAATCATCAGGTTCGACCGAAACGGAGACGGCAACCGCGAGACGTTTTTGATGTTCTGGCAGCGTGGTTGCGGCCCGACCCCAGCGAGGACCCGGAATCGTTGCGTCGTGAAGAGGAGAAGCTCACACGCGTGCGGCTGGCGCTCTTTGGCTGCGCACCGAATGAAGTCCTTGCGGACGGCCAACATGAAGCCAGTGGGAAAGTCAGAAGGTAGCCGATAGGAGATTGAAGATGGATTATGACTAAGATTGAGAACTGGGATTCGACACCTCACCTCGGTGCATTTGCACCGTTTGTGCGCCGCACCTCATCCGGCTTTCAGCCACCTTCTCCCCGACGCGGAGAAGGACAACCATGACACGCACCGGAAAGATTGCCCGGTTGCCGCGCGAGCTTCGCGAGCAACTCAATTGCCGGATGGCGAACGGTGAGCCGGGCGTACGGTTGGTGAAATGGTTGAACACGTTGCCGGAAACAAGGCGCGTCCTCGCTGAGGATTTTGACGGGCGGGGAATCACCGAGCAGAATCTTTCCGAGTGGAAACAACGGGGCTATCAGGACTGGCTGGCGCGACAGGAAACACTGGCGTGCGCCCGCGAACTGGCGGCCGAGGCAAACGATTTAACCGACGCGGCCGGAGGTTCATTGACGGATCATCTGGCCGTGGTGTTGTCGTCGAGATACGCGGCGTTGATTTCGCGATGGGACGGCGAGCTGAGCGAGGAATTTCGGCGCAAGGCGCGCGGGTTGCGGACACTCTGCCAGGACATCGTGGGGTTGCGGCGAGGCGACCATTTTGCCGGGCGCTTGCGTTTGGAACTGAAGCGGTTTGCCGAAGCGAACAAAGAGGACGAATTGCGCGCGTTGGAAACGGTGATGGAGGAAGTGAAGCAATGGCCGGAGGTACGGCAGGCGTTCGAAGCTGCGTTCGCCCTGCTGCGTCAATGCAAGTCTGGCCAGCTGGTGTCGAATGGGCCGGGTTCTCCAACCAAATCCGACCAAATCAAACCGAAAACGCACCCGGAGCTGGCCGGCACACCCAAAACCCGCTTCCCTCAAGCCACTCAAACCCAATGAAAACCAACCGCAGCCGACTGGCAGGCGTGGCGTTCGTTCTGGCCTCCATTGCAAACCGGGAAAACAGAGCTGAATCGTTCGCCTGGTTGCCTCTGTTTCGCTCTGATCAAGTCGAATCGTTGTCGCGCCGGGCGACGGGGAAGCGGCAAGAAGATGGCGGCAAAAATGAACTCCAGACAACTCTAAGAGCCTGTTTGAAAACTCAAGAAATGGCTGAAAACATGGGGAAAATTAAGGCTGGAACCTTGGAAAGGGATCCCCTATATGCTGGGGATGCGATATACCAGCGATCTGACCGACCCCGAATGGCAACTGCTCCAACCGTTCTTTCCCAAACCTGGCAAGACCGGACGCCCGCGCGAACACACCTACCGCGAACTCCTCAATGCGATGTTCTATCTGATGCGCACCTCCTGCCAGTGGCGCAACCTGCCCACGGACTTTGCCCCGTGGAGCACAGTCTATCACTACTTCCGCCAATGGAAGAAGAACGGGCTGTGGGAAACCATTCACACGCGCCTGCGCCAGCAAGTGCGTGTGGCCGCGAATCGGGAATCCCAGCCGAGCGCGGCAATCGTGGACAGCCAGAGCGTCAAGAGCAGCGAATGCAGCGACGAGCGGGGCTACGATGCGGGCAAGAAGATCAACGGCCGCAAACGCCATCTGCTGGTGGACACGCTGGGGCTGGTGTTGTTGGTGATGGTGCTGCCCGCCAACATTCAGGACCGCGACGCCGCCCGGCAACTGTTGGACAAACATTTTGGCCGGCGCACGCGGCGGCGGGTCAAACACCTTTGGGCCGACGGCGGCTACGCCGGCACCCTGGTGGCCTGGGCCTTGGCGACATGGCGTTGCACGGTGGAGATTGTCAAACGCACCGAACTGCACACCTTCAAGGTGTTGCCCCGTCGCTGGGTGGTGGAGCGCACGTTTGGCTGGTTCAACCGCTATCGTCGCCTCAGCCGCGATTACGAACGCCAGGCGCACACCGGCGAAACCATGGTGTACCTGGTCATGATCCGACTCATGCTCGCCCGTCTGGCACCCCATTCATGAGTTTTCAAACAGGCTCTTATGTTTTTGCCTCAATTTTTTTGCCTGATTTGCCGGTCTTGCTCCAACCATGACGGATTCACTCCATGAAACGTTTGCTGCGTGAGCCGCTGATTCATTTCCCGCTGATCGGCGCGACGTTGTTTGCCGTTTACCACTTCACCCAACCGGTCGTAAAGCTGTCGCCGGGTTCGTGGCAGGGACCGGTTGAATCCGGTTTCGGCTGGCATCTGGTGTTTGTGGACACTGTGTCCATTCGTGGTTACGGCTTCTTCCCTCGGATTCCGGTTGCGGTTTTAAGGTTGAATCGCCGCTTTGTCTTTCGGACAGGCGCGTGTCCAAAAAAAATGACGGCGCGGGTGGATCGCTTCCACTGGTGGCGCGACAACGGCCCTTTTCCCGCCGCCGCCGGCGTCTGGCCTGTTTGCTGCTCGGTCAGACGACATCCTGACGTTTGTGCAAGTCAATGTCAGGTAACGGGAAGATGATTCTTGCAAACAAATTGTGAACTAGTTAACAACGCACATGGCCCTGCCATTTACTGTCAGCGGAGCAAAGAGGAAGCGAGACCAGATGCTGGGGATTGATCTGGGCAGTCGCGCCACCAAGGCGGTTTATCTCCAACGCCAGGGCGACGCCCTGGTTTTGAGCGGTTTCGCGATTGTGGACGCGCCGATTTTCGAGAAGGTGCTCTCACCCGAATTGCTCGCGGAACATCTCAAGGCCGTGAATCAGGCGCTGGCCGCCAAGACCCGGCTCGCGTCCCTGACCACCAACGTCAACGATGCCCTGGTCCGCCACGTGGACATGCCGCGCATGCCGCTGGACGACATGCGCATGATTCTCAAACACAATTCCCGCAATTATCTGCAACAGGATTTGTCCAACTACGTGTTTGATTGTCACTTCCTGCCGCAATCCGGTGAGGCCGGAAAGCCGGGCGGAGCGGCGGCCAAGCAGAAAATCCTGGTGGCCGGCGGCAAGAAACAGCTCATTGACGATTACGTCAGCAGCGCCCGCAGCGCCGGGTTGACGCCGGATCACATCCTTCCGGGGCTGATCGGTCCCGTCAACGCGTTTGAGATGGCGATGCCGGATGCGTTTGCGAACGAGGTGGTCGCGCTGGTGGATGTTGGCTATCGATCCACGTCCATCTGCATACTCAAGCAGGGAGAATTGATTTTAAGTCGCGTCGTCGCCATCGGTGGTGATCGGCTGACGGCGGCCATCGGTGAAGCCATGAGTACCAGCTACGCTGAGGCGGAAGGCATCAAGATCGGGATGCCGGCAGAGGTTCAGTCCATCCTGGAATCGGTCCTCACGCCCCTGGGTCGCGAACTGCGCGCCTCGGTGGACTTTTTCGAGCATCAACAGGATTGCCCGGTCTCGGGAGTTTACCTGACCGGTGGCTCGACCCGTTCGGAATTTGTCACCCAACTGCTCCAGCAAGAGTTGATGATCGAAGTCCGAAACTGGAATCCGACCTCTTTCTTGAAATTGGAACTACCCCCCCAACAGACCGGGGAAATCGAACATGTTTCCCCGCAACTGGCCGTGGCCATCGGGGCGGCCGTGGCGGCTTTGTGAACGAATCCCTCGCTTATGCCCATTCGTCTCAATCTCCTTGCTGAAGCCCAGGCGGCGGAAGAAGTCCGTCGCCGCGATCCGGTCAAGCGCGCCCTCTGGATCGGAGCGTTGCTCACCGCGCTGATGCTCGTTTGGGTCAGTTCTCTGCAGCTTCGCGCGCTCATCGCCAACCAGCAATACAGCCAGGTGGAGGCGCAGATGAAAGCCCGGGCGGACAAATACAAGGAAGTCACCGAGACGCAGGCAAAAATCACCGATGCCAACTACCGGCTGATTTCCCTCCACAATCTGGCCACGAATCGTTTTCTAAATGCCAATCTCCTGAATGCCTTGCAACATTCCGTGGTGGATGACATCCGGCTTTCCCAGGTGAAGGTGGATCAGACCTACGCGTTGGTGGAGGGAACGAAGGCGCGCACCAACGGAGCGAAAATAACCCCGGCCAAACCAGGGAGCAGCACGGAAAAAATCGTGGTGACGCTGGACGGTAGTGATTCTTCGCCCAGTCCCGGCGAACAGGTGGCCCGCTACAAGGCCGCTTTGGCGAAAAATCCCTATTTCGAGTCCCTGTTGGGAGGTTCAAATCAGATCAGCCTCAAATCCCTCTCGGCCCCGCAAGTCTCTCCGGAGTCTGGCCGGGCGATCGTGCTCTTTAGTCTGGAATGTAGGCTCCCGGAGAAAAAGCGATGAAACTAGGCAAGCTTTCCAAAGAAAAACGCAACCAGTTGATTCTGGTGGTCCTGGGCACCGCCGCCGTGCTGGGCGGCCTGGGTTTTGGCCTGGTCAAACTTCAGTATGACAAATTGCGGGACTTGAAAGCCAAAACGGTCGCGGCCGAGGTGCAACTCAAGAAGATGGAGGACGCGGTGAAACGCGATGATCTGGTGAAAAAAGTTTATGCCCAGGCGTCCCAGTCCCTGACCGAGAAGGAATCCGGCATGCCCACCGGCGATTTGTATTCCTGGATGTACACCCACTTGCGCCAGTTTCAGAAGAATTACAAAGTGGAGATCCCACAAGTCAGTCCCATCAGCACGGCGACGGAGGTCAATCTGATTCCCGATTTTCCCTACAAACAAGCCACCATGCAAATTGGCGGCACGGCTTGCTACCATGATCTGGGTCAGTTCCTCGCCGACTTTGAGAACGCCTTTCCCCTCGTTCGCGTGGTCAATCTGACTTTGGATCTCAACCATAGCCCCAACCCGGGCGACCGGGAGAAGCTGGCGTTCAAAATGGACCTCGTCACGCTCGTCAAGTCCGACAAACCTTGAACTGGAAATGAAAATACGATCCTCCTTTTCCCGAGCGGGCATCGGCTTGATCGCCGCTGCTATCGCATTGGTGATTTCGAGCATGACCGGGCGCGCGGCGGCCACCAACACGGTCGCCGCTGCGAGTCCCGGCGCCAAAGCGGAGGGGAGTTTTCCGGTGCAGCCACCGTACGTGGAGCCGCCGATTCCGCAGGCCATTTTTACTCAACCCAAAAATAGCGCCGAGGGGAAGGATCCGTTCTATCCCAAATCCGATCGCCCGTATGGTGAGAAACCGGTGGTGGCAAACACCGGCCCCGCGCCGGTGGTGGCTGAATTTGTTCTCCGCGGAATTTCCGGCACGCCCGAACAGCCACTGGCCATCATCAACACGACCACGTTCGCCGTGGGCGAAACCAACGATGTGCTGACCAAGGTGGGCCGCTTGAGCATTCAATGTCTCGAAATCAACAAAGCCGCGGGTACGGTCCTGATACAACTCGGCGGCGAGCGGCGTCAGCTCCGGCTCGCACCCACCAAGTAAGCCACGTCTTCGTCGGTTGCCGCCCAAGGCCGGCAAACAGTCTTGTCCCGTAGGTGGACAAGCACTTTCGTAAGTAGCACGCACGCACCGATCTTGGGCTTGTTTCTCCTCCGCAGCCCGACGTGGCATCGGGGCTGCTAAAAATCGCTCACACGTTGAGCCGCATCAGAACAGAGAACTCGGACAGCTCAACCACGGAACAAATAAAAAAATAAAAATGAAAGCGAAACTCGCCATCGTGACACTTGTTGGGCTGGCCGCCTGCACACTGGCCCTGGCCCAGAATGACCCCGCCGCCCCTCCGGCTGCCGACCCGGCACCGGCGGCGGTACCGGCCGCAGACACACCACCCGCCACACCTGCTGCGGACACCACCCCAGCCGCCGCGCCCGCTGCGGATGCCAACGCCCCAGCCGCCGACGCGGCCGCAGCCAAACCGGCCGAGGAAGTGACAGCCGCCGCGCCGGATGCCATCATTCCCCTCATCCAATTCCAGGATGTGCCGCTGACCACCGCGATTGACAACCTCGCGCGCCAGGCCGGCATCAATTACATCCTGGACCCGAAGGTTGGCTACGGCCAGCCGGACGAACGGGGACAAATCAAGACGCAACCCAACATCTCCATCCGTTGGGAAAACATCACCGCCGGTCAGGCCCTGACCGCGCTGGTCACCACCTACGGCCTGCAGGTCGTGGATGATCCCAAGACCAAGATCTCCCGTGTCACCATCAAGGACCCGGCCGCCGCCGAGCCGCTCTTGACGCGCATCTACCAGTTGAAATACGCCGCCCCCAGCAACGTGCTGGCCTCCGTGCAAACGACGTTCACCGACCGCCGCAGCAAGGTGGTGGCGGACGTGCGCACGAGCCAACTGGTGCTCTCGGCCACGGAAAAGGAACTCGATGAAGCCTTCAAACTGCTGGCCAGTTTGGACACTCCGACCAAGCAGGTCTTGATCGAAGCCAAATTGTTCGAGACTTCCCAGAATCCGGAAACGATCAAGGGCATTGATTGGTCCGGAACGCTGAAAGCGCAGCATGTCACGTATGGTAACAATGCGCTGCCTGGAATTCCCCCTCAACCCTACACTCCGGCAGACAATACCACGGTCCCGCCGACTGCTGCCATCCCGGCCACCGCCGGCACGATCGGTGGAATCCTGGGCGATCCCAAAATTATCTACAGCGGGGCCACTGGGTTTAATCCCGCCACCGCCTTCTTGAATGCAGATGGACTCAGCGTAGTCGTTTCCTTCCTAAACCAGAGCGCAGACTCCAAAGTGATCGCGACCCCGCGCGCGGTGACGGTGGACAACGAAACCGCTGACCTCTCGGTTACGCGCGCCCAACCGATCTTCAAGAACACCGCCGGCACGCAAGGATCGCCCGGTGGCTCGGAAGTCACCTACACGAACCTGGGTGTGCTCCTCAAGGTCACTCCGCGTATCTCGGCGAACAACTCGGTCAACCTGCACGTCGTCCCGGAAGTCTCCAGCGTCTTCGCGACCGCGCGGAAGATCGTGGCTGGCACCGTGAACGAAGCGGACATTTATGACATCCGCCGTATTGACACGCAGGTGATGATCCCCAGCGGGAATACTCTCGTCCTGGGCGGACTCGTCAGCGACAAGGTCAACAAGGATTACATCAAGGTCCCGATCTTGGGTGACATTCCGTATCTCGGCCTGCTGTTCCGGCAAGATCACAAGAAACGCGAACAGTCCAACCTGATCATCTTCATCACGCCGACGATCGTGCAGGATGAAGACTTCCAGCCTGCCAAGTCGGACTTCTTGAAAACGCCGGCGCCGCCGGAATCCAATGGGCCGGACTGGTCGGCTTGGGACAGTGGCGTGCCTTACTCGGATATCAAGGCCGACAAGGCGGCCAAGGCAGCGCAAGCCGCCGAAACCAACAACTGATCCGAATTGTCACGAGCCAAGTTGCTCGCTCGCTTCACCGGCCTGGTTTTCCAGGCCGGTGTTTTTTGTACCAGGCAGAATCCGGCTGAAGCTCAACTCCCGGCAATTCGTTGCAGGTAGTCGAAGGAAAAGATGCCGCTGCTGTGTCCGTCCGCCCAAAACGGTTGAATGGCGTATCCACCCACCAACGCGAACCGGCGTAACTCGAAAGCTCCGGCGGGGCGCGGTTTGTCGGGTGCCTTGTGCAGATTGCCCAGCACATCCACCTCGCCCTGGCAACTCGCGCACGGACAGCCGCGCCGCAGCCTTTCCAGTGGAATAAAACTCTCGCTGCCGTTCTCCCAGCGGATGGCCAGCTCTGTCCCGATTTGTTGAATGTCCGTAGCACGCATGGATAAACCCTATTCCATTTCAGTGCCTGAGACCAATCTGATTCGCCCGTCCTACCGGAACTGAAACGTCACCACCAATGGCAGATGATCCGACGCATCGCTGGTCGGAACGTGGGCGTTGAGCGATGTGATGTGGCTGGTCTTTGTTGCCCAGACGTAGTCAATCCGCTTCTGTGGGCGGTTGGCGGAGTACGTCCAACCCTCGCCTGACCCCACCTGTTCCCAGGCGTCAATGAACGTCTCCGTCATCCGCTGATGCACCCGGCTTTCCGGCGAGGCGTTGAAATCGCCGCACACGATTACGGGTGTCCCCGCGTGTAGCTCGGCCAACGCTCTGATCTCGCTGATGTTGAGCAGACGTTCCGCATCGTCGCCGTGGTAGTCGAGGTGCGTGGCCATGAAGATCAAATTACGCCCCGGTGTTGCCAGCGTGACTTGCAGCAGTCCCCGTTGTTCATTGGTGCGCAGCATCTGGTAAAGCGTGTTGGTGGCGGCCACGACCGGGAAACGGGTGAGCACCGCATTGCCATACTCGCTGCCTTGGAAATGAAAGTTGTTGCTGAACACACAGGTCATCCCGGTCAGCGCCGCCAGTTCCGCCGGCAAATCACGCCCGCCCGTCCGCCGCACGCCTTTGTCCACTTCCTGCAACGCCACGATGTCCGCGCGTTCACGGCGAATGAGTGCGGCAATGCGATTCAAGTCCACCTGGCCATCCAACCCTTCGCCGTGGTGGATATTGTAAGTCATCACCCGGAACGATTCCGACGCCGATTTGCCGCCGCTCAGCTGGCAGCCGCAGACCAGGCTCAAGCCCAGGCCGCCGAGGACACCCAGCCAATTCCGATTCGCCAGTTTCATGTTTCTGCTCGTAGTCTGTCCCGTGTGCCGCCAGCATGCCGGGAGCGGTGGCTGATGGGAAACTCCAAATCGTTTGGCCACCCGAATTCAGCCTTGAATTGCCCGCGGCAATCAGGCGAAATGCAGAGACGGCGTTATGGAATTAGCTGACATCTTGACCAAAGACCAGGTGCTGACAGACTTGCAGGCCACCGACCGCTGGCAGGCGATTGACGAACTCATTGGCATCCTGGTCGCCACCGGAAAAATTCAGCCCCAACACCGCGAAGCCATCGCCGCCGTCGTCAAGAAGCGCGAAACCTCCATGAGCACGGGCATCGGTTTCGGCATCGGCATCCCGCACGCCTCCACCGATTTGATCCCTGACGTCGTCGGCGCGCTGGGTCGCTCGAAAAAGGGAGTCAACTTTGATGCGCTCGACAATCAGCCGGTGAATCTCGTCATGCTCTTCCTCGTTCCCCAGGGTCAATTCCAGAAACATCTCCACACGCTCGCCAACATCGCCAAGATTCTGCACAAACCTGAATTCCGTCAGAGCCTCGAACAAGCTCCCGACTCCGAGGCCATGTTGCGCGTGATCAAAGAGCAGGGGAAAAAGTAATCCGACGCTTCGGCTCCCTGGCGGATTTATCCGTGCTCATCCAGGTTCAACCGTGGTTAAATCAACTCCGTGCTGCCGCATAAACAAATCGAGGCCCGTTTGCAAGCCGCCGTCCGTGCCGTGTTGCCCGACGCGGATGTCGTCGCCATGCTCGTGCGCCCCTGCCCCGAGCCAAAGTTTGGCGACTACCAGTCCAACGCCCTGATCGCGCTGGCCAAGGCGCGTAAGATGAATCCACGCCAGCTCGCCACCGACGTGGTTGCCCGGCTCGATGTCGCTCCGTGGTGCGAGCCGGTGGAGATTGCCGGGGCCGGCTTCCTCAACTTCCGGCTCGCTCCGGCCGCTCTGGTTGGCGCGTTGCAGGCCGCCGCGCGCGGGGAACATTTGTTCTTCGACCCGACCCCGCACCGACGCACCATTGTTGTGGATTTTAGTTCGCCCAACGTCGCCAAGCCGATGCACGTCGGTCACGTCCGCTCCACCGGCATCGGCGACGCGCTCCAGCGCATCCTGCGTCTGCTCGGCCACCGGGTCATCACCGACAATCACATCGGCGACTGGGGCACGCAGTTTGGCAAGCTCCTGCTCGGTTGGAAAGAATCGCTCGACCGGGTCGCCCTCGACCGCGATGCCATTGCTGAACTGGAACGCCTCTACCGGGTCATCAACGCCGAGTGCGACGCCAACCCCGCCCGACTCGAAGCCGCGAAGCAGGAACTGGTGAAACTCCAGGCCGGCGATGCCGAAAACATCGCCATCTGGCGCGAGATGATCCGGCTCTCCCAGGCGCAGTTCGACGGCATCTACGGGCGGCTCGGCGTGAAGTTTGATCACGCCTTGGGCGAAAGCTTTTACAATCCACGACTGGGTGAAGTGGTTTCGCGCCTGCTCCAATGCGGTCTTGCCCGCGAGAGCGAGGGCGCCGTCGGTGTGTTCAGTGACGGCACATTGCCCCCCAAGGAAGACCCGTTCCTCGTCCACCGCGACGGCGAATGGGTGGCCGATCCGGCGCTCGTCCGCAAGAGCGATGGCGGGTTCAATTACATGACCACCGATCTGGCCACGATTGATTACCGGCTCCAGACCTGGTCGCCCGACGAAATCATTTACGTGGTGGATGACCGGCAATCAGGTCATTTCCGGAAACTGTTCCTCACCTTTGCGCGCTGGCAGCCCGACGCGGCCAAAAAGGTGAAGCTCGTCCATGTTGGCTTCGGAAAAATTCTGGGCGAAGACGGCAAACCCTTCAAGACGCGCAGTGGCGACACCGTCAAGCTGGGCGAGTTGCTGGACGAGGCCGAGGAGCGGGCGTACCAGGTGGTCTCCGCCAAGAACGCCGCGTTGTCGGTGCCCGAGCGCCGCGTGATTGCGCGCGTGGTTGGCATCGGCGCCGTGAAATACGCCGACCTGCTGCCCAATCGCCAGAGTGATTACACCTTTAGCTGGGACAAAATGCTGGCCTTGAGCGGCAACACCGCGCCGTATCTGCAATACGCCTACGCCCGCATCCGCAGCATTTTTCGGAAGGCGGACGACTTGGCGCCGGGAACGGGCAGCGTGGACCTCCAATTGTCCGCTCCCGAGGAACTCGCCCTGGCCAAACACCTGTTGAACTTCGGCCTCGTGCTCGAAGCGGCCGCGGCCGAGTATCGCCCCAATTTCATCTGCAATTATCTCTACGAGCTGGCGGGTCGGTTCACTTCATTCTACGAGAATTGTCCCGTGCTCAAATCCGCGGCGGAGGTGCGCGCCAGCCGGCTTGTGCTTTGCGATCTCACGGCGCGCACGTTGAAACAAGCGCTCGATGTCTTGGGAATCGAGACGTTGGAGCAGATGTAGCCGTCACCGTCAACGGTTCTCCCCACGCTCGTTTCAACCAACCGGTCCCGTTTGGATCGGAGCCAGGGCCGGCGCTCCGTTCTGACGCTGAATTGCTCGCGACCGCCAGAGATAGAAAATCGCCGGATAAACCATCAGTTCCATCAGGGTCGAGGTGATGACGCCGCCGACCATGGGCGTGGCGATGCGTTTCATCACATCCGCGCCGGCGCCGTGGCTCCACAAGATCGGAGCGAGACCCGCGATAATCACACACGCGGTCATCGCTTTCGGTCGGACCCGTTTGACCGCGCCGTGGTAGATCGCGTCGCACAGGCCGGCGAGGTTGGTGAGCAATCCCTTTTTCTTCCACTCGTCGTAGGCGAGGTCGAGGTAGAGCAGCATGACGACACCCGTTTCAGCATCGAGTCCAGCGAGGGCAATGA
Organism: uncultured Bifidobacterium sp.; assembly: GCA_964561105.1. Taxonomy (GTDB): domain Bacteria; phylum Verrucomicrobiota; class Verrucomicrobiia; order Limisphaerales; family JADLHS01; genus JADLHS01. The sequence continues at coordinate 86,647 of CAZLOH010000003.1, read as the reverse complement.
TGCCGACCCACACGGCGACACTGAGATTGTAGTCAAACAGGTAGAGCGCCCAAAACGCGCCCACGAGCGAGAACGGCACGGCCAGCATGACGATGGCGGTTTTGATGAGCGATTTCGTGTTGAGGTAAATGATGAGGATGATGATCAACAACGTCAGCGGCACGACGATCAGCAAACGCTGTTTCGCGCGAAGCATGGATTCGTATTCGCCGCTCCAAAATATGTTGTAGCCCGAGGGCAGCTTGATTCGCCCGTCGGCAAGGGCGGTGTTCACGGCGCGCATCGCGTTTTGCACATACGTGCCGATGTCCACCCCGCGAATGTCCACGTAAATCCACGCGTTCGGCACGGCATCCTCGCTCTTGATGCCCATCGGCGCGTCCACGACTTTCAACCGGGCCAACTGGCCCAGCGGCACTTGCGCGCCGGACATGGTCGGAATGACGATGTCTTCCCGCAACGCGCGGAGGTCGGAGCGAAAATCGCGGTCGTAGCGCAGACTCACAGTGTAGCGTTCGCGCCCTTCAACGGTGGTGGTCAGCGCCATGCCGCCGAGCGCCACGGACAACACGTCCTGCACGTCGCCCACCGTGAGCCCGTAGCGCGCGATCGCTTCCCGATCAATCTCAAACTCGATGTAACGCCCGCCAAACACGCGTTCGGCAAAGGCGCTGGTAGTTCCGGGGACGGTCCGGATCACCGACTCGATTTCGGTGCCAATGCGTTCGAGCTCGCGGAGATCAGGCCCGGCCACCTTGATGCCGACCGGCGTCTTGATGCCGGTGGACAGCATGTCAATGCGCGTCTTGATCGGCATCGTCCACGCGTTGTTCAAACCGGGAATTTGCACGGCATTGTTCAATGCCTCAGTCAATTCGTCCATCGTGCGACGGCGATGTGCGATCACCTTTCTGTTTTCATCGGTAATGTCCACGGCCGGCCACGCTGACTCCGGTTTGAGCCGGATGGTGGTTTCAATCATGTCCATCGGCGCCGGATCCGTGGCCGTTTCGGCGCGACCGACTTTGCCGAAGACATTCTCCACTTCGGGAAACGACTTGATGAGCTTGTCGGTGACCTGGACCAGTTCGCGCGCCTTGGTCGGTGACAGACCGGGAAACGTGGTGGGCATGTAGAGCAGATCACCCTCGTCGAGCGGCGGCATGAACTCCGAACCGATATTTTGGAAGGGAAACAGTTTGCCGATTTTCCTGGCGAAGTTCTTGAGTTGGGACTCGCGGGATGAAAGTTCGTTGCGCGCGCCCTCACCCCGGCCCTCTCCCCCGGGGAGAGAGGATAGTGATTGGCCGTTCTTGTTTTCTCCCGCATCTCCGGCGCGAACCCCGTCACTCGGTTTTTCGGGAGACGGTGAGCGATTCTCCTTCTCCCTCAGGGAGAGGGCCGGGGTGAGGGTGGACGGGGGGGAAGAGCCACCGGGCAGATTGTCCACCACCAGCCGATTCCAGGGGAAGAAAACCCACACAACGGTCAATGCCGCCGCGATCACTACCGGCCAGCGCCATTTGATCACGAAATCAATCACCGGATGGTAAAGCCAGATGAAGAACCGGTTGATGGGATTCTTTTCCTCCTTCGGGATTTTGCCGCGGATAAACCAGCCCATGAGAATCGGCGCGAGGGTGATGGACAGCAGCGCGGCGGCCGCCATCGAATAGGTCTTGGTAAACGCCAGCGGTTTGAACAAGCGCCCTTCCTGTTCCTGCAAGGTGAACACCGGCAGGAACGACACCGTGATGACGAGCAGGGAGTAGAACAGCGTCGGCCCGACCTCGATGGACGCGTCGCGGATGATCTGCCAGTGCGGCTTTGTGCCCTGGTCATGTTCGAGGTGCTTGTGCGCGTTCTCGATCATGATAATGACGGCGTCCACCATGGCGCCGACCGCGATGGCAATGCCGCCGAGCGACATGATGTTGGAACTGAGGCCCTGGCCGAACATCACCACGAATGAAATCAGGACCGCGATGGGCAGAATAATGATCGCGACCAGCGCGCTGCGCACGTGCAACAGAAAGGCGAGGCAGACGAGCGCCACGACGATGCTTTCTTCGATCAACTTTTCCTCGAGCGTCTTGACCGCCCGATCTATCAGCCCGCTCCGATCGTACGTGATCGTGTAGTGGACATCGGGCGGCAGCGACTTCATCGCTTGATCGAGCCGCGCCTTCACGTCCCGGATCACTTCGCGGGTGTTCGCGCCGTAGCGCACCACCACGATGCCGCCGACGGTTTCGCCCTCGCCGTTTTGCTCGGCGATGCCCCGACGCATGTCCGGTCCGAATTGAATCGTCGCCACATCGCGCAGCCGGATCGGCACGCCATTCGCGCCCACGCTGACGGCGACTTTCTTCAAATCTTCCAGCTTCTCGATGTAGCCCTTCACGCGCAGGATGAATTCGCGCTCGGACAACTCGATGGAGCGCCCGCCGACCTCGCCATTGCTGCGCTCGATGGCCATGCTGACCTCCTTGAGAGACAGGTTGTAGGCGCGGAGCTTGGTCGGGTCCACCGTCACCTGATATTGCTTCACCTGTCCGCCGACGGAGGCGACTTCCGACACGCCGTCCACGGCGTTGAGTTGGTATTTGAGATACCAATCCTGCATGGAGCGCAGCTCATGGAGATCGCGATTGGTCGAGTTAAGGGAATACATGAACGCCCAGCCCACACCCGTGGCATCCGGTCCGAGCGTCGGGGTGACGCCCTTCGGGAGCTGGCCGCTGATGCTGCTGAGATATTCGAGCACACGGCTGCGCGCCCAGTACGGGTCGGTGCCGTCCTCGAAGATCACATAGACAAACGAGTAACCGTAGAACGAGTAGCCGCGCACGACTTTCGCGTACGGCACGGAGAGCATTTTCGTGGTGAGCGGATACGTGACCTGATCCTCGACGAGGTTCGGCGCCTGCCCGGGCCATTCGGTGTAAACAATCACCTGCACATCCGAAAGATCCGGAATGGCGTCAATCGGGATTCTGCGAACGGAATAAATCCCTGCCAGCACCGCCGCGAGCGTGAGCACCACGACGAGGAACTTGTTCTTGAGCGAAAAATCTATGAGGCGGGTGAGCATGATGTTTGTCAGGAGCGTCGGGAGCGTGGAGCTTGGACGGAGCGTCGCGATTCAGCGACTGGACGATTCGACGTTACGCCACACTCGCGCTCGGAGACGGCGGCGGTGTAATCCGACGGCACTTCGCGTAATGCAGCGTCCCGGCCGCACCAGGGCGCGGAGTCATTCATCATATTCGTGAGTTGGCGGCAAATGTGATCGTAATGATCGCGTAAGTTGGCGTGCTGGTCGGCGGGCAAATAGCCGCAACGAAGCGCAAAATCCAAATGCACCTCGGTTTCCGCCGCTTCACCGTCGCTGTCGCTCAGTTTGCTGACGAAGGCCGCTTCGTAACGCCGCTTGCGCCAGGCTTCGGCGATGTTGGCGCATACGGAACGGGAGGAACGACGAATCTGATCCGTGAGCGAATACTTTTCCGCTGAAGGCCATGACTGGCTCGACTGGAAAATCTCCATTGCGGAGTCGAAGGCCAGCTTGTAAACACGCAGTTCTTTATAGTCGGCGACTCTCATTGCAGTTTGTTTCTCATTTCATTCGCTTTTTTGGTCCACGCTCAACGCTCGGACGCTCGACCCGGATGTTCCTTCCGCCAGTTCGCCTCCGCCACCTTGCCGTGTTTGACCGTGCTCGTGGGCACGAGTTCCATGTCGCACTTGGGACATTTGCCGGGCTTGTCGGAAACCACGTCGGCGTGCGATGCCATCGGGCAGGTGTAAAGAATCGTGGCGCGGGAAGCGTGGGATGGTTCAATCGTCGCATCGTTCGTGCGCTCTACGCTCCCACGTTCCGGACGCTCCCCCGCCTTTGACGTGACCTCCATCACCGGGATCAGGGTCATGCCGCAGTGCGGGCATTTGCCAGGCTTGTCGGAGCGCACGTCGCTGTGCTCCGGCATCGGACAGGTGTAATAGAGCACCTTGCCGCCGGGCTGGATTTTTTCCAGGAGCGCTTTCGTCACGGGCACGAGCGTCATCCCGCAAATCGGACATTTGCCCGGATGATCATACTCAATCGAGACGTGCTCCGGCATCGGACAGACGTACGTGAGCACGTTGGCGTGGGATGCGTGCGGAGTGTTCGCGGTGCCGGGTGCGGTGGCGCTGGTATGCTCGGACGATTCCTGCTCTACATTCGCCCCCGGTTCGACCATTTTCGCAATCGCCTCGCGCAACTGACTTTCCGAATCAAGCATGAACTGTCCTGACGTCACCACGCGTTCGCCTTCGCGTAATCCGCTCAGCACTTGATCGCGATCATCCTCCGCCGAGAGGCCGAGCGTGACCGTGCGCGGCTCGAATTTGCCGCCGGCAAGCGCCACGAACACCGTGTTCTGCTCTCCACTCCGCAGCACCGCCGAATCCGGCACCAGCAGCGCCGACGGCGCAATGTCCGCCGTGAGTTCCACCGTCGCGAACATGCCGGGCTTGAGGAAATATCCGGGGTTGTGAAACTCCATCCGCACCCGGGCCGTGCGGGTTTTTTCATCCACGGTGGGATAGATGTAAGTGACGCGGCCGCGGAAGCGACGATCCGGCAGGTAGGAAAGGGACATGGTGGCTTCCTGCCCCAGTTGGATGTAAGGCAAATCCTGTTCATAGACTTGCGCATAGACCCACACGATCCCGATGTCCGCCAGGCGATAAAGCTTCATGCCGGCGTCCACCATCTGGCCCTCGACGGCCAGCTTTTCGATGACGAAGCCGGCGGTGGGTGAATTGATCGTCAGGGTCTTCTTCGGTTGGCGGGTCTTCTCCAGTTCGGCGATCTGCGCCACCGAGATGTCGAAGAATTTCAATTTGGCGGCGGCGGAATCGCGCAGGGCGGCGGCTCCGGGATCGTTGGTGAGGTTTTGATTGAGCGTGAGGAGATACTCCACCTGCGCGCTGTAAAGTTCGGGCGAATAGATGTCGAACAACGGATCGCCCGGATTCACCAACTGGCCGGTGGCGTTCACGTAAAGTTTTTCGATCCAGCCTTTGAACTTCGTGGTCACGTCCACCAGCGTCGTCTCGTCGTAATCCACGTTGGCCACGGTGCGAATCGTCCGGCGCAGCGGCCCGCGCGTGACCTCGCTGGTCCGCACGCCCATGTTCTGAATGGTCACGGGGTCAATGGCAATGGTGGAAAAATCCGCTTCGGCCGCGCCGGCTTCGTACACCGGCACCATGTCCATTCCCATGCTGTCTTTGCCGGGTTGCGGGCTGGTTTCGCCCGGATTCATGGTGGATTTGTAGAATTTGATTTTGCGTTCACCCGTCAGATTGCTGTCCTGTTTGCGAATCGGCGTGAGCTTCATGCCGCAAATCGGGCAGTTGCCGGGATGGTCCTGGATCACCTGTGGGTGCATGCCGCAGGTGTAAAGCGTCTTCGGTGCGGCGGCGGAATCGCCCTGAGAGCAGCCAGTCATGAAAACGCCAAGCGCCACAAACACCAATGCGATCAACATGGAGCGCGTCAGCGTTCGGAAACGCGCCCGGCTTCTGAAGCTTGGACAGCGCGCGGCGGAACTTGAAAACGATGCCGGGCTGCCGCAGTCCAAAACCTTGCAGCCATCCGGTCCTTTGATTTCGACGGGAGTGATCGCCGTCAGGTTGAGATTGGTTGTCATGGTCGTTACTCCGATGCGCGGGTGGAAGGCTGGGCCATAAAGCGGGTGCAGCCACCTGGCGTCGGCGTTTGGCTTGCTAAAGCGGGCATGGCGCAACAGCCACCCGTGGCGCCGGCCGACTCTGTATGATTGCAGCCGGAATGGGTTGGCGCGGCTTCGTCATTTTGAGCCGACACATCGGCGTGCTGGCACATCGTTGACTTGCCCTGAGTCTTCGTGGCGGCCGGGGTGAGAGCCATGCCGCATTTGGGGCAATCGCCAGGTTTGGCGGCCACCACGTCCGGATGCATCGGGCAGAAATACTCCGTGACGGACGGAGTGACTGAAAGCGACTTGGATATTCGCGCCGGGACGTTGAAGTACATTCCGGCAGCGGTGGCGACGAAGGCAGTCAAAAGCAGAAGCCCGATGGCGTTAAGATGTTTGGCAATAAAGTTCATAACTCAGTGATGTTTGGGGTTCGTGTGGGAGAGCGTTTCGGGTTGCGCCGATGATAACAACGGCGCGCCTTCCGGCGGCACACCTGCGATTTGCAGGGATAGTTCAGCAAGAATGATTTCGCGGCGGGCGCGGGCTTCGACTTCCGCCAGCTCGAATCGCAGCAACGTCTGCTGGGAATCAATCAGGTTGAAGAAATCAATCGTTCCGGCCAGATAACCGGATCGGGCGATTTCCAGGGACTGGTGCGCCTTGGGAATGAGTTGGTTTTGCAGGAGCGCGAGGTTGCGGGTGACCTCGCGATAGTCATACGTCTTCATTGCGAAATCCACGCCGAGCAGGATCTGCTCGGAGGTGAGCCGGGCCTCGGCGGCGCGCTGGCCGGCCTGGGCCTGGGCGATTTGTGCGGCGATCTTGTCGCGCCAGATCGGCAGGGTCATGCCCGCCTGCGGCCGGAACATCACCGGTGACGCCTTGGCATCCGCCATCAGGCCGAGGCTGAAATCCGGCACTTTGGATTTTGCGGCCATGGCGATGTCCGCTTCAGCCAGGCGGACTTCAGCTTCCATGGCCTTGAGGCGTGGGTTGCGAGCGAGGCCGATGGCGAACAAATCGTCGGCCGACAAGTCCAGGGGCGTGGGTTCCAATCGGGCGGGCACGGGCGGATCAGGCTGATCGGTGCGCAGGCCGAGCGCGGCTTTGAATTGGGCGAGGAGCGGCTGGCGCGAATCATCGAGATTGGTGAGTTCCGTCTTGAGTTTGTCCTGCTCGATCTGGGCGCGATAAACGTCCTGAAGCGTGCCCTTGCCCACCTCGTTTTGGGTGCGGGCGATTAACGCGAGATCTCTCAACAGGCCAAGCATCTGGCGGTTGATGCGGATCTTGTCCTCGAGGAAATGGAGATTGTAGAAGGAGCTTTTGAGATCGAACGCAGTTTGCAGGACTGCGGTTTCAAATTGAAAATACCGGGCCTGGCTCGCCGTGCTCGCCACGCGCGCGGCGGCCTTGAGTTTCCCCGGGCCGGGAAACTCCTGCATGATACCAGGCATGATCGTCATCACCATGTCGGCGATATCCGACTCGAACGTCAGACGCGGATCCGGCAACGAGCGTTGCACGGTGATATTCTCCACGGCGGCAGCCCAATCATCGTACGCGGCCGCCACCTTCGGCTGATTCAACAGCGCAAAAGCGAGGTAATTGCTGAAGCTGGAGTCGGGACGGAGTTCCGGCAAAGTCGGTTGTTTCCCATTCGGACGGTACTCTCCGGTCACTGACTCCAAATCCCGCCGCGCCGCGCGCTCGTCCTTCGTGGACAAACCACGGCAGCCGGTCAGGGTAATGAATCCCAGACCGCCCATTGCCAGCCATTTGAACCAACTCAAAATCTTCATAGGTACAGAAATCCCGCGACCAAAAATCGAACGAGCGAAAACGCCGCCGCGCACCGGCGCGGTACACACTACGAGCGTAGGTGAAGGAATCTCAGATCAGGAAACTGCAGTGCCGGGTGAAGAGCGGCACATTCGCCGTGACGGCCATGGAAGAATCGAACAAGGCCACCAAGCGCACGGTGACGGGCAACTGCCACGCCACCCGGTTTGGCGCGAGCAGCGCGAGCGCGTGTTGCAAGTCGGCAGGCGCCGGAGCGGCCGGAGACGGCTGCGAAGCCGGCGACGCAGCCGCGCAGCAAGCCCGCTTGGCGCAGCCGCAATCCCGGCCAGCAGAGACGGCGGCGAGTGAAGACGGGGTCGGCGACATCACCTGAAGTCCAAGGAACATCAGGCTGAGAACGATGGCGGCGACCCGTTTCATGGTTTCAATCTAGCGTGAATTGTGCCGGGCGCGCCCGGCGCCCAGCCGGCACGGCTCACTGTTTGTCAGCCGGTTTCTCGGCGGCCGACTTCTTGGCGTCAGCGAGCTTCTTGAGATACTTCTTCGGGTTTTTGGTGAAATCTTTCTGGCAATCCTTGCAGCAGAGTTTGATCTCCTGGCCCTTGTAGTTAAAGGTGTACGGCTTGCCCATCTCGCCGAGCTTCTCGTCGGAAACGAGGCACTTCTTGAGTGGGTAAGGCTTGATGGCTTCCTTCTTGTCCGCTGCCAGCAGGCTGAGCGGTGCGGCAAAATAGGCGGCGGCGAGGGCGAGGGCGGTGAGTTTGATTGAGGTTTTCATGGTTTAATGTTGATTCAGCGAACGGTCTTCGTTCTTTCTCACTTACACCACAACGGAGAAAACCACTCAATCTTTTTTTCTTCGTTGCGGCGGGAGGCGAGTCACAGGCTTGCCCGTCGCAAACGCAACGCGTTGCCAATGACCGAGACCGAACTCAGGCTCATGGCCGCGCCAGCGATCATCGGGCTGAGCAACGCACCGAAAACCGGATAAAGCACACCGGCGGCAACCGGAATACCCACGACGTTGTAGGCGAAGGCAAAAAACAGATTCTGTTGGATGTTGCGCATCATGGCGCGACCCAGTCGAATGGCACGCACGATCCCCTGCAAATCACCTTTGACCAGGGTAACGTCGGCGCTTTCCATGGCAACATCCGTGCCCGTTCCCATCGCAATCCCCACGTCGGCCGCCGCCAAAGCCGGGGCATCGTTAATGCCATCGCCGGCCATCGCCACCATCCGGCTTTCTGCCTGGAGGGATTTCACTTCATCGTGTTTGTCCTCGGGGCTGACTCCTGCGCGGAAATGCCCGATCCCCAGACGCTCGGCAACTGCCGCCGCCGTGCGAGGATTATCGCCGGTCAACATGCGGACGCTCACTCCAAGCTCCCGCAATGCGGTGAGCGCGGCTGGGGTCGAATCCTTGATGGGATCTGCCACTGCCAGAATACCCGCTGCCTGACCGTTTAGAGCCACGTAAATCACCGTGGCGGCGTCGGCTTGGTGCGGCGCCGCGAGCTGTTCCAGTTGCTCAACGTTCATCGCATTTTGTGCGCGCAGAAAATCCGCCTTGCCCACCGCCACGGGGCGTCCGGCCACCGTTCCAGTTACGCCACCTCCAGTGGTGGATTGGAAATCCTGCGTCGGCTCAATTGCAAGCTGCCGCTCGCGAGCGGCCACCACAACGGCGTGTGCCAGCGGATGTTCACTGTTTTGTTCCACCGAAGCAGCCAGCCGCAGCAAGTCAGCCTCAGAGAATTGCTTGACCGGACTGGCCTTGACCAGTTTGGGTTTGCCCTCGGTGAGCGTGCCGGTTTTGTCCACAGCCAGTGTGTCCAACCGGGCGAGTTTTTCGATCGCCCCGGCGTTGCGGATCAACACGCCCAATTGGGCGCCGCGACCGATGCCCACCATCACGCTCATGGGGGTGGCCAAACCCAGCGCACAGGGGCAGGCAATAATCAGTACGGCCACAGCGTTGGTGATGGCAAAGGCCAGGCGCGGCTCGGGACCAAAAACCATCCAGCCGATGAACGTGAGCGCCGCGACCACCAACACCGTGGGAACAAACCACGCCGCCACCCGGTCGGCGAGTGCTTGGATGGGGGCGCGACTCCGCTGGGCCTGCGCGACGAGGCTGACAATCTGGGCGAGCATTGTTGCGGCTCCCACACGTTCGGCCCGCATCACGATGCTGCCCGTGGTGTTGACGGTGCCGCCGGACACTTTTGCGCCTGAACTCTTTTCCACCGGCAGCGGTTCACCTGTGAGCATGGATTCATCCACTGCAGTGCGCCCGTCCGTCACCGCGCCGTCCACCGGGATTTTTTCCCCGGGTCGGACGCGCAACAAATCGCCCGGTTGAATGGCGTCCAGGGCCACGTCTTCGTCACCGCTGGCCGTGACGCGTCGCGCGGTCTTGGGGGCCAGCCCGAGCAACGCCTTGATCGCGCCACTGGTTCGCTGCCGGGCCCGAAGTTCCAGCACCTGCCCGATCAGAACGAGTACGGTAATGACCGCAGCCGCTTCAAAATAGATTGCCGGTAAACCGCCATGCCCGGCACCCGGCGGAAACGCCTGCGGAATCAGCAGGGCCGCCACGCTGAAGCAATACGCCGCCCCAACCCCGAGGGCGATCAAGGTGAACATGTTCAGGCTGCGGTTTCGTAGCGAGCGCCCGCCGCGCACGAAAAACGGCCAGCCCGCCCAGAGCGCCACCGGTGTGCTCAAAATGAATTGTCCCCAGCGGGAAATGTTTCCCACCACCCATTCCGCGTGTTGCCAGGCGGGAATCAAATGGGCCATTGCCACGACAAAGACCGGCAACGTCAACAGGCCGCCAACCCAGACGCGACGTATCAGGTCACGCAATTCCGAATCATCCTCTTCCCCCTCCGCCATCACCGCCTTCGGCTCCAGTGCCATGCCGCACTTCGGGCAATCCCCCGGATGATCTTGTTCGATCTCCGGGTGCATCGGGCAGGTGTAGATGGTTTTTGTGGCGGGCTTCCCGGCGGGATTGCGTTCCAGCGCCATGCCGCATTGGGGACAATCGCCCGGGTGGTCGCTTTCGACGCCCGGGCACATCGGGCAGAAGTATTTTGCGGTCGCGGCGGGCTGAGGGGGCTTCGGGTGTCGGGCGCTGTGAGCGGTATGGTGATGGCCGTGGTGCTGGCAGCCAGCACTGGATTCGGGGGCGGAAACCTGATCCAGCAATTTGGCAGCCGGCGATTGGGAGAGAAATTTCCGCTGGCAATGCTCGCTGCAGAAGTAGTAGGTCGCGCCGTCGCGCTCGGCTTGAAGGGCGGTGGCCGGATCAACCGACATGCCGCAGACCGGATCTTTCGTTATCATGGCCTCAGGCTTCATTTGCTTTTGTGTCTTCATCCACCCTGCAAACGCACGAGGTGGATTTTAATTACAGACAATCTTCCGGACGGTTGCGAGCTTGTCCGGATGGTCACGCCAAGTTAGCGTCGCGCCGTGCCGAACCTCGATCAATCCATTCTGGAGAACCTTGACGCCTTCACGGGATTTGTCAGAAAACGGGTTGGCGACGAGCACCTCGCGGCGGACCTGGTGCAGGACAGCTTGCTCAAGGCGCTCGCCGCCGAACGCCAGCCGAAAAATTCGGAGGACTCGATCGCCTGGTTTTACCGCATACTTCGGCGCTCCATCATTGACCTGTACCGGCGCAACGACACCCGCAAACGGGCCTTGGATCGGTTTCAGGCGGAACTATCCGATTCGCCCACCGTCAGCGACAGACGGGTGCTGTGCCAATGCTTTGTGCGGTTGCTCCCCACCCTGCCGGTTCAATACCGGGAGGTGCTGCAACAGATTGATCTCGAGCAAGCCGATCCTGCGCGAGTCGCCGCGGAATTGGGGCTGACCAGAAACAATCTCACGGTTCGATTGCATCGTGCCCGGAAGCAACTGCGCGATTTGCTTTCAAAGAACTGTCGTGCGTGTAGCAAACACGGCTGTCTGGATTGCACCTGCCAAGACTGAGCATCCTCCCAAATCAGCTTTGTGCTTGGGAGCCTTGAGCTGTGGGCGACGACGCGACGAGGCGGAGAGCGTGGTGGCTCAATAAAGTCCGCCTCGTTGCCTCGGCGGCTACCAACGGAAGGTTCATCAGGAGGGGGCGCAAACCGGGGAGAACCGTGTGCTCTCCCCGATCCGATGGTGGTATCGCCGTTTACTACTTCATCGCACAGCAGAAGGCGACCTCGTTGCCAGCTTGCTTGCAGTTGTGAACGAGCTTTTGCGTGGCAGCCTTGCCATGGCCTTCGGTCACAACCTTCTGTTTGCAGTCGGGGCACTCGTGGCGGGTGATCACATTGGTTTCCGGCTTGGCGCCGGTTTTGGTCGCCGGTTGCACAATGGTGACCCGACTGACTTTGCACTTCGCACAGGACATCGCGGCCGTGTCGCTGGCTCGTACGACCTGAGCACCGGTTGCCGTCTTGTTAGCGTTAAGCTGGAGCAACTTTTGCGCTCCCTTCACTGGTTCCTGCGCAGACCCAGGCGTCGGCAAGGACAACAGGCCGACAATGGCCAGCACGGCGAAGCCCAGGGTGAGGGGGCGAATGACATGATTGTTCGTTTTCATTTTCGTTCTTTCTTTGGTTGTCGGTTATGGGCAACCACCTTGATTGCCACTGATCACACTTACCCCGGCGCGGATTGTTTCCCGCAAAATTCAGGTGAAAACATTTTGCGGGATTCTGCCGGGGGCGGTGTAATACGAGCCGGATGAGCGAACCAAATTTCAAACCCGAAGGGGACAAACTCGGCGGTCTGCTGCGCGAAGCGCGGACCACCCCGTTGCTGCCGCCGCGCTTTCAGGAGAACGTGTGGCGGCGAATCGAAACCGCGGAGAAACATAGCGCCACGGCGAGCGCTGGGAATTGGCTGGATGTCATGACCGGCTGGTTACTCCGTCCACGGCTGGCATTTGCCATCGCGGCCATGCTGATTCTGGCCGGGCTGGGATTGGGTTGGGATCGGGGTGAGCAACTCGCGCGGCAGGATGCCCAGGCGCGTTATGTCGCGGTGGTGGCGCCCAACGCGCTGCGATGAAACGCTCCCCGGCCATCCTGGCGCTGGCGCTTGTGGGCGGCATCGTCCTGTTCGCTGTGTCCTACCTACTCGCTCAACGCGTTTGCGCGACCCGGATGGCCGGCAACGCGGACGACTTGGACTGGCTGCGCCAGGAGTTCCGGTTGAGCGATGCGGAAATGGCGCGCGTGCGTTCGCTGCACGAAGGTTACTTGCCCAAGTGCGCTGACATGTGCCGGCAGATCGCGGTGAAGAAAGCGGAACTGGAGGCGGCGCTGTCCGGCGCGACCAATGTCACGAGCGTTGCGGAAAAGAAGTTGTCCGAACTCGCGGCCCTGCGGGCGGAATGTCAGACCCAGATGCTCCGGCACTTTGTCGAAGTCAGCCAGGCGATGCCGCCGGAACAGGGCCGCCGCTATCTCGCCGAGATGCAGCGCCTGACCCTTGGCTTCCACGAGCAGATTGAGCAATCCATGTCGCACTCAGCGGACCATGAGCATGGCCACCACTGAAACTGACGCGTTGGACCGGGCTGACATGGAACGACTGACCGCTGGTCACGACGCGGCGTTGAACGATTTGATGGAACGCCACGCCACGCCGGTGTTTCGTTTCCTGTGCCGGATGCTGGGTAACGAGGACGATGCCAACGATCTGGCGCAGGAGACGTTTGTGCGAGTATTTCAGGCGCGCGCCCGGTTCCGGACCACGGAGAAGTTTTCCGCCTGGCTGTTCACGATTGCCGCCAATCTCGCGCGCAACCAGATCCGCTGGCGCAGCCGGCATCCGAACGTCTCGCTGGATGCCGAGTCGGGAACCGGCGAAGAGCCGCTGGCCAGCAGGTTACCCGCCGCTGGCGTGGTGCCTCACGAACAGGTGTTGGCCAGTGAGCGCGCCGCCGCAGTGCGCACTGCGGTCAGCCAGTTGCCGGAGGACTTGCGCGAAGCAATTGTGTTGTGCGAGTGGGAGGAAAAGAGTGTCGCGGAAGCGGCTATAATTCTGGAAGCGACGCCCAAGGCCGTCGAAGCGCGACTGTATCGCGCCCGGCAGAGTTTGCGGGCGCAGTTAAAAGGCTGGCTTTAGGAAGCGCGCCTCCCAAAATCGGCTGGCACTCCCGGTAATGGCGGCCCAAGATCAAAGTATGAAGTTCATCTTTCCGATTGTCTTGTGTTGCCTCGGATTTTCCTCTGCTTCGCACGGTGCCGCAAACATCACACTGTTGCGCACGCCCAATGGCGGCATCCAACCGCAGTCGGTCCTGGATGCGCAAGGCGTCATGCGCCTGATCTACTTCAAAGGCGATCCCAGTCGGGGCGACATCTTCTACGTCAGTCAAGCGCCAGGCCAGGAGGCGTTTTCAAAACCAATCCGGGTGAACTCGACGCCGGGCAGCGCAGTTGCAATCGGCACAATTCGCGGCGCCCAAATGGCGGTTGTAAAAAATGGGCGGGTGCATGTGGCCTGGAACGGCTTGGCGCCCAAGAATGGCAGCTACCTGGAAGCGCCCATGCTCTACGCCCGTCTCAACGATGCCGGCACGGCCTTTGAACCCGAACGCAATGTCATCACATTCGCGCGGGGACTGGATGGCGGTGGTTCGGTGGCGGCGGATGGGCAGGGAAATGTTTATGTGATGTGGCACGCGCCCAAACCGGGCAACACCAACGGTGAAGCCGGGCGCGCGGTTTTCGTGGCGCGCTCGACGGACGATGGCCGCACCTTCGCGCCGGAAACTCTGGCCACCAGCCTTCCCATCGGGGCGTGCGGTTGCTGTGGCATGAAGGCGTTCACGGACTCCAAGGGCGATGTCTTCGCCCTGTACCGGGCCGCCTCGAAAAGCGGCACGCGGAATGAAACCTTGCTGATCTCGCGCAATCACGGCGCTGATTTTGAAATCGCGTATTCCAACGAATGGAAAATCGCCACCTGCCCGATGAGCAGCGCGTTCTTGTCCGAAACCAGATCCGGCTTGCTGGCCGCGGGCGAGACGCACGGCCGGGTCTTCTTCGTGCGAGTAGATCCGCAGACCGGCAGCGTCTCTGCGCCGATTTCGCCCGAAGCCAAGGGCAAATACCCGGTGGTGGTCGCCAACGCGAAAGCGCAGGTGCTGCTTGCCTGGGTGGAAGGATCGAGCTGGGGCAAGGGTGGTTCGGTGGCCTGGCAGCTCTATGACCCGGCCGGCAACCCGACCCCGGACCACGGCCGGACGGAAGGTGTGCCCACATGGAGTTTGATTTCGGCTTACGCCAGACCGGACGGCGGCTTCGTGATCGTCTATTGAACGAGAAGTATTCGGTTAATCAGCGAACGGATCCAACACCTGATGCTGGGCGGTTCGTTTGCTCTGCGAAATGGCCCGCGTGATCAGTTGCTTGGCCAGTCCGATCGCAGCCGTGAGCTTTTCGCCCCGCGCCAGGAATGCGGTAATGGCCGCGGAATACGTGCAACCCGTTCCGTGCGTTGACACCCCCCGAACCCGTTTCGCCTTCCAGACCGTGAACTGTTTGCCGTCGAACGACACGTCCACCGCCTGATTGCCCAGTCGCAGGTGGCCGCCTTTGACGAGCGCAGGGCAGCCGTAGCGCGCGTGGATTTCGCGAGCGGCCTGGCGGAGGTCGGCGAGCGAACGGATTTTCGTTCCAGCCAGAATCTCCGCTTCATCCAGATTGGGTGTCACCAACGCGGCGAGCGGGAGCAGGCGCGCTTGCAGTCGGCGGATCGCCGAAGGCCTCAGCAATTTCGCGCCGCTCGTGGCCACCATGACGGGGTCCACCACCAAAGGCGGCCGCTTGGGTTGCGCGAAAAAATCCGCCACGGCCTCAATGATGTCCGTGGAGAACAACAGGCCGGTTTTGACCGCGCCGGGTCGCAGTTCGGCGAACACCGCGGCGAGTTGCTTTTGCACCAGGGCGGCGCTGACCGGTTCAATGCCCGTGACGCCGCGCGGGTTCTGCGCGGTGACGCAGGTGAGGGCGCAGGTGCCGTGAACGCCGAGCGCGGCGAAGGTTTTCAAGTCCGCCTGAATGCCCGCGCCGCCGCCGCTATCCGAGCCGGCGATGGTGAGGGCGATGGGCAGAGCGCGAATTCGGGCGGTGCTCACGCGAGACGCGGGAAGGAG
Source organism: uncultured Bifidobacterium sp. (assembly GCA_964561105.1). Taxonomy (GTDB): domain Bacteria; phylum Verrucomicrobiota; class Verrucomicrobiia; order Limisphaerales; family JADLHS01; genus JADLHS01. Next base: position 70,930 of record CAZLOH010000003.1, on the reverse strand, counting down.
GCCAGACCAGGGTTCAGAACTTTACCTCGTTGTGCGGCTCGTGGTCCACGTTCCAACGACGCCGATTCGCTTCGCCGGAATCCACGAACTCCTGGTTTTTCACCGTGAGCACGTGACCGTCGGTGAAGGAAAGATTTGAGCCGCCGTTGTGGCGTTCGGGCGAGGGCTTGCTGTTGATGGAGAGCAGAAACGCCGAAACGTATTCGTAACCGGGTTGCGCCATGGAGTCGGCGATCGCGAGCATGTCCGCCGGGGCGACCACATCAATGTCTTTGACCGCCGGCAGGGTCTGGCCGGCATTGACCTGCATGCCCAAACCCAGATTGGAGGTCCAGCTCGTGGCGTTGGCCGACCCAATGCCGAAGCCATTGTAGCCGTAGCTAACGCCTGCGATCCTGCCCGGCTGGGAAGGGCCCCGCTGGTAGGCGTTGCCGCCAACCCAGACCAACGCGTCTTCGATGGGCCATTCGCCTTTGAACGTGGGACAGTTCATCAGCTTGTAATTATTACCGTAGTACGGGGCGAGGGAGATGTACCACGTCCGCGAAACATTGGCGTCCACGGTGTATGGATACTTGTGCGTGTCGCCGGCATACATGGTCAGGGCCAGGCCCAACTGGCGGAGATTGCCTTTGCAGGCGGTGTTTTTGCTGGCGACCTTGGCCCGGGAAAACGCGGGCAAAAGCAGCGCCGCCAGGATGGCGATGATGGCGATGACAACCAGCAATTCGATCAGGGTGAACGCGCCCGGTCGCCGGCTGGTTGCTGGTCGCCGGACAATTTCAAGTGACCCGAGGTTCATGGTCTTTCATACCACGGCCAGTTGTATTTGGCAAAAATCAATCGTATCACGCTCCCAAGTAGGCGCTTTTGACCTGGGGATTCTGGCGCAGGGCGGCGGAGTCGCCCTGGAGAATGATCCGGCCGGTTTCGAGCACGTAGCCGGAATGGGAAATCTCGAGGGCCAGATTCGCGTTTTGCTCGACGAGCAGAATGGTCAGGCCGTGGGTGCGGTTGATTTCGACGATCTTGGCGAAAATGGCTTTCACCAGCAGCGGCGCGATGCCGAGCGACGGTTCGTCGAGCATGAGGAACTTCGGTTTGCCCATCAACGCGCGGCCAATGGCGAGCATCTGCTGTTCACCGCCGGAGAGCGTGCCCGCGATCTGCCGTTCCCGTTCCTTGAGTTTGGGAAAGATGTGGAAAACCAGTTCCCGCTCACGGCGAATGACCGCCGGGTCGCGCTGAAGATACGCGCCCATCAACAGATTTTCGTGGACGGTGAGGTTGGCAAAAATCATCCGACCCTCCGGCACGTGCGAGAGGCCAAGTTTTACGATCTGGTGGGCGGGCAGGCCCGCCAGATTCCGGCCGTCGTACCGGATTTCGCCGGCCTGCGGTTTCAACAGCCCCGAGATCGTACGCAGCGTGGTGCTTTTTCCGGCGCCGTTGGAGCCGATGAGCGTAACGATGCTGCCCGCCGGCACGGACAACGAGATGCCATGCAGCGCGGTGATGGCGCCGTAGCTGACTTGCAGATTTTTGATTTCTAACATTCGTGGTCCATCGCCGGCGGCAGCTCCGACACGCTGACGGCCTCCGCGCCGAGATAAGCTTCGATCACCTTGGGGTTCGCCTGCACGGCTGCCGGTGTTCCCTCGGCAATCTTCACGCCGTAGTCGAGCACGGCAATGCGCTCGCAAATCCCCATCACCACCCGCATGTCGTGTTCGACCAGGAGCACGGAGATTTGAAACTTGTCCTTGATGAAACTGATCAATTTGGTGAGCTCCACCTTCTCCGTCGGATTCATGCCCGCCGCCGGTTCATCGAGCAGGAGTAGTTGAGGTCGGGTGGCCAAAGCCCGGACGATTTCGAGCCGGCGCTGGTCGCCGTAGGACAGGGATTTCGCCGGTTCATTCCGCAGTTTGCCGAGTTGGAACAGGTCCAACAATTCCATGACCCGCGCGGCGACGGCCTGTTCGCCGTCCCGAAAGCCGCGTCCGTGCCAGAGCGCGTCGCATATCCCCTGCGAGCGATGCACCTGGACCGCGGCGCGCACGTTGTCGAACACATTCAAGCTGGCGAACAGGCGGATATTTTGAAACGTGCGGGCGATGCCGAGCGCGGCGAGGCGATGCGGCTTGAGCTTGCGGGTGGGTTGTCCGCAAAACAAAATCGCGCCCTCGGTGGGTTGATAAACTCCGGTGATCAGGTTGAACACCGTGGTTTTGCCCGCGCCGTTCGGGCCGATGAGACCAACGAGTTCGTGGCGGCCGACTTCCAATCCCAGTTCCGACACTGCCGTCAAACCGCCGAAGCGGATGGTGACTTTGCACAGTTGCAGGAGTGGTGACATGAATTAAAATTTAAAAATGCAAAATTAAAAATCAGTCCGTTGTGCCACGTTTGGTCGAGACAATGATCGCGCCAATCACGCGCTTAATCTCGTCTGCTTCCTGAATCAGAGGTTTCAATTCATCAACGGGAATTGCCCGGGCGGGAGCCAGCAGTCGAAGTCGCAGGTGTGTTTCGCGGGCCTCTTTTAGTGCGATGCTCATCTTGCTCACAAAGTCCGCCTTGCTTTGGGCGGCTTGGGCTTCCTCGACATTGGCGGGAACACTTGTCCCCGCGCGCAAGATCTGGCTCATCAAAACTCTGCCAACGCCAGGACGTTCATCCAGCTTTACGCAGAGCCGAATGATTAGAACGGCGAAGTCAAAAGTCCGCACGACGATATCCTTTGGCGGAGTTCTGTTGCTAGCGCCCGAATCGGAGTTCGGATTTTTCATTTTGAATTTTTCATTTTTAATTCAAAAGTGAAAAGCCCCTGCGGCCGCAGGATCATCAGCACCACGATCATCAGCGAGTAAATGATCATCCGGTAGTCCGCAAAGCCGCGCAGGAATTCCGGCATCAGGGTCAACACCACCGCGGCGAAAATCACGCCCACCGTCCGGCCCATGCCGCCGAGAATCACCATCACCACGATGTCAATGCTCTTGAGGAAATCAAACCCGTTGGGCGAGATGAATTGTTTGTGATGCGCGTAAAGTCCGCCGGCGATGCCGGCAAAAAACGCGCCGATGACAAAGGCCGTGACCTTGTAGCGCACCGGGTTGATGCCGCTCGCGCCCGCCGCCACCTCGTCGTCATGCACGGCAATGAAGCCCCGGCCATAGGTGGAGTTCACCAGGCAGGTGACGACGAACACCGTGATCGCCGACGCGCCCCAGGCCCAGCCGAAAGTGGTCCAGTTGGGGATTCCGGTCAGGCCGGTGGCCGCGCCAAAAGTGTCGTCCGTCTGGTAGAAGACCCGGATGATTTCCCCGAAGCCAAGCGTGACGATGGCCAGGTAATCGCCGCGCAAGCGCAGCGACGGCAGGCCCACGCCGAGTCCCACCACGGCCGCCATCGCGCCGCCGAGCAGCAGGCCGGCCACGAACACGAAGGGTTCCAGCCACGGCGGAAAATGGTGTTGCAGCAGCAGGGCGAACTTCGCCGCCGTATAGGCGCCCACCGCCATGAAGCCCGCATGGCCCAGACTGAACTGGCCGGTGTGCCCGTTGATGAGATTCAAGCTGACGGCAAGGATGATGTTGATACCGACATCAATCGCCACGCCCAGCCAGTAGCGGTTGAAGTGCGCGGAGAAGGCGGACACCGCCAGCGCGACGGCAATCGCCAGGAGCAACCATCGTTTCGCGCCGACGTTCATACGTGAGGAAAAAATTCGGGTGCCAAACTCCGCTCCTCCTCGCTCGGCCTCGTTCCCCGCCAGTATTGATGCTCGGGGTCCGTGGTTGCGCTGGGAGTTGAGAATTGGTCTTGGGTGTGGCTCATACCTTGTCTGATTTCACTTCACCCAACAGACCGGCAGGCCGGAAAATCAAGACCGCGATCAGGAGGGCGAAGGCGATGCCGTCGCGGTAATTCGACAGCGCGGGAATGCCGCCCGCAAAGGTTTCGACGAGGCCCAAAATCAGGCCGCCCAGCGCCGCGCCCGGCAGATTGCCAATGCCGCCAAACACGGCGGCGATGAAGGCCTTAAGCCCGGTCTGGATCCCCATCAGCGGCTCGATGCTGGCGTAATTCATCGCGAACAAAATTCCACCCGCTGCGGCCAGCGCCGAGCCGAGGCCGAACGTGAATGAGATCACGGAGTTGATGTTCACGCCCATGAGCGCCGCCGCCTGTTCATTGAAAGACAGGGCGCGCATGGCCATGCCGAGCCGGGTGCGTTGGACAATAAACCGCAGGGCGAGCAACAGCAGCAGCGTCGTCACGAGCACAATGACCTGTTTGGTATTCAACGCCACCCCGGCGGCGTGCCAGGTGGTGGTGGGAATCAAATCGGGAAATCGGTGTGGGGCGGCGCCAAAGACCCGCTCATGCTGGCAGGTGTATTCGATGAACAAGGACACGCCGATGGCCGTGATCAACACGGTGAGCTTGGGCCGCGCGCGCAACGGGCGATAGGCCAGCCACTCGATCAGGATGCCGATCGCCGCGCAAATGATCATGGCCAACGCCAGCACCAACGTGCCGCCGACGTAGGATTGGGGCGGCAGAAAGCGATTCACGAGGGGCGAAAGATAGTAGCCGGCAAAGGCGCCGAGCATGAAGACGTCGCCGTGCGCGAAATTGATGAACCGCAGGACGCCATAGACCATGGTGTAGCCCAGCGCAATCAGGCCATAGATCGCGCCCAGGGCCAGACCATTGATAAGTTGCTGGAGAAATTCGCTCATGGCGTCGCAACCGGAACGGCGGCGAGCCTAAGCGTTACGGGCTGATGGTTTCAAGGTATTTGAATTTGCCGTCCTTGACTTCGAGAATGACTGCGGACTTTGTCGCGTCCCGCTGCGGGTTGATGGTGATGTTGCCCGTCACCGCCTGGAAGTTCCTGGTGGCGGCGATGGCGTCCCGCAACTTCGGGCCGTCCGTTGTGCCGGCGCGTTTGATCGCGTCGGCCAGGATCAGCGCGGAATCGTATCCGCACGCCGCCAGCGCGTCGGGCGTCTTGCCGTCCCAGCGTTTCCGGTAATCGGCCACGAACTTGCGGCTCAGATCGCTGCCCACGTCCGGATGGTAGTGCGTGGAGAAGTAGCAGCCATTGACGGCGTCGCGGCCGATCTTGGTCAGTTCGTCGGACTCCCATCCGTCGCCGCCGAACAGCGGCACGGTGATGCCGAGTTCGCGCGCCTGCACGCAGATCAACGCGGCATCCGTGTAATAGCCGGGCACAAAGATGCCGTCGGGATTGGCGGCCTTGATGGCGGTGAGTTGCGCCTTGAAATCCTTGTCGCCCTTGCTGTAGTCGAGCTCCGCCACAATGGTGCCGCCATTGGCGACGAATTGTTCCTTGAAGAATTTCGCCAGGCCCTTGCTGTAATCGCTCTTCACATCGGTGAAGACGGCGACCTTTTTGGCCTTGAGCGTCTTGGTCGCGAAATTCGCCATCACCGTGCCCTGGAAGGGATCAATGAAGCAGACCCGGAAAATGTAGTCGCCGGTCTGGGTGACCTTGGGATTCGTGGAGGAGGGGGAGATCATCGGGATGTGGTTGGCCTGGCACACCGGCGCGGCTTCGAGCGACGCGCTGGACGCCACCTCGCCAAGCACGGCCACCACGTTGTCGCGGGAGATGAGCTTGTTGACCACCGTGGCCGGCTCGCCCGGGCGCGACCGTGTGTCCTCCGTGATCAATTCGAGCTTCCGGCCGAGCACGCCCCCGGCGGCGTTGATCTCCTCGATGGCCAGCAGCGTGCCCTCGTGGGACGAATTGCCAAACGTGGCTTCGGTGCCGGTGAGCGAGGCGAACTCGCCCACTTTGATCGGGGCGGCGCCGCCTGAGTTGCCCGCCGGGCTGCAACCCGTGGCGGCCAGGACCAGCAGCGCGGCCCCGGCGGCGGTTGAAAAATAATTGCACATTCGTTTGTTCATAATGCTCGTATTATGTGGTTGTGGCGGTTCACCCGGAACCAGGAGTGAAGCCCGAAACCGGACGGCTTACCGGTTTACGATAAGAAATGGCGGGGCCGGGTTCAATCACCAATGCCGCTGCGGATGAACCGGGGGCGCACCTTGGTTCATTCAAACGCGCGCCAGCTTCCAACGGTGGAACTCCTCGCGCTGCGAGGAGTCGCGCCGCGCAGCGCGACGCCCGTCCTGCTTGGAAACGGGAATCACACCACGCTTCCAGTCAAGAAGCGCTGGGGTCGCGCCCGCCCGCCCGATTCCGTCCGCTCTACGCGGACGGGCTGGTCGCAGCGCGACCAACACCACCGGCAAGAAACGTAGATGCGTGGGTGAACCAGGCGCTCTGGCGGTTGCCGGACCCGACGCACCTGATGGAGCGCTGATCTCCGATCCGGCGTGTTTCCAGTTTTTTATTCCTGCCGGGTCGGAGACCGGCGCTCCGGACAGCAGCAAAGGCGCTCCGGTGATGGATTACCTCCGGGTGGTTGCTCTATTGGGGTGGCAGTGCTTGCGCCGCGAGCACTCCGTCCGCGCGGAGCGGGCGGCAAACCGGCGGTCACCGATGCGGTTGAGTGAACCCGCACACTGCTGCACGCGACGCGGATTTTCGCAGCGCGAAAACGGCCACCACGCGGGTTCGACCAGGTTCAACTGAACCGCCAGAAGACAGGCAGGCAGACTCTGCCGGAGTTCAACCTTGCTGCGTTGAGCGTGCGCTGACATTGTTTCGCCCATGAGTCACTTTCGTTCGCTGGACCGGCTTCTGTTCATTTTCGTCATGCTCCCGGTCCTGATCGCGCGCGCGGCGGAGGAGAAGCCGGCCGACCTGAACGCGGCGTGGCTGGCGGAGCATTACACCAAGTACGAGCATCGCATTCCCATGCGCGATGGCGTGCGGTTGTTCACGCGGGTGTACGTGCCCAAGGACGATTCGCAGGCGTGGCCGATCCTGCTCACGCGCACGCCCTATTCGTTGAAGCCTTATGGATCGGACAATTACACGGATCCGTCCGGCTCCTTCCAGGTGCTGGCCCGGGACCAATTCATTCTGGTAACGCAGGATGTGCGCGGGCGCAACGGTTCGGAGGGCGAGTTCATGAATGTGCGCCCCTACCGGCCCCACAAAGGACCGAAGGACACGGATGAAAGCTCGGATGCGTGGGACACCATTGACTGGCTGGTGAAAAATGTGCCCGGCAACAACGGCAAGGTGGGCTTGTTCGGCATTTCGTATCCCGGTTTCTACACCTCGATGGGCATGATTGACAGTCATCCAGCGCTCCAGGCCGCTTCGCCCCAGGCGCCGATCTCGGACTGGTTCATGGGCGACGACATGTATCACAATGGCGCGTTCTTTCTGTCGCAGAACTTCGGCTTCTCCTACAACTTCACGCAAAAGCTCGAGGACCCGCTGCATGAATCCGCGCGCGGTTTCAATTATCAAACGCCGGACGGCTACGATTTCTTCCTGCGCATGGGGCCGTTGACGAATTCCGACCTGGTGCTGCTCAAGGGGTGCGCGCCGGAATGGAGCGAGTTTCTCGCCCACGCGACCTACGACGATTTCTGGCAGGCGCGCAACGTCCGGCCGCACCTCAAGAACATCCACTGCGCGGTGATGACCGTGGGCGGATGGTTCGACGCGGAGGATTTGTTCGGCACGCTGGAAACCTACCGGTGGACCGAGCGGCAGAATCCGGGGATCAACAACACGTTGGTGATGGGGCCGTGGGCGCATGGCGGTTGGAGCCGGAGCGAGGGCGAGACGCTCGGGCCGGTCAATTTCAAGGCGAAGACGGCGGAGTATTATCGCAAACAGATCGAACTGCCGTTCTTCCGTCACTATCTGAAGGGAGACACGAATTACACGTCCACCGAGGCGCACGTCTTCGAGACGGGCACGGCGCAGTGGCGACGGTTTGACACCTGGCCGCCGCATGCCGCCGTAGCGCGCACCCTGTATTTTCAACCCGGCGGCGCGCTGGCGTTTGCGCTCCCGACGGACGGGGCCGGCGCGTTCGACGAATACGTGAGCGACCCCGCCAAGCCCGTGCCGTACACGAATGACAAGTCCACATCGTATCCGCGGAGTTATCCGGTGGAGGATCAACGCTTCGTCGCTTCGCGACCCGATGTGCTGGTGTATGAGACCGATGTGCTGGAGGAGGATTTGACGTTGGCAGGACCGCTCACGGCGAGACTGTTCGTCTCGACCACCGGCACGGACTCGGATTGGGTGGTGAAGTTGATTGACGTTTATCCGGGTGATTACCCGAATCCAGAGCCCAATCCGACGGGGGTGGAGATGGGCGGTTACCAGCAACTCGTGCGCGGCGACGTGTTGCGGGGAAAATTCCGAAATAGCTCCGAACGTCCCGAGCCGTTCGTGTCTGGTCAAGTGACGCCGTTGAAATTCACGCTGGCGGATATTTGTCACACCTTTCGCCGGGGACACCGGGTGATGGTGCAGGTCCAGAGTTCGTGGTTTCCGCTGGTGGATCGCAATCCGCAGACCTTCGTGAACATTCCAGCGGCGAAAGCGGAGGATTTTCAGAAGGCCACCCAAAGGATTTATCACACGCGGACGGCGGCTTCCGGCTTGGAAGTGCGGGTGTTGCCGGCGGGAAAATCCTGAACCGCCCCGGCAAATTTTCCGTCCGAGCCAGGCCCGGGGCGCCCTGCGCCGCGCGGCGATTGGAACCGTTGAGAATGAAGCGGAGCATTTTTTGTGAGGAAAACAAAAAGCGCGTCGCGATCCAACGCGGCGCGCTTGAGTGAAAGTTGAGCGCTTACGCGCGACGCGCGGATCGCGAGCGCAGCAGCAGAGTCGCCACGCCAAACAAGCTCAAGGCAATGACGGAAGGCTCCGGCACGACCGTGATGCCCAGAGCCTTGAAGTCCTTCTTGGCAATGTAGGCCGTGGAACCGGCTTCGCTGATCGCCAGCAGCGTGTTGTCGAGGTTTACCCGCACTTCGGTGGCGCCGTTGACAAAATCAATGTTATGGGCGGTGAGCGCGTCGTTCAGATTGAAATTAATGGCGCCGGTCCAGATGTTCCCGATGCCGGCGTTGTTGATCAGATCAAACTGGCCGTTCGCATTGGGAGTGAAAGTCATGTTCGCCGTGAGGCTCAAGGGATTGATCCCCACGCCGTCCACCTGGAGTACATCCAGGAAAAACGTCGCGGCCACCGTGACTCTGGTATTGGCGGAGCCGAAACCAGCGAGCGAGAAATCGCCGGCTTCGGAAAACTGGATCGCCGGAATCGCATAGCCGGAATGGGCCTGGATCAAGAGATTCAACTGGCCGTCGGTCAAATCAATGCCACCGCCGGTGGAAGTGGCGGCGAAGCCCTGGGGATTGAAGTCCAGTGTGTTGCCCGAAATGAGCGGCGCACCATACATGGGGGTTTGATCCGTGGCGGAGGATTCAGTCACGTCCTGATACGTGACCGTCGTTCCAACCCATGTGCCGTAATTGATGTTGGTGCCAGCGAACGCCGGCGTTCCGGGCAGCAAAACCACGGCAGCGGCGAGAATTCCTTGGGCGGTCCAAGAGCAAAAAAGCGAGCGAGCAAAATTTTTCATGAGACTCTGAGGTTGACCACAATTTCGACCTGATTGATTTCCCATACTTGACGTTACCAGCCATAAATTTGCAAGGGTTTTCTCGGCTGAAACGCAGTTTTTTACGTTCAGTTGAGCCGAGTTATCCGCAGATGACCCGACTTTGGAAAATCGAGTCGCAGTCAACGTGCTGGGAGGCTGAGCCGGAAGCGGTTCCGTGCGTTGGATTGTTACGGACGGCAAGCTGAATTTGTTAACCTCTGCTGTCGCCAGCAGAAGTGGAGAAGTGGAGGTTCCCTTGATCCGTTCCCTGAGTCTCGCAGGTTGCTCTACGCTGAATCTTCCGCGAATCGGCTTTGCGCGACGTTCGGCGCGCTGGAGCTATTGTCGGTCCGATTCCGCGTAGCCGTTTAGATGCTGCTGATGCCAGGCCCAAGCGGTGGCGACAATGTCGTCGAGCCGGGGATACTTCGGTCGCCAGCCGAGTTCGTTGCAGGCTTTGTCGGCGGCGGCCACGAGCTTCGGGGGATCGCCGGGGCGGCGCGGCTTTTCAACCGTTGGTATTTTTTTGCCGGTGATCCTTTCACAAGTTTCAATCACCTGTTTCACCGAGTAGCCGTCGCCGTTGCCAAGGTTGAAGAATCCGGTCTTTCCCGGCGACAGGCCCAGGATGTGCGCCTGTGCCAGGTCCACGATGTGAATGTAATCGCGGATGCACGTGCCGTCGGGCGTCGGGTAATCTGTGCCATAAATCTCGCACTGCTTCGCCTGGTCGAGCGCGACCTTGAGCACGTTCGGAATGAGATGCGTTTCAATGCGGTGATGCTCGCCGAAGCGCTTGCTCGCGCCGGCGGCGTTGAAGTAGCGAAATGCGACGAACTCCAGTTTGTGCAATCGCTGATACCAGAGCAGCATCTTCTCGAACATCAACTTGGATTCGCCGTAGGGATTGATGGGGCGCTGGGGCAAATCCTCGTTCATCGGCACGCGATCGGGCGGGCCATAGGTCGCGCAGGTGGAACTGAAGACGAATTTCCTTACGCCGAACTCGACCGCGGCCTCGAGGAGGTTCAGCCCGGACGCGACGTTGTTGCGAAAATACTTTCCGGGATTGGTCATGGATTCGCCGACGAGCGCATTGGCGGCGAAGTGCAGAATGGCTTCCGCCCGGGCGTCACGGACGGATTGTTTCACCAACGCGGCGTCGCTCAAACAACCTTCAACAAACTTTGCCCGCGAATCCACAGCCGCCCGGTGGCCTTCCGTGAGGTTGTCGAAAACCGTGACTTGATGCCCGGCATTGAGCAGTTCCTCAACGCAGACCGAGCCGATGTAGCCCGCGCCGCCCGTGACGAAAACGTTCATTGGGCCAGCATAGCCCTGCGAATTGGTGGCGCTCAATTCGGAAATTCCCGGCGGACTGGGTATCCTGGTCGCCAATCGAACTGACGCGATGCTGCGAACCTGGGGTCAGGCGCTCAGCCTGGCCACGTAGGCGCCATCTACACCCTCGGCAAAGGGGCGCAGGGCCCGCTCGCGCTCCAGCTTGAATCCGGGTTCAGCGGCCAGGAATTTCGTCACCACCTCCGAGTTCTCCTCCGGCTCCAGACTGCACGTGCTATAAATGACGATTCCGCCGCGTTTCACACACCGCGCGGCCTGATGCAACAGACTCAACTGCGTCGCGTGTAATCGCTCGATTTCCGCTGGCCGGAGACGCCAGCGAAGATCCACGCGCCGGCGCAGGACGCCGGTGTTTGAGCAGGGCGCGTCCACGAGGATGCGATCAAATGTTTCAGGGGCAAAGTTGAAGGCGGCAACCGGCTCAACCCAACGGACACCCAGGCGGGCGCAGTTTTCTTCGATCAACTTCAGGCGATCCGGGTAAATGTCATGCGCGACGAGGCGACCGGTCTGGTTCATCAACTGTGCGATAAAGGTTGCCTTGCCCCCAGGCGCGGCGCAAAGGTCGAGGATGGTTTCGCCCGGTTGCGGATCGAGTTCGCACACGGCAAGCAGCGTGCTCGGATCCTGAACGTAAAACCAACCCTGTTGAAAGCTTTCAAGTGAGGCGAGCGGCGGGTGGGATTTCAACTCAAACACGAGGCTCTCGCCGCACCAGTCGTGGCGGACGAAATCGTAGTCCACGCCTTCGTTGCGCCAGGATTCGATGAGCTTGGTGGCGTCGGTGCGGAGCGTGTTGACCCGGGCAAACGTCCTGGGCGGCGTGTTGTTCCAGGCGAGGAGTTGTTGCGTGCGCTCCTCACCGAATCGCTGCTGCCACCGTTGGACCAGCCACTCGGGATGCGACCAGCCGAGGGCGGGCTGAGTAGAGCGAAGTTCCGCCAACGCGCATTTCGTTGCCTCCGTCTCGCGCAAATAACCGCGCAGGATGGCATTCACAAAGCCCGCTTGCGCCCCGAATCCAGCGCGTCGGGTTTGCTCCACCGTTTCGTGAACGGCGGCATGGTCCGGGATGCGGTCGAGCCAAAAAATCTGGTAGAGGCCGAGCCGAAGCAGTTCCTGCAGTCCGGGTTTTTGCGTGCGGCCCGGCGTCTTGCGCGCGATGAGCCAATCGAGCGCGGCCTGCCAACGCACGACCCCCAGGACGAGTTCATGGCAGAGGCCGCGATCAGCGGCGGACAAGTGCGCGCCGGCCAGCGCGCGTTCGAGCAGTGTTTCCGTGAAATCCTCGCCCGTCCGACGTTGCGCCAGCACGCGCGCCGCAATTTCTCTTGGTTTTTGCCCGCTCACTTCGTTTAATGTTGGCAAGCAGAATTGGGCGGCGCGAGGAAGAAACGACTTTATGAAAGAAGAATTCGAGAAGCTGGCGGCGGCGGGCAAGATCGAGGGGCGACAGATCGAACCGCTTGTGCTCTTGACGACGAGCGGATTCTGCATGCACCGGAGCTGGGGGTTCGGACGCATCACCACGGTGGACACGGTCTTCGCGCGGTTCACCATTGATTTTCCCGGCAAACCTGGTCACACGATGGATTTGTCCTTTGCGGCGGACTTGCTCAAGCCGATTGCCAAGAATCACATCCTGGCGCGCAAGGCGGCTGATCTCGAAGGCTTGCGGCAGATGGCCGCGCTCCAGCATCTGGACCTCATCAAACTGGTGCTGAACAGCTACGGCGGGAAGGCCACGCTTGATCAAATTCAGCAGGTTCTCGTGCCCGACGTGATCGCGGATGATTGGAAGAAGTGGTGGGAAACTGCCCGGCACGAGATGAAGAAGGACGGTCACTTCGTCGTGCCCAGCAAGAAGTCCGAGCCGATCGTTTATCAAGCGCAGGAAATCTCCCTGCAGGACCGGTTGCTGGCGGATTTACGCGCCGCGAAAGGACTCAAAGCGCGCGTGGCCGTGGCCACCGAGATCGTCAGGAACGCGGCCGATTTAACCAGCAAGGAAGCCGCCGCCAAGGAAGCGATTGCGCTGCTCAACGCGGATATTCCTTCCCACACGCGCACGCAGACGGCGGTGGCGCTCGAAGCGATTTTTGCCCGGGACGATCTGGTGGCCGCCACGGGCGCGGCGCCCACGCCGGGCGAAGTCACGTCCGCGCAGATTTGGAATCAAGACGGAGTGAAATTTGGCGCGGTGATGGAAGCCATGCCGGCGGCCAAGCACCGGCGCACACTGGAGTCTTTCAAGGCGGCGCAACCCGAGCGGTGGAGCGAAGTCCTGCGGACGGCGTTGAACATGGTGTCCGCCAAACTCTGCAAGGAATTCGCAAACTTGCTCGCGCACAGCGGCAAACTGGACGAACTGAAAGAAACCCTTGCCCGGCTGATCAGCCAGCATGCCGCCAGCAGCGAATTGCTGCTCTGGCTGGGCAAGGAACGCGGCGACACGTTTGCGGATATCCTCGGCCCGGAAGTGTTTCGCGCCATGCTCACGGCGATGGAGCGCGACCAGTTCAACGAGAAACGCTCGAATCGTTTGCGCGAATTCATGCTCGATGACCAGGAGTTGATCGCCGATCTCACCGCCACCGCCGACCTGGAAATCATCAAGGACCTGACGCGCGCGCTGCAACTTTCACCGGTGTTTGACGACATGGACAAACGCTCGCTCCTCGCGCGCATCGTCAAGCGGCATCCGTCCGTGCAATCCCTGGTCAGCGGCGACCAGACCAATAAACAGGAATCCTTGTTGCACGTTTCCTGGGAAAGCCTCGAACGCCGCAAGTCCGAATACACCGAACTGGTGCAGAAGAAAATTCCGGCGAACTCGAAAGAAATCGCCGTGGCGCGCAGTTACGGCGACTTGCGCGAGAACCACGAATACAAGGCGGCCAAGGAAATGCAGAAGGTCCTCATGCGCCGCAAAGAGGAACTGGAGGCGCAACTGACCCGCGCCCGGGGAACCGATTTTACGAACGCCCGTACGGATGTGGTCAGCATCGGCACAATTGTGCGCGCGACCGATCTGGATTCCCACAGCGCCGAAACCTTCACCGTGCTCGGCGCGTGGGATTTCGATCTGGACAAGGGCATCATCAGCTACCTCACGCCCGTGGGTCAGGCATTGCTCAACCACAAGGTGGGCGAGGAAGTGGAAGCGGAAGTGGACGGCACCCGCCACCGGCATCGCATCGAGAGCATCGAGGCGTTCAAGCCGGCGACGGCAACCGAGTCTCCCGCAGAGAGTCCGAGCGCAGTGCCGTCAGAACCGGCGTGAAGTCCTGCTGCTCGCGGCTGGCCCGCTCGGCAAAAAACCGCAGCCGCTTTTCGGGTCGGCTGCGGTCAGTCTGAGATTGCGCGCGGCTACACTTTGCCGCCGAAGCTGGCGTAATCGTCCAGGTCCAGCAGATCAAACCAGTTGGCGATATCTTCCCGCTTCGGCCCAACTCGTTTGTGGAGGCCCTGAAAATATTCGCGGGATTCGACATCAGTGGGACCGCGCTGTTCCGACCAGGCCGACCAGGCGACGATCTCCGCGTCCGTGCGCTTGTGCCTGGCATTGGCTTGGAACCATTCGAGGATCTCGCCGTCGCCTTTGCCTGCGGCGAGTTCTTTTTTCAAGGCCTCGGCGTCAATACCGGCGAAATCGAGTAAACGCTGATCCATCGGACAGGCGTAATTATATTCGCCGTTCTTGCCGGCCAAGGCGGCCCGTCCCTTGTCCAACATGCGTGGGAGGGTCACGTAACCGCCGAGTCGTACGCGGGCGCTGCGTGGAGGTTGCTTCGTCAGGTCAGGAGTATGTGTTGCCATGATTGATTTTTCGTTGGTTATGCGACGCGCCCGGCTCCGTGCCGAAGCGCTTACGGGTCGCAATATGCACGACCTCAATCCCGGCGCAAGAAATCGGGTCATTTTCCGCAGGTGCGTGCTTCGGGCGGCTGGTGTCGGCGGTCGCCGGCGCTCAAGCGACAGATTGTTCGGCCGCCGCTGCGCAAGCCGCCACGCCCGTAAGCTGCGAGAGTTGGGATGAGCCGGCGGTGAAGCCGGGTAATCCTGCTGGATCAGGCTGAGACTTGGCCACTGGCTGCCTCAATTTAGAACGCAGCCCCTCAACCGGATCAATGGCGCACCAACATTCGGCCTGCGAAGCTATTCGGCGACTCTCCGGCACATGGTTTGCTGAAATCCATCAACCTTCCTTGCGGTGAGGGTGTTCGTTCAACAGTCGAGCGAAACCGCGGACCGCGACGGATGAAACAGAAACGATTGATCGCAAACAGATAGGCACGAAAACATGAAACTGAACACCAGCCTCTTGTTGCCAGTTGTGCTTGGCATCGGTTTGACCGCAATCCCGGTTGCGGCCGATACAATCGTCGTCCCGGGTGGCTTTGACGTCACCGAGGCGAATTCCTCGGACAACGCGCCGCTGGGCGTATCGGGGCAACATTTTCAGCAGGTGTTCGGTCTGCCCTTGTTGACCGGTCTCAGCCCGGGTGACTGGATCACCGGGATTGGTTTCCGCGTGGCGGGCAATGAATCCGCGCTGCCGGCTCAAACGGTTTCGACCTACAACATCAGCTTGGGCCAATCCGCCAACGCGCCCGGCAGCATGAGCGCGACATTTGCGGATAATCGCGGAGGAGATTTCACCCTGGTTCGCAGCGGCAGCCTGACCATCGCGACAGGCGACTTTCCGGGCGGGGCCTCGCCCAACAGTTTCGGTTGGATTCCTTTTTCGACACCCTATCAATACCAGGGCGGCAATTTATTGGTGGAAGTGGAGTATCAGGGCTTCACTACCGGACGGAACGCGGACGCAGCTTATCCCTATAACAGCACCCTGGCGCAGGCGGCGTTTGGGACTGGCTTTGGTTCGACAACCGCCAACCAAGGTCTATACAACGAAGCCATCGTCATGGGCTTCACCACCGTTCCCTCGGTGCCGGAGCCATCGGCGGCACTCCTCTACGCGAGTGGCCTCATCCTGTTCGGGGTTGGCCGGCGCGTTCTACTTCGGCACGTCTGACCAGTTCTTGCTGGTAAGAGGTCGAAGGTTCGACGGCGCACGGTCTGAACCTTCACTACGCTTCCGTAGGTCGCTTTCCAAGGAGATTGCAGCCAAACCGATTCCCGGTCCGAACGCTTCGTTCCGCGATTCAACCCACTCACTTCGGCCGAATACAACTTTGGCGGGGCGCTACTTTTTCTCCGGCTTGGCGTGTTCCTTCTGGAGTTTCTCGACTTCTTCGGCCTTGATGGTTTCGATCTTGGCCCCCTTCTTCATCTCTTCGGCCGACGGAACTCTGATGATGTCGCTGGTCAAGGGTGCGGCCGGGGCGGCCGGCGGCGCGGGTGGCTGGATGGAAATCAACTCCACATCGAACAACAACGTCGCATTGGGTGCAATGCTCGGATTGCCGCGCTCACCGTAAGCGAGATTGGCGGGAATGAACAACTGCCACTTGGCGCCCGTGGGCATGTTGGTCAACGCCTCGGTCCAGCCGGGAATCACGCCGCCCACCCGGAACGTGGCCGGGCGACCATGCTTGGCCGAGCTGTCGAATTCCGTGCCATCAATCAACGTGCCCCGATAGTTCACCGTGACGGTGTCGGTGGGCTTGGGTTTTTCGCCCGAGCCTTCGTTCAGGACCTTGTACTGCAGGCCTCCGGGCAGCGTGATCACGCCAGGCTTGCTCTTATTGGCAGCGAGGAATGCTTCCCCTTCGGTCTTGTTCTTTTCGCCCTGGACCTTCCGCTTTTGCTCCTTGCGCGCGGTCAGGCTCTTCTGAAATTCCTTGAGGACTTCCCCCACTTCCTGTTCGTTGAGCGTGGTCTTGTCTCCGGCCAGTGCGGTCTTCAGGCCCCGCAGAACTTCATCAAAGTTGATGTCGCTGGGCTCGATCTCGAGCCGCTTCCAACTGTTGCCGTAGTACACCCCCAGGGCGTAGCTCGTCTTGTCCTTGTCATTGGCTGGCGCGGCATCTGCAGCGCGCAAACCTTGGGCGGTGAGCAGGCCGGTAACTACCAAAGCAATCACTTTTATCTTCATGCGCGTGGAATATTGAGAATTGGCTGACTAATTTCAACTGGATTCTGACTCCCGTTGTTGACACTGGCAGCGCGGAAATGTTCAAGCCGCATAAAAGTTTGTCGCCAAGTTGAATGATTCGACTTAGGATGGGTCAAAACAGCGATTGAAAGCGATGATTAGGAAAAACTTCATTCTGGCGTGCCTGCTCGTGAGTGGCGTCCCGGCCGTGTGGGTGCTGCACGCGGATAATCCCGGTGGCAGCCCCGCCATCACTGTGGCGGCCGCACCTGCCAAGGCCGACGTGACCAATCACCTCGCGCCTGGCCCGGGCGACCCGGAGATTGCCTACGTCACCGCCCGGTTGCTCGAACAGAATCATTTTCTCCAGCACCCGTTCAATGACGAATTTTCCGAGAAATTCCTGAATCGCTACATCGAAACCCTGGATCCGCAGAAACTGCATTTCACGCAGGCCGACCTTGACGAGTTCGCCACGTACAGCACGAATCTCGACAACCTCACGCTGGCGCACCGGCGCGCGGCGGATACGACGCCCGCCTATCGCATTTTCAATCGTTTTTGCGAACGGCTGGAACAACGCGTCGCCTACGCCCAGGAGCTGTTGAAAAACGAGAAATTTACGTTCGACACGGATGAACGGGTCATGCTCAACCGACGCGATGCCGATCCGCCGCGCGATCTCGCCGAAGCAAAAATTCTCTGGCGGCAACGCCTGCGCAGCGAGTATTTGCAGGAGAAGCTGGCCAAGTACGCCGCCCGGAAAAAAGCCGAACGTAACGGCTCCTCGGTGAAAACCAACACTCCGCCCGATACCGCCGCCGGGAAGGACACGCCCAAGAAGACCGAGGCGGAAGAAATCGTGGACACGCTGAACCGTCGTTACACGCGCAACTCGCACTTCTTCCGCGAACTCGACAATGACGACGTGCTGGAATACTACCTGACCTCGCTCGCGCACGTTTACGATCCGCACTCGGACTATTTCAATCCGCGCCAGGCCGAGAATTTCGCCATCAACATGAATCTCGCCCTCTTCGGCATCGGCGCGGTACTGACCACGGACATGGATGGTTACTGCAAGATTGCCGAGCTGAAACCCGGTCCGGCCATGAACAGCAAAAAGATCAAGGCGGGCGACCGGATTGTGGCGGTGGGCCAGAGCAACGAGCCGCCGGTGGATGTCGTCGAGATGAACCTGAACAAGGTCGTGCAGATGATTCGCGGCCCGAAAGGAAGCGAGGTCAAGCTCACGATCGTGTCCGCGGACGACACCTCGGACCGGCGGGTGGTGTCGTTGATCCGCGATGAGATCAAACTCGATGATCAGGCGGCCAAGGCCAAAATCATTGATCTCCCCACCGCCGACGGCAAGACCACGCGGATTGGGGTCATTGACCTGCCCTCCTTCTACGTCCCGATGGATGTCGGCCCGCGCCGGCCCGGCGAGGAGGGGGATTCCGCCACGGCGCATTACACCTCGGCCGACGTGGCGCGGCTGTTGAAGAAACTCGAGGCGGAAAAGTGTCAAGGCCTCATCCTGGACCTGCGGCGCAATGGCGGCGGGTCGCTTGAAGAGTGCATCAAATTGACGGGGTTGTTCATCAAGAGCGGTCCCGTGGTGCAGGTCAGCGATGGGCGGAGCTCCCCGGTCGTGGATTCGGACACCGACACACGCGAGCTTTACAGCGGCCCGCTCATCGTGCTCACCAGCCGGCTCAGCGCGTCCGCTTCCGAGATTCTGGCGGGCGCGCTGCAGGATTACGGGCGGGCGTTGATCGTGGGTGATCTCTCCACGCATGGGAAGGGAACCGTCCAGCAGCTCAATCCGCTGCGCTACTTCATCGAGTCGAAAGGCTACCTGACCAACGACCCCGGCACCTTGAAAATCACCAAGGCCAAATTTTACCGGGCCAGCGGCGCTTCCACGCAACTCAAAGGCGTGTTGTCCGACATCGTGCTGCCGTCCAAGCTCAATTACATGAAAGACATCGGGGAGAGCTCGCTGGAGAACGCGCTGCGTTGGGATACCATTCCCACAGCCCGGTATGATCATTACAACCTCACGACGCCGTATCTGCCTGAGCTGTTGAAACTCTCGAACGAACGCGTCGCCACCAACCAGGACTTCGCCTATGTGCGCGAAGACATCGAACAGTTCCGGAAGTTGCAGGCGGAAAATTCCGTGTCGCTCAACGAAAAGCAACGGATCAAGGAATGGGATCAGGACGACGCCCGCCAGCGCGCGCGCGACAAGGAACGGCTGGCCCGCAAGAATGTCGAGCCGGTGGTCTATGACCTGACGCTCAAGCAGGTTGGTTTGCCCGGTCTCCCGCCGCCCGTTGCCAAAACGAATCTCGCGTCCGCGCCGCTGGATGGCGGCCCGGCGGATGCCGATGCCAGCACCGCGGAAGACACCGTTCCCGCAGTGGATGCCACGCTGAATGAAACGGAGAACATCCTCCTGGATTACATTGACCTGCTCTCGCGCAAGGGCCTCGCTTCCACTGCCCATCCCGATGCGACGGCCACGCGGCCTTGAGCATTATTTGCAGCCATGAAAACCACTTTCGCCACTTGCGTCCTTGTCAGTCTGGTCGCCTCGGTTTCCTTCGGCCAGGGCTCGGCGGTCCTGATAAAAAATCGGGCGAAGGAAGTGGTTAATCAGAACAATGTTCGCCAGGGCGTTCCGCCACCCGCGCCGACCATTCCCCAGCCAACACCGGGCAGTCCCGTCGCGCCGAACTCTGCCGCTTTGGCGGTGCAACATGTCGCCAAGATCAAAACCGATATCGCCGACTTCAAGACCGGTTCGACGGCCACGGCGGCGCAAAAACAACAGTTCATCAAGGACCTCGCGGTGACGGCGCGTTCCACCAAACCGTCGCTGCCCACGGTGACTAAATCCGTGGATTCACTCATGGCCGGACTTTCCGAAGCCGTCCTGACCTCGGAGCAACAGGAACGACTGGCGCACGACCTTGCCGCCGTGCTCAACTGCAAGCCGCTCCCGGCGACCCAGTTCAACGCGCTCATTGACGACGTCCAGGCCATCTTCCAGGTCGGCGGGGTGAAGCGCGCCGTTGCCAGCCGTATCGCAGCCGACTTGAAGGCGGTTGGCAACGAAGTGCGCCGGTAGGCCGTCCGTCGCGGGTATGAGCCAGCCGTTTCAGGTGAAATGTCCTACCTGCCGGAGGCTGGGAGATTGGTTTGCCGGCCAATACGGTCCATTTTGTTCCCGCCGCTGCCAGCTCATTGACTTGGGTAAATGGTTCGCCGAGGAACACGCGGTTTCCACCCCGCTACGCCCCGAGCATCTGAAGAATTACGCAGACCTGCCGCCCGGCAGCCACCTCGACGAACCGGAAGCGGACTAACGCAGTTGGTTCTTGCTTTCCGACGCGGCGCAGCTCACTACCGGTTTCCGGCTGGCGCAACTCTCAGCCCATCACTCCCCATCCGAAAGAGTCGCTTTCGCGTCCAAAAAAAACCCGCCGGCCTGTTCAGGTCGGCGGGTGTGAAGTAAAAAATCGCTTACGGTTCGGCAAGAATCGCGGCGCGTTGGGTGTGATACTCCAGAGCCGTGATGGTGTCGGCCTTGTAGCGCGAAAGTAGATCCGCCAGCCGAGCCTGCTTTGCTGCGGAGAGCGGAGACGCCGGCGGTTGAATGGGGGCGTATTCCGCCGCCGCCGTTACGGCAGTAATGGCCCGACTCCCCGGAGCCGCCGCGGCTTTCGGAGCTGGCGTCGCATTGAGTTCCGACAGTTTGTTGCGCACGGCGGTTTCCGCGCTCGCCAACGCGGCGTCATTCACTGGCGGAGGAACCGCGGGCATTTGCTTTTCAACAACTGGCGCGGGCGCGGTCACCACCGGGGTTGCCGGGGTGGCGGGCGGAGTCACGGGCGCAGGGGTTGGAGCGGAGACGGTGGCCTGGGGTGCTCCGGTTTGCATTGCCGCAATCTTTTGTCGAACCGCTTCCCGCGCTTTGGCCGCTTCGGCATCGTCTGCTGGCGGCGCGTTCGATGGTTTTTCAAACATGACAATTTCCGGAGCGGCGGGTGTCGCTGGTGGTGGCGGCGCGACCGGAGCCGGCACCGGCTGCGGTTGTGGCTGCGGCTTCGGAGCGGGCGCGGCGGGTGGCGGCGTGACGGCGGCCGGCTTGGGGGTGGCGGCGTTCAGTTGCTCCATCTTTTGGCGGAGAGCCGCGCGCATTTGCGCCTGCTCGGGGCTGTCCGGCGCTGCGGAAATTTGCAGCGGCAAAATCAACGCTACGGCGGCACCCGTGGCAACGAGAAATTTCGAGGTTTGCATGAGCTTTTTTTACGTCAAAACCGTTCAGGGCGCAACAGCTTTCCCGGCGTAATCAAACCGACCCGGGCACCAACTGCCTCCAGACGCCCGGCACCGGATACCAGAGCACGGAACGGAATATGATTCGTTTCACCGCCGCCCGCGGGATTTTGACCCGCTGGCTGGCATCCAATATATTCTCGCTCCGCAGCCGTCGGATCGTCTCCATCCCGATGAGAATGGGCCAGGCGCAGGCCAGGCGCACGCGCATCTGTCCGCGCGGGATCGTGTTGGTGTATTGCCAGCCGGCGGCCAGGTGCGCGGCGGTGCGGTCCAGATAACGCTGATAGAGCGGGCTGAATTTCGCCAGATTGGCCGGTTGCAAAAGATCGGCGGGCAACAAACCCTCCTGCGTCAGCGTCTCAGACGGCAGGTAACAGCGGCCTTTGCGCAAATCCACGGGCAGGTCGCGCAGGATGTTCACCAGTTGCAGCCCTTTGCCAAACCGGATGCCATCCGCCCTCAGTCGTGCGTCATCCAACTTCGCCCTGGGAAACAAATGCGTCCGGCACATGCTTGTCCAAAACTCACCCACGCAGCCCGCCACCCGGTAGGTGTAATCATCCAATTCAGTCTCCCGTTGCAACGCGACGATTCGCCCGCAGGCCGCGTTTTGAAATCGCTGCAAATCCAGTTCCTGGCCGCTGATGATCGTCCCGAGCACCTCGCGCACGCGCCGCAGGTCGTCCGGGGTGAGCTCGCTCAATTGCGCCAGACTCAGGTCGCACTTTTCCAGCAACCGCCGCTCGGCCGGATTTCCCTGCTGCTCGGCCAGCGCGGTGAAATCCAGGATCGTGCCGCGCACCCCGAGGATGCGGTCGCGCAACTGGCGCAATGCGCGCAACCGCTGCTCGGCCGGAACGATCTCAGTGTCCGCGATGGTGTCCGTGGTGCGCGCGAGCAGGTAGGCCAGGCTGATTTGCGGGCGCACGGCGGCGGGCAGGATCCGCAAGGTTTTGTAAAACGTGCGTGACGTCTGCTTCAGTAATTCGCGCAGGGTCGCGTTCATGATTTCGGCGACGCGGCCTTGGCGCGCAACCGCTTTGCCAGCGCTTCCACGTTCACCACGGCGCGTTGGTGTACTCCACGCAACAGCAGCTCGTGTTCGTCGCGCGCTTCAATCTGGAACTCCACGAAACGTCCCGTCGTCCCGATGACCCGGGCCGTGGCTGTCACCGTGGCCCCGAGCGGCGCGGGAGCAAGATGTCGCAACTCCAATTCCACGCCCACGCTTTGTTCGTTCACGTCCAGGCACGGAACAATGGCCTGTCGCGCGGTGCGCTCGATGATGCCGATCAGCTTGGGCGTGCTCAACACGGCGGGCATCCCGTCCGTGGCGAACTCGATGCAGTGCTCCGGTCCGACCACGAAGGTCGTCTCCCCGGTCGTGCCGATGCGAGGCGTGGATTTCATGCCGGCATTCGCCGTCGTCCGTTCGGCTCGACTTGCGGAGTCGCCGAGCAGCCGGTGGTTGAGCCGGGTGGACGCATCATTTGCTTCCGGGTTTGACGGCCGGGGAGTTCGCGAGGTCAGGCGGCAGTTGATCCGGCTCAAAAGTTTCCACGCGCAACGCGATGAGACTGGCCAGCGGCACCCCCGGGTTGACCGCGCCATTTGAGCGATCCACCAGCATCGCCACCCCCGCCACGGCACCGCTGTGCGCCCGCACAATCTCCATCGTCTCCTGCACGCGACCACCCTTGGTCACCACGTCCTCGACGACGAGAATCTTTTCTCCGGGTGCAATCTTGAATCCGCGCCGCAACACGAGTTTTCCCTCCTCCTTCTCCACGAAGATGAAGCGCAAGCCAAGTTGCCGTGCCACTTCCTGGCCGATGACCAAGCCGCCCATCGCCGGCGCAATGACCGTGGTCGCGCCCAAACCTTTGACCTTGGCTGCCAACGCTGCGCCAAGTTTCTCGACGACGGGCATTTGCTGGAGTGCGAGGGCGCACTGGAAGAACTGCCGGCTGTGCAGACCGCTGCGGAGAATGAAATGCCCTTCGAGCAGCGCGCCCGTGTCCCGAAAAATCTGGAGAACCTGTTCCTGCGTCATTTGACGGCAAGCTTGCTTGGCCCGCGCGGGGAGCGCAATACTTTCGCCACACGCTATGCCGGTCCCGGAGTCGAACGCGGGCGCCGCCAGATCAGGCGGCCAATTTCTCACCACGCACTGGAGTGTGGTGCTGTTGGCTGGCCAGACGGCGTCGCCGGATAGTGACGCCGCGCTCGAACAGCTTTGCCGCGCCTATTGGTTTCCGGTGTTCGCCTTCGCGCAGCGCAAGGGGTTCAAACCGGAGGATGCCAAGGACCTGACCCAGCAGTTCTTCTCCCGGTTGCTGAAACGAAACGATTTTGCCGGCCTGGACCCGCAGAAGGGGAAATTCCGCACGTTTCTGCTCACGGCCTTCACGCACTTCCTCTCCAACGAACGCGATCGCGCCGCGACACTCAAGCGCGGTGGCGGCAAAATCATTCTCTCGCTCGACGAACTGACCCCGGAGCAACTGAGCGTGCTCACCCTGGCGGAGTCGTCGTCGCCCGCCCGAGAATTCGATTTGCGCTGGGCGCTCGCGGTGCTGGATCAGGCGCTGAAACAATTCCAGAGCGAGATGTCCGCGGCGGGAAAAGCCGGGCAGTTCGAGGTTTTGCGTCCGTTCCTGACCGTCGAGGCGAGCGAAGGTGGTTATGCGAAAGTGGCGCAACAACTCGGCGTCGCGAATTCGTCCGTGGCCGTGCTGGTGCATCGGATGCGCCAGCACTACCGCGAATTGGTGCGCTCAGTCGTCGCGCAAACCGTTTCCCGCGCCACCGAGATCGAGGAAGAGATGCGGTACCTGTTCGAGGTTTTGAACCAGTAAGCGCGGGGCGGTTTCGGTTTGGCTGAAATCAGTCGCGCCCGTTGCTTCTTAAAGAAATGTAGGGTCAATCCAAATGACCGAGCCGGCAAAATGTCCGAAGTGCGGCGCGGCGTTGTCCGCCGATGCGTTGGGCGGACTCTGCCCGCGTTGCCTCGGGCGGCTGGCCTTTGCCTCCGTCAACGAGGCCGAACGCGCCGCGCCGCTGCGACTCGGCGATTACGAAATGCTCGACGAAATCGCGCGCGGCGGCATGGGCGTGGTTTATCGCGCGCGGCAACTGAGTCTCAACCGGATCGTCGCCATCAAGCTGCTGTTGCACGGGCCGTTTGCGAGTCAGACCTTCTTGCGCCGCTTTCAAACCGAAGCCGAAGCCGCCGCGGCCTTGAAGCATCCCAACATCGTCGCCATTCATGAAGTCGGTGAATCGGAAGGTCATCATTTCCTCGCGCTCGAGTTTATTGAAGGGCCGAACTTTGCCGAACTCGTCCGCGAACATCCCCTGCCCGCGCGCCGGGCAGCGGTGTATCTGCGGACCGTGGCCGAGGCGGTGGAGCACGCCCACCAACGTGGCGTGTTACATCGCGACCTCAAGCCCTCGAACATCCTGCTGGACGCGTTCGATCAACCGCGCGTGACCGATTTTGGTCTGGCAAAGATGCTCGGTCACGACGCCGAGCTAACCCTCACCGGACAGGTGCTTGGCTCACCCAATCACATGCCGCCCGAGCAGGCCGCCGGAAAATTGTCCGATTGTTCGGCGCTTTCCGACGTGTATTCACTCGGCGCGATTCTGTATCAACTGCTCACGGGTCGTCCGCCGTTTCAAGGAGAGACATTGCCCGAAGTGCTCGCGCAGGTGCAAAACGCCGAGCCGATTTCGCCGCGCCGGTTAAACCCCAGCGTGCCGTTGGATTTGGACACGATCTGCCGCAAATGTCTCCAGAAGGAGCCAACCTGCCGCTATGCCTCGGCCCAGGCGCTCGCGGATGATCTCGGACGATTTCTGCGTGAGGAACCCATTCACGCGCGACCGGTGTCGTCCGTCGAACGCGCCTGGCTCGGGTGCAAACGCCGCCCCTTGCTCGCCGCGATTTCGGCCGCACTGCTGGTGACGCTCATCCTCGGTGTCGCGGGAATTCTCTGGCAATGGCGGCGCGCCGAGTTGCACGCGCACGGTGAATTGCAACAGCGCCTGGCGGCGGAGGAAAGCGCCGAGCAAACGCGATTGAATCTTTACGCGTCGGACGTCGCCCTCGCTTCGCGCGCCCTGCAGCGCGGCGATTTCGGATTGGCCCGCCGCACACTCGAGGGATTGCGCCCTCGTGCCAGCCAGCAGGACTTGCGCGGATTCGTCTGGCGTTATCTCTGGAATCTCTGCCGTGGCAACCAACTCGCCACCCTCAGCGGTCACGCGTGGATTGTGACCTGCGTGGCTTTTTCGCCGGACGGCAATCGCCTGGCCAGCGGCAGCATGGATGGCACGGCGCGGATTTGGGATCTGAGCCGGCTCACGAATCTCATGACTCTTCGGCCCACCACCGGCGCGGTGTGGTCGGTGGCGTTCACTCCTGATGGCAAATCTTTGATGACAGCCGGAACGGCCGGCACGCGGTTCTACGATGTGGCTTCAGGACGTTTGCTCACCAATTATCCTGGCCAGCTCGCCACGCTTTCGCGCGACGGAAACATGCTCGCAACTGCGGAGTCCAGTCCGTTTTACTACGAGGCCGCCGGCCTCATCACCGTGAGAAACTGGCGGACGGGCGAAGTGCGACGACGATTTGAGCCACCCGGCCGCACCCTCGCGCTGTCGCCCGACGGGAACTTGCTGGCGGCAGCGGGCGCCAGGTCGAACATCAATGTTTGGGACGTGCCCGCCGGCAAACTACTCCGCGTGCTCCCGACCGAACAGCCCGTGTGGTCGCTGGATTTTTCGCCCGACGGCCGGGAACTGCTCTCGGCGGGCTGGGCGAGCGAGCCGTTGATGTGGGCGGTCAATACGGAGTCCCCGCCGCGGAAATTGGTCGGCCATCAACTCATCGTGTGGTCGGCTGTCTTTTCGCCGGACGGCAAGACCATCGCCACCGCCGGCTCGGATCAAACGCTCCGATTGTGGGACGCCGCGACGCTTGAGCCGCGCGGCGTTTTGCACGGTCACGGCAGCGAAGTCTGGTGCGCGGCGTTCAGCGCTGACGGCCGGCGGATTGCCACCGGGAGCAAGGATCAATCCGTGATGTTGTGGCCGGCGTCTCCACCGCAGCAACACGACACGTTGCCGCAGGAAAACGACGAGCGACCGATCTTCTCCCCGGATGGCTCGCGGTTGATCACCGTGAAACCCAACTCGGGCAAGACCTCGTCGCTTTGGTCCTTGAGCGGAGGCAAGCCCGTGGCGCAAGAACTGGCGGAAGGCCGACAGGCAATTGGCTTTTCGTCCGACGGCAAGCACATCGTCGGCCTGAGTGAGGATCATTCGGCCCTGGAATTCTGGTCGCCAATCGCATCCAAAGCCGATCACATCGTCGCACTCGAAGGTCTGTCCGCTGCGACCAATAGATTCGTCCTTTCCGGCATGTCCCCGGATCAGGAGTATTTTTTTGCCATCGGCACTCGCGGACATGCTCGCGTTTGGAATGTAGCCACCGGACGCTTGCTCGCGACATTGCGCGGGCCGACGCCGCCCATTCGTAACACCGTGCTCGGCCCGCGCGGTCGGCAATTGGCTTTGAGCTGCGAGAACGAAAATGCGGCGCGCCTTTATGACTGCGCGACGGGGCGGGAGCTGATGTTGACAGGCCACCGAGATTTCGTCAGCGGCCTGGCGTTTTCGCCGGACGGCCGATCGCTCGCCACCGGCAGCATGGACGGCACGATCCGGCTGTGGGACACGGCCACCGGTCGCGAAACCACTGCATTACCCGGCCACATGCAGGAAACGACCGACGTCGCGTTTTCGCCCGATGGCCAGACGTTGGCATCGCTCAGTCGCGGCGAATCGCTGAAGCTGTGGCACCTCCCGACCCGACGCGAAGTTTTTTCCGAGCCAATGCCCCGGGCCGGGATGTATGTGAGTTTCTCGCCCGACGGCCGGTTTCTCGCCATCGGGACGGATGAACACCGGCTGCGACTGATGTTCGCCCCCAATTAGCGGAACGATCCGATTGAACTCCAGGGGAGCGCAGCCGCCCGACCACAGATCAATGCGCCCCGCGCCGGGCCGGAAGCATCCGGCCGCAACAGGCAGTGAGTGGATTCCGCGCACCCTGCGTGGGCCCACAGGCGCGCCCCGCATTCCTCCAGAAGCCATCCTTCGTCTGCGATGAAAGTTCCCGCGCTGACGAAGCCAAGGGCAAGACGCCATGAAAAACTTTTTCAACGCCAAGACGCAAAGACGCAAAGGCGGAGGACGGACGCCTGGAGGTGCTTCCGACTTGTAGTCGGAAGTTCCCGGGTCTGCCGGCTGCAAGTCGGCAGCACTTTGAAGCGTATCGGCTCTGTAAAAATCTTCGCAGCGCGCGGCGAAGTTGGGAGATAGCACTGCAAAGGGAAAGTGTCCCGGCCTTGCGTCTTTGCGCCTTGGCGTCTTTGCGTTAAATGCTTGAACCCAATCATACGCTAGTCCTTGGCCGCACGGGAAGCGGCAAGACCATCTTCGTGCGGCGCCTCGCGTTCAACGCGGTGAACGTCGCGTGCCGGTTCGTGTTCGATTGGAATGATCGGTTCACCTTCGATTGGCAGGGGCGCAAGCTGGTGTTGCCCACCTGCCCGGATACCGCCGCGATGAATCGCGCCCTTGCCTCGCGCTGGGTGATTTACAATCCGGCCCGCGAGTTTCCCGGGGGCGCGTATGATCGGAAGATCGGGGTGGAAGCCTTGAAACACTTTTGCCGTTACGTCCGGCACACGGCCAAGGGTGGCCCGGGTCGCAAGCTGATGTTCATCGCCGAGCTTTGGAACTTTTGCACGGAGGATTCTATCCCCGCTGAACTGGCCATGCTCGCTCAGGACGGTCGCAGTGACGGCGTGGAATTCGTGTTCGACACGCAACGCCCGGAAAAGCTCAATCCGTCCGTGGTTGGTGCGGCCACGGAGATCGTCTGCTTCCGGTTGGATGAACGCCAGGCCTTGCGCTCGGTCGCCGCGATGGGTCACAACCCGGACGACGTGCGGGCGCAACCGTTCGGGAGTTTCATCAGCCGCGATTTGAAGGGCGGGGAACTAAGGTGGAAAGTGTTTTAGCGGTTGCGAAGGTAGGCTTTCACTTCATCGTGATTGCCCGCGAAGTCGAAGGCCAGCGTCCCCTTGCGCGCTTCAAACACCAGGCGTAAATCCAAACCCGTGCGACACTCGAAAATGTGCTTCCGTAGCTTGCGGATGCCCAAGCCTGAGTGAATGTGCGGTTGCCCAAAGCCTTCCCGCATCCGGTTAAGCGTTTCCAACACGGTGGAATGGTGGCCTTCCGGGATGCTCTTGCGGAAGCGGGCCGTGGTTTCACCTTCGCAACTCATTGAGCTTGCCTGTAAATGGCTTGATCGTGCCGCGCTTGCGCTCCGTCGCGATGCCCGCGCTAATGCGGTCAGCCGCCGCGTCCGCTTTCTTCTCCGTTAGGAAACGGAAAGCTGGCTGACGGAAATCCATTTTTACTCTTGACCGCTCACGCTAATGGGTGACCCGTTTACAAACGCTGCGTAGCACAGACTGCCAAGTATGCCGTATCGCGGGTTTCCCAACCTGCGGGCGATCCGAGCGATTCGACGTGCTGCCGATTTGGAAATCGGCGATCCAGCAGGTTGGGAAACCCGCGATACAGAGGTTTTGCGCGGACGCGAGAAAAGGTTTGTGAAATTTCCCGGTTTAGGGCCGGGCGACGGTAACGCTGAACCGGGTGACCATGATCCGGTTGGGCAGTTCATTGGTCGGCAGGTCGGTCTTCCAGAAGCCGCTCCAAGTATAAAACAGCATGACCTTGTTGAGTTCGTATTCGATCAGTGACGCGTAGCCGGATCCTGGGTGTGTGGGCGCGAGAATGGTGTGTTCCTCCCAGTGGTTGCCGGTGCCTGTGTAGTCCACCAACAGATATTGCCCCGTGGGGCGTCCGGCGGTCGCCAGGAGCGTGCCGTTCCGGGTCCGCAGCAAGTGTGGATCAACCGTGCCGAACTTCGCGCTGACGGGATGCGCGTCCGTCCAGGTCCGCCCGCCGTCGGTGGACCGGGTCTGCCAGATTTCCGAACCGCCGCCGGTGCGCAGCATCGCCAGTAACGAACCGTCGCTCAATTGGATCAGGTCCGGTTCGGCGAAACCCTCGCTCGTCGCGTCCGTGTAACCGATCGTGGAGTGGTAGTGCCAGGTTTCGCCTTTGTCGGTTGACCGGATCAACATGGCCCGCTCTTTCGTGTCTCCCTGTTTCTGGCCGTACAACGATTGCAGCAGTTCGCCCGGGGCGAGTTCAATCATGGAGCGGTGGGCCGTCAGATTGCGGACGGGAAAAGGGAACTCCAGCTCCCGTCCACTGCCGCCCGGCAGCGGCTGATTTGGGCTTCGCGGACTGATCCATCGGTTGAGGTAGAGCGTCTGCCGGTTCGAAAAGGTTGGACTGGACGCGAAGCTGACCGAAACCACGCGCATTTCCTGGCCCACCGCGTTCAACGGCCCCGTGCCGGGGGCGAATTCATGGACGTTGCTGGGAGAGATGGGATGGGCGGCGCTGGCCCAGGTCTGTCCGTTGTTTGTGGAGATTTTCACGAAATGCGTTTCGGGGGCGAGCAGATGCCGGCCCTGCGTGTAAAACAGCCACATCGTGCCATCATCAAATCGTCCGACGAAGGGAAAGTTGAGGTGGTCCGCCGCGTTGGTCGTGGTGAACAGCGGAGACTGCTGGAGAAACTGAATTGAACCCCGGCGCGCAGGTTCGGCATTGCCGGCCGTGGCCGAAACCGTGACGGCCGCCGTGGCGATCAGCGCGCATGACGCCCGCTTCACCCAAGCCAGCCCGGCCGGCTGCACCCGTCTGGTCTGCGCGGGTTTGCTCCTGACGCCGGTTTGCCAGACAACGTCATGGCGCAAGCATTCCGCCGCGGCGAATCGGAATGGTGCACGGCTCGACGCGGACCGGCACGGACTGGTGTTCACGGCGCCGTGAGGCATCGCCGGCTGTTGAACAAAGGTCATATTTTAGGCTCACCCCATTCTGGTGACTTGGTAATCCCATTCCAAGAGCGATGTCAGTCGGGCTTCCTCGGTTCGGGCTGCGACCGGGAAGCTTCCCGGTCACGGGTTGGGATGCGGCAGGCACTTCGCCCGCCGGAACTCGACGTCGTAACTCATAATGAGGTCGCCCATAAGCGTGAGGGGTTGAAGGCGGCGCTGGTGGAAAGCGAGAGATGGCGAAGTAGGCTACGGGCAATCATGATAAAGTGCGCATGGCTGGGCGATTTATCCTGCTCCGAATCGCAGCGATCATTACGAGGCGATCTTCTGCGATGACCGGGATCGAGTTCGGTTTCCTGACCCGCTCGGCGGGGCCTGCGTCCTGGCCGGAGGGCAGGTCCAAGCTGGTGATTGATGGGCATGGGAACTGTTTCACTCTGTTCCTTCCCGCTCGAATGTCGGTCATGGAGGTGACTGCTCCGGCCAAGGCGCGCAAACTGTCCCTGTTTCGCCGCTAGCCAAAATTTTTTCTGTAATCCGTTCCCACCATTCCTTCTCAATTAAATAGGGATGGGCTGTGCCGATCGCAGCCGGGGTTGAATCCAGTTCGCATGGCTCGAAGGCTAAAATTTTCCGGATGGCTCCGGCGCGGCGTGGTTTTGCTGCTGGGCGCGCTCGCGCTGGCCCGCGCCCAAGCCGGGGCGGGTAATGCTCTCCGATTCACCAGCACGAACAGTTACGTCAGTGTCCCGCACGATGTCGCATTGAACGCCTACCCGTTCACGGTCACCGCCTGGTTCCGCACCACCAACTCCGCCATTCAGTGGCAGGGGATCGTTGGCAAATACGTCAATGGCAGCGGCGATGGCTGGCAGATCCTCGTCCAGAATGGTGTGTTGCGCGGATTCTATTTTCGGACGCTGACGAGTGTCGCCATTAACACCAACTCCGCCACCCCGGTCGCCGACGGGTTCTGGCATCAAGCCGCGTTGGTGGTGGATGCGACCGGTGGGAAATTGTATCTGGATGGCGCGGTGGTGGGGCAAAGCCCTTGGAGCGGTGGCAGCGGCGCGCCCACTTCCACGCAACCGCTCGAAATCGGACGTTTCAATACGTCCACGTATCCTTTCGACGGCGACATTGATGAAGTCGCCGTGTGGAATCGCAGTCTCGACGCGCGTGAAATCAATTACCTCAAGCATCGCCAGTTGAACGGGAACGAGGATGGTCTCGTCGCTCTCTGGCATTTCGACGAAAGCTCCGGACTGGCGGCTACTGACGCCACGGGGCACGGGCACACAGGCACGTTGCAGAACACTCCCGCACGCATCGCCTCCAGCGCCCCACTGGTGTTCAACGCGGTTGCCGGCACGGCCCTGAATTTCGACGGGGCGGATGACTTCGTGGACGTGCCGAACGCCGCCGCGTTAAATGCCTATCCGCTGACGGTCATGGCGTGGGTGCGCACGGCGCGGAACAGTTCGCCCAAGGACGGTCTGGTCAGCAAATACGGCGAGTCGTCGGGGAACGGTTATTCCCTGTTCGTTGCGGGCGGTCACTTGCACGCCTGGTATTTTCGGGACGGCGGGAATTATGTTTATGATGGCGTGAACGGGGTGGACGGCGGCGCGATTGCCGACGGGTTCTGGCATCACATCGCGCTTGTCGTGGATGCGGCGGGCGGACGCTTCTATGTGGACGGCACGCAAACCGGCAGTCTGGGTTGGACCGGCACGCCCGGCGCGCCCACCACGTCCACCAATCTGCAGCTCGGCAAGTATTGGATGTACAGCAATTCCCTGCTGGGCGCGATGGACGAGGTGTCAGTCTGGAACGTCGCACTGACCCCAACCCAAATCGCCACTTACGAAAACGCTCCCCTTGTCGGATCGGAAAGCGGCCTGGTCGCCTTGTGGCATCTGAATGAAGGGAGCGGAACAACGGCCAGCGATGGCAGCGGCCACGGTCACGGCGGCACGCTCCAAAACGGGATCGCGTGGACCGGCTCGACCGCGTTCCTCGGTGATGGCACGAGCGTCGTGCTGGTCGAAACCGGTCTGGCCCGGTTCACCCGCGCCCATGCCGTGGACACCATTCCGGCGCAAAATGCTTTTGTGGCCTTGGCTCGATTCGAAGCGTGGCGGCTGGACGATTTCGGCGCTTCAGGCGCAAACACGAGTCTCACGGTGACGCAGCAGTTCACACTGACCGGCTCCAGCAGTGGTGCGGTGCCGCTGGCGAACAGCCGGACCAATTTCACTTATGCGCTCGCGCCGTTCAACGCCGCCGCGCCTCCGGTCGCACCTGCCGGCGTGGTCAAGCAATCCATCTTCGCCTTGCAACCGACGGCGCAACTGGATTCAGTCAACAACACGTTCACGCTCGACGTCGCCACCACCCATTCCGCCAACGGCGCGCCGTTCGTCGCGGATGAATCCAGTCAGATCTCCGGTCAGCGACTGCTGCATTTCAACGGCACGATTTACTTTGGGCCGGTGGCGACGGTGTTCACCGACCTGAGCACCTTTCCCACGGCGGCATCCGTCTCGCCACCGTCGTTCCTTTCGACCTCGCTCAAAATCCCGTTCGGCGCGGCGCATCTGGTGAGTAATCCGGCCGTTACCTTCGGTGATAACGACTTTTCGTTCACGTCCGTTGACTTGGGCGCAGACGGGACGGCCACGAATACGGCCGGCGGGAAGTCGCTCAGCATTCGGCCGGGCGCGCTGGTGGCGAACGGAATCCATTACAGCCTGTCGAACGCCACGCTCACGGCTGCGGGCGCGGCGGCACTCGGGGTGACGGTCCAGTTGCCGACCGGCTTCGGCGTGCAATATCGGCCGAACGTCCGCGTGCTGGATTCGATGCTCACAAGTGCGAACCCCGTCACGCTCGACGCCCAACTCGCGCCGGTTTCCGACCTCGTCTTCACTGCGGCGTCCTATGGCACGAACGAACTTTACTTCGCCGAGGATACGAAACCGTTCTTCATCGTGGCGCCGCAAGTCGAGTGGCACGTTGCGCAGGGTGAATTCTATCTGGCGCAGGCAGACGCGCTGCAATTTGTCCGGCAACAGGAGGACGATGAACTGGCCGCGCAGCGTCCGAACCTTGTCGTGCCACTCGCTGCGGATCGTATTTCCAACGACGAATACTATCACGACATCGCAGCAACGGCGGGGGCGCCGGTCTATATCCGGCCCGACACCAACGGGACGGCGCGGCTCACGATGCAGGCCACGTTGCAGGAAAATGAGTATCGCCCGCATTTCCCCTACCTGAACCGCAACGTAGGCGATCACGTTCCGATGGTCGGCGGCGCGCTTTCGATCTCCAACGATCTCGTGGACACTGCGGCGAGTTATTTGTTGATCAACGGCCCGGCCCCGATTCCTTATGCGCGGGACTGTTCCCCGGACAGCGGTTGCACCAGTTTTGCGACGAACGGTCCGCTGGTGCTGCCGTTCACTGCCCCGGTCGGACATCTCGGTCTCGGCGAATTCAGCTTTACGCCGGAGGGCGGCTTGCTGGCGTACGGCACCGTGCCGCCGACGAATCTGACCTGGGGTTTCATTCAGGGAAACGATTACGCGCAACGCACCAGCGACGTGTCCACTGGCGTCTGCTTTTTCGCGGGAACTTTCCTGAGGCCGGACGACTTAACCAGCGAACAGGACTATCAACTGCCCGCCCGCCTGTTGCTGTCCGGTTATGGCCTGACCAACGGCGTCACCTACGTGGAACGGCCGGGGCAATCCAATTACCTCGACGGCTTCGCCAATTATCCGGGCCTGAACTTCCGCGCGCCCGCGCAGGGCCGGAGTCTTCTCGCGGCGATGGATACCGGTTGGTATCCGCTCACCGCGCGATCGAAATACTACGTTCGCTATGGCGGCGTGAATGGCATCCACGAGTCGGTAAGTTTTCCGGCCAGCCTGACGGCCTACGGTTATCCGTTCTCGTTCGCGAGCTATCGGCTGTCCTATCTCGACGGCGACAATCACGAGTCACGCACCGATGGCCAGGTGGTGTTGCCGTACCCGTCGGATTTCACCGTCGAGTTCGAGCGGATGAAATTCCTCTGTCGCGGCAATCTCGACACTGCGGAGCTGCCCGCCACGGTCGGGCAGAAAAAGATGAGTTACTGGAACACCTACATCCAGCCGCTCGCGCTCGATTTCAAACCGTTGTCGGCCGACCCGTGCAGTTTTGCCAATCGCTATCTCGTCCTGGGCGTCGGTCTCAAGCTGCCGTTCATCTCGAACGCCTTTCACGCGCGACTCGGTTTCAAGCCGGACGGCAACCTTGCCACGCCTGCCACCGGGATCGCCGACGGGGTGGACTCGCGCTTTCCGGTGGCCGCCAATTTGCAGTTGCAAGGGCCGGGCGGGAGCTATTTTCCGCTCACCACGGCGGCGGAGGGCTACTTCAACAATTATCAATCCGCGCCCTCGGTTCCCGGGTTCTTCAACCTCGTCGGCCGGTTGCGCGTGCCGTTCTTCCGGGATGTGAAGGTGCAACTCCACGTCACGCCGCTGAGCCAGACGGACGCGACGATTGCAATCATGGGCGGCTGGCCCGCCGAGGAAGGACTCGGCGCGAATCGCGGCTGGAACGTCGGCGCGCAGAACTATTTCAACACGGCGAAGTTCGATCCGAACTCGGACGGCTGGCCGACGGCGGTGAGTTTGAATCAGTACCGCCATTCGCCGGACGAGAACTATCGCCCGCGCGCCCAGCGCAACTGGATCGAGGTGGCCGGATTCGATTATCCGCTCGACTGGAATCCATTGCTGCGCGAGTTCAGGGGATTCACGCCCGCGACGGTAACGCTCCCGGTGATTGACGTGGACAGCGACCTCAAGGAACTCAGCCCCGGCAAGGTGGATTTTGATTTCGCGCAGGACCTGGACCTGAAACTGCCGCGCATCAAGTTGCTCGATCTCGCCAACGACGCGGTCAACGAAATCAACGCGCCGCTCAACACCCTTTCCAACGCAATCGCGTCGGCGGTGCAAGGCGGGCTGGATGCCAGCGGCATCACCAAGGGCTTTCGCAGTCTGCAAACGCTGTTGCGCGAGGATGCCGGGGATTTCTTCCGGCCCGTGTTGGAAACCGCGCTTACCGCACCGGGCAGCAATGTGGTGGACAATCTCTACACGGCGCTCGCGCCGTTGGCCGGAAACAAGACGGCGTTGCTGGCGAATACGGCCGCCATCGTGAGCGCCGGCAGCAACGGCTTGCAGACGGCTATTCAATCGCTCAACGGTACCACGGCCGACGCCACCAAGGTCGTCGGCCAGATTGCCCAGACTCTGCATGATGTGGATGACACGATGGGATTGTTCCAGCGCGTGCTGCAAAAGGACCCGGACGGCAAACGCCATGTCGTGCAAATCATCATCCAGAAACTGGTGCAGGACCAGGGCCCGGCCATCGGCTTTTTCACCACGCTGGGCGATTCGGTCGTGAACGATTTGCTGGCCGACCTCGATCCCACGCTCACCCAGCTCGAAAGCGAACTGACCGACCTCCGCGCGCAATTCCAGCAGGTGCGCGCGCAAATCGGCGCCGTGCCGCTCGCCACCGATTTCAACCAGTCGCTCGAACTCGCCAACCATGATCTGGTCGCCACGAGCGCCTTCCTGCAGCAGGCCGGCGGCGCCGTTTCCAATTTGCTCGGCAGCGTCGTCGGGCCGGCCGGCGATTTCTTTACCGCCGATCCCGCGCGGGCCAGGGAACAGATTCGGGAACAACTGATCCTCGCGTTTCTCGGTTCGCCGATTCCCGGCAAATACCAGCAGACCTTCCGGCAGTTTCTCTACGACAAGAACTTTCTGCTCGATCAAATCATGAACGTCCTGTTCGACCAGTTGAACCGCACGATCCGCAACGGGCTGGAACAACAGGTGGGCATCGCGGGCGAAACGGACGGTGTCTTCGACGCG
This sequence comes from uncultured Bifidobacterium sp., assembly GCA_964561105.1. Taxonomy (GTDB): domain Bacteria; phylum Verrucomicrobiota; class Verrucomicrobiia; order Limisphaerales; family JADLHS01; genus JADLHS01. The sequence continues at coordinate 34,611 of CAZLOH010000003.1, read as the reverse complement.
ATGAAAGGCGTGGGGCGGTTGAGTGGTTCGCTGGCCTCGGCGAAGATTCGCGGCGCACCCACGTTCCAGGGAGATTCGTTGCGCGCCATCCATCTCGATTCGCAGATCAAACTGAATCTGCCGGACGAAATGAATTTCTCCGCGTTCATGGACATCAAGGAACTGGATTCCGCCACTGCTCCCCTCGCGTGCATTCCCGCGGGCGGCGCGGCTGCCGAGGTGACGTTGGGCGCGAACGACATCCCCCTGGATTGGGCGGGCGTGCCCTCGGTGGACCCGAGCGGGAAGAAACTGACGCTGAGCGTTGCCGCGCGCTGGACGCTGGCGGGCGGCGCGGTGAAAGGCATCGGCGGTTCGCTCGGCATTCGCGGTCAGGCGGGCTTCAAAGGCTGCTCGATGAGCGAAATCCAGGCCGCGCTGGCCATCGGCGAAGTGGAGAACTATTTCACTGCGCAAGCCAAGGCCACGGTTGTCATCCTTGGGGCCCCGGTGGATTTTCGAGCGGGCATGTTCGCAGGTCATGCCTGTTCACTCGACGCGCTGAAGCTCATTGATCCCGAGGTGGAACAAGTGCTGCAGCAGCCCGGTGAATTCGATGGCGTCTATCTCGAGTTCGGTGGCGGCTTGTCGCTCTCCGATATTCTCTTTGGCGAATCCAGCGATGCCCTCGACGTGCGCGCCGACATTTCCACCGCGTTATTCTATCAAGGCGGCCCGCGCTTTGGCCGGATCGGTGGCCGGCAGAGTGTAAACGTGGACGTGAAACTTCTTTACGTGCTGGAAGGCAGCGCGGGCTGGACGGTGTTCGTCGTGCTCGACACAGCCAATCAACTCACCGTGGGCGGCTCAGCCCAGGTGTGCGGCCGGATCGGGGTCTGTCCGTTCTGCGTCGAGGGTTGCAAAGAAGTCAAAGTCACAGGCGTCATCAAGGACAACGGGATTGACTACTTCATTGATTACTGACCGCCGCATGAAAGCAACCCGCAGCAAACTCCAAACGCCAGGCTGGGCGCAGCTCGGTTTATTGCAAACTCTGCCAACTTCGAGCGGTGGAACTCGTCGCGCTGCGAGGAGTCGCGACGCGCAGAGCGGCGCGTCGGAACGTCTCGCGCGCTCGATTCCGTCCGCTCTGCGCGGACGGGCTGGTCGCAGCGCGACCAGCACCACCGGCAAGCAAATTGGCTGCGCCCCTCGAAGCTTCAGCGGACGAAGCGGCGCGTCCGGTGCGTGGCGTTGGGTGCTGCTCCTGAGTCTGGGGCTGACAGCGTGGAGCTTCGCGCCGGTGGACGCTTGGGCGCAAACTCCGCTCTCGAATCTCGTGGTCACGGTCGGCACCACCCTTCGCGATGGGGCAAACCACGACTGGTCGTACGTGCTCATCGGGTCGTCGGATGCGCAGATTCTGTCCGGCAAACGATTTGCCGTCTATCGCAAACTTGGTTATCCGACCAACGCCGGCACCTTTACCCTGCGCACAACGCTGTTCCAACAAACGAACGTCAGCGCGATTGACACGCTGCTCAATAGCTCGGTTTCCCTCGGCCAGAATCTGACGGCGCTGGATCGCGCCCTGGCCCATACGGCCCGGTCCAACCGCGTCGTCGGCTTGCTCCGCGCCGTGCCCGGCATCACCAGCCAATCCCTGGGGCAGAAGGTTCTCACCGCGCTGACAATGGCCGCCTCCGACCCGGTGCTGGCCGGGTCCCTGGCTCTGATGGGTAATGGCAGCCCCGGATTGCAGTTTTGTGTTGGTCGCGCGTTCGCCGAACAGATCACCACCACGACGACGTACGAAATCCGCGAAGCGAATCCCGTCACGGGTGCGGCGGGGGAGGTGGTCGGTCGCGTGACCATCACCCCCAACGCGCCAGTGGTTTTGCCCGCGCCCGGCCCGCCGTTTCAGTTGAAGACAAACGCGCCGAGCGATCACCTGCTCATCCGCTTGCGGTGGGGCGCTCCGGATGAGTTGCGGGCGCTTTCGCCGCTGCAATTCGGTTACAACGTCTGGCGGATGCCCAAGGCCGCGGCTATCGCCGGCGGTTTCGATGTGACGCCGCCGACGCTGGCGGCACTCCACTCCAACCCGAATTTTGTCCGAGCGAACAACGACACGGCCGTGATGGCCACGAAACCATTCTATCCGGGCGGCGCGAGTGATCCAGGTGACACGACGACATTCTTCTTCGCCGATAACGGCCGCGCGACTCTGGGGACAAACTTCACGGCCGGGGCCGAGTTTTACTACTTCGTCACGGCGCGGGATCTGTTGGGCCGCGACGGGCTGGTTTCGCCGGGTGGATTGGCCATCGCCTGCCGGCGGATTCCGCCGGTGGCGCCGGACGGCTTGCAGGTGGCGAATGTGATTCTGCCCGGCTCGACGAACCAACCGCGGTTGCAAGTGTCCTGGACGCAAAACACGAATGTCACCGACGCCGTGGATCAATATTGGATCTATCGCTGGAACAATCCGTCCGGCGCGTACACCAACGACGCCACACCCGCGAGCAATCGCATCGCCATCGTTTCGCAGCTCGTGGGCACAAACGTGAATTGGTTTCTCGACAACACGCCCGGAGCGCGCACCAACGCCAATGCCACCAATGTTTGGTACACGATCCGCGCCGTGGTCACCAACGCCTGCGATCCGTTGCTTTCGCCGCAGTCACCGCCCGCCTGGGGCGTGTTGCGCGACTGGAGTGCGCCGGCCGCGACGACGGGCAGCATCGTTGGTAGTTGCGGCACGCCGGTGGTGATGTTCCAGGCTTTCGCGACGAACAACATCACCGCCGACCCGCAAACATTGAACTTCCGGCTCACGTGTGTCCGGCGCGATCACGGCATTGCCTGGGTTCAATTCCACGTCACGAACACCGTGTCCGGCGTCAGCACGCAGGTGGACACGATTGGCCCGGTTTATTTCCCGCCGGGCGGAGAGGTGGCGACGTTGGATTATCCGGTGGCGGCCAGCGTCAGCTACAATCGCACGCTTAATATCGGTTGCCTGGTCGGAGCGGACAACGACCAGGTTTCCAGTGTCGTGAATGCAACCCTGACCGCGCCCTTCCCACCAACGGAACAACACGAGGTGGTTTTCTACGCTGGCGAACTGTTGGCTACCGCGCTGAGTTCCGGCGATCCGTTCCTCCAGGCTTTGAACAACGGGAATTCTGTGTGCTACCCCGCCTACAACGTCGCCCCGGACGTGAGCGGGATGGTTTCAATGCAATTCAATGTCACGCCGGGTACGCCATTGCTGGTGCAGGCGTTTACCAATGGCGTTTGGGGCGATGTCGCGCTGGTAACGGGTGACGCGAATAATGTCTTTTGGGTGCCGTATCCCGCGTGTCTCATCGGCCCCGTGCCGCAATTCCAGGGATGTATCGCCAACTTGCCGGGCGAAGCGGATTGTGATCAACACGTGACCAGCGCGGCCGCCGGTGGCGCCGTGGCGCCGCTGCGGATACGTTTCCATCTCACGCCACGCACCCACGAGTATCGCGTGTATCGCCGCGTGGATGATGGACCGCTGACCTTGCTGGCGGCCGGCGCGGGAATTTACGATCCCGCGAACCCGAACAAGATACTCGAAACCCGCGACGACGCGATGCCGGTTGTCCCGGCGCGCCTGTGTTACTTCGTGCAACTGCTGGATCAAAACGGCAACGGCAGTCCGCTGGCGTTCCTTGGTTGCAAAGATGCCCATCCGGGCGAGTTGCCACGGCCGATGCTCTCGGCTCCGCAGCCGGCCGGTACCAGTCTCAATCCGCAGGTCGTGCTCAACTGGTTCTGCCCCACGGCGGGGGTCGCGCGATTCCTGGTCACCCTCAAGCGGACCGATCCCGACGTGCCGGACGCGCCGCGTGATTTTGTTTCACCCAAATTGACGCCTTATCCGTTGTTCAACAAGCAGGCAATCTTTCTGGGGCTGGGTTCACACCTGCGCTCATTCGCCTCGCAATATCTGTCATTTGACGACGCTTTCCTGACGCCGCCCATCAGTGCGGGGTTTGGGCCGGGGCCGCAGTTCACACTCACGGCCAGCGTGAAGCCAAACGTGCATTACCTGATCAGCGTCGCCGCGGTGAGTTCCCGCGATCCGGCCAACCAGTCGTTGTCAGATGTTCAGGAGTTCGTCTGGACCGCGCCGTACGTGCCACAGGACGTGCCGTGGCCGGCGCGAGCTTTGCCGCCAGTGAACAATTTTGACGGACCCGGCGGCACAAACTGTGTCGTGGCCACATTGTTGCGAGACGCGAATCTGAAACTGGATGAGCGCTACCCGGTTGGCATTCGCCTCGGTGAGCTGGATCCAAACCCCGATGCTCTGGGCGTCCAGATCAATGTCGGCTCGGGCACGTTCGCGTCCTACATTGTTTACGCAAGCCACATCAATCCCGACCCCAACGTCGTCGTCTTCCGGCGAAATCGAGGCGATCTCTCGCTGCTTCCCCGGTTGTTTCCCATCGTGGTCTATCGGCAGCAACTCACCAATTTGGTGTTTCCCAAAGTCTCGGGCGCGGTCATGCAAGTTTCGCCGCTGATCGAACGCTTGCCGTGGACGATTGAGCATGGGAATGAAGTTGACACCGTCACGATTCCCGACCGGCTGTTCGCGATCAATCGGGAATTCACGCCCGACCTCAGCGCGCCCATTTACCTCCGGGACCTGCAGCCGGTTCTCCGCGGCGCGCGCTATCGCTATTTCGTGGCGCATTTCAACGACCAACGCGAGATCGGGGAGATCATCCCGGCAGGCGAAGTGGAACTGCCGCCCAACTGAGGGACTGGAATGAACGCTCCAAACGACAACCTTCAAGCATCCGTGAGGCTCCAAACTTTCCGCGTCAAGATGCCGCGCCATCGTGCATTTGGAGCTAGCGGCTGGATGAGTCTCTGCTGTTTGCTATTCAGAGTTTGGTGTTGCTCCGCTTCCGCCGGTTCCGTTTATGAAACCTCCACTGAGTTTCTCGCCTCGGGCGATTTCAACGGCGACGGCCAGCCCGACGTGGTCGTGCTCGACAAACTGACCGGCAACGCGCGCGTCGGCTACCAGAACGTGAGCGGCGGACTCGATTGGTCGCAGCCCCTGCCCACCGGAGCGGATCCGGCAACCGCGCTCGCGGTGGGCCGATTCGCGCAAACGAATCGCGACGCCATTGCCGTTGCCGCGGCGGGGCTGAACACCATCCATGTCGTGACGCTTGCCGATCCCAGCAATGCGCCGGCGCCTTCCATCATCAATCCCCCGCACGCGGATGTTTCGTTGTTGGTGGGCTTGGACGCGCCGTACGGAACGCTGGCCGACCGAAGCTGGCTCAGCGCGGGCGCGCATGATCCGGGGATCACGCTGCTCGATTTGCTGGCGTTCAGCGGAGATGGAACTGCGTATTTCCAGGATCAGGTCGCAGCGGACGGTTATCTCGGCAGCGCCAGTTCGTTCCGCCGCGCGGCGACGGACGCCACCTTGCTGGCGGCGATTCGTCGGGGCGGCAGCAACGACACGTTTGTCGCGTTCGCCTACACCAACACGGCCGCACCGGTGCTCGTCCGTTCCAATCTGCCTCCCGGCGTCGAGTATGTGGCCGGCAATTTCAACAACGAACCATACCCGCGCCTGCTGTTCTACGTGCCGGGCCAGTCAAATATCATCGTGCAGCCGCTGATCAATACGGGCGGAGATTTCAGTTTTGGCCCCGCGACGGTCAGCTTGTTGCCATGGCCGGTGCGGCAGCTTTATTTCGTGGACGAACAAACAAATGGTCTGGTTGTGGCCATATCTGACTTTGGTGTCGTCAGCGGGTTGCGCCTGTCCGCCAGCGACGATCAATTGCACATCAGCGCGGGCTACGCGGTCGGACCCGAGGGTAATGCCGTCACCGGCGTGTCTCCGTTGGGCAGCGGAAAGTTCATTCTGTTTTCCAGCGCGTCCAATCTGCTCTCGTCGGTTTCCGCCCAGGTTTTCACTCGCAACGCCGGCGGCGATTATGTTCAAACCAGCAGCAGCAGTTTGCCGAGCGTTTCCACCCCGGCCACGCGCGGCAATGTTTGGGTGCTCACCACGACGCCGTTCGGGTTGGATCCGGTGATGTTACTGGAATCCGTGAGCGCCCCGGACTGGAGCAGCGGAGTCAGTTTCGCGCCGGGCTTCTCGACGCAGGCGGAAACGGATGCCGGGCCAACGAACGGTCTGGGCAATCTCCACACCAACAACCTCAGCGGCCCGCCGACTGGGACGGGTTACGTGCTGCCCAACCAATATCGGCTTGACGTTTCGTTCTTTAATTACGCGCCGATGCGAGCGGAGGAGCCGTCGCTGGTTCAGATTAGTCCGCCGCCCGGTCCGTACACCGGCCCGATCCTGATCTACTTCTCCAGCTTTGGCCTTGACGACATTTATTATCGCCAGGGCTCTGCCGCCCCGTGGGAACTCTACGCGAACACCGGCCCATTTTATCTGACCAATACCGCCACCATCGAGTATTACGGCAGCGCTCTGAGCGGCGCGCGGAGTCGTTCGCAATTCGCCGCCTACACACTCGCCTCGACGGTCACGCCGATTGAACCGCCCGTCACGTTGCCGGGCAGCGATACGAATCCGCCACCGGTGATTGACACCAATCGCGTCATCCTTTCGACGCGCGGCACGGTTTTCTACAGCCGGCACTCGACGGCGGCGGAGTTGTCGGGCTTGCAAGGGCCGTCGCCGTATTTGAGTTTTGCCGACAGCCCGTTTGCGGTGGCCGGTTATGCTCAACTCGGTCCGACCCCCAGCACGGACCTGGTCGCGGGTCCGATGAGCGGGAGCGGTTTCAGTTATTTCTATCTCGAAGACTTTGAGGACGGTGTGTTCAACACCCCGGGCGCGACCGCGAACGCGGGTTGGGTGGTCGCCGGCCCGAGCGTGAACACGGATTCGGTGGACGCGGACGATGGTTCGATGAACGGCTCCGGCGCGGGCGGACATTCGTTTTATTCCGGCGGAGCGCAGACCAACATCACCATTACATTCGATGCGGCGGCGCTCGGCGGGCGTCTGCCCACTCACGCGGGCATCGTGTTCACGGACATCGGCCTTGTGACTGCCGGCGTAGTCGGTCACGGCAACGTGCTCTTCACGGCTCGCGACGCCAACGGCGTGTCGCTGGGCACGAGCACCGGTGTCAATCTGGGCGACGGCGCGGGCGGTGCAGCGACGGCGGAAGACCGCTTCTTCGGCGTGGTGAACCCCGGCGGCATCTCCAGCATCAGTCTCACGACCCCAACCAGCCAGGATTGGGAGGTGGACCACATTCAATACGGTTACCTGGCCGATTTCAACGACACCACCTGGGCCATCAACCTCGATGGCAGCGGCGAAACCTTCATCACCGACGGTGCGCGGCCGCGCGTGTCGCCTGACGCCCAGCGATTGGCTTTCCTGCGCGGCGGCGGAGGTGTGACGGCAGCGGGCAACATCTGGTCACGCAACCTCACCACGGGACAGGAAACGATCTTCTACACCAACGAAGCGGCCATCCAGGCTTTTGATTGGTACGGGACAAATCTGGTGTTCGACGATAATTGCCTCTTGTGGAGCGGGCCCGCGGGCGGCCTCTTCACGCAACTGCCTCCGGCGCTCACGCCGGAATGTTACGACGAAGCGCCCGTGGTCAATCCGGTGGACGGGCGGCTGGCGTTTCACAACTCGAATCCCGGCGCTCCGCACGGCGTTTACGTCACTTCGCCGGATTGGTCTTCGCGAACCAGGATTGCCGAGCCGACCACGTTGCGCCTGCGCTGGCCTGCATGGTCGCCGGACGGAACGAAGTTGCTCATGGCGGACCAGAGTTCACCCCTGTTCCTCAACACCGGCGTGAACCTGTGGACGGCGAACGCGGACGGTTCAAATCTGCGGCAAATCACCGCGCTCACGGGAGCAGATGGTTTTCCGCACGGAGCAATCTGGACGCCCGATGGCCGCGGCATCATCGGTGCGGGCGCCATCGGTGGAATGAACGGACTGTGGGTGATCCCGCTCGAATCCGACGGCGGCGCGTGTCATTGTGCGCCGCGCTTGCTGCTCACATCCGTCGGAAGCGACATAGACTTTGTCGGTTCGGTGTTGGTAGCGTTGCCGCCGTTGGTTGAGTCGCGCCCCGGTTTGTTCATTCGCACCGAACCCAATGTCGTGGTGGTCTATTGGAGCACGAATTACGATGGCTACACGCTCGAGTCCACCACCGACCTGGCGCCGCCAATCATTTGGACCCCGCTCACCGCGACGGTCAACCCGGCCGACGGGCAGTTTGAGTTCAGTCGCGATCTGATCAGTCTCAAACCCCAGGAATTTTTCCGCTTGCGCCGACCGTGAGTTCGACTGACGAGCACGCTTTCTTCTGGCATTGGAATTCTGATTCCAGTTTGCTCGGCGCGTGCCGAAATGGATCAAATTTATTCTCGCGCTGCTGTTGTTGCCGGTTTGCTACGGCGCGGGCAAGACGCTTTGGATGGTGATGAGCCGGTGCGGTGGGGCGGATACGACCTTGATCCCCATTGCCGCCGGGGCGGCCTGCTGGCTGGTCATCCTCTGGTTGCTGCCCAAGCCGATGTGGATTTACGTGGTCGGACACGAACTGACGCACGCAGTCTGGGTGTGGCTGTTCGGGGGCAGCGTGAAGAAGTTCAAGGCCACCGCCAACGGCGGACATGTCATCGTGGACAAAAACAATTTCCTCATTTCCTTGTCGCCTTATTTTTTTCCGTTCTATGCAGTGCTGGTGGTGCTGGTGTTTCTCGGCGGGCAACTCATCTGGAACTGGCAGGGCTACCTGGCGTGGTTTCATTTGCTCGTCGGCGCCGCCTACGCCTTTCACCTCACCCTCACGGCGTACATTTTGAAAACCCAACAGTCGGACATCACCAGCCAGGGTTACCTGTTTTCCGCCGTCGTAATTTTTCTGGGCAACGTGTTGGTGCTGCTCATTGCCATTCCGTTGCTCACCGCAAAGGTGGAATTGACGACGATGTTCGGCTGGTGGCTGGAAAACACCGGCGAGGTGATCCGACGAATCGGAAAAATTGTTTAAGTAATTGCACCTGACGAACACCGGGCCGCGCTTTCCCCTCACCCTGACCCTCTCCCCCAGGGAGAGGGAACAGCAATGGCGATGTCCTTTTGCTCGGACGCGAGCGTCGCAAATCCAGTCGCTGGTATATTCAAAGGTGTGGCGAACATTTCTCCCTCTCCACGTTTTGCGGAGTCGGCGCAGCAAAATGGGGAAGGGCCGGGGTGAGGCGCTCGTCTCCACAAACTCTCAGCCGACAGCTTCAGGCAGGGCTGCGACCTCCAACAATCGCCGCGCATCGGGGTCATGAGTCACAACCCTGAAAGCCCACGACGGCAGGGCTGGTTTCTCAGGAGGCCACAACATCGGCATAACTCAAAAGCTCCCGGTCAAACATCTCTGCTGGTAGTGGCCGCATCGAAACGCCTGCTGCGCTCAAACCGCAAATCCTCGCTGCGTCCTTTGCGTCTTGGCGTCTTGGCGATAAAAAAATTGAAACGCAAAGGCGCAAAGCCGCCAAGTCGCAACGACCGAACCACCAAACCCGCATCCAAACTGGCGAAGCACTCCACGCCCCGCACACGCCCGATGCCACCTTGGACGTTCGGCGCGATCACACTCTCAAACAAGGCGACGCTTCCTCCGCGCCTTCAGTCCTTTCCGATCCTTCGGCGGTTCGCACACCACCCGCCGTCGCGGCGGGGCAACAACTCGATTAGCTGACGTGGTCGAGTGGCCTGGTCAGCATGGCTTTTACTGCGGGCGAATGCCGTGTCTGCTCTCCGGTGTGAGCGTGGGTTGCGGAACGCTGAGCCACCAGTGGTGGGACGCGCGCCCCAGACAACCAGGAACGACCGAACGAGCAAACACCATGAAGCCCTACATACTGCGCCCGACCAAAACCGTCCAGCCGCAAATGTCCGCTCACAATGTGGTGGGTGCGCCTTGCCGCTGCCCGCTCCTTCCCGAAGGGATGTTCCGACACTTGGGCTGGGTGGCCTCGTCGCGCCCATCCTATCCCTTCCATGAACCTCGATTCGCGGCTGGACAAGCTTTTGTTGCATATGCAACAAAACCTTGTCATCGCAGTTCGGGCATTGCGGCTGGCGGCGCAAAGCCCGTAGCAGGTCCAGAACCACTTGGGGAAACTCTACCGGTACTGGAAGGCCCGACTGGGCGCGCCCAAGACGATCACGGCGATGGCGCATAAACTGGCGCGCCTCCTCTGGCACCTGTTCAAGGTTCGGCAGGCGGTTCAATCCGGGCCGGCTTCGGCGGAGTCCGGATGCAAGCCGAGCTGCTTGAGTTTTTCGCGCAAGGTGAAACGCGACAATCCGAGCCAGCGCGCGGCTTTCGCCTGATTGCCTGCGGCGAGGGTAATGGCTTGCGTGAGAATTTCCCGTTCCGCCTCGGCCAGCATGCGGGCATGGGCGTCGGCCAGTTCGCCTTCCTGTGCCCGGGCGAGCAGGTCGGCGGCGAACGCGCTGAAGGAGTTGCCCGCCAGAGTGGTTTCGGTCTGACGGGCGGCGAGGGTTTGGCGGACGGCCTCCGCGTTAATGGCCAGCCCGCGGGCGGCGAGCAACAGTCGCCGGGTCACGTTCTCCAGTTCGCGGACGTTGCCCGGCCACGAGTCTGCTTGCAGCACGGCTTCGGCCTCGGGCGCGATGGTCGGGTTTTCCACGCCAAAGTCACGGGCGTATTTGCGCAGGAAATACGCGACCAGCACGGGAATGTCCTCGCGGCGTTCGCGCAGCGGTGGAAGCTGAAGCCAGACCACGTTGAGGCGATGGAACAGGTCGGCGCGAAAAGTCCCGTCCTGAATCATCGTTTCCAAATGACGATGCGTGGCGGTGATGACGCGCACGTCCACGGAGATCACCTCGGTTCCGCCGACGCGTTGAAAGGTCTGTTGCTGAAGCACGCGCAGGAGTTTGACCTGTGTGTTGGGCGGGAGGTCGCCGATTTCGTCCAGGAAGAGCGTGCCTTGGTGAGCCTGCTCGAAGCGACCGATGCGCCGCTGGTCCGCGCCGGTGAACGCGCCGCGTTCGTGGCCGAACAGCTCGCTTTCGAGGAGGTTCTCCGGGACGGCCGCACAATTGATCGCGATGAACGGGGCCTTGGAGCGCGCGCTGTGGTGATAGATCGCGCGCGCCACGAGTTCCTTGCCAGTTCCGGTTTCACCCCGGATCAGGACCGTCACGGGTTTGGCGGCCACGCGGCCGATCTCCTTGCACACGTCCTGCATGGCGCGGCTCACGCCGACGAGTGCCGTGCGGCTCTCGACCGGGGCGTTTGGCAACGTCACCGGCTCGCGCATGAGGCGGCTGGCTTCGACGGCCTGGTGGAGCAATCCGAGGAGGCTTGGCATCTCGAATGGTTTTTGCAGGTAATCGTAAGCGCCCAGCTTGGTCGCTTCGATGGCCGTTTCAATGGTGCCGTGCGCGGTCATCAGCACGACCGGCAGGCGCGGCTGGGATTCGTGCAACTGCTTCACCAATTCAAGCCCGCCGAGACCCGGCAGGCGCAGGTCGGTCAATACCACATCGCACTCGTCGTTATTCGCGCGCCGCATGCCTTCGTCGCCGCGATGGCACAGCGTGACTTGGAAGCCGTCGTCTGCGAGCACATCGCGGAGGTTCGCGGCCAGACCGGCGTCGTCTTCAATGAGCAGGATGTGGGCGGGCTGCGGCATGGGGAGCGCTACCGGGATGAGTCGGGCTGGAACCAGGCGCGGGCGTGAATCGAGTGGACGGCAATTAACCTGGGAACGGACGTTGGCTCAAACGCTTTCCGTGGTGGCTGATTCGTCTGCACGGGCCGCAGTGTGCTGACTGTTACGCGGCAAGACAACGCTGAAGGTCGTGCCGTGGCCGGGTTGGGTTTGGTATTCGATGCTGCCGCCATGCTTTTCGATGATGCGCAGGGCGATGGGCAGTCCAAGGCCCGTGCCGGTTTCTTTGGTGCTGTAGAACGGGTCGAACAGGCGCTTTTCGATTTCGGGCGGGATCCCCTTGCCGGTGTCGCTCACTTCGAGGACCACCGCGTCGGTTTCGTGTCCCCCCAACACGGCTCGGAGCGCGCGCGTTCGGAGCGTGACGGTGCCGCGACCCTCCACGGCGTCGGCGGCATTCTGGATGAGATTGATGAGCACCTGTTTCAGGTGACCGCCATCCGCGCGGACAAATAATCCTGAGTTCGCCTCCACCACCAGTTGCACGGCCCGATTTTCCAGGCTGCTGGCCATCAGGTCGCGAACCTCCCGGAGCAACGTGTCGGTGGCGATGGATACCAGCCGGGGATCGGCCGGTCGGGCGAAACTCAAGGCATCCGACACAATGCGTTCGAGGCGGGAAATCTCGGCATTGATGATGTCGGTGTCCTTGCGGGCGGCGGGCAGGGCGTGGAGATGTTTTTCCAAGGTGTAGAGCCGGGCTTTCAAGGAAGTGAGCGGATTGCGAATCTCATGCGCGATGCCGGCGGTCAGCGTGCCGAGCACGGCCAGTTTTTCCTGGCGTTCGAGCAGCCGTTCGGCCTGGCGTTGGGCCGCCTCCAAGCGTTGCCGCTCGGCGATTTCGGACCGCAATGCCAACGTCCGCTGCTGCACGGTTTCCTCCAGGCCTTCGTTGGCTTTCCGCAACTGTGCCTGGGCGTCGGCCAGGGAGCGATATGCGCTCGTGGCGGCGGCGATTGAATAGGCGGCCACGGCAAATACCAACAACAACATCACCGCGTTCCAGAAGGGAATCGCCGGATGCGCGGGACCCCCTGGCGCTGCATTGAACGCGATCCGGGCTACGGTGGAAAACCCGGCGGAAGCCAGCGCCAGGAGCAACCCGGAATTGCGTCCCGCCGCCCAACTGGCCCAGGAAATCGGGATGAGGTAGAAGCCGGTTACATCCAGCTCCAACCCGGTAACGTAATCCAGCCAACCCACCAGCGCCGCCAACACCAGCGCGAAACAGGTGGTCCAAGGTTTGGGTATTCGCATCAAGGCGGCGAGGATTCGTTTCATGCGGACTCCGATCGCGGAGGCGGTTTCATCATCATAGCGGCGTGCGGTTGACTGGCAAATGTGCGCCTGACGACTTTGCAAGTGCCATGCCCGGGAGGGTGGCAGAAACGATCGTTTGCAACAGCCAGAAAATCGAGACTGCCGGCTCGAATCGTGAGCGCCCGGCGGGAAGGTGGGTCAACCGCTTATCGCTGACATGGCAAGTCACTTATCCGGCTGGCGTTGCGGTTTCCTCATTCATGGGTTCAAGACTCTGCAAATCAACAGTCGCAGCGCGTGGCACATTCGGTGCAACCGTTCTCTCGGAATGACGAAGCAACGACTGAACGGCGAAGTTGGCAAGAACAAGTGGAACAACGATATGAAGCTACCAAATACATCAGCGGCTCCGGCCCGGAGTGGGCCGGGTGCGGTAAGTTCGCAGTTGTGGCCGGCGCTGGATCACACGCGCCGGATTCTCATCGCGGATGATGACGAATGCACCCGTGACCTGGTTACTCTGGCGTTGACCGGTGATGGCTACGACGTCAGCACCACTGCCGATGGCGAGCAAGCGTGGACCGAACTGCATCACGAGCATTACGATCTGCTGCTGACCGACAATGATATGCCGCGGCTCAAGGGCCTCAAGCTCATCGAACGGATGCGGCGCGAAGGCATGAGTCTCCCCGTCATTGTGGCTTCCGGCGCATTTTCCGTGAACGCAAGCCAGACGGACCCGGAGTTGCAGATCGCCGCAGTGCTGCCGAAGCCGTTTGAACTCTCGGAACTGTTGAAGACGGTTCAGGGTGCCCTACACCTAGCGGTCGAATCTGCTCCGGCGGCGGGAGGAGATTTTACGCAACCCAATTCTAGCCGGTAATCAATGAGTCAACCCTACCCACCGAGTCGTGCCTATGAAAATGCCCGTCGTGCAATCCGAATCGCACTGCAAATTTGAACCCTTCCGCCGCCGACATTGGATCAACCCGCCCACCGAAATGGAAAGGCGGGGACGATTGGACGATGCCCGTCGAAGATGGGAGCCGGCGGAAACCAGCAACACCACCAACGAGGCTGGTTTTATTATTCCGCTTGCGGGTGGCCGGGGACTTCGCGCCGGAGCGTTCACCGGCTTGACGGAGGAACGAGCCTGGTGCGCTCATACCGAGCCGGACCCCTCGCTCTCCAACCAGTCTTCGTCCGTTGCCGCTCCGCAGCCGCAGCCGGCGCAGTCGGTTCACAATCGCATCCTGATTGCCGATGACGATGCGTCGGTGCGTGGCAGTCTGGCCGCTGTGCTGGAATCGGAGGGCTTCGTCGTGGATGAAGCGCGGAACGGCATCGAAGCCGTCACCCGGGCCATCGAACACGAGCCGGACTTGGTGTTGCTCGATCTGAACATGCCGCATTGGGATGGCTGGACTGCCTTCAGTCAGTTGGATCGAGTCACGCCGCTGTTGCCGGTCATCGTCATCACGGCCCGGCCCAACCAATACCAGAAGGCCGTGCAACTGGGGGTGGATGCGTTCATGGAGAAGCCCTTGAACATCCCCGTCCTGATGCGCGCCATCAACCAGTTGACCAGCGAGGGAGATCAACGCCAGGTGCGACGTTTCGCCCGCAAGGGCTTTGTCACCCAACTGCTCGTCAGCCCGACGCCCTGACCCGGCTCGAATTATTGGACGCTGTGATCACACAAATGAATGCCGACCCGCCAGTCGCTCTCCGGTTCAGGAGTTCAAAACGCGTCATCCTTGAGTTGGGAAAAATCGCCTCGCCTCCGCCGCTCCAACGACAACTTCCTTCGTCGCAAACATGAAATCATCCAAAACCAATCAGAAAACTTCCGCGTCTCCATCGGCCAGTCCGTCGCCGGAAAGTCCGCCGGTCGCCGGCCGGATTCTTTTGGCGGACGACGATCCCGTCGTGCGCGACTCCTTGAAAGAAGTGCTGCTGAGCGAGGGTTACTTCGTCATTGCCGCCGAAAACGGACAACGCGCGCTTGACCTGGTGGAGGACGCGTCGGTGGACCTGGTGTTGCTCGATCTGAACATGCCGGTCAAGAATGGCTGGGACACGTTCGAGCAACTCACCCGCCGGCATCCGCTCCTGCCCATCGTCGTCATCACCGCGCGGCCGAACCAGCTCTTTACGGCGCTCAACGCGGGTGTGGGCGCGTTGTTGGAGAAGCCGATGGACATCCCGGCGCTGTTGCAAACGATGAAAAAACTGCTGGCGGAATCCGCGGAGAAATGTCTGGCGCGTCTGGCCGGCAAGAAAACGGATTTTCATTACCGGGCGGCGGCAGGCCAGGGAAATCAACGCGCCGACCAGCCGTGAAGTTTTTTTGTTATGAAGAGTGCAACTGGTGTGATGATCCCCGAACGGGCCTTCGAGGAGCCGGGAGCGCTGGAAACGACGCGGCGCGACCAGTTCGACGCATTGCTCTACCCGCTCTTTGTGGCTGGCTTGGGCGTCCTGTTCGTTTGCGCCCGTGTGGTTCACTGGCCGTTCTCCCGGGAGCGGCTGACGACGCCAAAATCTGAATCAACGCGCCTCCGACGGCGGAAGCTGACAACATGAAACCTGCCGTGTTCCTTCAGGACGCGCCGCCGGCACGGATAATCGCTTTGGATTCCGGGTTGCTCGCGCTGAGGCGAAATTCCCGGCGGATGCAAGCTTTCACATTTGTAATGTTCGCGAAAGGAATCGGCAATCTTGGCGGAGTAGGTTCGCCGCAAGTGATTCGTCCGTCTCGGTGCAGCAAGCCGGCCGGCGAAGTCACGAACCGTGACAAATGAAACCAAACCAGCTTATGAAATTGAAAATCTTTGCCCCGCTGATCGCGCTGGTCCTGGCCATTGGATTGACCGCCTCGGGTTTGGACCGACGCCCCGCCACTCCGGCCACCGTGAGCGAGACCGAGGCCAACATCACCGGGATGACCACGAGTCTCCTGGAGCACTCGCAATTCGCCCATCATCCGCTCGACCACGAACTGGCCGGCAAGTTTCTGGATCGCTACCTCGACGCGCTCGATCCGGCGCACGTCCTGTTCCGGCAATCCGACGTGGACGAATTTGACGCTTATCGCGATGGACTGGCCCGCGCCACCCGGCGCCAGGGTGACACCCGTCCGGCACGGGTCATCTTTGCGCGCTACCTGGAACGCCTCGGCCAACGCGCGGCGTACGTCACCAATGAATTGCAAACCGCGAAATTTGATTTCACCGGACACGATGTTTACCACTACGACCGCGCGAACGCGCCCTGGCCTGCCGACCGGACGGCGGCGCAGGCGTTGTGGCGGCAACAACTGCGCGCCGAGTATTTGCAGGAGAAGCTCAACGACAAGACGCCCGCCGAAATTGCGAAAACGCTGGAGCACCGTTACGGACAGCTCTCGCGCACGATGGGAGAATTGAGCCGGGACGAAGTGTTGGAAATCTATCTGGATGCGCTGGCGCACGTGTATGATCCCCACTCGGATTATCTCGGGCACGAACAGTTGGACAGTTTTTCCATCGCGATGAATCTCTCGTTGTTCGGCATCGGCGCAACGCTCCAGAGCGAGGATGGTTATTGCAAGATCCATGACCTGGTACCCGGCGGCCCGGCGGCCCGCAGTGGATTGCTCAAGCCCGGCGACCGCATCATCGCGGTGGCGCAAGGTGGCCAGTCGCCCGTGGACGTGGTGAACATGCCGCTGGCGCGCGCGGTGGAATTGATCCGCGGCCCGAAAGGTTCCGTGGTGCGGCTGACCCTGATTCCGGCCAGCGCCGCCGACGATTCCGTTCACAAAACCATCACGTTGGTGCGGGATGAGGTCAAACTGGCCGATCAGCAGGCCAAGGCGCGCATCGTGGATTTGCCCACCAGCCCGGATCACACGTTGCGCCTGGGCGTCATTGATCTGCCGTCGTTTTACGCGGGCATGGACGGCGAACGGGGCAACAGTCATCGCAGCGCCACGGCGGATGTCGCGGAGCTGCTCGCCAAGTTGAAGGCGGAACACGTGCGCGGGGTGATCCTCGATCTACGACGGAATGGCGGCGGCTCGCTCGAAGAGGCCATCAACCTCACCGGCCTGTTCATCCGCCAGGGGCCGGTGGTGCAGACGCGCGGTCCGGCGGGCGATCTCGAAGTGGGTTCGGACACGGATGCGCGCGTGCAGTACGACGGCCCTTTGATTGTGCTGACCAGCCGTTACAGCGCGTCGGCCTCGGAGATTGTCGCCGGCGCGCTCCAAGATTACGGCCGCGCGGTGGTGGTGGGCGATACCTCGACGTTTGGGAAAGGCACGGTGCAAAGCATCCTGCCGTTGGCGCCCCTGATGGATCGCAGCGATCTGGCTTACGCCTACGATCCCGGCGCGCTCAAGGTCACGATCCGCAAATTCTACCGGCCCAGCGGCGCTTCGACGCAGCTCAAGGGCGTCGCCTCCGACATCGTGCTGCCGTCGCCCAGCGATGTGAGTGATGTGAGCGAATCGGCCATGAAAGACCCGCTGCCGTGGGACACGGCGCCGGCGGCGGATTACGAACCGCTGGATCGCGTGCAGCCGTATCTGACCGCGTTGCGCGCGGACTCGGCGCGGCGGGTGGCCAGAGAAAAGGATTTTACGTACCTGAGTGAGGACCTCGCCCGGCTCCGAAAGAGCCTGACGACCAAAACGGTTTCGCTGAACGAAGCCGAGCGGCGACAGGAAATGGCCCAGGCCAAGGCGCGGCAACAGGCAATCGCGAAGGAGGATCAGGCGCTTCAAGCCACCGCGCCCACCACCTACAACCTCACCCTCCAGAACGCGGAGTTGCCCGGTCTGCCTCCGCCTGTGACCTACACCAATTCCGCGACTGTCACCGCCACCACGAAAATGCCGGCTGACGACGCTGACGCCGCCGATGACGGCGCGGACAATGCCCCGGCGCGCGACGTGATTCTGACCGAAGCCGAGCGCATCCTGGCGGATTATGTCTCCTTGCTCCATCGCACGCCGCCACCAGTGTTAAGCAAACGCTGAGACTGAAGCCGGACGGGTGAATCTCTCCTGAACCGCCCGGCGAGGGCACCGGGCCTGCACACTGTAGGCCGGTTCACCTGACCCGGCGTCGGTTCATGGTCGCGCTGCACGATTCGAGGATCGTGGATACTCTCCCGAACCTTCGCGAAGCAGCCGAGGTAACGAGGCGGATTCCTGGCACTCCACCTCCTCACGTCGGTGGCTACGAGCGTATCCTTGGGTAAGCGGTTTATCTCTCGCTGAGCAATCGTTGACCGATGACCAGGCCCGGCGGTTTTTCAAATCTCCTGCAAGCGTTTGCCTAGCAGCAAAAATCCGTTGGGCGGGTTTCGGGATCGTGGCTGGCACACGCTGGGCTTTAGCCAAGGTAGCGGTTTGATGGCGTTCTTCGGAGTAGTAAGCACGGTCGTTAACCAAACTTAAATGCAACCGGTAACCTGCTTTAGCTGCCATGAAAAAACTCGATCTCACTTCTGCCGTGGATATGCGCCTGACGCGCCAACTTGGGTGGAATCGGGAATCACCCGTTCGCAGAATTCCGGTGGAATTCGTCGCCGACAACATCCCGGCCAAAGCCGAAGTGCCCATTCGATTGGCACAACCAGAACCACCGGCAAACCAACTCCGATTATTGTGGCTCGCCGCCGAGACCACCCGCTCGGCGACCTCGTGTCACTGGGGAATCAATGAATAACGAAATGAAAACCAAGCGTTGAAACGATCGGAAGTCCGGCCGGCCAGGAAGGCCGGGGCCGGCGGCCGATCTCAACTCGCAAACCAGAAAGGCTGCGCAGATGAAATCATTAACTTCGTTCAAATGGAATTACCCCGCCGGACGGGGTCGTGGATTTTGCCTGCTCTTGCTGGTGGTTGGCGCTTGCGGATTGCTGGTGCAACCGCTGGCGGCGGCGACGCCAAACCGGACCATCACTGACGCCGGAATCACCGCCGCCGTGGCCTCCGATCTGCACCTCGCCAAGAGTTCGGCCGCCGGATCCGTGGTGGTGAGCACCAGCCAGGGCATCGTTACGCTCGCGGGCACTTCCGACAATCTTCTGGCCCGGGATCGCGCGGTGAAGGTGGCTGAAAGTGTCCGCGGCGTGCGCAGTGTGGTTGACCAGATCAAAGTCACGCCGGTCACCCGCCCGGATGAAGACATTCGCAAGGACGTGTTGCAGGCGCTCCAGCAGGATCCCGCCACGGAAGCGTATCAAGTGATCGTGTCGGTGAACGCCGGCACGGCCACCTTGACCGGCTCGGTGAGCTCGTGGGCGGAATCCCAACTCGCGACGCGGATTGCCAAAGGCGTCAAGGGCCTCCAGGCGGTGCATAACGATCTGTCCATTGATTACGTGGACAAACGCACCGACGCGGAAATCACGGCGGACGCGCAGGACCGCTTGCGACGGGACATCTGGCTGGCCGGCGATCCCATTCACCTTCAGGTGAAGCAGGGGAAGGTGACGCTCACCGGTTCCGTGGGCAGCGTGCTGGAAAAATCGCGGGCGTTCGGCGACGCATGGGTCAGTGGCGTGCTGGCGGTGGCGGACACCGGCTTGCAAGTGGATCCAGCCCTGGCCAAAGCGGCCGACCGCAAAGCACAGGCGAACTTGTTGACCGATGACCAGATCAAACAGGCGGTGCAGGCCGCGTTCCGTTACGATCCGCGTCTGACCAAATCGCATCCGGATGTCATGGTGGAAGACGGGGCGGTGATTCTCTTCGGACAGGTTTCTCATTTGAAGGCCATCAGCGCGGCGGTCGAAGATGCGCGGAACACCGTGGGCGTTTCAGCCGTGGATAACCGGCTGGAACTCTCGCCGCCCGGCAATCTGCCCAGCGATGCCGAGACGGAGAAGGCCGTGCGCGCGGCGCTGGGTTGGGATCCGCTCTTGAGCGACGCGCAGATCGAGGTCGGCGTGGTGCGGCACGTCGCCTACTTGTCCGGCCGGGTGAACAACAGTTTTGAAAAAATGGAGGCGCAGGATGTCACATCCCGGGTCAAGGGCGTGATCCTGGTTCGCAACCATCTTGAATTCGCCACCGATGTGTTGCTGTGGAATTACGACTGGCCGTACTACGGCAATGTGATGCTCAGTCCGGCGCCGTTGAAGAGCGATGACCAGATCAAAAAGGACATTGAGCGCGCCTTCTTCTGGAGCCCGTTCGTGCATCGCAACGACATCACCGTGACGGTGGACGGCGGCGTGGCCCGATTAAGCGGCACCGTTGGCAGTTGGGTTGGTTACCAGGAGGCGTATCAAGACGCCGTCAAGAGTGGCGCGCCCACCATCATCAACCGCTTGCGGGTCAAGCGCGGCGCCTGGTTCTAGACCGGAAAGGTTACGCGATCATTTCACACCGAAACAAAGAAAGGAATTACCGTTATGAACACAAAAACGACTCCCACTCGTCGCGGTACCAATGCGGCCGCGACCTCGGGCAAGACGCCCGCCGGCAAACTGGCGACCCTGCCCGTGCATTTTGAATATCGCAACGACGCGGCACAGAAAGTGTGCCTGGCCGGCACCTTCAACAACTGGCGTCCGGAAAACGCGGAAATGGTTTCCCAGGGCGCCGGCAAGTGGGCCAAGGACCTGGCCCTGGCGCCGGGCAGTTACGAATATCGGCTGGTCGTGGACGGCCAGTGGCTGCATGATCCGCAGGCCACCCGACAGGTGCCCAATCCTTATGGCGGAGAAAACTCAATCAAGGTCGTACCGCCGATCGCACCGGCAACAACCCGGTTGTCGGCTGCGACGCCAACCACCAGGCAATTGGCACTGGGAAAATACTAATCTGCCGCTGGGGGATCATTTACGGGTCGAGTTGGATGCGGCAAAGCGCCGACCCGGGCGCAGACAGTCCGGAGAGTGGTCGGAGCCAGAACCCGCAAAAGGAACGGAAGCGGCATGATCAATGGATTATTGCTCTGGTTGATTCTGATCTTCGGATTCTATCTGGCTTACGTTCTCGGGGTGCGTCGCACGCTGGCGCGAACGGCCGCAGCAACGATTCCGCCGCCGTTGCCGCCGGAGAATCTGGCGACGTGGGAAGCCCGGCTCGCGCCGCTCTTGGCGATCACGGGGCGCAAGGTGGTGGGCGAGGTGGTGCAACTCGAGGGCCGGCTGCGCGGGCAGGCGGAGGAAGTGTTCGCCCGGATGCGCGCGGCTTTCGCCGGCGAGTCTGTCACCCCGCTGTTACTGGAGGGCGAAGCTCCGGATGTGCGGGTCTTGATTGTGCCGGAAAAACTGCTGCCCCGGTCGGCCGGAGTGACGAAGGCGTGGGTTCACTGGTTGTTGTTCGCGGCCACGCTGGCCACGACCACCTGGGCCGGCGCCCTGCACGCGGGAGTCAACTTGCTCGAGCAACCGGAGCGTTTCGCGGTGGGATTGCCCTACAGCCTCGGGCTGCTCCTGATTCTGGGCGCGCATGAACTGGGGCATTACTTCACGGCTAAAGCGCACGGCATTGCGGTGACGCCGCCGTTTTTCGTCCCAGTGCCGTTTGCCTTGGGCACGTTTGGCGCGTTCATCAAAATCAAATCACTCACTCCGAATCGCCGGGCGCTGTTCGATGTGGCGGTGGCCGGGCCGCTGGCCGGTCTGGTGTTTGCGATCCCGGCGTTGTTGCTCGGGCTGCGCTACTCGCACGTGGTGCCGGGTAACGCGCCCGCAACCCTTGGCAACATCGGCGTGAACATTGATTCCTCGCTGCTGCTGGCCGGCCTGGCGAAATTGTCGCTCGGAGTTTCCGTGCTGGCCAGCCAGCATCTGGTGCTGCATCCGCTGGCCTTCGCGGGTTGGCTGGGATTGATCGTCACGGCGTTGAATCTGTTGCCGATTGGGCAATTGGATGGCGGTCATATCTCGCACGCGTTGTTCGGCTCGCGCCGTGCGCACGGTGTCAGCATGGTGGCGCTGGCAGGGTTGTTTTTGCTGGCGCTGTTTGTGTGGCCGGGCTTGATGTTCTGGGCGTTCATCGTCTTTTTCATCGCCGGCACGCATGACGCGCCCGCCGCCAACGACGTGTCACCGGTCGGGTGGCCACGGCAGTTGCTGGGCTATTTTGCGTTCCTGCTGCTGTTGCTGATCATTGTTCCGGTCCCGCGCCTGTTCTCGCAGATGATCGGCCTGCACAGCCCGTATCTTTGACGCCCGGTTGTTTGGGCGTTGCGGGATTCGCCCGGGTTTGACGAACGGAGATTGTGCGCCGGAGGGGAATTGAGCAAATTGGAAGTGAGACGCGGAGCTGGAATATGGACGACCGAACCGACACATCCAAAGCCACGAGCCGGCAAAACCCGTCGCCCAACTCGACGCCGCCGGGGCCGGATCGGCGGCCTCCCGACTGGTTGCCGCCACGTTGGCAGCCCGTGGTTTGGTATTTGGTGATGATGTTTGTGTTCCTGTGGATCTGGCAGGATGTCTCGCGCCAGTTCATCACGCGCACCATTCCGTATAGCGAGTTCAAGATTTTGCTGGGGCGGGGGCAGGTGATCCAGGTGTCAATCGAGGAGGCGGAGATCGTTGGCACCACCACGTCCACGAACCTGTCGCCTGCGCCTGGCCGGTCGGGAGCGATCACCCGGACGGAAACCAACTCCTCGCGAGGGCCGGAAAACCTGACGAACGGGACTGTTGCGACGGTG
Source organism: uncultured Bifidobacterium sp. (assembly GCA_964561105.1). GTDB lineage: Bacteria > Verrucomicrobiota > Verrucomicrobiia > Limisphaerales > JADLHS01 > JADLHS01. The sequence continues at coordinate 11,902 of CAZLOH010000003.1, read as the reverse complement.
CCGGCGACCACTCAATACGAAGCGAAAACCAATCAGGTCGGGATCACTCATCAAGCGGGCAAGAAAACGCCTGCCGCCGCCACGCCTGCTTTTGCGTTCCGAACCGTCCGGGTGGAAGATCCGGGTTTGGTCAAGGAGCTGGAGCAACACGGCGTCGAGTTTAGCGGCGTCCGACCGAGTGGAATTTCGCAACTCTTGTGGGCGTGGCTGCTGCCCATCGCGGTGATGATCCTGCTCTGGCGGTTTCTGGCCCGGCGCATGGGGAGTCTGGGTCAGGGCTTGATGAACCTTGGTGCCAGCAAGGCCAAACTGGTGGCGGACAAGTCAACGCACGTGACGTTCGAGGATGTGGCCGGCTGCGACGAAGCGAAATTCGAGCTGCAGGAGGTCGTCACCTTTCTGAAAAATCCAGCCCGCTACCAGGCGCTGGGGGCCACGGTGCCCAAAGGCATCCTGTTGGTCGGCCCGCCCGGCACCGGCAAGACGCTCCTGGCCCGCGCGGTGGCCGGCGAAGCCCAGGTGCCGTTCTTTTTGATCAGCGGCAGCGACTTTGTGGAAATGTTCGTGGGGGTGGGCGCGGCCCGGGTGCGCGACTTGTTCGAGAAGGCCAAGGCCCAGGCACCGTGCATCGTCTTCATTGATGAACTCGATGCGGTGGGCCGGCAGCGGGGCGTTCACCTGGGGATGGTGAACGACGAGCGCGAACAGACCCTCAACCAGTTGCTCGTGGGCATGGACGGTTTTGAAGCCAACGTGGGCGTGATCGTGCTGGCGGCGACCAACCGGCCGGAAGTGCTCGATCGCGCCCTGCTCCGACCGGGCCGTTTCGACCGGCAGGTCATGGTGGACGCCCCGGACCTGGAGGGCCGGCTCGCGATTCTGAAACTGCACGTGCGCAACAAGCCGCTCGCCGCGGCGACGGACCTCCGGAAGATTGCGCAACAAACGCCCGGCTTTTCCGGCGCGGACCTGGCCAATCTTGTCAACGAGGCCGCATTGCTCGCCGCCCGGCATGAGGGGACGGTGATTGACCAGAAGGATTTGGACGATGCGGTGGAAAAAGTTGTGGCCGGCCCGGAACGGAAGAGCCGGCGCTTGAGTGAAGCGGACAAGCAACGGGTGGCTTACCACGAGGTGGGGCACGCGTTGGTCGCGGCTTACAGCCAGCACGCCGATGCGGTGCATAAGATCACCATCATCCCGCACGGGCGGGCCGCGCTGGGTTACACGATGCAACTCCCGTCCGAAGACCATTACCTGATGAACCGCTCCGCGTTGACCGATCGGATCAAGGGACAACTGGGAAGGCGCGCCGCCGAGGAGGTGATTTTTGCGGAGGTCAGCACGGGCGCCGAGAACGACCTGCAGCAGGCGACGGCGCTGGCCCGCAACATGGTTGCGCTGTACGGCATGAGCAAGACCATCGGGCTGGCGCACTGCGCCCAACGCCAGAATTCTTTCGCACCGGGGATGCCCGATGGCTTCCTGCAACGCGATTGCAGCGAGCAGACCGCGCGCGAGATGGATGAGGAGGTCAAAAGCATTTTGGACCAGGCGTATGCCGACGCCAAAGCCATTCTGCAAGAACATCGCGGGCAACTGGAAACGGTGACGGCCGAACTCCTGGCGCACGAAACCATTGACGGAAAGACCTTCCTGAAGTTGCTCGGACGCGAACCGCGTAAGCCAGCCGACTTGAGTGCGGCGTGTGCGCGCTCCAATCTGGTGTGAGCGCAAATTAAGTGAGATGGGGCTTCCGTATTTCGTTCGCCGGACTTTTGGCTTTAGTTTGCGGCGGCGGGGTCTGATAGTTGCCGGATGCAACGGAATCCGATCATCGCCGCGTTGGATGTGCCGACAGCGGAACAGGCGCTTCAGCTCGCGCGGGAAATCGCGCCCGCCGTCGGGGCGTTCAAGATTGGCAAGGAGCTGTTCACCAGCGCCGGGCCGGACATCGTCAAGCGGGTGCGGGACACCGGCGCGGCCGTCTTCCTCGATTTGAAATTCCACGACATCCCGAACACCGTGGCCCGGGCCGTGGCCTCGGCCGTGCGACTCGACGTGCAGATGCTCACGATTCATACCAGCGGCGGTAGCGAGATGATGCGCGCCGCCGAGGAGTCCGCGCAGCAGACGGCGTCGCAATCCGGTCAAAACGCGCCGCTGGTGCTGGGAGTAACGGTGTTGACCAGTCACGACGCCCGCACGCTCGCTGAGATCGGTTGCGAACCAAACGTCGGTAAACAGGTCGAACGTCTGGCGTTGCTGGCGGCCGGGTCAGGCTTGCGCGGGCTGGTGTGTTCGCCGTTGGAGATCGCGGCGCTGCGTCAATTGCTGCCGGAACAAATGCAACTGGTCACCCCTGGCATTCGCACCGGTGCGGAAAAATCGGATGACCAGAAACGAACTCTGACGCCGCGCGAGGCGATGGTCGCCGGTGCCAACTGGTTGGTGATTGGTCGTCCGATCTACGCCGCCGCCCAACCGCGCGCAGCCGCGGAAGGCATTTTACAATCGCTGACTGGCTGACTTTCCTTTCCATGAACCGGCCCCTCACCCTGCCCTCTCCCCATCGGATGGGGAGAGGGTGGCCGAAGGCCGGGTGAGGGGTCTTCGTGCGGTTCATGGCCTCGATGCGCGTCCATTGTTGGAGGTGGAAGCTCCCCATGTGCCTACCCGCCGTAGCCGCCGAGGTCACGAGGCGGAGGTAGCCACCGCGCGAGGAGGTGGCGCGCGAAGAATCAGCCTCCTCACGTCGTCGGCTACGGTTCTGGGGTTCAAAGCACGCGATGGGGTTGGGAGCTTTCCTCCCCCGAAATGGGGGTGGATGAATCGAACGTCGGCCTTGACGCCGGTGAAACGACTGGGCGAAACTCCACCTACATCAATATGAATACCACAACAGAATCCTCCTCGACGACGCGGCGTGAATTTCTCAAGACCAGTGCGGTGGTGGGAGCGGCGCTGGCCGCTCCGGCCATCCTGCCCGGCCGGCTGTTCGGCGCCGGCAACACTCAAACTCTGCGCATCGGTCTGGTGGGTTGCGGCGGACGCGGTTCCGGCGCGGCGAGCCAGGCGTTGAACGCGGATCCGAATGTCGAGTTGGTCGCCATGGGCGACGCCTTCGCGGAGCCGATTCAGAACAGCCTGCGGAATCTCCGGGAGCACAACGCGGCCAAGGTCAAGGTGTCGCCGGACAAATGTTTCGTGGGCCTGGACGCGTATCAGAAGGTGATTGATAGCGGCGTGGACGTGGTGCTGCTGGCCACTCCGCCGGGATTTCGCCCCGTGCAACTGGCCGCCGCCGTGAAAGCGGGCAAGCATGTCTTTTGTGAAAAGCCGGTGGCCACCGATGCGCCGGGCGTGCGCTCGGTGATGGAGTCCGCGAAGCTCGCCAAGGAAAAGGACCTCTCGCTCGTGGCCGGTCTCTGTTGGCGCTACGAAGGCGCGCGGCGCGAGTTCTACAAGAAAATTCATGACGGTGCGATTGGCGACTTGCGCTGCGTCTATGCCACTTATTACACCGGCCGGGTCAAGCCCATGCCGCCGGCGAGCGAGCGGCCCAAGGACATGGGCGACCTCGAATGGCAGATCCGCAACTGGTATAATTTCACCTGGCTCTCCGGCGACGGCCTGGTCGAGCAGGCGGTTCACAGCGTGGACAAAATTTCCTGGGCCATGAAGGACATTCCGCCCGTCAAAGCCATCGCCGTGGGCGGTCGTCAATCTCCAAATCCGGGCGGCGACATCTTCGATCACACCTTTGTGGTGTACGAATATCCTGACGACGTGAAGGCGTTCCTAGGACAGCGGCAGATCAACAATTGCTTCAATGAGAACTCGGATTATCTCATGGGCGCGGCCGGATTCGGCAAGATTCCCGGTTGGGCCAGCCCGCAGATTCACGGCAAGGAAACCTGGCGTTACCGCGGACCGAAGACGGATATGTATCAGGAGGAGCACAACGAATTGTTCGCCAGCATCCGTAGCGGCAAACACATCAACGACGGTCGTTGGATGTCGCAGAGCACCTTGATGGCGATCATGGGTCGCATGGCCGCTTACACCGGACAGGAAGTCACGTGGGAAGACGCGCTCAATTCGAAGGAACGGCTCGTGCCGCAAGAGCTGGACTGGAAAATGACGCTCCCGGTCGCCCCGATGGCCGAGCCGGGTTTCACCAAGTTTAGTTGATCCACCCGCGTCCATCGCGACTCATTGCGCCATGAAGCTTGATATGACCCGCCGTCGTTTTCTGGGCAACAGCGCCGCCGCCGTGACGTTGGCGGCCCTGACCCCGCCCTTGTTCGCGGCTGCTGACTCTGCCGCCCCCGCCCCGCGCAAGCTGCGCAAGGCGATCATGTGGGGCACGGTGGGCGTCAAGGGTTCTGTGCTTGAAAAGATGCGTGCGATCAAGGCGGCCGGCTTTGACGCGGTCGAGATGATGAGCCACATGGATCAGGCCGAGGTGCTCAAGGCGCGGGACGAGACCGGGCTGGAGATTGCAAGCGTTTGCGGCGAGCATCATTGGAGTCAGCCTCTCTCGGATCCCAGTCCGAAAGTGCGGGCCGAAGGTTTGGCCGCGTTGAAACAAACCTTGCAGGACGCCAAGGCGTACGGGGCCAGCTCCATTCTATTGGTGCCCGGCGTGGTGAACAAGGACGTGAGCTTCGACGACTGTTGGGACCGTTCGATCGAGCAAATCAAGCAGGCGCTGCCGTTGGCGGGACAGCTCGAGGTCCGGATTTCCATCGAGAATGTCTGGAACAATTTCATCACCCGCGAAGAGCAGGCGGTGCGCTACCTCGACGTGCTGGACAGTCCGTGGGCCGGCTGGCATTTCGATGTGGGCAACATCATCCGCTACGGCGATCCCATTGTGTGGATCAAGACGCTCGGCCATCGCATCAACCGCGTCCACATCAAGGAATACAGTCTCGATCGCGCAATGCGCAATGGCGATGTGTGGAAGGGATTCGGAGTGCCGCTGTTGGAAGGCGCGAACAACTGGAAGGGCATCATGCGAGCCTTCGATGAAATCGGCTACCGGAGCTACCTCATAACCGAACAAGGCGGCGGCAGCACGCCGGAGGGGTTGCACGATTTGTGCGACCGGTTGAGCAAGATCATTGCGTCGTAAGTCTCAGGCGGCAACGGGCGGTCGCAGGTGCGGCTTCAGGGCGTTGACCAATTCCGCGGGCAACCGTTTCATTTTCTCGTCCAGGCTCATGCAAACGTGCCGGGTCTCGGCTTCCAGCACCAACGTCCCGGCTTGATTCGCGACGCGGAAGGCGAAGTTGAGCCGGACTTTTTCCGCCGCCGTCACCCAGACCTCCACCGCCAACACATCGTCGTACCGCGCCAGCGCCTTGTAACGAAGCTGGGCTTCGATCACGGGAAACATCAACCCCCGCTCCTGCCATTCCTGGAACGTGCCACCGAGATGGCGGAGGAATTCTCCGCGCGCCGCCTCCAGGATTTCCAAATAGCGCCCGTAGTAAACATGATTGCTCAAAGTGCAATCGGCATAAGTGACCCGGTGGCGATGGCGGAAGTCGTTCGCACTCATGCCCGCATCGTAGGAATGATTTTCCTGGGCGCAAGACGCAAACATTCTGCGAGAAACTCTGTTGCTCCCGGGAGTTTCCCCGTTATGTTGTGAACGTGAACTGGCAAACGGCAGCGGCGTTGATCATCGTGGCGATTGCGGCGGTCAGCTTGCTCTGGCCGTTCGTGCGCCGGCGGCGCGGATTCAGTTTCGAGCGCGACACACACTGCGGCTGTTCGTCGCCCGCCGATTCCGCCCACGAGAGTTCCATCATCTTCCATGCGCGCAAAGGCGAACGCCCGCGCATCATCGTCAAAAACAAATGAAGCGCTTGCACACCCCGAACACCTGAGATAGCTTCCCCTCGCATGGCCGTCACCAAAGTCAGTTCTTCAACCCAGTTCGTAACCCGTGCTACCGCCGTCAGCGGCCGGGAATCCTCCGCCAACGGTCACTGGATGCCGGCCACGGATGTTTACGCCGCCGACACCGGGCTGGTCATCAAAGTCGAGCTGGCCGGGATGCGCAGCGAGAATCTCGAGATCACGGTGGAAGGCAACCACCTTCGCATCAGTGGAGACCGGCCCGACACCTGCCGGGCGCACAAAGCCAGTTTTCTGGTGATGGAAATCAACTACGGCCCGTTCGAGAGCGTGCTGGAACTGCCCAACGGTTACGATTTGAGTCAGGCCAAAGCCTCCTATTTGAACGGCTTTCTCCGCATTGACGTGCCACCGGCCACGCCGCCGCCACCGCCCAAAAGCACCAAACTTCCCATCTCGGATGGGAAATAAAAGATTCCTGTGAATCTTTCTTCGGGTGGCGGCTCTAACAACAGGGATTTATTGACGCAACCATGACAGCACCCGACACCGAGTTCATCAGCATCCTCGGGACGGCCGGCAATCCGGAGGAAGCCTCCCGGATTTCTTCACGGTCGCTCCCGGACACCCTGCCGATCCTCGGCCTGTCGGACATCGTCATTTTCCCGGGAGCCGTCGCGCCGTTGCTGGTCGAGACCGGCCCCAGCATCCAGCTCATTGATGACGTGGTCGCCGGCAACCGGCTCATGGGCACCTTGCTGCAGCGCCGGCCCGAGGTGCCGGATCCGGCCCCGGAAGATTTGTACGAAGTCGGCTGCGTGGTGCGCCTGGCCAAGATGGTGAAGTTTCCCGACGGCACCGCGCGTGTGCTGGTGGAGGGGCTGTGGCGCATCCGCATCAAGGAATACGCCTCCACGGCGCCGTACCTGCGCGCCAGGTATGAATTGATGCGCGACGTGCGGGATGAATCCATTGAGGTGACCGCGATGATGCGCACCGCGCAGTCGCAGTTCCAGGAGATCATCAAACTTTCCCCCGCCCTCTCGGAGCAGGTGAAGGTCGGCGCGCACAACACCGAGGACCCTGGCCATTTCGCCGACCTGATCGCCGCCAATCTCAATCTCCCGCTCCAGGACCGGCAGCAACTGTTGGAAACCGCCGCGGTGCGCGAGCGGCTGACCAAACTCCTGCCCATGCTCAATCGCGAGCACGAGGTGCTGACGCTCAGTTCCAAGATTCAAACCGATGTCGCCAGCTCCATCGCCAAGACCCAGCGCGACTTTTTTCTACGCGAACAACTCCGCGCCATCCAGCGCGAACTCGGCGAGGCGGACCCCAACGCGAACGAGATCAAAAATCTGCGCGAAAAGATCGAGCAAACTCCGCTGCCCGCCGAGGTGAAAAAAGTCGCCGAGACGGAACTGGAACGGTTGCAACAGATGCAGCCCGCCGCCGCGGAATACCCGGTCACCCGCAATTACCTCGACTGGATTCTGGCGCTCCCGTGGGAAAAGGCCACCGAGGACAAGATTGACCTGGCCGCCGCCGAACGCATCCTCAACAAACAACACTTTGGTCTCGCCAAGGTCAAAGACCGCCTGCTCGAATTTCTCGCCGTCATCAAACGCAAGAAGGCCATCAAAGGTCCGATCCTTTGCCTCGTGGGCCCGCCCGGCGTGGGCAAAACCTCCCTGGGCATGAGCGTGGCCGACGCGTTGGGCCGCAAGTTTGCGCGCATCGCCCTCGGCGGGATGCGGGACGAAGCGGAGATTCGCGGTCATCGGCGCACCTACGTCGGCGCTATGCCCGGACGAATCATCCAGACGTTGCGCCGGGTCGAGAGTCGCAATCCCGTCATCCTGCTTGATGAACTCGACAAGGTGGGAGCGGATTTTCGCGGTGATCCGGCGGCGGCGTTGCTCGAAGTGCTCGACCCCGCGCAGAACCACACTTTCACCGATCATTATCTCGACATCCCCTTCGACCTGTCGCGCGTGTTGTTCATTGCCACCGCGAACTGGCTCGAACCCATCCATGCCGCCTTGCGCGACCGGCTCGAAGTCATCGAGCTGCCCAGCTACACCGAATCCGAGAAGCTCCAGATCGCCAAACGGTTTCTCGTGCCCCGTCAGTTGGAGGAACACGGCCTGACGAAGCAGGAGGTGATCCTGCCGGACGCCACGTTGCACAAGTTGATCCAGGGTTACACGCGCGAAGCCGGGGTGCGCCAGTTGGAACGTACCATCGCGGCGCTCGCCCGCAAAGCCGCGCGCAAACTGGTCAGCCAAAAGAACGGCCACCCCGGACCGATCAAGCTCGAGCCGGGCGACCTCAAAACCCAGCTCGGCCATGCGCCGTTCGTCGGCGAGACGGCGGAGCAGATCAAGGAATTCGGCATCGCCACCGGACTCGCTTGGACTCCCATCGGGGGTGAGGTCCTGTTCATTGAAGTCTCCCGGATGCCCGGCAAGGGCGGCTTCCTGCTCACCGGCTCGCTCGGTGACGTGATGAAAGAGAGCGCGCAAACTGCCTTCAGCTATCTCCGCAGTCAGGCGGATCAATTGGGCATTGACCTCAGCGACGCATCCAAACACGACATTCACATTCACGTTCCCGCCGGTGCCACGCCCAAGGATGGCCCGAGCGCCGGCGCGGCCATCGTTGCCGCGCTCGCCTCGTTATTCCTCAAGCGCTGGGTGCGGTCGGACATGGCCATGACCGGGGAGATCAGTTTGCGCGGCCGGGTGCTGCGCGTGGGCGGCGTGAAGGAGAAAGTGCTCGCCGCCGTCCGCTTCGGTGTGAAGCACGTCATCCTGCCCGAACAGAACAAGCCGGACTTCCTCGAGGTCCCCGCCGAAGTGCGCGCGAAAATCAAGGCCCACTTCGTCAATCACATCTCGCAGGTCATTCGCATCGCGCTGGAGTCCAAATGAAGCCGTGGCGCGTCTGGCTGATCCTCAGCCTGCTGCTGGTGGGCCGGTCGCTGCCGGCCGTCACCACCAACGATCTCGCCACGGCCGAACGCGAAGGTCGCCAACTGGCCGAACAACTCCGCAACACCAGGCCCGCCGAGGATTTCACCAACGCCGGCAAAATCCTCATCCGCAGCTCGAAGAAACAACGGCGCACCGTCCAGTTCCGGTCTCGCGCGGTCGTCACCGCGACGAACTGGACCAGCTACTACGAAGCGACCGACGGTACAAACCACCTGACGACCTTCAGTGTGGAACATCGCCCGGACGCGCCCAGCCGGTACCGGCTCGACCACACGAACCTGCTCGCCTCCGGCCAGATCGCGCGGCCCTTTGCCGGGTCGGATTTCTGGCTGACCGATCTCGGCCTCGAATTTTTCCACTGGCCGGTGCAGTTGCTCACGCGGCGCGAGATCAAGCGCAGCAACGCCTGCAGCGTGCTCGAAAGCCGCAATCCCGCGTCGCCGCCCAACGGATACTCCCGCGTCGTCTCCTGGATAGACAACGACACCGGTGGCATCCTGCTGGCGCAGGCCTACGATGCCAACGGGAAGCTGTTGAAAGAATTCCGCCCGATAGATTTCGAGAAAGTCAACGGCCAGTGGCGGTTGAAATCCATGGAGATGGAAAACGCTCAAACCGGGTCGCGCACCACGCTGGAGTTCGACCTGGATTCGCCGTAATCACCGGTGCATCGTCTCCCGCGCCGACACGATTGGGTTCCCGCTTTTGCTCGGGTCGGCGACTCCCACTCTCCGGGGAGTTGGGGGCGTGAACGAAGAACGAAAATTGAAGTAGAGGCATGATCATGAAGACCAATTGCGCCGTCATCCTGTTTGGACCGCCCGGCAGCGGCAAGACCACGGTGGTTCGGGCGCTGACCAACCATCGTCGCCTGGCCGTCATCGAAACGGGAAACTTGCTCGAGCAGGCGGTCCGACTGGGAACGGACCTGGGCCGGCAGATTGATTCGTATAAAGCCGCCGGGAATCTCGTGCCCACGAGCATCGTCAAAGACGTGGTGCTGGAAGGATTGAATCGCGTGCGCGGCGAGTCGGTGCTGTTCGATGGCTTCCCCCGTCATTCCGAGCAGGTCGAGGTTTTCTTTCAACTACTGCAAGCTCACCCGCTCGAACTGTGCGCCGTCTTGGTGTTGACGTTGGATTTGGAGATCGCCATCCAACGGCTCGCGGGACGTCGGCTCTGCCCACAATGCGGGGCGCTTTACAATCTTCACACCAGCCCGCCCCGAGCCGCCGGCCAGTGCGACCAGTGCGGCACTGGACTCACTCAGCGCAAGGATGACCGGCCGGAAATCGTCCGGCATCGCTTTGACACGTATCGGCGGGAAACCGTGCCGGTCATTGAATACTTCCAGCGCGAGTACCCGAAACTGTGCGTGGAAGTACCGGCCGCCGCCCCGCTGTCGGAAATCGAAACCCGCGTCTGCGAACGGCTGGATCAGATTCTTGGTCAAAGGGGCAACGCTGCCGCGCCTCCGGTCAAGCCAGCGGAACCTGGGTGAATCTTTGCTGACGAATCCTCGGCCGCAACCTTTCGTCAGTCCTGGCAATTACGTGCCAGTGTTTCCAGGCGCTGCAACGAAAAGGAATCACCACCGCGCAGGAAGAAGCGTGTGATTTGCTCGCGCAACTGGCGGTAAAGCGCGGGATCGGTTTGCGCGAGTTGCACCGGCGCGTCCCGTCGGGCGAAGCGCACCAGCGCGGCGAGTTCCGCCCAGCGTTTTTGCTGGAGATAAACATCCACCTGCGCCGGGTTGGCCAGGAGGGCGCGGGCTGTCAATTCCTCTTCACGGGCATTCATACTCAGGTTTCCAGTACGTCGAGATAGACGAGGTTTTCGGTGGCGCGTTGACGGGCGTCAAAACTGAATTCTGCAATGATGGCCCGGACTCGCTGCAAATCGGGGCGATGCCGGCTCAACAAGAAGCGAATATCACCCAGGTCCTTGGGTTCGGCACGGATCAGCTTGGCGGCGATGAGGTTCTCCACCGGCGGTCGGAAGAGGTGCAGCCGGCTCACGCGTTCAATCAAAACGGGTTCAAACGTCCCGAGTTGCGTCAGCCCCGGTTCAACGAGTTGCAAATAGGGGCGGTCGGGGTCTAGTGATTGTTTGGGGTCGAACAGCAGGCCCGCCTTTTCCGCTGCGGTCTGCAGTTCTCGGCGGTCGTAATCGCTGGCGGGTTTCCAGATGTCGAGGTCGGCGGAGGTGCGTCCATCCATGCCACCGAATAGGCAGGCGGCGGAACCAATGAGGCAAAGCCGGAGCGGCGAACCCTCCTTGCCAAGTGCTTGGGCCAAATCGGCCAACACTGCCGACCACGCTTCGCCATCGAGTTGTAGCATTAGAGACATCCAGCAATGCGTTGGTATCATAGCCACACCATACCGGTGACGCAAACCCACAAACCCGCACTGCACGTTTTGATACTGCGAACGGCTGGATCAAATTCTTGGTCAAAGTGGCAACAACACCTCGTCCGTTACTCGGTCAGCGGAACGCGGATGATTCACCAGGCATCAGTGATCTGTTTTTTCGGTAAGACCATTCCACGGGACAATTTTGATAAGCTCTCGAACGATTTCGATGAGTATCGTTTGAGGAATGGCATGGTGGAACGTCCGCCCTCCCCATGAACCTTCCCGCAGTAGCCGCCGAGGTAACGAGGCGGACGCCGGAGAGCAACCGTCTTTACCGCCTCCTCACGTCGGCGGCCACGGTTCTGGGGTTCAAAGCGCAAAACATGTTTGGGGGAATTCTCACCCTGACTCTCTCCCCCCAGGAGAGTGAACAGCGATCGCGCGCGCCAGCCGATCCGAATACTCGTGGAATAACGCCAACACGACCTGTCACTCGAGGCGGAGGATGACACTCCCTCTCCCCGGGGGAGAGGGTTGGGGTGAGGGCGAGCACTCCACCATCTGACGAAAATTGGACCAACGCCACCACCCACCGACCACGTCGGCGACCCTTTTCATGCCAATGGCAGGGTCTTTTGGTATGAGTTCATGATTGGGAGAGGAGGGCGAGGCAGCGGG
>CAZLOH010000002.1:0-187577 GCA_964561105.1 uncultured Bifidobacterium sp. | reverse complement strand
CACTGAACCACCCGGCCAAGGTCGGCGGTGTCCAGATGCGCGTCAGGTCTTCATAACCACTCCGAAAACCAAACCAACGACCCATTTGCATCAGCGTGTCGTAGGTGGCGCTGGGCCGGATGAAAAAGCTGACCAGCAACCCTTCCAACGTCAGACCGCGCGACAAGCGGTTGCCGCCAACCGCGATTGCTTTGAGCGAAGGCTCGCGTTCGTAGTCGAGCACTTCGCCGGTCGAACTGTTCACTTCCCGTACTTGCACCGCTTCAAAGAACGGTCCGATGTGCGCTTCAATCGCATCGAACCCGGCGTCACGATCCAGATGTGAAGCTCGTGTGACTAGACGAAACTCATCATCCCATCTCCGTCGCAAACGGTCACGAATCTCATGTTCACGTTGGTATCTCCATTCATCGCGCAACTCGGCAAACCTTGCAGAAACCAATGCACGAAGTTGAGCCTGCACAAGAATGAGTTGGCTGGTGTGGATCAGCATTGTTGCCGGGGCTGCTCCTTGCCCGCGTTGCGCCCGAGCTGCGCCCGCCAGCACGAAATCTAGCAGGGCTGTTTCCAGCGAACCCGGCATTTGACCGTTGCCCAAGTCAACAACGTCCTGGTCGGTCACTTCCCGAATGATGTCGAGTCCGCCAACTTGCGCTCCGGTCGCTCCATCCATTCGGCCAAAATCTCCTCCACGCCTCGTCATCCAGACAATGATTGGGCTGTTCTCGACTAGAACATCCAAAACGACGACATCAACCCGTGTTCCCGTTTAGAACACGCCGCGAAGGTCAACCTGGTAGTCTTTTCTTGGAACATGTCTCAGGCAAACCCCATGAATATCGTCGGTGAGCGCGTGAAGCAGGCTCGACTGCGCAGAAAGCCGCCTCTCACTCAAGACGAACTCTCCGGAAAACTCGCTCAACTCGGCATCAACGTTGACCGGGCAGGCATTTCCAAAATTGAAATTGGCGCAAGGTGTGTGTTGGACGTTGAGGTGCGCGCTCTGGCCAAAGCGCTCGGCGTCTCTGCTGCGTGGTTGTTGGGAATCAAGGAATGAATCGTGGCTGCGTTCTACAAAGCTCGCGTCGCTGATTTCTTGGCTGTCGAGCCAGCAAAGCTGATGCTTGACCTTACATCTGGAACGGCAGGCATGGGGTTTGACTTGAAAGCTGATCAACACTCGGCATGGCTTGAACAGGCCAGAGTTCTTGCCGCTTCACTTCAAACCGTTGTTGCGGAGAATCCGGCTGCAGCTTTTTGGGGCATCCTGCTCGAATATCAGATTCCCGGGCGACCCAAGCGCCTCGACGCCGTGTTGCTTGACGGCAGTGGAATCATCGCGATTGAGTTCAAGGTCGGCGCGTCTGAATTTCCAAGCGGCAACAAGTGGCAGTTGCGCGAATACTGCTGGAATCTCCGGGATTTTCATCGTGAGAGCGAGGGCGTGCCAATAGCGCCGGTGCTTGTTGCAACCGCCACACCGACAGACGCGCCAACGCTTTTGGCGGGGTTTGAGGACAAACACCAAATCATTCTGCCGATGCAGTTCGCGAGTTCCGCAACGCTAGCCCGCGCACTGACTCAAGCACACACGCGCTTGGCGATAACCGGGCAGCATCCGCTCGACCTTGATCGCTGGGATGCGTCGCAAGCGCATACGACGCGGACAGTCATCGAAGAAGCTCGCCGCCTGTTTCAAGCCCATGATGTTCGCGAAGTCAGTCATGCCCACGCCGACAATACAACCGACGCGCTCGACACGATGGCCACTATCGTCCGCCAGTCCCGCGAACAGGGACTTCGTTCCATTTGCTTTCTGACCGGCGTTCCGGGCGCGGGGAAGACACTCGTGGGTTTGCACGCTGCCTATTCACCAAAGATGGCGGAAGTCGCGGGCGAGCCAATCAGCTTTGCCAGCGGCAATCAGCCTTTGCTTGACGTGCTTCAAGCTGCGCTGACCTTGAACAGAACGCGCGAAGGTCGTGGGGAGCGTGAGGTTAAACACGAACTGAGCGCTCCAGTCCAAAACGTTCACGAGTTCGCCTTGAGGAACTTGCTCGACCCGGAAAAGCGCGCCCCGGCAGAGCACGTTGTGGTGTTTGACGAAGCGCAGAGGGTTTGGACCGCTGCCAAAGTTGAGGGAGGACTTCGGAAACGAGTGCAACGCCGTCGCCTGACGGCTGAACAAGCAACGGAGGTTTTGACCCATGAACATTCAGAACCCGAGTTACTTCTTCGCGTGATGGAACGCTGTCCAGGTTGGTGCGTGGTCGTCGCGCTTGTCGGTGGCGGCCAAGAAATCTACGATGGCGAAGCCGGGCTCAGCGCTTGGGGAAACGCGATCAGCAATGCGCCCGAGGCCTGGACAGTTTGGGTCGCTCCTGAAGCTCTTGAAGGAGATGCGAGCGTCGCCGGACAGACGCTGTTCCCTGAAGGATGCCCGAACACATTGGCTTTGCGTCCAACTCAATCACTCCATCTCTCGGTGGCCAAGCGAAGTCCACGAGCAGAACGCTACGCGGAGTGGGTTAACAACGTGCTTAGTGGCCGAGCCGAACAAGCTGCTGCATTGACGCCCGCGCTTGAGGAATTCCCAATGCTCCTGACTCGCGACATCTCGCAAGCGAAGCGGCTACTTCGAGAGTATGCAGGCGAGGAAAGTCGTTGTGGTTGCGTAGCGAGTTCAGGCGCGATGCGTCTCCGCGCAGACGGGATTGAGTTGAACCGTGAATTTCGGAACTCTCTCAAATATCCAGATTGGTTTCTGCGTCCGCTGGGTGACATCCGAAGCAGCAATCAACTTGAAATCGCCGCCACTGAATTTGAGTGTCAAGGACTGGAGCTCGATTGGACGTGCGTTTGCTGGGGTGGTGATTTTGTTCCGGGAGCACATGCACAAGGCTGGTTGCCTCGTTACCTCTACAACGGCGGGAAAAATGGTCCGCACTGGCGACCGGAACGAAATCCCCTCGAACGAGAATTCATTCGAAACAAATATCGCGTGCTGCTGACTCGCGCTCGGTTCGGAACGGTCATTTACGTTCCTTGTGGCGACCGAACCGACCAAACCCGCAGCCCCGCTGAGTTCGATTCAGTGGCTGATTACCTGGTTCGGTGCGGTCTCCGCCTGGACTGAGGCCGCGGAACATTAGGCGAAGAATTCTTCGGGCACGACATAGCCGACATCCTTCAACATCTCGCCGACTTCGCGGGGAAGGAAGAAAACGCCGTCGCAGTCAGAAAGCTCCTTGCCTGTGAATGACAGCCCGATTTCGGCGTGGTGGTTTGCGCTGATGAGTTCTGCGCAACACGGGTTCTGTTCGTCCGGCCGCATGTGAAGGATAATCTCAACCCCGACGCTGGGGGTGCTGAGTAGTGACCCGTCCTGGTGAACGAGAGCCGCTTTGCTTTGCGCGAAGAACCGCTTGGTCGTAGTTGTGTGCATAGGTTGGTTCACAGGTTTAGTTCAGTTGCACCTGAGATCAACGACAGCTTCAGCCACCAGCGGCGGGACGGCGTTGCCGATGAGCCGGAACGCGTGCGTGCGCGCTTCGGGGAAGCGAAACCAGTCGGGGAAGCTTTGAATGCGAGCGGCTTCGCGCGGCGTGAGCGAACGATTCTGCGTCGGGTGAATGAACATCAGCCCGTCCTTGCTCAAGTGCGCCACAATGGTGCTGCACGGATGCCAGCGGCTTTGGCGCGTGTAGCGGTCTTTGAATGTGGATTTGTCGTAGGGGAACTCGAACTTGATGCCCCGGTCGCGCATGGCCACGGCGGAATTCTCACCTTCACGCAGTAACGCAAAGTCGCGCAGATCGCGCTCGCTGTGCGGGCGGGCGACGTGGTTGGTGAGTTTAGGGGTGCGGCTGACTTCCAAAACTTCATGGAGGTAATTGCGAGCGGTGTTGCCTTGTTGCTTGAGATGTTCAGCGCGGCGAACGAGGTCGTAATCGCGCTCATCCTCGCCGCCGCCCGCGCGGAGGATTGGCAGGTCGCCAATGGCCGCGCCCAACCAAGTGCGCGGCTCGGCACGGGGCGCAGCCTTGAGTTGCGGCAGGAAATAGCCAGGCAAGTCGCCGCGCACACCGATGAAAAGCTGGCGACGACGTTTCTGCGGCACGCCCAATTCCCACGCATCCTCAACCTGCCCGTGAACGCGATAGCCCAACTGCCGGGCCTCTTTCTGGACGGCAGTGAAATACTCGCCGCCCGCTGCCGAACGGATGCCGAGAACATTCTCCATCACGAAAACCTTCGGCTGGAAGAATCCGATGTAGCGCAGGAACTCGCGGTAAAGCTGGCGGCGCTCGTCCGGCACAAGTCGCCGCTCGCCGTGATTTGCGCCGTCACGCTGGCGTGCCGTGCTAAAACCCTGACACGGCGGCCCGCCAACAATCACGTCCACGACGGGAACGCACCCCTCACCCTGTCCCTCTCCCCGTCGGACGGGG
This sequence comes from uncultured Bifidobacterium sp., assembly GCA_964561105.1. Taxonomy (GTDB): domain Bacteria; phylum Verrucomicrobiota; class Verrucomicrobiia; order Limisphaerales; family JADLHS01; genus JADLHS01. Next base: position 183,126 of record CAZLOH010000002.1, on the reverse strand, counting down.
AGAGGGTGGCCGGGGGTCGGGAGAGGGGATTGGCTGTATCGTTGAATCAACTCCGCAAGTTTTTCTTGCGTGAATCTGGTGAGGTCTTTGCACAATGCCAGCACGTCGGGGAAATTCGCCTTGAACGTCTGTATGGCTTCCTCGTTGAAATCTATCGCGGCCAAGACCTTAAAACCGGCGCGTTGCATCCCGAGACTGAAGCCGCCGCAGCCGCAGAACAGGTCCAAGCAAGTCAGGGGGCGCACCTCACCCCGCCCCTCTCCCCAGTGCGGAGAGGAAGATGCATCGGCGGTGGCACGATACGGTGGAGTTTGTTCGCGCAGCGCGGCGGGTTGGTTGGTCCGCGCGTTTCACGCGCCAACTCCTTTGCAAAGTTCATCCACCGTGACGCCCAATGCACGGGCGAGACGGATGACGACTTTGATTCCCGGATTGCGGACACCTCGTTCAATGCCGCTGAGATAAGTGCGATCGAGGTCAGCCTTCCCGGCGACCTTGTCCTGCGAAAATCCTCTTACGTCGCGAATACGTGCAACGTTGCGCCCGAAGGCAATAAGGGCTTTGTCACGAGCCGGCATTTTGCAAATCATGCCGGGAAGCATGCCCGCTCGTCTGCGGTCTATCGGCTACAATGTTCCAAACGGGAACATCGGATTTTGCGCCTCTTGTGCGCTTTCGCGGCTATTTCATCCGTGTCCATCGGTGTTCCTCTGTGGTTGCAAAGAGCTTCGACACCTCACCCCGGCCCCCTCCCCGTTCGAGGTGAAGAGGGGGAAGTTATTTCGGCCAGTTGATTTTGATTTCCTTCTCCAGCGGTTTGAATTCCGGGCGCCGGTGACGAGGTCGGCTTTCTTTTCCTTCGCGTTCACGGTTTCTCGGCCACCACCTTGCCGTCGCGCCAGATGTAGATGGGCGTGCCGTGGGCGCGAGCGGTTTTGCGCGCAACACGGGCGGATCGGCGCAGGGCACGGCCAACGGCAGCAGCAAAGGGCGAGGGGCGTTTGGTTTTCACTTTTGTTTTCATGGACCTTGTTCGATCAGGCGCGGCTCTGTGCTGGCATTGTCATAAACCGCCCAAGCATCGGCAAGCGGGCGGTAATGGCGATTGAAGTTCTCCCAGCCGCGGTGGAATCGCCGCAGCACGTCGGCACGTGGCACATTGTGTCCGCCTTGCCGGACGCGCGCGGCGATGCGGCGGAGCGCGAGTTGCGGTGACGGCAGGCGGAGGTAAGTGATTTCGATGAGGTAGCCCGCCGCTTTCCAGCGTATGAGTCGGCGCAGATAGACGAGTCCGCTCAACGTGGTCTCGAAACTAAAATCCCGGCGGCCCTGGGCGAGGCGGTCGAGTTCGGCAAGGAAAAGTCGACCTCCGGCCAGCGCCGCCAGTTCGGGGCGGAGCGGCGAAAGGCCGCTGGCAATCAGGTCGGCGTTCACGAAGTGGATCACCCGCGCGTCCTTCGGCAGGAACTCACGGGCAAAGGTCGTTTTGCCCGCGCCATTTGGCCCGGCAATGATGATGCAGCGGGGGATTTTGGAAGATTGGCGGATCATAGCTGCCAAACAGCGGACAACACCTCACCCCGGCCCTCTCCCCTTACGACGCGGAGAGGGAGAACCATTCGTTGCGTTTTCGTGATCATTGCGTCCATATCCGTGTCCATCTGCGTCCATCCGTGGTTGAGAACTTACTTCAGCCAGTTGATTTTGATTTCCTTTTCCAGCGACTTGAATTCCGGGTCACCCGTGATGAGTTCGGCTTTCTTTTCCTTTGCCAGCGCAGCCGCGAATGCGTCGGCCAGACTGATCTTGAAGCGGGCTTTGAAATCGGCGGCGGTGTCGGCCAGCGCGCGATCCGTGGAATGAAAATCAATCGGCAGGCCTTGAAGAATCTTCGCGGCTTCCGTCCACGCTTCCGCGCCGTCCCTTTTTACGATGGAGTATTTGACCTCGGCGTAGTTCACGTCGGTCATGTGGAGCGGGCTGTCCTTCTTGCCGGCAGCCACGAGCAGGTTTTCCATTGCTTCCGCGCCCGGCTCGTCGCGGAAGTAGGCGATGAGCGCAAAGCTGTCGAGCACTTTAGCGGGCATGACGATCCTCAAGTTCCCGTTCGTGCTTCTTGTGCCCGGCCCATTCCTCTGCCAGCGGCTTGTCGCCCGCCTTGCGCTTGAGGATGCCCCGCCCGCGCTTGATGAGCGTGGCGGTCACGGGTTTAAGGAGAATTCCTTCCGGCGTTGCCTGCACCACAACCTTTGTCCCGTCCTCGATTTCAAATTGCTTCCGCAGGCGAAGCGGGATGACCACCTGCCCTTTGGTCGTGAACCAGGCTGTTTCGGCTTTTTCGGTCACATTCATTACGGACAGTATGATTGAACTAGTAATGTCCGTCAACATATAACGTGTCGGATTTATTCACTAAATTCTGACTTGTCAACGTTGGTTGAGTCGGTTTGGTTTTGCGGCTGTCCATTCCTCTTTGAAATCTCTCGAAGCGAGGGCTTCGCCTGCAAGCTGGACGCACGAATCGGTTTCTAATCGCACGTCGTGGCGCGTTCGGTAGTAAGTTTTGCCGGGCCGGAAAGAGTTTGTCCCAGAGGCAAAGCTCCGTTTGCCCAGCGGCATGAATATCAAGGTGCTCGTGCTCGCCCCGTGAGATAATTCGCCGGTTGGTGTGCAAGACAGCTTGGGCGGGCCATCTCACGGGGCGAGATACGCGGGTTTATTCCAACACCGGTGGGCACGGCAAAGACCGCTTAAAAAGCCGGGCGGACGCGTGTTAGCTTGCGCGCATGAAAACGCACGGCGACACGGTGACGTCGGAAAAGTTCCTGCGCCCGCTGGCCCGTGGTCTTTCACCGGAACTCGCCCGCGCCCTCGTCCACCTGACTGCCGACGAGGAAATGCAAGCCCGCTACGATGCGTTGGCCGGGAAGCGAACCGAAGGCCAGTTGACGCCGGCGGAACGGGAGGAACTCGAATCGCTGGTTCGGGTCAACACGTTCCTCGGCGTTCTCAAAATTGAAGTCCAAGCGGTCCTTGCCAAGGTCGCTCCAAAATGAAGCCGCTCGAAACAGTCATGGACACGAATGTTTTGATTGCGGCCTTACGGTCGCAGCGCGGCGCGTCGTTCGAATTGCTGCGGCTGGTCGGCGATGAACGCTGGCGGCTGCATCTATCCACAGCGTTGTTGTTCGAATACGAAGAAGTCGCGCGCCGCGAAGCGCAGCACCTTTGGCTGCATCCAGACCGGATTGAAGATGTGCTGGATTATCTGACCTCGAGCGGAAGGGAACACGCGATCAGCTTCCGCTGGCGTCCGTTTCTGCCCGACTCGGACGACGATTTCATTTTAGAACTCGCCGTTTCCGCCAGTGTCCGCTACATTGTGACGCATAATTTGAGAAACTTCGCGGGAGTGGACAGCTTCGGAATCGAGGCTATCACTCCGGCGCAAATGCTGCCGAAATTGCGAGAGCTAAAATGAAAACCGTTGAGGCGCAGATTCCCGAGCCGGTGCTCAAGCAGGCGCAAGAGCTTGCCGAGCGCGAGAACGTTCCGCTTGAGCAAATCATCAGCCTCGCCGTCGCCCAATCCGTCGGCGTCTGGAGCAACGAGAGCTACGTGGCCATGCGCGCCAAGCGCGGCAGCCGCGAGAAGTTTCTGGATGCACTGAAGGAAGTGCCGGACGTTGAACCGGCGGAATACGACCGGCTGCCGGAAGGTTATCGTCCGACTCACTGACCGCTCCCGAAGTGTTCAGACCCTCGCCGCTCTCGCTTCCGGTTCGCCTGCACGACCCGCCCGAGCAGGAACGCGCCGTGCGGGCCTACGAGGAATCGGTGACCGTGAGCCTGCAACGCTATCGCTCCGGCAAGGCCAGTTACTTCGAAGTCCTGGAAGCGCAGCAACAACTCTTGCCGGCGGAATACGCGCTGGCTCAGACGCGGCTCAACCAACTCGTGGTGGCGGTCCAACTCTACGAAGCGCTGGGCGGCGGTTGGAGCGAACCGGTCACCGCAACCAAATGAACCTGAAAACCTCGGCCACCTCGGGCCAGTCGGATGACCAAGTCGGTTCGGAAATATCTGGAGAATCCCGCGCACCAAAACTTCCCGTTGGCGAATAGCGTGTCCGTGCTGCTTTATTGCGCGAATTGTTGGGCCAGTCGTGATGGGATGATTGAAATGCCTGGAAGTTGACGGGCTGGTTGGCGTCGGGGACACTAACCGCTCATGAGCAATTCCACATTTTATTTCGACCTTGGCTCATCGTCGCAGCCTGCTCAACGCGGAATTTTTCTGGCGCCCACAGTCATGGCCGTTTTATGCCTGTTGCTGGGACTGGAGCTGGCAAACGCCGAATCCTCGCGCCGAGAGTCTCCCCAAACTTCCGCTTCCCTTCGCATCGTCAGTCGCGTTATTTCGTCGAACACGCCCCCCGCCTACGGCGCGAGCTACACCCAGCGCAAAGGCGGACGCCTGCGCTCGGGAACAAATCTTTCCGAGGATCACGGCCAACAGTGGCGCAGCCAGCCCATGACGCCGGATTTCACGGTGGGCTTGCCGCACGGATTCCGCCGCGACCCGGTGACGTCCGCGCTGGATCCGGCCAACGGACGCTGGCTGCAAGTGGTCAACGCCCTCGACACGCCGGGGCTGGACCCCAACATCATCGAGCCGCCCGTGGCGATGGAAACTTACTACCTGCGTTATCGCGTTTCGACCGACGGCGGACTGACCTGGCAGTTTGATGAACCGATCGTTCAGGCTGGCCCGTTCACGAAATTGCATCCGTTCGACGGCATCTGGGTCGGCACCAATTCCATCTTCCTCGGCGACGCGGGGTGCATTCCGATTGTGACGCGGAAAGGTCGCCTCCTCGTGCCGGCCCAGGCGACGCTCGCGGGGCCGGACGGCAAGCTCGCCAATCCCGGCGGCGGTTTCACCTACACGGATGTGCTCGTGCTCCGCGGCCAATGGGCAAAGCAAAATCGCGTGACCTGGACCGACGCGAGCCGCGTGGCGGGCGATCCCAAACGCACCACGCGTGGACTCATCGAACCGACGTTGGCGGAGTTCAAGGACGGTCGCGTCCTGATGGTGATGCGTGGCAGCAACGGCGGGTCAGCGGACCCGAATGAACAACTGCCCAGCTACCGTTGGTCTGCGGTTTCGAGCGACGGCGGCGTGACATGGAGCCGGCCGGAGCCGTGGACCTACGACGACGGCCAGCCGTTTTTTTCTCCGTCCGCCATGTCCACGTTGTTCAAACATTCCAGCGGACGCTGTTTCTGGATCGGCAACCTGACGGCGGAGAATCCCAAGGGCAATCTGCCGCGCTTTCCGGTGGTGATCGGCGAAGTTGATCCGCGCAGTTTGAAATTGATTCGCGCCAGCGTGCTGTTGGTGGACACCGAACTCGAAACCGACAAATCCCAGGGCCGACTGGACTTGAGCCACTTCACGCTGTTCGAGGATCGTGTGAACAAAGAGATCGTCCTCGCCTATCCGCGGTCGCATCATGCCTACCAATCGCGGGAATGGGCCACCGTGCGGCTGGCGGTTTTGCCCCGGAGGTGAGGGCGTCGGCGTTCAGAGGTTTCAACGGTTTTCTGCACATTAGACTGCTATCTCCCAACTTCGTTTCGTTCTGCGAAAATTTTCTGGAGCGCGGCTGTGTGCGCAGCACCAGCCGCAGCACTACCGAGGAACCGCCCAGGCTGCGGCTGAGTCTCCGACCACAGCCGCGCTCCTTGAGTTGCAACTCCGTCGCGCTGCGCCATCGCGTCGAATCGTTTCCTCCCGCGTCGTCCATGATTGACGCGTCGCGGGTGATAATAGGAAGATTCCCCCGCTCCGTTGGCAGAAATTGATATGAGAAAACTACTCTTCTTCCTTTTATTATGCTTCGCCGCTGCTGGCGTTTGGGCAGCGCCCCGGCCACCGCTCACTCAAAATGGCGGCACCTGGCCCCACGGTCATGTCCAGGGCATCGCGGTGGATATGGCGGGCGGCTACATCTACTATTCGTTCACCACGCTCCTGGCGAAATATGATTTCAACGGAAAACTCGTCGGCACGCTGACGGGCTGGACGGGACACCTCGGCGACCTCGACTTCAATCCCCGCGACGGACGACTCTACGGCTCGCTCGAATACAAGAAGGATCAATCCTTCTACATCGCGGTGATTGACGTTCAAGGCCTCAATAAAATCGGGCTCACCGCCGGGGAATCGCGTCTCTTCCGCACGGTTTGTCTGCCGGAGGTCGCCCGGGATTACTCCGCCGATTTGAACGGAGACGGAAAATTCGACGGCGACACCGCAAAAACTCCCGACCATCGTTACGGCTGCTCCGGCATTGACGGGGTGAGTTTCGGTCCGGAGTTTGGCCGCACCAATGGCCCGCATTTCCTGACGGTGGCCTACGGCATCTACGCCAACGCCGACCGCGCCGACAACGATCATCAAGTCCTCCTCCAGTACGACATCGGGAACTGGGGCGATTACGCGCGGCCATTGGTCGAGGCCGCCCCGCACCACAGCGGCCCTGAGCGGGCGCGCGGGCGATATTTCGTCCGCACCGGCAACACCACTTACGGCGTCCAAAATCTTGCTTACGATGACGCACAGCAACGCTGGTTTCTTGGCGTTTACAAGGGCATCAAACCGACGTTTCCCAACTACCGGATGTTCGCCATTGACGCGCGCACGCAACCGGTGATGGGCGACCTGATTGGCGTGCCCGGCCCCGGCGGCCAGGGGACGGAGCACGGCCTGCTCCTTGCCCTCGCCCCCGATGGACTCACCGACGCTGCCACCGGCATTCGCGGTTGGAATCAAAAGGCCGACGTGGGCATTCAACCGATCGGGCACGGATACTTTTATCTCGCTGTGAACTCCGCCGTCCACGACAAGCAAACGGCCGACCTCACTCTCTATCGCTGGACGAGCGCGCCCGCGGCGCCCTTCACGGCCGTCAAATCCGGCGAACTGGACCAGATCACCTTTTCCAACGGGGGTAACGGTCGTTAACCCGCGCGAAGTTATATGCTCGCGCAAAAGCCTTTGAATTTGCTTGGCCATCGGATGGTGAAGCGGCAAGTATGTCGCGCCCCGGAGCGCGGGCTTCGGCACGCTTCACCATCCGCCGTCACGCAAGCCGTCTAATGCATTAGGCGCGTCCAGAAATCAGCAACCAAGACATTAACCTCCAACTGAAACATGAAATCCAACGAACAAAAATCCCGTGCCGCGACCCTTCGCGAATTGCATCAAGGGCCAAAAATTCTCGTGCTGCCGAACGCCTGGGACTGCGTCAGCGCACGGCTGTTTGAACAGGCGGGTTTTCCGGCCATCGCCACCACCAGCGGCGGCATCGCCGCCACCCTGGGTTACCCCGACGGCCAACGCATCAGCGCGCGCGAGATGCTGCTGATCGTCGGGCGCATCGCGGCGACGGTTTCCGTGCCCGTGACTGCGGACCTCGAGGCCGGTTACGGAACGACGGCGGCGGACATCGCGGAAACCATCCGACAGGCGATTACCCTGGGCGTGGTCGGCGCGAACCTGGAAGACGGACGCGGCGCAAACCAACCACTCGCGGAAATCGTCCGGCAAACCGACATCATCAAAGCGATCCGCGAAGTCGCGACGGCTTGTGAGATTCCGCTGGTCCTCAATGCCCGGGTTGATTCTTTTCTACACGGCGTTGGGGACAATGCAGCCCGTTTCAAGGAAGCCGTCGCGCGCGCGACCGCCTATCGGGAGGCGGGTGCGGGCTGCATCTTCCCGATTGGCTTGAAAGATCGCGAAACCATTGCCCGCTTCGTCCGCGAAGTCGGCGGCCCGGTCAACATCATGGCCAGCCCGGGCGCACCGACGATTTCCGAACTCGAAAACCTCGGCGTGCGCCGCGTGACCTTCGGCGGCGGAATGATGCGCGCGAGCTTGCCGTCCATTTACCGTTTGGCGCAGGACGTCCGCGCCTCCGGCCGTTCGGATTTGCTGGAGCAGACGGAATTTTCCCACGCGGCGGTGAACGGGCTATTCAAAGGAAGCTGACCCAACCGAACCACGGGAGAGCTGCTCTGGACCAGCATCCGAGCACAACATTCCCTCTCCGCCTTGACCGGAGAAAACTTTCGCCCAACTGAAATTTCGCGCCTTGTCCGTGAACCGCAACCGCCGACGTAAGGAGGCGGAATGTGCGGCGGCTCAAGAAAGCCCGCCTCGTCACCTCGGCGGCTACGACGGAGAGGTTCAGAGTGCTGCCGACTTGCAGTCGGCAGGACCCGGAACCTCCGACTGCAAGTCGGAAGCACGCTTGAAGCCGCTGATGGAGCTGATCCAACCGGGCTGCAAGCCCGAAAGATGATAGCACAGGGCAACGCCCTGGGTTTAATGTCCGAAAGTAATCAAGCCCTGTAAGGGCGGCAGAAGATGGTTTCCAAGCCAGCCGTTGGTTCTGGTTTTGCCTCGGCTCGGAATGCCCTGATCGCCTGGTCGGCGTGATCGCGCCAGCGAAACGGCGGATCGTTGGCGGGCTTGAAAGTTTACCGTCTCCGCTTCCACCGGACAGAGGGCTAGGTTGTGGTGGTGAACTCATGTTCAACCGCCGCTGAACGCTGATTGACGCTGTTAGCGCAAGACCATGTGTTTCGTCTGCTTCACATCAAAACCCGATTCAGTGCTTTCTGCCACTCGTCGCCATAGACCAGTTCAAAGACAATCTTTCGTTCGGGGAATTCCAGTCCCAACTCCGTCCAGCTTCTCTCCTCCGCCAGCTTGTTGCACAGCTTGAACACCTGCTTCTTGTAATCCGTGTCGTCGTTCTTCAGGTGGATGCCTTTGGATTCAACGACGTAAACTTTGTCAAAATCCGTCTTGTCCATGGTGCTGGTGCGGGATACGACGAAGTCGGGATAGATTCCCTGCTTGCGCCAGCACTGCAAGCGGTAGTCCTGTCGCGCGAGATTCCGATACCACCAAAGCAATTGGGCCTGCTTCTCGAAATACCACGCAACGCTTTGTTCCTCACGGTTCAAGCCCTCCTCAGCGACCTGCGCGAACAAACTCAACTGTAGCGGCGAATTGTCCTCGCGCACCAGTTTGCGCGCGCCCTTGCGCATTGAGACCCGGCTCGGCAACCGATAGCCCGCGTCATCCTGGAGTAACAGGAAGCGCAGTTTCTTGGCGTTGATCAATTCCGTGAAAACCTCCCGTGCCAGCCGGTTGCGCTCCGCGTCGGCGCGCTTCACGCGTTCTTGCACGATAAACACAAAATTCTTGGCCACCAAATCCACCCCGTTCTTCCGCGTCAACGTCGCAAGGACGTCCTTCACGACCTCATGCGCGATCCACGGGTTGGGAATGATTTCCAGCAACTGCCGAGTGGCAAACACCGGGTCCACGTCCGCGTCCGCGCTCGTCCGGTACTTCCGCCCCTGTTCCTTCACGAGTTCCGCCTTCGTCTCGCCCAGCGTCACGACGATTTCCGCATCTTGTGAATCCGCCGCTGCCAGTTGCAGGTTTCGCTCAGCCGAGAAATCCGCCTGCGTCCAGTCAATCCGGCTTACAATATCCGTCTCGTAACTGACCTCGCGCCACTTCCCGTTCTGCTGAATGACGAACTTGGGCAGGTAAATCCTCCCGGCGAACTTTTTGAACTTGTCGCGCAACTCAATCAATTCCTCGCCCGGCCATCCTCATCCAGCGTGTCCATTACGACCTGGCCGGACAAATCGCCCAAACCCTCGCGACCAAAGCCCGCGCGCACCGCGTCCACGAGCAACTTCGCCTTCTGCCGGAAACAGAACACATAACTCTCGTCCAGTTCCTTGATTTTCGTCTTCCGCGCGAAGGGCTGACGCAAAATCCGCCCGACGAGTTGCGTGAGATTGTTTTTCGACGACGGATTCGTGAGAATCGTCAGCACGTAGGCAAACGCGCAATCCCAGCCCTCCTGCAACGCCTGCTTCGTGATGATGTAGCGCACCGGACAATTCCGCGCGAACAGGTTCAAGCCCTCGATGTCATCTTTCTCGGACGACTTCACCGCCACTTCCTCCGCCGCCACGCCGTATTCCTTTACCAGAAAATCCCGCACGTCCTCGGCGTGAATGAAATTCCCGCCGCGCTGCTCCTTGCCCGTGCGTTCCACCTGCACAAGACAAATTGGGCGGATGTAATTGCCCGTGTTCGCTTCATATTTCTTCGCCACCGCCTCCAACGCCTCGCGTTTCTTGACGCTCGCCAGCATCGTGTCCTTCCAGCGCGTGCTTTCCTTGTTGTTGATGTGCAAGTCGAGCTTGATCATCTCCTCGCGCTTCAACTCCAGCCCCTTGATGTCCACCAGCACATTGCTCGCGTCCGTCGGTGTGGCGGACAACTCCACAATCACCGATGGATTCAGCCCGCGCAATGTGTCCTGCGCCGTCTCGCTGTAAGCCTTGTGGCCTTCGTCCAGAATGATGATGGGCGAAAGAATCCGCAGCGTATTCCCGAGTGACGTTTTCACCTGACGTGGAAACAAACCAGCCAATCCGTTACGACAACCTTTTGTTGCATATGCAACAAAAGGTTGTCCTGCTGAGTGAGCGTCGCCAAACGCATCCAAATTTGGAAAGCGCTCCAACAACTTTGCGTGCCCGCGCACGTCGTCGTCTTTGGGGAAAAATGCGCCGAAGCCGCCGCTGTCCTTAAACACTTTCAACGTCTCCTTGTTCTGCCGTGAAGCCGACGGGAGCATCAGCATCAGCACCACCAGATTTGCCGCCACGTCGCCAGGCGTGAAACGGTCGGTCTTTTCGCAAATCATCGTGCGCCCGCCGCTGGCGATGTCCAGCACCTGCCGGTAGGGATGGTCTCGGTTGCGCAAGTGCTCGATGGTCTGGCGGTAAATCTGCGTCGTGGGCACGACCCAGAGCACAAGGCCGGTCTGTTTCTTGCGATAAATCCGGTTCACCAGATCAACCGTGTGCGCTGCCAGCAACGTCTTGCCGCCGCCCGTCGGGATTTTCAGGCAGAAATTCGGCAACGGCTCGGCGTTGAACCAAAGCAGCGTGCATCTGCGGTTGCCAACGAGTTCGCCTCTTCACCCTTGATCCTCTCCTCGATCGAGGCGGAGAGGGCCGGGGCTTTGCGTTCCTTGAGTTCTTTGTGGCTCGTCAGCAGCCTCGCCCCACATTCGCGTGATTGGCGTCTTTCGCGGTTTACCTTGGGAAGGGGTCGGAAATCTTGTGGACGATTAATCCAGGGCGTTGTCCTGAAATCATCGTTCAGCAGCGTCCAGCAGCCGTTCAATTCTTTGCGTTCCTTGCAGTGCTATCTCCCAACTTCGCCGCGCGCTGCGAAGATTTTTACAGAGCCGATACGCTTCAAAGTGCTGCCGACTTGCAGCCGGCAGACCCGGGAACTTCCGACTACAAGTCGGAAGCACCTCCAGGCGTCCGTCCTCCGCCTTGGTTGCGGCTTTGCCGCGCTGCGATCTTTGCGACTGAATCCGACCCGCGGGTCTGAACGTGATTCAGGCTGCTACTCATCGTGCGTTGAGCACCCGAGCCACTTTTCTCTCGCCAAAATTCCCGGTCTTGGGAAACCTTTGTCTTTGGGAAATTCCATGACTGAACAGGTTGTCATCCTCGATTTTGGTTCGCAATACACGCAGGTCATCGCGCGGCGCATCCGCGAGTGCAACGTGTATTCCACCATCCTGCACTTCAACACGCCCGCCCGGCAGATCGCCGCCCTGCGACCCAGCGGCATCATCCTCTCCGGCGGACCGTCCAGCGTCTATTCCCCAAAGGCGCCGTTGCCGGACAAGGAGATTTTCAATCTTGGCCTGCCCGTGCTGGGCATCTGCTATGGCGTGCAACTGTTCGCCCAGTTCCTCGGTGGCAAGGTCGAGAAGGGTCAGAAGCGTGAATACGGCAAAGGCACGCTCACCGTGAAGGACGGTTCGTGCCAACTCTTCGCCCGGCTGCCGAAATCGCTTCAAGTCTGGAATTCGCATGGGGACAAACTCACGAAGATTCCCGTCGGCTTCAAGCCGGTGGCCGTCACGGAAAATTCGGAGTTCGCCGCCATCGAAAACCGCGCGAGGAAATTCTTCGGTCTGCAATTTCACCCGGAAGTCGTCCACTCGCCGCGCGGCAAGGAAATCATTGCCAACTTTGTTCACCGCATCTGCGGCTGCGGCAAGGATTGGACGATGCGCAACTACGTCGAGCAGGCCGTCGAGGAAATCCGGGCGCAGGTCGGCGAAGAAAAAGTGATCCTCGGCTTGAGCGGCGGCGTGGATTCCAGCGTGGCGGCGGCGCTCCTGCACAAGGCCATTGGCGACCAACTCACCTGCATCTTCGTCAACAACGGCGTGCTCCGCGCGCGCGAGGCTGAGGTCGTCCAACGCGTGTTCGGTAAGCATTTCCACATTAAACTGCAATACGAGGATGCCGCGAAGCTGTTCCTGCAACGCCTCAGGGGCATCACCGATCCCGAGCGCAAACGCAAGATCATCGGCAAGACGTTCATCGAGGTGTTCGATGCCGCGACCAAACGCGCCGGCAAGGCGAAGTTCCTCGCTCAAGGCACGCTCTATCCCGATGTCATCGAATCCGTCCCCATTGCCGGCAATCCCGCCGCGCTCATCAAATCGCATCACAACGTCGGCGGCCTGCCGAAGAAGATGAAGTTCCAACTCGTCGAGCCGCTCAAGTGTCTGTTCAAGGATGAGGTCCGCTTGCTCGGCGAAGAACTCGGCGTGCCAAAGGAAATCGTCTGGCGACAACCGTTCCCCGGTCCCGGCCTCGCCGTGCGCATCCTTGGCGAAGTCACGCCCGCGCGCTGCGAGATTTTGCGCAATGCCGACGCCATCGTCGTCGAGGAGATGAAATTGTCCGGCCTCTACTACAAGATCTGGCAGAGCTTTGCTGTGCTACTGCCCGTACGCAGCGTGGGTGTGATGGGCGACGAACGCACCTACGATTACACCATCGCCATTCGTGCCGTGGAATCGCAGGACGGCATGACTGCTGACTGGGTGAAGCTGCCTTACGATCTGCTGGAAAAACTCGCCAGCCGCATCATCAACGAAGTGAAAGGCGTGAACCGCTGCGTCTTCGACATCACCAGCAAGCCGCCCGGGACGATTGAGTGGGAATGATGCTCTTTGATGCAAGCGACCCTCGCCATTCTGAACGAACTGGAGGCCGCCGGGCTGGTGGAATGCTATGCGGTTGGCGGCGCGATGGCAGGATTCTTTTATGCGGAAGCCGTCATTACCGAAGACTTGGACGTGTTTGTTTTGCTCAAGGCTTCCGAGGGACTCATCTCGCTGACACCTGTTTATGATTACCTGAAAAAGCGGGGTGCGACCGAAGAGCGCGAACATCTTTGGCTGGCGGGAACTTTGGTGCAACTGATTCCCGCTTACGATGTCTTGACCGAGGAAGCTGTAACAGAAGCGGTCGAAAAGGTGGTTGGTCAGACTAGGACGAGAGTCATGCGTGTGGAGCATCTCATCGCCATCGCGCTCAAAACCGGTCGCGCCAAGGATTTTGCCCGGGTCAGCCTGTTGTTGGAACAGGCGGATGTGGATGAGGCGCGTTTGCAAACCATTCTCTCCCGCCACGAATTGCAAGCCCGCTGGGAAAAGTATAAGCTGACACCGTGATGGCAAAGTCACCAACCACGGTTGCCCGCGAAATCTTTGCGGGCAAAGCTCGCAGCCGCCAGGCGGCCGCAGCGCTGCCAATTGAAGAAAAACTCCGGCGACTGGTGGCCATGCAGCAACGCGCCAACGAAATCAGGCACAGCGCGGGCCGCCGTCTGATCCATGTTTGGAAGTTGAGTTAGGTAGTGAATCGCTGCGTCTTCGACATCACCAGCAAGCCGCCCGGGACGATTGAGTGGGAATGAAATCCCCATTGCAGAATGCCAAAGGACCGAGCACATTCAGCCCATGAAGGAAATCACCTTCCAAGTAACACCCTGCCAAGAAACCGGCGGTTACGTGGCGCGTTGGGATGACGCCAACAACGGCGGCATCACCACGCAAGGCGACACGCTGGATGAACTCAACCGCATGGTGACGGATGCGGTGAAAGGTTACTTCGACCCGGGCCAGCACCCGAAGCGAGTGCGTTTACATTTCGTCGAAGACCCCGCGCTGCTGTTGGCATGAAAATCCCGCGGGACGTGAACGGCCCTGAAGCCGCACGCGCCTTGCGCCGGGCTGGTTTTGAAACCCTTCGTCAGACTGGCTCTCATCTCATCATGCGGAAGGAATCACGCACCGTTGTCGTGCCGCAGCATAAACCAATCAAGCCCGGCACCCTCAAAGGCCTGATCGAACAGGCGGGTATGACCGTGGAAGAATTTTCCGCGCTGCTCTGAGCGCTTCATCAACGAAGTGAAAGGCGTGAGCCGTTGCATCTTCGACATCACCAGCAAACCGCCCGGGACGATTGAGTGGGAATAGGGAACAAGTCTGCATACGAGAAGATTCAAGTAAGCTTGTCCAAAGCAGTTCCGAGATTTACACAAGAGACTGAATCTGCCAGTTTGCCGAATATGCCAACACCACCCATTTCACGCCTTCGAAGAGTCCCCGTCCGTGAAGTTTGGCAAACGGAAGCTCAAGGCTTCACGCCTTGGCTCGCTTCAAGTGGAAACCTGCCGCTGCTCGGCGAAACCATCGGGCTGCGCTTGGAAGTCACGTCAACCGAAGAGCCAGTCGGTAATTTTCGCGCCGACATCGTGTGCAAAAGCCTGCCTGAGGGTGACCTCGTGCTGATTGAAAATCAATTCGCACACACCGACCACACACACCTGGGGCAAATCTTGACCTATGCCGCAGGCTTGGATGCCATCACCATTGTCTGGGTTGCAGAACGCTTTCGCGAAGAGCACCGTGCCGCGATTGATTGGTTGAATGACAAGACACCAGAAAATATAAGTTTCTTTGCCTTGGAAATTGAACTGTGGCGCATTGATGATTCTCCGGTTGCACCCAAATTCAACGTGATTTGCAAACCAAACGAGTGGACGCGTAGCATCGCCGAGGCAACACGACCGACTTCTGAACAGAGAGAGTTTCGTTGGTCATATTGGTCCTCGTTCGCAAGCCAACCAGCACTCACTTCAATTCACGCGCATCCAGTTAAGCCCAATCACCAAGGCAACCTTCCGATTCCCACTGCTTGGCAGAATTTTATTCTGCAAGTTTACGTAAGCAAAACCGAAGGAGCGTGTGGGATTTTCCTAAGCTGTCGCGGATTAGAAGGCTTGCGCAACTTTCAACAACTGGAAGCGAGCAAGGAAGCTATTGAACGCGCAGTTGGACATCCGTTGCGCTGGGAGTCCAATGAGAACCTCAATCGTGCCTGGGTCACGCTGGACGTTCAAGGTCTCGACCCCACCGATCGGGGTGATTGGCCACGCCAACAGCAAATCTTGGCGGAGCAAGCCCTGCTATTTTACCGTGCATTCGATCCATTCATTCGCCCGCTGGACAGTCCGCTGCTTGAGTAGCGGCCTGTTTCCGCCGACTCCCGAATTTCGCCGTTGCTCACTTCTGGCACGCGCCTGAGCTTGCGCCCGTCGCACCTATGTCTCCGCGCTGTGCCGGAGGCCCGCCAACACCGTTGACCGTCACTTCCGATCGCAACCTGAAATGTCCGCTGCCTTGACTCGCTCCGCGCAGGCTGCAACCCTTGCTTCGCTTGGCGCAGGATTCCGAAGTCCCGGCGACAGGCGAACTGTTCGACCGGGTCATCGCTACTCCCGCTGGGCAATCCGTTGCGCGGCGACTGGAGCAGTGCGGCGCATTGACTTGCCCCGGCGTGGCTGCGCCTGCCCAACCATTTTTTGCCGCGCTGCTCCGGAAAATTTTTCCCAAGCGCACAATTGTCGTCGTCACGGACAGCCTCAAGACGCAGGAAAGTTTTCAGCAAGACTTGGAAACGTGGCTCAATCAAATGCGGAACGCGGAACGCGGAACGCGGAATGATCATCTGCTCCAAAGCCCTGAACCCAGACCCCAGACCCTGTTTTATCCCGCCTGGGAAATTCTCCCTCACGAAGACAAGTTGCCACCCGCTGATGTCATCGCTGAACGGTTGGAAACACTGGTGACATTGGGTGAGGACGCCGAAAGCGGAGTGCGCAGCGCGAACCTGGTTGTGACCTCCGTGGCCGCCCTGTTGCAGAAGACCTTCCCGCGCCCAGAACTGAAACAGCGCACCCGGCGACTGAGCCGCGGAGATCGCGCCAATCCGCTGGATCTCGTCGAGTGGCTCGAGGCGCAGGGTTACGAACCCGAGGCGCAGGTGACCCAGAAGGGGGAAATCGCCATGCGCGGCGGCATCGTGGATATTTTTCCACCAACGAGTCCGTGGCCGGTGCGCTTGGAGATTTTCGGCGATGAACTGGAATCGCTGCGCGAGTTCGATCCGTTGAGTCAGGTGTCGCGCGGAGAAATCACCAGCGTCACCGTGCCGCCCGCCGGTGAACTGGGCATCTTGAAGCGTGAATTGGAGCGCGACGTTCATGCCGCTTCGCCTCCCGCACCGGCGGAGGCGTCCGCTGAGGTTCCGTTGAAGCGAGGTGAAGCCCGCGCTCCCTTGGCAACACTCCTCGATCATCTGTCACCCGAATGCATCTTCCTCCTGTGCGAGCCGGAGCAACTGGAACTGCGGGCGGCTGAATATGCCGGGCAAATTCCCGCCGGTGATCTGTTCTTCGTGGCTTGGGAAACTTTTCTCAGTGAATTAAGCCGGCGCGGAATTAGGCGGATAACACTGGATGAGGCGTCGTCCGCCCTCACCTCGGTGAGCAAGGGTCAAGTTGAGGATTTCTTGGAAGACCCACGTCCTGAGCGCCTGAACCGTAGCCGCCGACGTAAGGAGGCGGAGAGTAATCCGACTTCGGAAAGTCCGCCTCCTCACGTCGGCGGCTACCAGCAACGAGCCCATGCGGAGGAGAACTCTCCCGCGGACAATGAGCGAGGACTCCTCTTCCACAGCCTTGATACTTTCCGCCCACTTGGCGAACGCGCACCCGATCCGCAAATCGCCGAGGCGCAGCGGCGCGAGTTCTTCCATCAACTCCATCGCTGGCTACGGCAGGATTACGCGGTTCACGTCTTCTGCAACAATGACGGCGAGCGCGAGCGGTTCAAGGAAGTGTGGAAGGAGTATGGATTCGACGTGCCGATCCAAGCTGACGTCGGCACGGTGGCGCGCGGTTTTCTCTGCGATGACGCAAAGCTCGTGGTTGTCACCGACGCGGAAATCTTCGGGCGCTACAAGGTGCAACGACCACGCCGGCTCAAGTCGCCGCACGCGGCCGCGCTGCGCTCGGCGTTGGAGATTGACTTCGCCGATCTGGAGGAAGGCGATCTGGTGGTGCATTTACAGTATGGCATCGGGCGCTATCTCGGGTTGAAGAACCTTCCCGCTGGCAGCGGCACGCGGGCGGTAGCCGCCGACGTAAGGAGGCGGTCGGACGACGAATCCGCCTCGTCACCTCGGCGGCTACAAGCCGAGGGCGTCGAGTGCCTGGTCATCGAATACGCGCCCAGTGATTACGATCAAGAACCGCCGAAGCTCTACGTGCCCGTCACCGAGTCGCATCTGGTGAGCAAATACGTGGGCGCGGGCAAGGCGAATCCGCCGCTCAACACACTGGGCGGCACGCGTTGGATCAAGGCCAAGGAACAGGCGGAACGCGCCGTGCGCGATGTCGCGGCGGAATTGCTGCAAATCCAGGCGGTGCGCGAAACGCAGGCCGGCCATTCGTTTCCAGCCGACGTGACGTGGCAACGCGAGTTCGAGGGCGCGTTTATTTACGAGGAAACGCCCGACCAGTTGCGCGCCATTACCGACACCAAGGCGGACATGGAGCGCGCCAAGCCGATGGATCGCTTGATTTGCGGTGACGTCGGCTTTGGCAAAACCGAGGTGGCCATTCGCGCGGCGTTCAAGGCCGTGATGGGCGGCAAACAGGTGGCGGTGCTCGTTCCCACAACCGTGCTGGCGCAACAGCACTTCAACAACTTTCGCGAGCGCATGGCGGATTACCCGGTGAAAGTGGAACTACTCTCACGGTATCGCACGCGCCGCGAGCAGGACCGCGTCGTGAAAGACCTGGCGGCGGGCGTGGTGGACATTGTCATCGGCACGCATCGCATCATCCAGGAGGACATCGCCTTCAAGGACCTCGGGCTGGTGGTGATTGACGAGGAGCAACGCTTCGGGGTGTTGCACAAGGAAAAGTTCAAACGCCTGCGCACCTTGGTGGACGTGCTCACGTTGAGCGCCACGCCGATTCCGCGCACGCTGTATCTGGCGCTCACGGGCGCGCGGGACATGAGCACCATCCAGACGCCGCCGCACGACCGGCTGCCGGTGGAGACGGTGGTGGCCGAATACGACGAGCGATTGATCCGCGATGCGATCAAGCGCGAGCTGAACCGCGGTGGGCAGGTGTTCTTTCTGCACAATCGCGTGATGACCATTCAAACCATGCAGCAACGCCTGCAAAAGCTGCTGCCGGACGCGCGCATCATTGTAGGTCACGGGCAGATGAACGCCGACGACCTCGAAGAGGTCATGACGAAATTCGTGGACGGCGAGGCGGATGTGTTGCTTTCCACCACGATCATCGAGAGCGGCCTCGATATTCCGAACGCGAACACGATCATCATTGATCGGGCGGATCGGTTTGGCTTGAGCGACCTCTATCAACTACGCGGCCGGGTGGGGCGCTACAAGCATCAGGCCTACGCCTACCTGTTGCTGCCACGGAGCGCGCGGATGTTGACCGACGTGCGCAAACGCATCAACGCGATGAAGCAATACTCCACGCTGGGCAGCGGGTTCAAGATCGCCATGCGCGACTTGGAAATTCGCGGCGCGGGGAATCTGTTGGGAGCGGCCCAAAGCGGTCACATCACGGCGGTCGGCTTCGAGCTGTACTGTCAGTTGCTCAAACAGAGTGTCGGTTCGCTCAAGGGTGAGAAGGTGAAGTCGCGGGTGGAAGTGCGCGTGGCTCTGGATTTCCTGGAAACAAACGCACCCCTCACCCCGTCCCTCTCCCCATCGGATGGGGAGAGGGTGTCCGAAGGACGGGAGAGGGGTGGTCCGACGTTCGCTGGACTCCCGCACCGTTACGTTCCCGAGTCACAGCATCGCATCGAGGTGTATCGCAAGCTGGCCCAAACCACGGACAAGCCGGCGTTGGAGACTTTGCAGCAGGAACTGCGGGATCGTTTCGGTCCGCTGCCGCCGGCGGTGGAGTTGTTGCTGGCCGTGACGGAACTGAAAATTCTGGCCAGCGAGAAAAGCGTGACAGTGATTGAAGTGAAGGAAGACAAGTTGATGCTCACACGCCACAATGACTTCATCACCCTCGGCGGCAAGTTTCCGCGCCTGACAAAAAAGGACGCGGGGGCGCGGGTGAAGGAGATCAAGAAGCTGTTGTTGGCGTTGTAGCCGCCGACGTGCGAAGGCGGACGCAAACTCGCGGGATAAACCAGCCCGCCTCATTCCTCCGTGACCAAAGCTCTTGCCACTCCGCTCTACCGATACGGCTGGTGCAATTCCACCGTCGGCAATTTCTTGCGATTGCGCATCCGGATGTTCAGCGCTTCGACGGCCACCGAAAACGCCATGGCAAAATAGATGTAGCCCTTGGGGATTTCCTTGTGGAAACCCTCGGCGACCAGCGCGCAGCCGATCAACAGCAGGAAGCTCAACGCCAGCATTTTCAACGAAGGATGTTGGTGGATGAAATCGCTGATCCGGCCGGCAAAGAACAGCATGAACACCAGCGCGATGATTACGGCGGCGATCATCACCGGGAGATGTTTCGCCATGCCGACAGCGGTGATCACCGAGTCGAGCGAGAATACGATGTCGAGCAGCAGGATTTGAAAAACCACGGCGGCAAACTTGGGGGCGACCCGCGCCGAAACCTCACCATCCTCGCCTTCGAGCTTATCGTGGATTTCGTGGGTGCTTTTCCACAACAGGAACAGGCCGCCCAGGATCAGGATCAAATCACGTCCGGACACCGGGTGCGGCTCCGGCAAGATCCCTAAAGCCGGAATCTCGAACAGCGGCTTGGTGAGTTTGACCATGAACGCCAGTCCGCAGAGGAGAGCCACACGGGTCACGAGCGCGAGCATCAGGCCGGTCTGGCGCGCCTTGGCTTGCTGTTCCTTCGGCAATTTGCCGGCCAGGATGGAGATGAAGACGATGTTATCAATGCCGAGAATAACCTCCAGCACGGTCAGGGTGAGCAGGCTGATCCAGATTTCGGGGTTGGTGATCCATTCCATAACGGGCGAAATCCTTCCCGAAGTGGCGCGGAACTGCAATGCGTTTGGGAGTGGAAATCGGCCCAAAGTTTGTAGCCGCAAAATCGCGTCCGGCAGACGGCCACCCCCGGGTTGCTTGAAAATCCTCGCCGCTTGCGGTCAGGCAAAGATAACTTGCCGCCGTGCATCTGGCGCATCTGCGACTCCGCGACTTCCGCAACTATCAGCGGTTGGATGCGGAATTTTCGCCGGGTTTCCATCTGTTGCTCGGTGACAATGCCCAGGGCAAGACCAACATCCTCGAAGCGGTTTACCTGATGGCGACGCTGCGTTCGTTTCGCGGCGTGGGCGGCGCGCAAATGATCCGGCACGGTCAAAAGGGGTACTTCGTCGGCGGGAAAGTCGTCGGCCAAAGCGAGCGCGAGATCAAGCTGTATTGGTCCGCGCGCGAACGCAATCTGTCGCTCGACCACCGGCCGGTAAAGAAACTCGGCGATTATCTGGGCACGTTGCGAACCGTGGTGTTTTGCACGGAAGACTTGCAACTGGTCAAAGGCACGGGCCGCACGCGTCGGCGCTTCCTGGATTTGTTGCTTTCGCAAACGCAGCCCGGCTACCTCGCCCTGTTGCAGCGCTACATGCAGGTCGTGCGTTCCCGGAACGCGCTGCTGAAGCAGTTCGCGCCCGACCTGATGTTGCTCGACAGTTATTCCGAACAACTGGTCCAGCTCGGCGACAAAATCATCCAACATCGGCGCGAATTGATTCCCAAGCTCTCGCCCCTGGCGCGACTGGCTTATCGCCGCATTTCCAACGATGCCGAGGAATTGCGCATCGCCTACGAGCCAAGCGTGCAGAGCGACTTCGCCGTGGAACTGGCCCAACTGCGGGATCGCGAACGACGCTTTCGCGCCACGCTGCTGGGTCCGCATCGTGATGACCTGCAACTCCTGCTGAACGACAAATCCGCCGCGCAATTTGGGAGCGAAGGCCAGAAGCGCACGCTGGCGATCGCGCTCAAGATGGCGCAGGCCGAATACCTCACCGGCATCCACGGCAGCGCGCCGGTGTTGTTGATTGACGACGTGATGGGCGAACTGGATGTGAAACGACGCAGCGGTCTGCTCCCCTTGCTCGAACGCGCCCGGGAAACCAGCGGCCAGGTGTTCCTGACCTGCACGGAAGAGAACTGGCCACGCGAACTGGGGCGTGACCTTCAGCGCTGGGAAGTGCGGGACGGCACGCTTACGAAGCATTGAACCCGGTTGGTGCGGCTGTGCGGCACGGTCAATCCCAATAAATCTCCCGCCAGATTTTAACCACCTTTCCCGCCGGGTCCACGCCAATGGCTCGCAGATGATAATTGGCGCTGGTGGGTGATTTCGAATAGCGCAGAAACTTGGAGGTTTTGTCCTCGTAGATTGCCGTTGGCGGTCCGAACTGCTTTTGGACTTCAGCCTGACTGCTCCCGGTCAACTTCTTGATTTGAGCCTCGGTCAATTTCAGATAGTTCCGCCCGTTCCCGAACTCGAAGGTGCTGACGGAGGTCTGCACGGCGCCGGTCACGGCGACGACGCATCCGTTGGTATGGAAGCGGATGGTAGTATATGTCCCCGAACCTTCCCCGCTTTGGGCAAAGCGCCGTTGACGATCGGCGCTGTAAATCCACGCCACATAGGGCGTGGTAGGTTCGATGCCAAAAGGTTGCCCCAGCAGCGCGACGACTTGCTGCTCCGCATCGCCCAGCCTGATGGACTTGAAATTCCGTTCGGAGTAACCGGGAGCATACTGCGTGTCGAAGTTCAGAAAGAAAATGACCGCCCCGCCTCCGGCAAGGAGCAACAGGATGCCTCCGATCCCCGCCAGCGTGAGCAGCACAGCGAACCAGTTCTTGCTTGTGTTCACAGTTCAAAAGTACCGGGCAGGGAGGGCGAAGGTCAATCGGCCAGACGCTCCGCACGATTGCGACCGCCGGGCTTCGGTGAAAATCCGTGCAATCCGTGTCGGTTATTTTATCCTGCGTTCATGCGAATTTTGTCTGGCATCCAGCCCTCGGGCGCGTTGCATCTCGGGAATTATTTCGGGATGATGCGGCCCGCCATCGAGCTGCAGGAAAAGGGCGAGGCGTTCTATTTCATCGCGGATTACCACTCGATGACGTCGTTGTTCGATGCGAACGAACGACGCAAGAACACGCTGGACGTGGCGCTGGACTTCCTCGCTTGCGGGCTGGATCCAAAACGCTCGGTGTTCTTCAAGCAATCCGATGTGCCGGAAGTGTGTGAACTCACCTGGCTGCTCTCGACGCTGACACCGATGGGCCTGTTGGAACGCGCTCATTCCTTCAAGGACAAGTCCACGAAGGGAATTCCCGTCAACCACGGCTTGTTCGCGTATCCGGTGTTGATGGCGGCGGACATTCTGATTTACGACTCGAACATCGTCCCCGTCGGGCAGGACCAGAAGCAGCACGTCGAGATGACCCGCGACATCGCCATCAAGTTCAACGAGGCCTACGGCGAAACATTCGTGATCCCCGAGCCGCAGATTCGCGGGGAGACGGCGAAGGTGCCCGGCATTGACGGCGAGAAGATGAGCAAGAGCTACGGCAACACCATCGAGATTTACGGTGACGAAAAGGCGCTCCGCAAAAAGGTCATGGCCCTCAAGATGGACAGCCGTCAGCCGGCCGAACCGAAACCGGACGCCGAGCAGAATCTCGCCATCCAGTTGCTCAAAGTCATTGATGCGAACGCGGGCAAGGAGTGGGAGGAAAAGCTGCGCGCTGGTGGCCTTGGTTACGGCGATTTGAAAAAGAAGTTGTTCGAGGTGTACTGGGACTACTTCGCCGCCGCCCGCGCCAAACGCGCCGAACTGGTGGCCAACCTGGATTACGTGAACCAAGTCCTGGCGGACGGAGCGGCCAAGGCGCGCGCGAAGGCGACGGAGGTTCTCAAGCGCGCGCGCAAGGCGAGCGGGTTGGAATGATTTTGCAAGCGCGCCAGCGCTTGCGGAATGGCGGATTTCGAGCTTAACTATGGGCGATGAAACTGAGATTGGATCTGCTGGAGCACCTGACGGACGAGGACATCCTCGAGGAGGTGCTGGCGAACAATCACCGCTACAAGCCCGAGCCGCTTTTCTCAAAAACCGGAGTTGGGAGCTTGTCATCGGCCTCAACCGAGGAGCGTGCGCAAGAGGAGGCGCGCAGCACGGCCTTAATCGAGAGACTCAAGCAGCGTGCCGCATCGAGTGGGAACGGAAACAGCACGAAGTCCTCTCCTTCGACGAAACATTAGAATTTCTCCGGCACTGCCACCGCAGCGCACCGTTTCTCTTCTTCAACGGCAACACCTTTGCCGACGTCGTCCGCCAGATTACGGCCGCCTTGTTTGCGGAACTGCCCACTGGCCGCCGCCGGGAAATCATGTCCGCTGTGGCACACTACGTTGCCGGTGTGTTGGACCACGAGTCCATGGTGCGGATTGTGGATGAGCTGTGCGCGGCTGCTGACTTCCAGCCCGGCGAGCGCGTGAAGACCCTGCGCGGGACCTTGCATGGCCGGATTTTGCGCGTCCTGGCCGATGGTCGCGTGGTCTGGCGTAGTGATACCGGCGTGGAACTCGTTGCGTTACCCGAGAGCCTGATCCGGGAAGGGGCGGCGTGAGGATGTCGTCCTCGCGGAAATAGGGACGCGGCAAATTTTCTCGACACCGACGCCGTAAGTTTTCACTCCTACGCGCCCAAGCAGCGGATTGTTCCAGATCGGCAACAACCGATCTCGTCAGGCACGCAACCGACGCGCCGGCCATAATCCGCTGTGCGTGTTCTTGAAAGTGAATCCCGCGGCTGAACGCGCTCAACTCCTACCGCGACTGCTTCAACATCCACTCGTACAACTCCGGGTTGTTGTAGGCTTCGGTCCATGAGTCATGCCCGGCGTTCGGATAAATCGTGAACTTCACTTCCTTGACCCCGGCCTTTTTCAATCCGTCCACAACGCGCTGCGATTCGGAGAGCGGCACCACATTGTCCTTCCCGCCGTGAAACGCCCAGACCGGCAGGGTTTTGAGGGCGTTCTCCTTCTCGCGTGGCGCAATGAGCACGTCAATCAGGTTGGCCCCGCCACAGATGGGCACAATCGCGGCGAAAAGGTCGGGATGCAGCAGGCCAAGGTGCCAGGTACCGTAGCCGCCCATGCTGAGACCGGTGAGGTAAACGCGCTTCGTATCCACATGATACTGCTTCTCGGTCGCCGCGAGCAGTTGCAGCAATGGCTCATTTTCCCAGATCTGTCCCGAGGGACATTGCGGCGCCACGATGATAAATGGGAAATTGGTCCCCTGCTCCACCAGCTTCAACGGCCCATGGACCGCCACGCGCTGCACATCCGAACCGCGCTCGCCCGAGCCGTGCAGGAACAGCAGCAGCGGCCATTTCTTGTCCGCGGCGGCATCGTAACCGGGCGGCAGGTAAAGCAGGTATTTCAATTCGCCACTGCGCTGGAATTTCCATTCGCAGGTCGCAGCGGTGACCCGGGTGGCAGGTTGGGCGTTGGTTTTCATAACGAGACTGAACGGAAACAGTGCGATGGCGGTGAGGAGGAGGATGTTTTTCATATCGGTTTCGGTAATTCGGTTCGCCATCATCCAGTTCACCTTCCCGGCGGAAAGGCCGGCCGCGAAGCTGACTGAACAAGGGCTGGCGTTGGTTTACATGATTTTGAGTTTCGGCAAATCCTGCGAGTCAATCAACCCGACCGGCTCGCGCTTCGCATTGACCACGATCAGGTCGTCAATGTTGCGCTCATTAAAAATCTTCAAGGCTTCGACGGCGAGCGCGGTCTCCCGGATGCAAATGGGCCTGGGCGTCATCACCGATTTGAGCGTCCGCGCGAGCAGGTTTTCATCCGCGGACATCTTGCGCCGGAAATCGCCGTCGGTGAACACGCCCACCAGTTTGCCCCGACCGCTGACGACCGCCAGGCTGCCGGAGCGGGCGTGGGTCATCACGAGCAGCGCTTCCTTGATCTTCAGGCGCTCGCTGGCCACGGCATTGCGTTCGCCCGTGCGCATGATTTCGCCCACCCGCAACAGCAGCGCCCGGCCGATCGCGCCGTTGGGATGATACCGGGCAAAGTCATTTTGTTTGAAACCGCGCGCCTGGAGCACGGCCATGGCCAGCGCGTCGCCCAAAACCAGCATCGCCGTGGTGCTGGCGGTGGGCGCGAGGTTGAACGGGCAGGCTTCCTTGGGCACGCGCACGTTCAAAACGATGTCGCTGTGCCGCGCGAGCGCGGATTTCACCCCGCCGGTCAGCGCAATGATCTTCACCGAGAATCGCTTGAGCGCGGGCAGCAGGTTCAACAGTTCCTCGGATTCGCCGGAATAACTCAACGCCAGAATCACATCGCCGTCATTCACGATGCCGAGGTCGCCATGCAGCGCGTCCACGCTGCTCAACACCACGCTCGTGGCGCCGGTGCTGGTGAGGGTGGCGGCGAGTTTCGCGCCGATATTGCCGGATTTGCCGATGCCAACAATGACCAGCTTGCCCCGCCGCGCCAGGGCATGGACGACCAGTTCCACGGCGGCGTCAAACGATTGATCGAGTTGTGCGCGAACGGTGCGCAACGCGACGAGTTCGATATCGAACACTTCGCGGGCTTTGGCCAGATGACTCACTGGCCGAGGATGCGAAGAAGCGAGGCGGGATTCAATCTCGAACAACGCCGCGCTGGACGATCCGGCAACGCGTCCCTACCATCGCGCCCCGTGACAACGGATGCTCAGATCCTGCTCGCCTTGCGCCACGCCGACAACGGCGGGGTGTCGGGTGCGGACCTTTCCCAACGACTCGGCATCTCCCGCGCAGCGATCTGGGCGCGCATCGAAGAATTGCGCAAACTGGGTTACGAAATTGACGCCAGCCCCGTGCTCGGCTACCGGCTCGCGAGCGCCCCGGACGTCCTGCACGCGGATGATCTGCTCGCGCGCCTGGGCAAGACCAAGGTGATTGGCCGCGACATCCGGGTGTTCGAGCAAACGACCTCCACCAATGACGTGGTGGAAAAGCTCGCGCGCGATGGCGTCAAGGAAGGCATCGTGGTATTCGCCGAATCACAGACCAAAGGTCGGGGCCGGCTCGGCCGGGTGTGGAGTTCTCCCACGCGAAAAGGGTTGTGGTTCTCCGTGCTGCTCCGGCCGCACATGCGTCCGCAGGAAACCACCCAACTCACCGTGGCGGCGGCGACGGCGCTCTGGCGCGCCATCCACCAGGAGACCGGGCTGCCGCCGGAAATCAAGTGGCCGAATGATATTTTGATCCGCGGGAAAAAGGTCGTTGGCATTCTGACCGAACTCAGCGCGGAAGTGGATCGCGTCAAGCACGTCACCCTGGGCGTGGGCGTGGACGTGAATCTCACGGCAACGGAATTTCCTCCCGACCTGCGGAAAACCGCCACCTCACTGCGAATCGAAGCGGGACAGCCGATTGGACGCGCCGAGCTGGCGATCACAATTCTGCGTGAACTGGACCGCGACTATGCGCGGATTAACAGCGGCACGTTTGCCGAAGTGGCGGATGAATGGGAGGCGCGCTGCTCGACCATCGGCAAAAGTGTGGCGATTCAAATCGGCGACCGGCGCGTGCGGGGGCGGGCGGAATCGCTTGATGCCGACGGCGCGTTGCTCGTGCGCACCGAGCACGGTCACTTGGAACGGATCATCGGCGGCGATGTGACCCTGGAAAAATGATCCTGCTTTTCGACATCGGCAACACGAACACGCACGTCGGCCTGGCGAACGACCGGCGGGTGCTCCGCCACGCGGACATCCCCACGGCGGCGTGGCGGACTGGCCAGGCCGGGGCACGACTCGCGCGCTTCGTTGGCCGGGCACCAGTGAACGGGGTGGCGCTTTGCAGTGTGGTGCCGCAGGCAACGCCGCGCGTGCGGGGCACCGTTCGCCAGTGGTGGAAGCTGACGCCGCTCGAACTCACGCCCCAAACCCTACGCGGCGTTGGCATTGATTATCCCCGACCCGACTCCATCGGACCCGACCGGCTGGCCAACGCGGTGGCGGCGCGGCAGCGTTTGGGTGCGCCGGTGGTGGTGGTGGATTTCGGCACGGCGGTGACGTTCGACGTGGTGGATGCGCAGGGCAATTACGTGGGCGGAGTGATCGCGCCCGGCCTGGCGGCCATGACGGATTATTTGCACGAGAAGACGGCGTTGCTGCCGCGCATCCGCATCCGCGAATTCCAGCGCGCCATTGGCCGAAGCACCGAGGAAGCGATGCTCGTGGGCGCGGTGCATGGCTATCGCGGATTAGTGCGGGAGCTGATTGCGGAAGTGAAACGTGAATTGAAGGCGCGGCGTTTGCCGGTGGTCGCCACGGGCGGCTATGCCCGGCTGATCGCCGCGAAGTTGCCGGAGATTTCCGCCGTGGCGCCGGATTTGACGCTGGAGGGATTACGGCTCGTTTGGGTGAGTTCCCGACCGCGTTAAATCGGAAGCATTCCCAGCCCCAAATCCAGTCGCGCGACAAGAACGGCGAGGTCGAATGTGTTCGCCCGGGTTGAACTCATGGGAGCCGGACCGCGCAGGAAATACGATCCCTTCGCCGTGACCCACTGCAAAACACTGGCTTCCACGGCCCGCTGTTTCTGCAACGACAAGCAACAAGTAAACAACCACGACCGGGAACGGTCATTGCCGCTCGATTCGGTCCAGCAAGCTGGTCCGACGGGTGTCAACCACGCCGGACCAGCCGGAGTCCGGCTTACGGAATTTGGGGACGATAGAACTGAGCTGTGCTCCCGGGCGTAGGAGTGTATGGACTGGTAACACTCAGCGTAGTCCAGGGGCCGGTTAGCGAGTCGGCGCTTTGCAACGGCACGCCACCGGTCCAACGAATCACTGTGCTGCCGGCCTCAACCGAGGCCTTGATCGCGCCGGGGATCTTGGCGGCAGACGGTCCGCCCAACGCCGTGATGAAGGCGTCCGGTCGGCGACCATTGCTGAACTGGACGCTGCTCACGTAGGTTTCGGTGATGTCACCGTCATTGTCACCAAAGATCAGCGCATAAGGGCCGAGCGCGAATCGGCCATCCATGGCGCTGAGTCCGGTGGTCTGATTGCCCACCTTGACGCCATCCACGAATTTGGTCAGCACCGGCGAACCTGGCCCCGTGAGGTCGAAGGCGATGGCCACGCGATGCCACTCACCGGGGGTGATATTGCCGTTGTAAACACTGCTGATTCCTACGCCACCCGTGGGATTGATGAAGACATCGCCGTCGTCATCATTGGTGACGCTGGTCTGCAGCAAGGACAGCCAGGCCGAAGTGGGAAGATACAGGTCATAGATCAACGTGTATTGATTCACATAAACCCCGCCACCGTTGGGCGCGGCCTTATGATACATCTGGTAACCGCCCCAGCTCGTGACACTCGGAGTGAAGTGCATGACCGTCGCCGGCTGACCATTGATGTCCGGGATGCCGAAAGACGTGGTCGTGCCAAACGTGGTGTCCGCTGCAACCGTCGCGTCGTTGTACTCAAGATTGCGACCGACAAACGCCGCCAGACCGTTATCGAAGTCCCACTGACCGCTGACCAGGACCGAAGGATTGATGACGCTGAGCACGGCGGCGGGCGGCGGGCTGGTGACCGAGCCGCCAGTGTTGGAGGCCACCACATCGTAGGGGCCGGCGTCCGACGGCAGCACCGTCGCGAGCGCCAGGGTCGGACCCGTTTTGCCGGGCAGGTTCGTCCCGTAGTGCCGCCACTGATAGGTGATCGGTCCCAGACCGATGGCGTCCGCAATGTTCAAGGCGGCGGCGTTGCCCACAGCCACCGTCTGGGTGGCCGGCGTCGGGCCACTGACCAGCGCGGGTGCGGGAACCGTCGGAATGCTGTAAAGACCGAAGTCGTCCACACCCCAGTACCAGGACCACGTACCGACACTGGCCAATCGGAAGCGCACCGCCAGTTGATTGTCAGCTTGAGCCAACCGGATGATTTCCACCTTCTTGGAGGCGGTTTGATCGTCATCGGCCCGGGCACTGAGATAGGGCGCCAGACCCGCCCACTGATTCTGTGCCACGCCAATGAACAGCCCGTAGTTGCCGCCGGTCAAGGCGTTCGTAGTTGGCACGTCGCCATAAACGGTCGCGAAGGTGTTCGAGGCATCAACGCCGCCGTTGGCGTCCCGAAGGATGTCCGGCCCGTGCAGCATGTATTGCGCGGGCAGCCAGGTCGTTCCCCCGTCTATCGAATACTCAATCGCGGCCATGCTGTCCTGGTTCTGCACCCAGATGCTGTTGAACGCCAGGTACACGTTGCTTCGGCCACTCAGATCGTAGTCGCTGGTGAACAGATACTGGATTTGTTTCTGGTTATCGGAACGGTCCGAGACGGCAATCATGAAATTGGTGTCAATCAGACTCGTAACCACTTCGCCATTGATCACCTGATTGGGTGCGACATTGAAGATGCCCGTATAGTCGGCGCCACCGGGGACGACGGCAAACCAATTGGAGACCGTGCTCCGGCTGAGCAGTGCCCAATCCACGAAAGAATCGGAATGGAAATTGTTCAGGTCAAAGCCCGGAATCTGGTCGAAGTCCGTGAAGTTCTGCACCGTCCAGCCGGTGGGCAAGGACCCTTCCGCCACCTCATCGAAGGTCTCCAGATAAAGCGGCGCACCGAGGTTGATGTTCACCCACGGCGCCACGGTGAAGGAGTATTGATTGGTGGTATTGGCGGTGGCCCCACCCGCATTGTTGAAGGCGACGGCATAGGTATGCACGGACTGCGAGGCGAGTAATCCGGGCGGATCGAAAGATACCGAGGTGGTCAGCCCGGGCTTTTGAATGTTCGGGGTCACGGGTGAACCATCGAACCACATCAACACGGAGTTCGTATTCAGCGCCACCGTCCCGTCTTGAATGGAAACGCTCGGAGCCACGTTGGGGCTCACGCCGATGGCATTGTCGGCGGGTATCGCGCTGGAGAGTTGAACCGGCAAGGACCCAACCGTAACGTCGAGGCCGACGAGATCCACATAACCGTCGGGAGAACCGGCGGTGTTCAAGAAACTTTCGGTCGTAATCGAGGCATAACGCGCCCCCGGTGGAATCAATCCGACTTTGCTGTCCTGGCCCCAACCGCGGTTTCCGGAGCCACCAGGCAGCGCCGTGACAAACGCCAGACCGCCCAAGGTGGCGGGATCGCCGAGGGGTAACTGCGAGGCGTCGAGAAACTGAAGCGTCAGCACGCTGTAATCGTTTTGGCCGTGGTAGGTGGAGAACCACGCCGAAACATTGTACTGCCCTTGCGAGCTATCAATCTGCGCGGTGGTAATCGCCCGCGTCAGGTCGTCTATTTGCGAAACGACCTGATTGGGTGAGTACGGCCGCAGGTAAACCTGACCGGAGCCTGGCGGCCCGGCTTGCGTGTAATTGGCGGAGTAGGTGTAACTGGTAAAGGCCGACCAACCCTGGTCCACTCCGGCACCGCTGATTCCGCCGTTACCGACGACCCCACTGATGTTGTTCGTGGAGGATTCATAGCTGCCATCAACTACGATGTCTATTGCGCTGGCACTGCCCACGAACGAGAGGCCGCCCGCGAGAATCGCCAGACCGAGTCTGGATTTTTTTATTTTCATGTTTGTGCTGATTTGAGGTTTTTTGAGTCAGGGAAATTTTTTCTGGATCTTCTGGATGAGCTATGGCGCTTTGGTCGCCCCCCAGGCCTGCAAGTCCTTCGCTCGCGGCAGGAACATGGAATTGGCCAGCGAGGCCTGGCATTTCTCACAGACCACACTTCGGGCATCGCCCCGCGCCGAGCGCATCGTCACGAACTGGTCTTTGGCGCACCGGTAGCCCACCACCTCGACCAGCGTGTCCTCGCCACACTTGGGGCATTTCGGCCCGATGAACACGGAACGGTCCGTGTAGAATTTGGCGTCGCACTTCGTGCAAAGGTAGCCGTTCGCATCCGAATCGCTCGCCTCATTGGCCACATCGCGTTTGCAACCCACGCCGACAAACGCCACCAGCGCGAACACGCCCACCAGGCAAGCCAGTCGCCGCAGCCCCGGCGCTGACGGGCCGCCAGTTTCGATCGGTTTCGCTGGTGGGTTACGGGTCGGCATCGGTGGCAAGGTAGATGGCCGTAATGTATTTCGACACCGGCTTGGCGGAGACAAATTCGACGTGGCCATCGCAGAAGGAAATGTTCCCACCGTCCGCCCCGTGGTTGTCCACCGGGTCCGGGATGTTATTGCGCGTGCCGGCAAAGCCACTGTCGCCATCCAAAAACAGGCAGGCGCGCGACGGCCCGGCGACCGTGCCGACCAGCGAGCGATTGTAGGCGTAGGTCGAAGGATACTGGTAAACCCAGGCTTGCACGTTGGACCGGGACTTCCGAGCGCTCGGGTACCGCGACCCATAAGTGTAACCCCACCAGGAAAACACTTCGTAACTGGACCCGGGATTCTTTTTGCTGGTGGCAAAATAGGTCAGGTCCGCCAGCGTGATCCTCCCCGACGGCAGCAAGCGGATCGTATTGGTGCGAATGAAGTTCTGCGTGCTGGGGCAGATGAAGCTGGCCGTGTTGCGGACATAGTTCGGATAGAGCCAGCTCTGGTCGTCGTCCCCGTCATCCACACTCTCGGCAAACAGCCCTTTCGCGTCGTCATCGGAGTACATGATGCTGCCCAGCATCAGTTGTTTGGCGTTGTTGAGGCAGGACATTCTTCTCGCGCGCTCCTTGGCCTTGGACAAGGCCGGCAGGAGCATGGCCGCCAGAATCGCGATGATGGCGATGACGACCAGCAGCTCGATCAGGGTGAAGGCTCGCGACTGGCCGGTTCGCCAACCAGCACCTCGTCGAACCGAGGCAGGAGAGGTAGGATTGTTTGCGTTCACAACAGCTATCGCAGCGTGGGTATTGGGTATTTTCCACACGGTCGAGTCAGCGTCAATAGATTTCCTTACGACGTAGATTTTCTCACGTCACACCTCACTCGGCGCGCGGCGCAGTTGCTCGCCGGTGGGGCTGGTCGCGCTGCGACCAGCCCGTCCGCGCAGAGCGGGCGGAATCGGGCCGTACCAACCACCCGTTTTTGCTTTTACCACCGCGCACGCTGTGGTCAGCTAAAGCCCATAACATCCGCGATCAGCACAGCCGCATGTCCAAGTCCACCCGCAAGCCACTCAACCAAGCCCGCCTGAATGCGCTTCGCTCCCATCCGCCCACGATCATTCCCGGCCTGGGGGTGGACGTGCCCGAGTTGCGGCAGGCACGGGCGCTCTGGCAGGGCAACCGCTTCGACGAGGCGCTGGAGTTGTTCGAGGGCGCGGTGCGCAAATACCCGCAAAACCTGGTCGCGCTCGTGGATGCCAGCCGGGCGCTGGGCGCGCGATTTGAAATCACCCGCGCCGAAGCCATCGTGGATCGGCTGGCAAAAGTCGCCGCGCGCAACCCGGAATTGCTGCACCTCGCCGGTCAGAGCTACCGCATGATCTTTCGGCCGGACAAAGCGATTCAATGTTTCGAGCGGGTGCAGGCGCAATCCCGGCGGATTCCGGACACCCAACTCGAACTGGCCGTCCTCTACGAGCGCCGACATCAAGTGGCGGAGGCGTTGACCTTGATCGAGGACTGTCTCCGGGTCGCGCCGGATTATCTGGAGGCGGAGTTGTTCAAAGGCCGGTTGCTGCGCCGTTTGCAAGATGCCGCCGGCGCCGAGGCAATCTTTCGCCAACTCGCGACCAACGAACAGGCGCATCCGCAAGTGCGCGCCCAGGCCTGGACGGAGATTGCCCAGAAGCAGGACCAGGAAGGCGATTACGACGGTGCCATGACGTCGCTCCTCAAGGCCAAGGAATTCCTGCAACCACTCGCCAAGGCGCTCCTCGACGAATCGGAAGCCTTGCAAGGTCACGTGCGGAACCTGGCTGAGTCGGTGACGCCCGCTCATTTTCAGCGTTGGGCCGAGGCCGCGAAAACTTTTCCCCCACGAAAGCAGGCAGTGCTTGCCAGTTTCCCGCGTTCGGGCACCACGCTCATCGAGCAGGTGCTCGACAGTCATCCTGGCCTGGTGAGTTCGGACGAGCGCGAGGCGTTCGGTCGCGACATCTTCCCCGCCATCTGGCGCACGCCGACCACGCCGTTGCCCACCGCAGCCGCCTTGGACGCCGCGCCGCAGGAACGACTGGCCGCCCAACGCGACCGCTATTTTGCCTACATGGCCGCCGCCTTGAATGAACCCATCGGCGACCGCATTCATCTCGACAAAAATCCGTCGCTGACTCCGCTGCTTCCGGGAATGTTGCGGTTGTTCCCCGAGACCAGATTACTCATCGCGCTGCGCGATCCACGCGATGTTGTGATCTCGTGTTTCACGCAATACCTGCCGCTCAACACGAACAGCGTCTGTTTCCTGACTCTCGAGCGCACCGCGCGGCGCTACGCGCATGACCTGAAACTCTGGCTGACGGTGCGCGAAAAAATCGCCAGCCCGTGGCTCGAAGTCCGTTATGAAGACTGTGTCAGCGATCTGGAACGCACGGCGCGGCGCACGCTGGATTTTCTCGGCCTGCCGTGGGATTCGAGCGTGCTTGCCTATCGCGACCGGCTGAAAACCAAGGCGGTGGCGTCGCCGACCTACGAAGCCGTCAGCAAGCCACTTTACACTTCGGCCATCGGGCGGTGGAAAAACTACCGCAAACACTTCGAACCTTGCCTGGAAATCCTGCAACCCTGCGTCGCGGCTTTCGGTTACGAATCTACCTGACGACCGCCGCCGTCACGACTATCCTACGCGCGATGAAACCCGTTCGTGTGCTGTGGTTGCTGGTCGCGGTGGTCGGCTGTGCTTCGACGATTTCAGTCCCGGCCGCCAGCGGCACCTGGACCAACCGCAACGGCGGCAGTTGGGCCAGTGCCGCCAACTGGAACGCCGCCACCATCGCCGACGGCACGGGCAACACCGCCAACTTCACCACGCTCAACCTTCTCTCCGATGTCACCGTGACGCTCGACGCGTCGCGCACAATCGGCAACCTCAACTTTGACGACCTGAACGCCACGAAACACAACTGGCTGCTCACGACAGGCAGCGGCGGCACGCTCACGCTCGCCGGGAGCACACCCACGCTCACCGTCTTGAGCGCGACGACGTCAATCAGCGCCGCGATTGCAGGCACGGCCGGACTCGCCAAGGCCGGCGCGGGCAGGCTGGTGCTCAATGGCGCGAACACCTTTTCCGGCCCCACCACCGTCAACGCCGGCATTCTCGGATTGGCCGCAACCACTTTGTCGGCGACCAGCCCGCTTAACATCGTCGCCGCCAGCGCGACCGTGGAGTCCGCGGGAACATTGAGCTTCGTGGTCAATGCCACGAGCACCGCCATCGCAGTTTCCGGCGCGGGCACGCTGCGGTTGACTTCGACCACCAACGGCCCCGGCTCGCCGGACTTGTATTTCGGGCCGAACCACAGCGGCAACAGTTATTGGGGTGCGCGCATCGCCACGAGCGTTGACTTGGGCAGCCAGCAACGCTTCATTTTTGGCAAGACCGGACATGGCGGCATTGGCGTGTATGGGTTGACGAATGCCGATTGTCAGTTTGCGGGGAGCATCACCGGCGCCGGCGGCCTGACCTTCATCGCCCAAAACAACTGGACCGGCTCCGACCCGATGGAGACCGGCTTCGCGCTCAACGCCGCCAATACGTTCACCGGGCCAGTGGAAATTCAGCGGGGATCAGTTTATCTGGGCCACGCGAGCGCGCTGGTGCGAACCAATGTGCTCACCTTCAATCCAGCGGCGGGTCACAACGCCCGCCTCTTTCTCTACGGCAACAACGCCGTGATTGCCGATCTGTCCTCGCCGGGCATCGGCGCGGCGGCCATTGCCAATGGCAACCTCGTCAGCGGCGCGGCCTTCACGGTCGGTCCGGCCACCCTGACCGTTCAGCAAAACAATGACACTGCGTTTGGCGGCATCATCTCGGACACTTTGCTCGAGTATGCCGGCTCCGGCAGCGGTACCACCGGTCCGCTCAGCCTCCTCAAACGCGGTCCCGGTCGGTTGCGGTTGACCGGCGCCAACACCTATTCCGGCACGACCACCATCAGCCAGGGCGCATTGGCGTTGGATGGATCCCTGACCGGCTCCCAACTGACCGTTCAAGCCGGCGGGGTGCTGGGCGGGATCGGTTCGATCAACTGCCCGGTCGCAGTTCAAGCCGGGGGCACGCTTGCGCCGGGTGGCACCGCGCTGGGAGCGCTTACCATTCTCAATACCGTCAATTTGTCCGGCAACACTCTCCTCCGAGTGGCAAAGGCCGGAATGTCCCTGGCCAGCGACCAGGTAGGCGGAGTAACCCGCCTCAGTTACGGCGGGGCGCTCACCGTCACCAACACGGGCGCATGGCCGTTGGAAGCCGGCGACACCTTCACGTTGTTCAGCGCGGGCGCATACACCAACGCCTTCACGACGATCACGCTGCCGCCGCTTGGGCCTGCGTTGACCTGGGACACTTCCAATTTGGTGATGAATGGCACCATCAGCGTCATCAATTCGACGAGCGCTCCGGTGATTATTCATCAACCGCAAAGCCTCACGCTGACCGAGGGAAGTTCCGCCGGCTTCACGGTGATTGCAGCGGGCAGCCGGCCGTTTGGTTATCAATGGCGCAAAGCGGGTGCTGACCTTGCCGGCGCGACCACCAACTCCTACCGGTTGACCAGCACCAGCACGAACGACTCCGGCGATTACACGGTGGTGGTCGCCAACTCCTTTGGCAGTACGACCAGCATCGTGGCCACGCTAAACATTTTGCCGTCCGGCCAGTCCGCCACGGTGACCAACGACCTGGTCGTTTATCTGAATCTCGACAACAACCTCAGTGCGCAAGCCGGCACCACCAACAGCGGGGCGATCTACACTGGCGGGGCCACGCTCGGCCCGCGCTACGTGCCGGGCATGATCGGCGCGGCCGCCGCCTTCGCCAGTACTTCCACGGCGGGTCAGCCGGATGATTGGGCCGTCACGCTCGGCAACCTCGAGTGGATTTACGCCGGCAATTTCAGCCTCTCGTTGTGGATCCGCACTGCGGCGGCCAGCGACGGCGCCATTCTCGGCAACAAAAACTGGGCATCCGGCGCCAACGTGGGTTGGGTCATTTCAAACTTCGATCCCAAGAACGTAAACTGGAACGCCGTGGGTGGCACACGACGCGACGTCGGTTTGAATCCGCCGTTCTCCGATGGCAACTGGCATTTGATCACGGTCACGTTCAATCGCTCGGCCAATCAGGTGCTCAGTTACGTGGATGGCGTCGTCGTCAGCACGAGCGACATCAGCCCGTCGGGCAGCGCTTCGTTCAACGCCGGGCTCAACACGCTGCTGGGAAGCAGCGGCAACGGCGTCTATTCCGGCCACGCGGACGTGGACGATCTCGGGATGTGGGCGCGCGTGCTCAGCCCGCAGGATGTTTCCGGCATTTACGCGGCCGGTCTGAACCACCTGCCGTTGACCGCCGCCCAGCCAGGCGTCCCTCCGACGATTACCACGCAACCGATGAATGTGACCGTGGCCTCGGGGATGAACGCAACCTTCACCGTGGTGGCGAGCGGTGTCGGGCCCTTTGCCTATCAATGGCGTTTCAACGGCACCAATCTCGCCGGCGCGACCAACGCCACGTTGATTGTCTCCCCGGCCAATGCGGCCAATCAGGGAGTTTACACGGTGTTGATCAGCAACGGCACCGGGGCGGTGGTCAGCAGCGGGGCGCTGCTCACGATTTACAATCTCGCGGTCACCGGACAATGGGACTTTGAGCGCGGCGACCTCCGGGCCACCGTCGGCGCCGACCTTGAATACACCGGCAACACTGCGGACCAGACTTCCTTCCCGCTGCTGAATATCAGCGGACGGACGGCCCAGGTTCTGGCCTTCGGCAGCAATTCGGTTGGCCAGGGATTCTACCTGCGGCACGGCGGCCAGCCGAATGGCGGCGGCCATTTCGTCAACCAGTACACCCTGCTCATGGATGTGATGTTTCCTGCGGCCAGCACCGGGCAGTGGCGCGCTTTGTTTCAGACTGATCCGTTCAATCACGCCGGGAACGATGCCGAATTCTTTGTGGGCAACAGCGCCGCGCTGCCGTCGGCAAACGGCATCGGGGCGGAGGGGCAGTTCGATGGCGCGTTAGCGGCGGACACCTGGTACCGCATTGCGTTCGCGGTGGACCTGACCGCGCCCGCCGGCCAACAGCTCGCGAAATATGTGAACGGGGTGAACGTCGGCAACCAATCCTTGAGCGGCGGCGTGGATGGCCGGTTTGCCCTCGGGCCAACCGCCATGTTGTTCACCGCCGGCGCGCCGGGTTTTTCGCAGCCCGGTTTCGTGAACAGCATCCAGTTCGTCAATGGCTGCATGTCGCCCGCCGCCATCGCCGCGCTGGGAGGGCCGACCACCGCCGGACTTCCACCCGGCGACGCGGCGCTCAGGGTGCAGAGCATTAACAAGAATTCCACGATGGTGGATCTGACCTGGACCGGACCGGATCGGCCCGGGCGGGTTCAGGAAGCCACGAACCTCGCGAACCCGGCGTGGCAGAATGTTTCCGCCCCCGCCACGAACCGCACCGTCAGTTTGCCGGCCACCGCCGATCAAGGACTCTATCGCATCACGCAGGCGGTGCCCGACATCGTGGTGGGCCAGTTGCCGGGCGGCCAACAATCGCTCCCGTCGAAACAAATTCTCCGCGCGGCCGGCCGGCAACTCCAGTTCGCCGGACGACCGGTGGATTTGGTTCTCTCGCCTGATGGCGGCACGGTTTATATCAAGAATTTGAACAACCTGCTCGTGGTGAACGCGGCCACGTGGCAAATCGTCCAGACCCTGGCGTTCCCGTCGAGCGGAGCTTCCCTGCACGGCATCGCGGTCAGTCCGGATGGCGCGCATGTGTACGTCACCGGCGCGGGCAACGAACTCTTCGAGTGGGCGGTGGCGGGCAATGGCATTGTTTCCTTCGTGCGAACCATCGCGTTGCCGGGCAGTTCCGATCCCTGCGGCCTGGCGATTTCGGCGGATGGCACGAAGGCATACGTGTGTCTTTCCATCGCAAACAAGCTCGCGGTGGTGAATCTGGCCAGTGGCGCGACGATCCAGCAGATCGGCGTCGGCATCGCGCCGTGGGATGTGGCGCTCTCCCCGGATGGCAACACGGCCTACGTGTCCGATTGGGGCGGGCGGTTCCCGACCGTCGGAGATTTGACGGCCCCTTCAGCCGGGACGCAGGTGGTGGTGGACAACCGCGGGGTGGCAATCAGCGGCGCGGTTTCCGTGGTCAACCTCCTGACCGGACTGGAGGCCACGCAGATTCCAGCCGGCTTGCATCCGTGCGACCTCGAATTGAGCGCGGATGGAAATACGCTTTACGTGGCCAACGCCAATTCCGATACGGTCACCATCATTGACACGCCAAGCCGGACCGTGAGGGAAACGGTGTTGGTGCGACCCGATCCAAGTTTTCCCTACGGCAGTGCCTCGACGGGTTTGGCCTTGAGCAAGGATGGTGGGACGTTGTTCGTGACCAGCGGTGGAAACAATGCCCTCGCGGTGGTGGAACTGCCCAACGCGCAGCATACCAACAGCCTCTTGCGCGGCTTCCTGCCCACGGACTGGTATCCGGGTGCCGTCGTAGCCGGCAGCAATTTCGCCTATGTGGTCAACGTCAAGGGACTCGGCAGCCGGCTGGGTCAACCGGCCACCACTTCCTGGCAAATCACCGCGTACCTCGGCACCGCCAACAAGATTCCGATGCCCGACTCCGAAGCGCTGGCCAAATACACCGCTCAAGTGTTCGAGGATGGGCGCGTGCCGCAAATTAAGGCGACCCAACTGCTGCTCCGCGCGGGTCAACCGCCGGTGCCCGTGCCGGCGCGCGTAGGCGAGCCGTCCGTGTTCCAGCACGTGGTTTACATCCTCAAGGAAAACAAGACCTACGACCAGATGTTCGGCGATCTGCCACAGGGCAACGGGAATCCCAGCCTGTGCATTTACCCGCGCTTCGTTTCTCCCAACCACCATGCCTTGGCGGAACAATACGTCCTGCTGGACAACTATTATTGCAACGGGGTCATTTCCGCCGACGGACATTCCTGGAGCACGGAGGGCAACGACACCGATCATCTCGAGAAATC
This sequence comes from uncultured Bifidobacterium sp., assembly GCA_964561105.1. Lineage (GTDB taxonomy): Bacteria > Verrucomicrobiota > Verrucomicrobiia > Limisphaerales > JADLHS01 > JADLHS01. Next base: position 143,580 of record CAZLOH010000002.1, on the reverse strand, counting down.
CTTCGGCGGGTTCAGCCGCAGCTACACCTTCGGCGATGACCCGCTGACGTATTCCTCGACGGGCTTCATCTGGAACAATGTGCTCCAGCACGGGCTGACCTTCCGCAATTACGGCGAGTTTGATTACGCGTCCACTTCGCCGGCCCGGTCGTGGGCGCAAATCTACCAGGATTACACCAACGGCACGGGCGCCATTCGCTACGTACAAAATATCGGCGTGGCTTCCCTGCGCCCGTACAGTTCCACCAACGTGCCGGGCTGGAATCTGGGCATCCCGGACGTGGTGCGCGCCGACGGTTTCATCAAGGAACTCAATGCGGCACAATCCAACGGCGTGTGGGCCGCGTTCCACTTCCTGTATCTGCCCAACGATCACACCGGCGGTCCGCCCACGCCGCGCGCCCAAGTGGCCGACAATGATTTGTCCCTGGGCCGCGTCGTCGAGGCTATCACCCGGAGCGTCTTTGGCAGCAACACGGTGATCTTCGTGATCGAGGACGATCCGCAAAGTGGTTACGACCACGTGGACGCACACCGTTCGCTCTGTCTGGTCATCAGCCCTTACACCAAGCGCGGCCAGGTGGTGAGCACCTTCTTCAACCAGGCGGGCGTGCTACACACGATGGAACAAATTCTCGGCCTGCCCCCCATGAACCAGCAGGACGCCATGGCCCCGCTGATGTTCGATTGCTTCACCAATGTGCCCGACTTCACGCCCTACACCGCGCTACCGAACAATGTGCCCCTCGAAGAAGGTGTTGGCTTTGCCAGCGCGCCGTCCCGCCGGCAGCGTTACTGGGCCAAACAACTGGCGAAAATGGATTTTAGCAAACCCGATCGCATCAATGACGACCTGTTCAACCGTTACATCTGGTGGACCGTCAAGGGCGACGCGCCCTACCCGGCGAAATACGTCGGCAGCCACGGCAAAGGCTTGAAACAACTCGGCCTGAAGCTCTCGAAGCACGCGGAGGACGATGATGACGATGATTGACCCGGAGCCTGATGTTCGAAATCCAAATGTCGGAGTCCGCATCATCAATCACGTTCATCCACCGTCGTCGCGTTTCTTCCTGCGAAAACCAGAAGCTGGTTTCACCGTTCGAATGGCCGCATCTTGAGGCCGCCGACCCAAATCACCTTGGAGCACGACGTTTACGCCGCTTCAGCGTTCGTCAGGCCGCAGGCCATCGTTGCCTGCATGTCCGCCCGGTCGGCGAAGTGACTCGAAGGTCGCGCTCCCGGAGCGGCTTGAGGACGCGCCCGTTCGGATTTCGGCTGGCTGTCCGGCCTCGGGAGTTCAGCTCTCGGAGTTCGCGTCACCTCCGCGTGGCTCAACGCCACCCGACCACGTTCCCGCTTACGAATAACCGAATTCTCTTACAAACCGATCCAATATTCCAATGCTCGGCTCCAACCAGCGGGCATAGTTTTTCCAACGGCCAATGGGACGACGATGGATCGGTTGCGCCACCGCCAGGTAGGTGGGGCTATGCACCGTCTTGGTTGCCAGCCGTTCGCGATATCCAAGCACCGCCTCCTCCCAGGGTAGTTTGAGAAAACTGAGTGCGCGCCGCGCCGCCGTGGGCAGGTCAGCCACTACGTCTTCGTAGCGGACTTCCAACCACGAGTTGGGGTCAAGCCGTTCGCGCAGCCGCAACCACATGCCCATGTCCAGCGCGTAGCGTCGGGCCGTGGATTCCCAGGTCAGGTACGAAACACTGGTCGGATTGAGCGGCAGATATTGGAAATAGCAACTGACGATGACATCGCGCGGATCCCGCAAGGCGATCAAAAACTGCGACTCGGGAAAGAGCCGCACGAGCGCCGGGATGAACAAGGTGTGCGTCGGGTTCTTGTCAATGTGGACGCGGGAACCGATCGGCTCGTCCAATGCCTCCTCCATCGCCGCCAGATAACGCCGCCGCAGCAACTGGATTTTCGCCACGGGAATCCGGTCGAACGCCTCGACGGTGGGAGGATTATTTTCATGCGACTCCTTCCAGGAGGAATCCATGATATCGCGGCTGAAGACGGCCATCTCCTCGCTACTGACGACGCCGGAGTGAGCGTCGAGGATGTTTTCCAACAACGTGGTGCCGGAACGGGGGAAACTGGTCAGATGCGCGACCCGGGCCGGCGGGCCGAAATCGTTCTGCGGCGCCCGCCAGCGGCGCAGATTGTCAGCCGTCACGGCTTCGTTGAAGCGCTGAAGATTGCCCAGCACGACTTCCGAATGGCGTTGAAAAACCTGAGCATGGGCAAGCTGGATTTCTTTGCAACGCGCCATCATATTCACAGCCTGTTCGTAGTCACCCTCCTTGTCCGCGATTTCTGCCAGAGCCGCCCAGGCTTGGGCGCGCGCGAGGGCATGAACCTTGGGGTTCTCCGCCAATCGTCGGCAGAGGGCCCGAGCCAGCGCGCTTTCGCCACGACGCCGCAAAAGACGGGCTTGAAGCAGAGAGGCTTCGTAGTAAGTGGAGTTGAGTTTGAGGACCCGCGCCACCGCCGCCTCGGCCTCCGCCACGCGATGACGGCGCTCGTACAACACTGCCAGCTCGAAATGCGCGTCGGCGTGCCGACGGCCCGCCCCCGCCACGTATTGCTCGAAACATTGGATGGCCAGTTCCTCGCGATGTATCATCCGGAACGTCTGGCCAATAATGAACGGCAGATCCTTTCGGTCGGCGGCGATTGCGCGGAGGCGATCCAGCAATTCCCCGGCGCGTTTGATCTCGTGGCGATGGCCCAGGGCCCGGGCGGTGTCCACCAAGGCTGGGATGTTCCGCGGATGTCGCGCGACGGTTTCGACGAAAAGATTCACCGCGTCGTCGAAACGATTGGCGATCCAAAGGGCGCGGGCCCGCTGGAGTTCAGGCAGGTCCAGGTGGTCGTTCTTGCTCAAAGCCGGGGGCGATTTAGCTTATTGCCGGATTCCGTCAAAACAAAAGCGGCCTCCGCACCAGCAGAGGCCGCCAAGGTTTTCGTGTCGCCACCACGATTTGGTCAGCGCCGCCGCCGCACCCACGCCACCAAACCACCCCCCAGCGCCAACAGGGCGAGCGAGCCCGGCTCCGGCACCACCGCAATGGAGACATTGACGTTATCCATGTAGCCGTCAATCGCCGTGCCACCCGCCGTCTTCACTTCAAAGATCTGGATGGAAGCAAACCGCGCCCCCGAAGGGACCAGGCCAGACAGTGAATCTGCTCCCCAGTCCCGCAACCCGCTCCCGCCACCCAACGCGCTCACGAACGCGTCGCCGCCAATCTGGAGCGTGGCACCCAGCGGGCTGCTGCCGGCATCAAGGAACTGAACCGCAAGGGTTCCGCTGTCGTTCTGGCCATAATACGTGCTGAATTGGGCGGAGAGGTTGTAAGTGACCAGCCCGCCATCAATTTGCCCCCCGGTGATGCCGCTCGTGAGCAGACTCAGGGGCGAACCGGTGGCTGCAAGAATATTGGTGGATACCGCGCCGGTGATGCCCGCACCTCCTTTCATGTATTTGAGGCCGCCAGCCGGCGTCAACAGATTTGGCAATGTGTAATTGGCCGCGTAGTTGTAGGTGCCCGCGCCAAAAACATTACTGTCACCTTCAAAGTCCTCCGAAAGGAGAGTGACAGTTTGCGCGGAACCCATGAAGGAAAATGAGCCCGCGAGAATCGCCAGCCCGGAACAAATTGGTTTGAGTGCAGATTTTTTACGCATGGACGTTACTGGTTGACGGTTGACTGTGGTCTGATTGTTTACAACTCAAGGGAGTCAGTGTCTTGATTATGCCTAATCAGTGAATGAAGTCAAGGGAATTCCTGAGCCTCCTTCAGTAGAGAGTGGGCGGAGCGAGACGGTCAGCGGCCCTGTGCCTTTCAATCCGTCCGCTCCGCCCACTCTGCTTACCGGTGTTTGGGTCGGGGCCGCAGGAGCATGGCCTTTTTTTCCGTACCGTCCACTTCCACGCTCTGGGTTTCAATGTCTGGATCATTTCGCAGCGCGTGATGCACGATGCGCCGGTCAAAGGCGGACAACGGTTCCAACTCCACGACATCGCCCCAACGCCGGACTTTCTCGGCGGCCTCCGTGGCTTTCTTCACCAACGCTTCACGGGCCTGGGCGCGGTAGCCGGCAATGTCCACCAGCACTTTGGGTGCGTCGTGATCCTGCTGAAAGAGCAGGCGGTTGGTGATGTATTGGAGGTCGGCCAGCGTCTGGCCCTGCCGTCCGATGAGACGGCCGGAATCCTCCGCCTTCACGTCTAGGACGAGCGCGTCGTCCAGTTGGTGTTCCTCGACCGTGCCGGAGAAGCCCAGCAGTTCCAGGAGTTTTTCCAGAGTTTGTTTCGGTTGCGCGGGCATAAGATTGGTCGGGCGTTGATCCTTGAACGCTATTTTTTTTTCTTGGACACCGGCGTCAATACGGAAGCTTTCGCCGGCACTGGTCCGCCGGCCACCGCCGCGGGTTGCGTGCGGCGCAGCATCTTGGTCTGCAGCACGGTCAACAGATTGTTGATGGTCATGTAGAGCGCCAGGCCGGAGGAGAAGTTGTACAGGATGGCCAGGAACATCAGCGGCATCCAGCGCATCATCTTCTGCTGGGTCGGGTCCATGCCCGGCGACATGGGGGTCAGGTGCGACTGCCACAAGGAGCTGGCGATATAGAGCAGCGGCAGCGGGTTGAGCGGCAACCCTTCCGGCGTGCTCAGGAACGGGATGAAGGTCAGGCCGGGAATGATGTACAGCGTGTCGGATTGCGACAGGTCCGTGGCCCAGAGGAAATGCGCGCCGCGCAGTTCGATGGCCGTGCGCAACATGGCATACAGCCCGAAGAACACCGGCAACTGGATGAGCATCGGCAGACAGCCGCTGGCGGGATTCATCTTGTTCTCGCGCATGAACTCCATCTGCTTGGCGGCAAACTTCTGCGGGTCGTCCTTGTATTTTTCCTTCAGCGCGGCCAGTTGCGGCGCAAACTGCGCCATGCGCTGCGCCGAGCGCGTGCTGGCCGCCGTCAACGGCCAGAAGATGACCTTGAGCAAAATGGTGATGAGGACGATGGCCCAGCCGTACTGGATCGTCAGCGTGTTGTGCATCCAGTTCATCGCCCAGAGCAGCGCCTTGGCGATGAAGCCAAAAAAGCCAAAGGTCATGATCTCATCCACCTCGTTCTGCAACCGTCCGGCAATCGTCGCCAGGGTGCGGTATTCCTTGGGGCCGGTGAACAGATTGAACGTCCGTTCCAGCGAGCCGCCCGGCGCCAGCGTCATCCCGGGATACAGCAGCGTGGTCTCGATTCCTTTGCGCAACGGGCTGTTCGTGAAACTGAACCGCCCTTCGCTGGGCCGCGGCAGTTCAATCGCCCGGCCAATGACTTCCTGCGCGGGCAACGCGGGCATGGCGACCAGCGCAAAAAACTGATTGTGCGCGGCGGCCCAGACGACATTGCTGCTGCCCGCGCGAAATTCCCAACGCGGCGTTCCGGGCAGACAGCCAAACCGTTTGTTGTCGAACCACATCGTGGGGGTGTCGTGGCTATTTGCGCCGTCATACCACATCAGCCCCACCGCCTGACCGTTGTCGGCGGCGTTCATGGGTGTGGCCGTCCCGACGACCCATTCCTGCGGCGGGAGCGCGAGCGTGTTCGAGGAGGTATTCTCCAGACGCACGCTCACCTGCAGGAGATAGTTCGTGCTCAACTCAAAGAGCTTCACCAGCCGCAGCCCGTTGGTGAGCGTCTTTTCCGCCTGCACGCCCTGGGGAGTGCGGGTCAGGGAGAAAATCCCGTCGCCCTGGATCGCCTCACCACCGAGCACCGCGAGCACGGGCAACGACGCATTCGCGTTCAGGGTCGCCAGGTCATTGGTCGGCGATGATTTGCTCCGGCGCGAAACCGATTCGGGAAATTTCAGCAGCTCCACCGTTTTCACGCCACCCCCCAGCGACGTGAATGTGTACCGCGCATCATTGTTCGTCAGCACGATCAACTCTTCGGTCGTGTTGGTGGAAAAGGTCGGACGGACGAAGGGGCTGGCAGGCGCACCGGCGGTGGCGGTGATGGTCACGTTGGAGGAGACCGGCGCGCCGGAGGTCGCCGGCTTGACGACCGCATGGGTCGTGCTGCCCGGCACCGGCGGTTTCGTGAAATACTTGGGCACGAGCACGCCCGACCACAGGAACATGAACCCGACGCAGATGGCGATGACGAGAATTGATTTGCGATCCATGAAAACTTTCAGCGTGGCAGTTCCGCCACCTTCCCCGGGAGACCCGCAGCCGCAACTCCGGATCGTGACTGGTTCCCTCCGGACTTCGGCGTCTGCACGGGATCAAGTCCGCTGCCGCCCCAGGGATGACAGCGGCAAATCCGTTTGACCGCCAGCCAGCTTCCCGCCAGTGCGCCATGGATTCGGACGGCGTCCGCTGCATAAACCGAACACGTGGGCGTGAACCGGCAACCACCGCCCGGCCCGAACAGCGCGCCGAGCGCCGGGGAGAGCGTCCGACGATAACAGCCGACCGCGAAGAGCAAAATGTGTTGAGCTGCGTTCACTTCAAAAGTCCTGCCTGCTTCAGCGTAGTGATCAAATCGCGCTCCACGCCCGAGAAGTCTTTGTCCACGATGGAGGCGCGCGCCACGAGCACGAGGTCGAGGGGTTGCGTGAGTTCGTGTTGATGCCGTCGGAAGGTTTCGCGCAGCAACCGTTTCGCCCGGCTGCGCACCACCGAGCCGCCCACTTTCTTGCTCACCACCACGCCGAGCCGCGAACGCGCCTCGCCGGGCAACTGAAGCCAGTTGGCAATCAGGCAGCCCTTCACCGCGCGGTCCCCGGCCTGCCGCACCCTGGCGAAGTCGCGTCCCTGCTTGATGCGTGAGCGGCGACCGAGCGTGAGGCGGGCTGGCGGATCGGCAGGCATTGCCGGATTAAACCGGGGTCAGCCGTTTGCGGCCCACGCGGCGGCGGTTGGCCAGCGTGGCCTTGCCGTTCTTGGTGGAATTGCGATTCAAAAAGCCGTGCTGGCGTTTGCGACGGATCTTCGACGGTTGATACTGGCGTTTCATAATTCGATTTCTTCACCCGGACCCTGCACTTTGAACCCATTTCCGTCAGGGATTTCCTAATGACCGGAGCGCGGGAGGGTAACAACGAAACCGGCAGTGTCAAGCGGCTCGCACAGGCTGAACCGGCCTCGTGAGCCAGTTCAACCATCGGATCGCAGACCGGCGATTTTCAATCGCATCTTTTTCCGGCCGGCTATCGCCATCCGCCGCCGGCAGGTCGTCAGCCGCGCGGCCGTTCGCCCTGTTCCCCGCGCGGTTGGAACAGAAAGAGCATCAACAAGGCGGCCAGCAAGGCAACGACGGCCGACAGGATAAACGCCAGGGAAAACTTGATGCCATGATCGCGCATCCAGCCGAGGGCCACCGTGGCCCCGGCGCCCACGCTGATGCTCACCAGATTCATGATCCCGTACCCCGTGGCGCGATACTCCGGCCGCGCAATCTGACACAGGATGGGCATGCTGTTGCAATCGAAAAATCCCCAGCCCAGCCCGAACACGATCATGCACCCAATCGCGGCACCGAGACTCCACGGATGGCCGAGGCCGATCAACGCCGGCACCAGCAACAACACCCCGAGCGCGCTGGTAAAGACCCGTCCCCGACCCGTCCGACGCATCCACCAGTCCGCCACCACGCCCCCGAGCAGCACTCCCACAAACGAAGCGATCTGAATGTAACCCGTGGCGGACAACCCCGCGGGGCCTTCCTTCAAATTGAACGTGTCGGCCAGATACGTCGGCAGCCAGTTCTTGGTCACCCAGCCCGCGATGGCCGGCAGGGTGAAATAAATCACCAACACCCAGAACGCCGGTTGCCGGCCCAGCTCCCGCAACGTCGTCCGCAGCGTCACCGATTTCTTCCCGCCCGCACCCGCCCCGACGACCGGCGCATCCCGCAGGCTGGCCATGAGCAGCACGGCGTAGAAAACCCCCGCCGCTCCGAACCAGGTGAAACAGTTCCGCCAGGAGCTGGCTTGCGCGATGTAGCCGCCCAGACCGCCCAGGGCCAGCCCGACATACAAACCGCTCTGATGAATGCCCACGGCCCGGGAACGCGTCGGGCCGCGGTGAAAATCCGCGATCAACGCCAGCGCCGCCGGAAAATAAAACGCCTCGCTGATCCCCATCAACGCGCGGAACGTCAGCATTTCCCCGAACGTGTTCGCATGCCCCGTCGCCCAGGTCACGGCCGACCACACAAACAGACTGCCGATGACCGTCCAACGGCGGTTGAACTTGTCCGCAATGAAACCGCCGACCGGACTCAGGAAGGCATACACCCACATGAACACCGCCATCAGCAGGCCAAAATCCTGGTCGTTGGCGATGCTTGGAATGTCGGCGCGCACGGACGCGCGGATGGTGGCCAGCATCTGCCGGTCGAGATAATTCAACATCACCACCGGCCAGAGCAACGCGACCACCACCCAGGCGTAGGCGGCGGTGGACGCCCATTTGTTGGTTTCACTGTTCGTCGTCATGCGGTGGCCGATGGGTCAAATCAAAGTCGGAACATTCGTCGGGTTGGGGATCAGGTTCATGGCACAGTGACGATGCAGACTTGGTTGCAAACCTGCCCATCCGTCGCCAGCCGGCGCACGAAGGCAATCCGTTTGCCGTCCGGGGAAAACACGCACGCCTCCGGACGCGGCGCGGTGGCGTTGTCGCTGCGCGGTGTGAGGCGCGTCGTCCGTCCGGTCGTGGCGTCGGTGACACAGACACTGTTGTCCAGGACGTGCGCGAGGCGTTGCCCATCGGGGCTCCAGGTGAAGGTGGACGCGATGTCGTGCGCGTTGTGCGTGAGTTGGCGGAGCGCTCCGTTGTCCGGCGAAACGGTCCAGAGTTGCACGATACCGGAATCGTCCTTCATCAAGCAGGCAATGCGCGTTCCGTCCGGCGAAGCCCGCAGCCAGTGGCGCACGCCTTGGATGCCGGGAAACTTGCGCCCGGTCGTGAAGGTCAACCGGCGTTGAGTCACGCCGCGTGGCGGCGACGGCGCGCGGGTTTCGGTGCCGGCCAACGGACCCGCGCCCGCGTGCGTCAGGTCGTCAGGCAGATCGGCAATGAAAACTTCCACGACGGCCCCGCCATGCGGAGCGATCACCGTGCCTTGAAACGCCAGCGCGTGTCGTTGCCGCCGGCCATCCGCGCGCACATAGCCGTTCGTGCCCACCCAGCCTTCTTCGCAGGCGCGTTGAATTTCATCCGAACCCGGACGCGGGTGCGCCGTGGTGCGCGCGACCAGCACGGTAAAGTATTCGCCATCGTGGTTGCGTGGATTGTCCTTGGCCACGCGCACCAGTCGGCCCGGAACGCTGACGCCCAGGTTGCGCTGGTTGATGTCGTTCGTGGCGCTGGCGGAAGAAAACTGCGCCAGCACCGCATCTTCGTAGGTGAAGCTCACCCACTGCCCCGCCCCGTCCCAGACGTGAACGTGCGAGCCGCCCCGCAACGCGCCGGGCGTGAACGGCGCGGTAATATCCCGCGCGTCCAGATTCACCGCGACGCCCGGTCGGTCGCAATCCACCATCACCCCCTGCCGATGCCAGGCGTTGTAGGTCCAGTCCGCCGTGGGATTTTCCGGGCCGAGGATGAAGACGACCCGGTTTTGCCGTGGATGGAACGTCGCCACGCCGCAATGCGCGCCGTGAGTCGAGCGATACAGTTCCCGCACTTCGCCGGTTCGCACGTTGACCATTTCAATCGTGTCACCGTCGAAGACTTCGCCCGCCGCATCGCTGCGAGTGTCATAAACCAGCCATTGTCCATCCGGCGACCACGCGCCGGTGTTCGTCAGGATGCGGCCTTTGCGGCCGTGCGTCACTTGTTGTTCCTGGCCCGACATGAGCGTTGAATTCGAGTTGTGGACTGAACTGGTGCATCCCGCCAGACCCGCCAGGGTCGCGATGGCCACGGTGCAAGCCGCCAGACCGGACGGCTTCATCCGGCGCGGACTCCGCTCTGGCCCGGCGTCAACAACCGGAGTTCCTCCAGCACCGCGCGCACCCGCTCCTGTTCCGGCGGATTAAAGGATTTCAACGGATCGGCCATGACGCCGCTGCTGAGGCCCATGAGCGACAGCGCGCATTTCAGTCCTTTGATTACCGTCGAGGCGTGCTGACCAATGGCATAAATCCGCCCCAGTTGGCGCAAGCGTTCCTGGAGCGGGGCCAGCCGGGCCTGGTCGCCGCTTTTTGCGGCCTCGTAGATTTGCACCAACAACGCCGGCTCCACCATGGCGCCACCGTTGACGCCGCCGTGACCACCCAGGCGGATGGATTCCGCCAGCAGATGTTCCGGCCCAATGAATAATCGCCAGTCAGGCCGGAGCTTGATCAGCCCGGTCAGTTGTTGGAAATAGTTCAGGTCGCCGGAACTATCCTTCACGCCGATGATGCCGGGTTGTTGCGCCAGCCGGCGAATGGTCTCGGGAGCAAACGCCACCTTCGTCATCTGCGGCATGTTGTAGAGATAGAGCGGCAGGGGCAGTTCCGGAAGCAGATGCTCGACGTAATCCATCAGCTCCGGCTGGCCGAGGGGGAAATAGTAGGGCGCGCTGCTCACCACCGCTTGCGCCCCGGCGTCGGCCGCGTGCCGGGCGAACGCCGCCGCCTCCGCCAACGACGTATCGGTGATGCCCACGAGCACGGGCCGGCGACCGTTGACCAGGCGGCACGCGCGCGTGATGAGTTCGCGCCGCAGACGATAGCTCAGGTTGGGCGCTTCACCGGTCGTGCCCAGAAAGAACAAACCCTGCACTCCGCCGCCAATGACGTGCTCGATCAATCGCTCCAGCCCGGCCACGTCCAGTTCTTCGCGTCCGAGCAACGGCGTGATCATGGGCGGAACAATGCCTTCCAAAGGTTTTCCGTCGGCTGAGTTCATCATGTTGCAATTCCCGCGTTGGCTTCGATTCGTTTAATCAATTTATTTTTCGGACGACTGCGGCACGGAGTCGGCCAGGGTCAGGGTGCGAAATTTCGCCCAGCGATGAAACGTGAGGTAGTTGGCGTCATGCGCGCTTCGGGCTCCGCCCGCGCCGTCATCGTAAGCCGTGCGACAGGCGGCGATCAGATCATCACCGTCGAACTGCCAGTCCACGTATTGAAAGCCGTGCTGCGCCACGTCGGGATGATGCAACAACACACAACGAACCTCCCATTGGCGCAGGTTGTCGCTGTGCAATAACGCCAGCGTGTTGCGCACGCCCGCCGGCCGGGTTGTGGTTGCGCCCGTTCCCGCCGCCGCGACGGATGCTTCCGGAATGATGGACGCTATCGCCCAATACCCGCCGCCCCGCGGGTCCTGGCGGATGGTGAATTTTTTTGCTCCGCCCGGAAAATCAATGAACCCGGTCGCCGGATCAAAGGAAGCCGTCTTGCCATCCGCGCTGATCTGCACGATGGCCGCTTTTTCCGGCCCGGACGGCACGTCCACGCGCAGGATGTCCACCACGTCGCCCGCCGGTGTGACCACCGCGTTGCCCTCCAGCCACGCCCCAAACTGTCCCCGCAACCATTGCGGATCGCGCCGCAGAAAGTTGCTGGAGGTCCAGTTCGCCGCGTTGAGCAAATCCGCCGTCACCGGCACGGACAACATGCCCGCGCTGTAACGGGCGCCCCATTGCGTCCCGTTCGAGGCGTCCTCGAACGCGCGCCAGAGCCGGCCGTTGTGTTCCACCACCGGCACGGGCGCGGTGTGATACTCGCCGCGCGACGTGAGCAACCCGCTGGTGGCATCGCGCGGTGTCGTCCACGTCCGGCCCCCGTCGGTCGAACGCCGAATCACAATGCGGCCATGATGCTTGTCGGTGCCCATCAAATACACGGCGCCGCGATGGACGAAAAGATTTTGCCAGAACAGCCCGGACAGAGCGGCGACCGGCTGCCACGTCGCGCCTCGATCTCGCGAGCGGAACAACCGCAACGTGGGAGACTCGTGCTCGCGCGAGTTCGGGCCAAACAGATCGTGGGACGCCAGGTAGTCCCCATTGGTCAAAATCACGAGGCTCGGGGAGCCGATGTACAGGCCGGACGCCTGCGGACTGTGATCAATCACCACGCCCGGCACGGTGGGAGCTGGCGCGGCCCACATCGTTCCGACCGAGAGCAGGAGAACGATCGGCATTGCGCCGGAACGAAGTCGTGTCCAACGAGCCAATCGCCGCCCCGCCCCGACACCAGCCGCGAGAATTCCATTCCCTCGCCGGATCAGTGACAGCAGGCCGCGCTGGTGTGTTGGTTTGGTCATGGCAGCGGTTTCCAAGTCAACTTAAGCAGCGCACGGAGGGGAGCCCATGCAAAAATGAATCACCTTGCGCGCCGGCCGGATCGTGGCGATGACGCGGTCGCCAATGGTTCAATCCTTTCGCAGCGCACCGCACACGTTGACTTGCATCCCGAGTTCCCGCGCGAAGGCGGCCTTGGCAAACAGACAGCGATCCGCCGCCGCCGCATCTCTTGCGTACGCGACCTGGACATGATTGGCCTTGTGTTTGGCCATGAGCTGGTCACGGCTGACGCCATAAGTCACCGCGTGCATGATGGGCCATGGCGGTGTGGTCAGCTCCCAGCGCCGTCGGGTTTCAGCTTCGGGCAGTTGGACGACCGCGCCGCGGCCGATGTCCAGGTGCAGTGACTCATTCTGTACGTAGATGCGCGACCAGACGATTTCGCCCGGCTTGGAAACACCCCGGAGCGTGCTGCCACCGTTGGGAAAATACATCGCCGGCTGCCGGAATCCTTCCGCGCCCCGCCAGCCGCCGATGAAGTGCGCCGGGGGCGCGGCTCCGCTGATGAGAAACACCCAGACGTAATCCGCGCCGTATGGTTCGCCCCAGCGCACGTCATGCAGGGTGGTCTCGATGGGCTGGCCCAACGCCTGATGGACGCGACTGGTCATCAATCCATCCAGGCCAGCACATTCGTCCACCTCGTTGAAATGCGGCAACGGCCGGCCGGCCAGCAAGGTGCGCCGGCCATCGCGCGACTTCACCGGCGGACGGTCCGTGTTGTTCAACATGCCCTCGACCAGATCACTCGCGGGCAGCAAATCCTTCAGCCCCTGCTGATATTGAATCCCGATGGTCGCGCAGCCGAAATCATCCGCCAGCCGCACGGCCGCGATGTACATTTTGCACTGCAGCCACACCTGCTCGCGCGTCAACTCCGTGGCGTGCCGCCGGCCAAAATGGAATTTCATACCGCGCCGTTCCAGCCAGGCCAGCACCGCCTTCGCCTCGGCATCCGCCACCCGGGTCGTCTCGTAGTACAGCGCGGACTGGCTGAGCCGTTCCTTGAACACGCCGCAGGCATGCAACGCGTGATCGGGAATGATGGCGTTGAACATGCCCATGCACCCTTCATCAAACACGCCCATGATGGCCTTCTCGCGCCGCAACTGTTTCGCGAGCTGCGTCCCGAGCTTCGCGCTGGCCGCGGGCACTTTCACGGCGGCGAGCTTGCGGACGTGCCGGAGATCATGCGTGATCCGACCGGTCCGGAGCCATTCGTTGAGCTTGCCGAGAAAGGTCGCATCCCGGAAATCCTCGCTCCACAGGGTGGAATAATTGACGCCGGCCTTGGTCAGCGAGCCGTTGAGATTCAACATGCCCACCAGTCCCGGCCATTGCCCGCTCCAGTTGGCGACCGTCAGGATCGGCCCGCGATGGGTCGTCAACCCGGCGAGCACGTGATGCGAGTATTGCCACACCGCCTCGGCCACGATCAACGGCGCATGGGGGTCCAACTTTTGAAACACGGCCAGCCCCATCTTCTGTGAGTCAATGAACCCGTGGCCCTTGGCCCGGTCCACGGCGTGGGCGCGCACGAGTCGCCAGCCCGCCTGGCGGAAGGCGCGGGCGAGGGCCGCCTCCATTCTGGCCTGGGCCGCCCAACAGGTTTGGTTGGCGCTCAAGCGCAGGTCCCCGCTGGCGATGAGGTAAGCCTGTTTGGCTTTGAGTTTCGTTTTGTTTTCCATGTGGCGTGCTGGTCGTTGACTGAATCGTAGGACAAACCGGTTTCCGGAATCAAGCCAACGAGTCGTCCCCGGCCCGACTCAACCGCCTGAGCGTTACGGCTCGATCCCGGGGATGCCCTCACGGATGTGGCGGGAGAAGTCGGCCGCCTTGTCCGCCGCCCGCGCCCGCTCGTTGATCCGCGCGCGCGCCTTCAACTCGGACAACGGCAGGTTGGTGTAAATCATTCCGCGCTCGTATAACAGCTCGTCGCCGTAGCCGTTCGCCAGCATCCGCCAGTCCCACGGCGCGCGATCGCTCGCCGCGCGTTGCACCCGGATGCCGGTGGTGCAGTTATCGGTGAGGGCATTGTACCACTCCGGATGCTCCCGCAACCGGTTCATCCGGCGCACGTAGTCGAGGAAGAATTTGCGCGCCTGCGTCGGCGTGCCGCGCAGCCGGTAGAGGTAAACCTCCTCCCCCTGCCGGTAGTTTGTGCGCAACCGCACCACGTCGCGTTCGTCCGCGACGACGTAGGTCAATTCAAACTGGCGGAAAAATCCCCGGATCGCGGAGTAGCTCTGCCCGATTTGCTTCCGGGTTTCGATGGAAAAGCAGACGTAGTCGCCGCCCGCGAACCCAAAGCTCATCATCGTGTGCGCCATGTACGGCGCGCCCCAATAGACCATATACAAATCCACCGTGCGCAGCTTCTCCAGGTCAAAGGTCTGGTCGTAGTGATGAACATCAAAGTCCGTCTCGGTGCGATAGTCGCAGTTGCGGATGTTGTGAATGGTCACCTGATTGCCGTTGATGTCCGCGTAAGGCAGCACGGCCACATCCGGCTGCCAGGCGCGCTCGTTGGACGGTTGCAACGTGAACCACCAACCCAGCACCAGGACGAACCCGGCGAGCGTCGCGGCCACGGCCAGCCAGCGGCGTTTGACGACGATCCATACCGCCAGCAACGCCATGGCATAAATGACCGCCAAGGGCAGACGCAGCCAGGCCACGCGCACATCGAAGTACAACGCAGCCACCGCCCACAGCGAAATCATCAGCAGCACGAGGCCGAGCACCCAGCGACCCAGCCGACGCAGAACGCGGCGACGCCAGCCGCTCGGTCGGCCCGCAGTTGTGGTTTCGGTTGCAACACTCATATCGGATCGCTCAGTTCACTGGAGTTGGGCGCATGCAAAGTGCGGTGATTTGCCGGCGGTAAAATTGCCCGGCGCCCGGCTACGCACCGACCGTGGCGGCGATCAACGACCCGAGCCTATTCGGTTCGTTTGCGGTTGTCCAATCTCCCCACTTGCGTCTCCCCGCTTGTGAAGGTCCGCTTCGAGAAGCGCGGCCAGTCGCGGGCGATTGGTAGGGCGAAGCAGGAGTACCGCCCGCGTTGCTTAAGGCGGGCAACGCAAACCAAACCTGGCTCATGGACAACCGCTTCCTGTTTGAAGCAGCGGTTGCCGCACGGTAATGGCAAGTGATGGTAGTGCTTGCCGCGCGGCGACAAGCCCGCCCGCGCAGAGCGGGCGGAAGCTCACAACCGAAGGCGCACGCTCTGGCACTGGCTGTTCCGCACCCCGCAGCGAAGACGCAGCGTCCAGGGCTGTGCGGCAGGCGCGGGTGGGGCGAGCGTACTCGCGAGCTGAATTCGGGCGCGATCTCAACCCTCGGCGGCTCGTCAGTAGCCTCGCCCCACCTTCTGAAGCCAGTTCCCGGATGATCTGCAGAAATCCCTGCGTCCCCCGGCGATGCGGTCAGTCCTCGTCGAATCTGCGATTTGAAATTTTGCATCTGCCCTCAAGCGCCGCGTGGTGGGTGGCCGACCAACCCCGGCGCGCCGCTAGATTCCTTCTCACCGCTTGTGCGGGACAGCCATCTCTATGGAGATTTTTGTCCCGGCTCGGCAACCACAGAATGACGTGACTCAACACCTTCAATCGCTTCTATCTTCAGCTGAGGAAACGCACTTTCTCCCGGAGCACCAAACGGTTGGAGCAAGACCTTCTTGGGGTGTGCGTCCATCTTAAGAAAGTCCGGTTGGTGGCGTCCTCGTATGTGCCACTCCAGTTGATATTCTCCATTCGTTCCATCTCGGTAGATGAATGTGACACGTGTCGTCCAACTTTGGCCTAACGGCGTATCGCCCTTCCCCACGTCCACCGTATAGTTCAATTGATTGGTTGCTCCTTGAAGCAGGACTTCGTAAAGGCGCACTTTCGAGGCCGTCTCAGACTCCCGCCACTGCTGGTAGTTCGAATAAACTTGCTTGGCGGGAGGCAGCGGTCTCGTTTCAATAGGACCACCTGTGCTTTGAGGCATCCAGTTCGCAACTCCAAGCTTCAGTGGCCCGTCGTCGCACCCTCCGAAAAACAGTGCCAGCGCAATGGTCGCTAAAGCTACTGCCCGAGCCATTGGGTTAATACATACTCGACCACTCATTGGTATCTGGGATAGGCAGGAAAGCTTGCAGGCGTGAAACTTCCCGCCGTGCTACATGGTGAGCAATCACCGCGCTTGCCGTGGTTTGGCAGTTTGTTTAGCACGCTGCAAATGTCGTTAGAACCACTGTTGAAGAGGTCTTTGCCGAGTGGAAAAACATCTGTGTCTTGCTCGGGAAACTCGCCGTCGATATCCAACTCCGCCACGTGCGCACCAAAATTGCGCATGGAATCACCGATGCCTGCGCCAGCGGCAGCGAAGCCGAACATTACGTTTCCAGCCGCATCGCTGGTAACACACTTACCACAGAGTGTAAATGTCCCAAGGCATTTCGCGGTCGGACATCCGCTTAACGGAACACCCTTTACGGCATTCTTTGCCTGCCAGTCGTAATTCAGAGATAAGGCCAGTCGTGCGAACCACAAATAGAATCCGGAGAGGTTGTAGGTCGCAATCATGCCCGCTGCCTCTGCGTCCATAATCTCATCGTGAGCCGGAAACGCTGGGAGCCCAGCAAGATGCCCTCTCAGGCGAGCGATTTCGGAATTAACCGAAGCTGTGTAGTCTGGGCCACAAGTGCTAGGGCAGTTAAGTTTGTCGATTGGGAGCGTGACGACATGCACGTCGTTGACAGCTAAACCAAGCACATCCTGGCGATTTACCGGATCGTTGAAAGTGAAATGGTAAAGGTTCGCTTGCTCGCGTAGCCACCGTTTGCTGTAACTGCGCCTCGGTCGGTCGCCGATGGGGTCTCTGTTTGGCCATTCTCCGACAAGGACATGGTCAGGCCTCCGGCAGGAGGGGTGGCGGCGGTGCGGTGTAGGCGTAATTCGCCTGATCCGGCAGGCGTTCCCGCAGCCGGGGCTGATTTCATCGCGTCGTTGTAGTTGTATTCGCATCGCGCTCCCGTCTTCCTTCCACCCAGTGAACGCTGGGACTTAATCACGCCGCGACCAGGGTTTCAAACGCAAAGTCAGCGGGCACTCCTTGGCGAAGGGGCAGCGTCCAAGGCTGTGCGGCAGCTTTCGCCGCAACTGCAATCTGAGATTTTGTATCAGCCCTCAAGCGCAGCGTGGTGGGTGGCCGACCTGAGGCGAGCCAGATTCCTTACACCAGTTGTGCGGGACACCGGCGGGGTTCAAAGATTTCCGACGGCAGGACTGAACACTAGAGCGAGAGTTACGAACACGAGCGCACCGACTGTCATTGCCAAGCGTCGTTTGCCTCGCCTGTAAAAGTTAAAGACCACAACGAGGAAAGCGAGGTTGCACGCTGCGAAGATGAGCTTTCTGGAAAGATGGATGTGAAGTGCATCTTTGGGAAGCCAACCCAAGGTTACGACATTCTTGAGCCATTCGAGAAAGCCGGTGCTCGACGAAACATCAGGCAACTGACCGAAACGGAATAGCTCCTTGCCAATCTCCGGGAGCATCACCCACAACGCCCAGAGGTTCACAACAGCACCAAAGGCGAGTGCCGACCAAAGCACGGCGCTCCAGAGATTGGGCAACGCGACGTTGTTACTTTTTGTCTCCACAGAGGCATTTGCAGGGATTGAACTTTTCACCGGGCACAGAGTTCTTCGACGTGTCAATGACCCGGAAGTCGCCGAACTTCTTGACCGTCTCGGTGATTGGCCCTCGCGGCCACGACCTTTGAGTCGTCACCTGGACATTCTCCGTTTTGGTTTTGCGGATCATGGCTACAACCTTATCCCAGCAGTCTCCACATTCTGCCTTTGCCGCGACGCAGCCGATTGTTCGGCCTGGTTTGTGCAATCTGAACTTGTCGCGCTTCGTTGGTTCGTGAATGTCGTTCCGGGGGATTTCATCAGCCGCGTCCAGTCGGAAAAAGTTTTTGTCCGGATGGTCCAAAATCTCAAACTCGCCCGTGGGTATCGGGTCGCCGTATGGCTTGCCTCCAGATTCACCGCAAAGGACGATGGTTTCGCCAGTGTCGGAGTCCGTAATGGTCAACGTTCCCGTTCCGATGTCGAACGCACCCACAACGAGCAGCCCGAACCCGACTGGGTCAATCTCGTCTATGGGTGCGTTGTAAACGAACGCGTAAAGGTTCTCTCCACCCTCTTCCTGCAACGGGTCTCTATTTGGCCAATCTCCGACTCGAACTTGGTCGCGCCTCCGGCAGGAGGGGTGACGGCGGGGCGGTGTAGCTGTAATTCGCCCGGCCCGATGGGCGTTTCCGCAGCCGGGGCTGATTTTATCGCGTCGGTGTAGTTGTATTCGCATCACGCTCACGCCTTCCTTCCACCCAGTGAACGCTGGGACTTAATCACGCTCCAAACTTCCCGGCAACCTCAAACGAACATGAATTTCCGAAGCCGCCGGTGGGTGGGGCGAGCGTACTCGCGAGCTGAATTCGGCCGCGATTTCAACCCTCGGCGGCTCGTCAGTAGCCTCGCCCCACCTTCTGAAGCCAGTTCCCGCATGATCTGCAGAAGACCCTGCGTCCTCCCGGCGATGCAGCCAGCCCTCGTCGCATCTGCGTTTTGAGATTTTGCATCTGTACTCGAGCGCAGCGTGGTGGGTGGCCGACCTGCTATCGAACCGGCGAGCCAGATTCCTTACACCGTTTGTGCGGGACACCGGGCTTTGTTAGCCGTTGCGACCTTTCATCAAGCCAGTCCAGCCAAGCCCGAAATACCCAATCAAGATGTAAGCGATGAACGAGAGGAAGAACGCGGCACAGATGATCGCAAAAAGGACCAGCGAGGGAAGTTTGCGGCGATACAGAAGACCTGCCACGACAGCAACGACTAGCCACAGCGCGAAAGCGATGACGCCGAGGCCGCGAGTGTTGGTTGCGTTTGCCAGATACGTGAGAAGCAAAGCGATTCCGGTTTGGCAAACGACGATCGCCGCCAGAAGGCAAGATGCCGTCTTGCTGATGTTCAGGATTCTTTCCATAGCGCCCCTCAATACACCGGCAGTGTCTGCCATGTCGTTACCATCTCTGTTTGGCTCGCCTGAGGAACGGAGTATTGAACAATCACCGTCACGTAGCAGCAGCAGTTGGGCATCGCCTTCCTGACTCGCTCCATGAGGTTGTGGAGCGCGGTGTCTCCGTAGCGCAGGTCAATGCAGCCGGCAGAACCCCATGATGTTCCACCGTGGATGAAAAAGCCGCTCCGCCCACGTGTGTCTGTGCCCGCGTCGGGGTGCAACGACCAACTGTAGCTTCCCCAAGCACCGCTGCCGAATGGGCCGTGTTGGATGATGCTTCCAGACCAGAAGCTGCGTCCCTCGCATGAGTCGAACCAGTAAGAACCGACGGGCGTCGGCCCAACGTTGCGGATACCTTGACGTGCAGCTGAGTAGTCAAAGACCTTCGTGATGTAGTCGCCTCCAACCGCACCGATGCCGTAGTCGATTCGCCATGTCCCAGTAACCGTCTCGGAGATTGGCCGTCCTGAAACAGCAGCCTGGCTCAAACCGCTCCCTGACAGGGTCAGTCCGTCGAACGTGAGCGTAACAGTTTGCCTTCCAATCTTGCAGGGCAATGCCGGTTTCAATCCGAACAGGTCGAACTTGTTGGCCGCATCGTTTGCGTTGAACCCATACAAGTTCTTCCCGCCTTTCTCGCCGATGGGGTCTTGAGTTGGCCAATCTCTGACACGGACTTGGTCATGCCTTCGGCAGGAGGGGTGATGGCGGGGCGGTGTAACTGTAATACGCCCGGCCCGATGGGCGTTTCCGCAGCCGGGGTTGATTTCATCGCGTCGTTGTAGTTGTATTCGCATCGCCCTCACGCCTTCCTTCCACCCAGTGAACGCTGGGACTTAATCACGCTCCAAACTTCCCGGCAACCTCAAACGAACATGAATTTCAGAAGCCGCCGGTGGGTGGGGCGAGCGTACTCGCGAGCTGAATTCGGCCGCGATTTCAACCCTCGGCGGCTCGTCAGTAGCTTCGCCCCACCTTCTGAAGCCAATTCCCGCATGATCTGCAGAAGACCCTGCGTCCCCCGGCGGCCAACCCTCGTCGTATCTGCGATCTGAGATTTTGTATCCGCGTCATGCGCAGCGTGGTGGGTGGCTCGACCTGCTATCGAGCCGGCCTGAGCTAGATTCTTCTCACCGTTTGTGCGGGATAGCCGGGGGTGTTGGGACTTTCAAACCCAGCATCAAGGGTTGTAAGGGCCTTTGTGCTTCAACTTCCATGTTCCTGATGCATCCTGTTCCAACTCGTAGAGTTCGAGAAGTGTAAAAACGTAAAGCACATTCCGGCCGCTCACTTGCTCCCGCCCAACTCTGATGCACTTGCTCTTAGGTTCGTTCTCTGCAATCACCTTTCGGGCTCGCATTACATCTCCCCAAGTCACTGTATTCCCCACACGCGCACCCGAAAGAAACCAACTCTGTGCCTGCTTCTTGCCTGGGCCGAATACCACCACCACACCAAGCAGCATGGCCACAAATGCTCCAACAACGGCGCAAAGTTTGGAATTGACGTTCGGCATCGTAATCTCTTGACGCTGCATGCCGTCACTTTTTGGTCGAAGACTTAACACAAGCTGAATTCGGCCGCGATTTCAACCCTCGGCGGCTCGTCAGTAGCCTCGCCCCACCTTCTGAAGCCAGTTCCCGCATGATCTGCAGAAGTCCCTGCGTCCCTGGCGATGCGGCCAGTCCTCGCCGAATCTGCGATCTGCAATTTTGCATCCGCCCTCATGCGCAGCGTGGCGGATGGCCGACCTCCTATCACGTCGGTCGGTGCCGATGCCGGCACATCGGTTACAGCCAACGCAAGCTCACCGCGACGATTTGGGGGAAACCTCAGCGGGCTTTCCAGCCGGCGAGCACATCCTTGATCGGCGGCCAGTTCGCAGCATCGGCAATTTGCACCTTGCCCCAGGTGGTGCAGAGGAATCCCACCACCCGGCTGTTCTTCTGCGCGCGGGCGAAGCCGCTGAACGCCTTGGCCGCATCCAGGGGTTGCCAACTGGACGGCCACACGCGAAAACCCTTGCCCGTGAGATAGGGCACGGAGGGGTAGCTCGCGCGCTTCCCGTAATGCCAGTCGCACAACACGATGTCTTTGGGTATCAAATCCACCGCGCCCGCCGTGCCGTTCTTCGCCGACTCCCATTCGCCGTAGCCCATCGTCCGGGCATCGAGCAAACGATCCGCCCAGATGAACAATTCCCCCTTTCGTTTTTTGACCACGTGCTCGTGCAGATCGTTGACGGCCTTGGCGAATAATCTGGCGGGGTCGCCATCCTGGCAACGCGGACAATGCTCCGAGGCAATGAGGAACACTTCATCCATGCCGGCGTGAAACGCGTCCGTTTCAAATGCGTCCATCAGTTCATCCACCAGCGCGAAGACCACCCGGTTGACCGCCGGATTTTGCGGGCACCAGCTCCGGCAATAGATGTTGGTGTTGTTCGGATATTGTCCCGGCGTCTCGTCAAACTCGGGATACTTGGTCAGCAGCGCCAGCGTATGCTTGCTCCACGATTGGTGGCCGAGACAGTTAATCTGGAGAATGAGGCGAATGCCCGAGACCCGGGCGGCCTGGGCGAGGGCGTGCGCGGTGGCCCGCGTGACACAATCGCGTGAACTCAGTTCCGGATGCGACTTGAACTCGAAGTTGTAGTCGGTCTCGACGATGATCGCGTTCACGCCCACGGCCGCCAACCGCGGCAATTGTTCACGGAGCTCGACGGCTTGCGCCTCGCTGCCCACCATCAAATGCACGCCGCGCCAGGTGGAATTGGTGGCCCGCCAGGTGTCCAGCCATTCGTCGGCGCGCGAGCACTGAACTGAGATCAGCAGGAACAAGGTCAGGACAAATCCAGTTAGCCAACGGGATGAAACGCCGGCCCCGCGTCGCGATATTATTTCTCCATTCCGGTTCACAAGACCACCTCCGTTCCCACACCCGCGTCGGTGAAGATCTCGAGCAACACCGAGTGTGGCACCCGTCCGTCCACGAACGAAACCTTGTCCACGCCCGCCCGGATCGCGGCGACGGCGCTGTCCACTTTGGGAATCATGCCTTTGTCCACGATGCCCGCTTGCTTCAACCCCGGCACGTCGCCGGTCTGCAAATGGGCGATCAGCGTGGTGGGGTCCTTCGGATCGCGCATCAGTCCCGGCACATCGCTCATGAAGACGAGCCGTTTCGCCTTGAGCGCGATGGCGGCCTGGGCGGCGGCCACATCCGCGTTGCAATTGTAAATCTTCCCGTCCTCGCCGAGCGCGACGGGACTGATCACCGGGGTGATGCTCCGGCGAATACACTCGCGCAGCGGCTCGACGTTGACCGCCGTCACCTCGCCCACGAAGCCGAGGTCAATTTTCGCGCCGGGCTTTTCCCGGTCGTCGAGCCAGAGCTTGCGGCACTTGAAAATCTCCGCACCGCAAAATCCCCGCGCCTTGCCGCCCAGCTCGCCGAGGGCGGCCACGATTTCGGGATTGACCTCGCGGGACAGCACGCGGTCCACCACGTCCACCGTGGCGGCATCCGTGACGCGCTGGCCCTGGATGAAGTTCGCCTCCAATCCCGCCGCGGCCATCGCCCGCGTGATGGCTTTGCCGCCGCCGTGAACGACCACGGGATTGATGCCCACGGCTTCGAGGAACACGACATCGCGCGCCACGCCATTCCGCACCGCCGGATCGGGCGAGTCCATGAAACTCCCGCCATATTTCACCACAAACGTGTCGCTTCGGAAACGTTGAATATACGGGAGCGCTTCCAGCAGGGTCGTGGCTTTGGCAATCAAGTCTTGCATCGCCCAGATGAATAACCGGCGGGCCGGCGCTTGCAATCCTTGTTTGCGCGACTGGCCAGACTTGCGGGCTGGCGGCGAGGCTGGACGCGGTCGGCAGCGCGGGAGGGCGAGGTGGCCAACCTGCCGGCGCGAGCGCACCGGCCGAGCTGCGCGGCGGGTGAATTCAGACCGCTTCATTTCGCCGCGTTCGCACCTTTGACGCGCATCTGCAGGGAATAAAAACCTTTGCTGGCGGTGATGAACAACGTCCGATGTTCTTTGCCGCCAAAGCAGACGTTGCCGGTCCAGCTTTCCGGCACGGGAATCTGTTCGATCTTTTTTCCCAGCTTGTCGAACACGATCACGCCTTTCCCCGTGAGGTAAAGATTGCCTTCGACGTCCAGCGTCATGCCGTCCGAGCCGAGTTCGCAATGCAGTTGTTTGTTCGTCAGCGAGCCGTCGGGCTGGATGTCGTAGGCGTAGGTTTTGCGGGCGGCAATGTCGGAGACGAACAACCGTTTCCCATCCGGCGTGCCGATGATGCCGTTGGGTTGAACCAGATCGGTGGTCACGCGCTTGAGCGCCTGATGGTCGGCGCTGAGAAAATAAACCTGCTCCGTCCCTTGCGGTGGCTGGTCGTAAGTCCACCAATCCCGTTTGTAGAACGGGTCGGTGAGGAATAACGAGCCGTCCGCGCGCACCCAGACATCATTCGGTCCGTTGAGGGATTTGCCGTGGTAGGCGCTGACCAGAACGGTGTGTTTGCCGTCCGGGGTGATGGACCACAGCTCGGTCTTCTCGTCGGCGCAGGCGATCAAATTTCCGTGCGCGTCAAAAAACATGCCGTTGGCGCGGCCGGCCGGCTGCATGAAGGTGGAGAGCCGGCCGTCCACGCTCCATTTGAGGATGCGATTGTTCGGCTGATCGGTGAAGAAGACATTGCCGGCCGGGTCGGCCGTTGGGCCTTCGGTGAAGATGAAGTTGCCCGCGAGTTTTTCCACTTTCGCGCCCGGCGCGATGACCGGGGACGGGGCGTTGGCGTCTTGCGACCAAGACGTGGCGGCGAGGCTGCCGGTCAAGGTCAGGGTCAGGAGAGGTAGCAAAGTTTTCATGGTTGATGGCGGGAGATGGGTAGCAAGAATCCGTTCCCCAAGGAAAGCACGGAATTGGCGGCCACTCACGCGTGGCCGGTAACATTTAATGTGAGTCAACCCGCTCGGAGCCCTGGATTGCCTGGCGGCTTGCCCGGCCCGGCTGCGCCTGTTTCACTGCGCGCGTGAAGTTGCCGTACAAAGTTGCCACTCTGCTCTACTGTTTTAATGAACGGGACGAAATCCTCCTGCTCGAACGCGCACAGGAGCCGAATCGCGGTTGCTGGAGTCCGTGCGGGGGCAAACTGCACACGGACGACGGCGAATCGCCCTACGCCTGCGCGTGTCGCGAGGCGCGCGAGGAAACCGGCCAACAACTCGAACCGCGCGACTTGCACCTGACCGGCCTCATCAGCGAACACGGCTACCAGGGACAAACGCACTGGCTGATGTTTCTGTTCGAGGTGAAGCCACGGCTCAAGACTTTGCCACCGGTTCATGCGGAAGGCCGGTTTCAGTTTTTCCCGCGGGAAGCGTTGCCCGGGTTGAAACTACCGCAGACGGATCGGGAAAGCATCTGGCCGTGGTTCTGGCAACATCGCGGCGGCTTCTTCGCCGCGCATTGTCATTGCCATCCGGACGGACGGAACGAGTGGACGCTGGAAGATAGCCGGGTGGCGAATGGATCGGCGGCGGAGTTCGCCCGCGAAAAATCGCGCGTGACTAAGTCCACCGGGACTCCTTAGCATACGGCGCATGGCATCCCAATCTGTTCCCGCCCCGGTGCTGCCGGGTCGCCTGGCTTCCGTGGACGCCTATCGCGGCCTGGTGATGTTGCTGATGATGGGCGAGGTGCTTGAATTCAGTCACGTCTCCCGCGCGCTGCCCGGAAGCGGGTTCTGGAAATTCCTCAGTCACCATCAATCGCACGTCGAATGGGTCGGCTGCTCGCTGCATGACCTGATCCAACCGTCGTTTTCCTTTCTCGTCGGCGTGGCCTTGCCGCTGTCGCTGTCGCGGCGCAAGGCGGATGGCCAATCCACGACCCGGCGCACGGTGCATGCGTTCTGGCGGGCGTTCGTGCTCGTGCTGCTCGGCGTGTTCCTGCGGTCCATCGGCGCGCCGCAAACCTACTGGACGTTCGAGGACACGCTCACGCAGATCGGCCTGGGCTATGGTTTTTTGTATTTGATTGCGCAACGGCCGGCGCGGATTCAATGGGTGTCGCTGGCGGTCATCCTGGTGGGCTACTGGTTGTTGTTTGCGTTGTATCCGCTGCCGGGGGCGAACTTTGATTGGGGCGCGGCGGGCGTGACGGCTGACTGGTCGCACAACCTCACCGGCCTGGCCGCGCACTGGAACAAGAACACCAACGCCGCCTGGGCGTTTGACACCTGGTTTCTGAATTTGTTTCCGCGCGAAAACCCGTTCACCCACAACGGCGGCGGGTATGCCACGCTGAGTTTCATTCCCACGTTGGGGACGATGATTCTCGGGTTGATCGCGGGCGGTGTGCTGACCGGGTCGCGTCCGCCGCTGGGCAAGGTGCGCTGGTTTGCCGTGGCCGGGATCATCGGCCTCGGGGCAGGCTGGGGGTGTGGAGCGATCGGGCTTTGTCCGGTGGTCAAAAGAATCTGGACGCCGAGCTGGGTGCTCTTCAGCGGCGGTTGGTGCTTCCTGTTGCTGGGTGGTGCCTACTGGTTGATGGACGTCTGGCAACGGCGACGTTGGGCGTTTCCGCTCGTCGTCGTGGGCATGAACTCGATCGCCGCGTATCTCATCGCCCACTTGTTTGTGGGCTTTATCGAGTCGGCGCTCCAGTGCCATCTGGGGGCGAAATTTTTTGGAATCGCGGGCACGGCGCTCCGGCCCTTGTTGTTGGGCGCGGCCACGCTGTTGATGGAATGGCTGCTCCTGTGGTGGATGTATCGCCGGAAACTTTTCCTCCGCATTTGAGTCCAGCCCGAACCCGAAGCCGATGGCGAACACTCTGGATAGCTGGTTGTCCGGCTTCGTTCCGGCCCGAGTTGGCGTCCCCGGACCGTGTGGAAGATTTGCGCCGGACAATTTTCCCGCAGCCGGCTTCCCACCGAATAAGCTCCGCTCCATCACGTCTGACATCAAAAGATTTATGATCAAACCCACCTGCCTGTTGCTCCTGGCCGTGCTGGCCACCGGCTCACTCCCGGCCCGCGCCGCAAACCCCGTCACGCCGGCCGAGGCGGTCAAGGATTTTTCCGTGGCAGACGGCCTCCGGGTCTCGCTTTTCGCGGCCGAACCGCTCGTGCGCAATCCAACGGACATGGACATTGACGAACGCGGGCGCGTCTGGATCACCGAAGGCGTCAATTATCGCTCGAGCTTTCAGAAATGGGGCATCCTCCAACCCGCCGGCGACCGCATTGTCATCCTGGAAGACACCAATGCCGATGGTCAGGCCGACAAGGAAACTGTCTTCTACCAGGACCCGAGCATCAACGCCGCGTTGGGCATCTGCGTGCTGGGCAATAAGGTGATCGTTTCCGATTCGCCGAACGTGTTCGTGCTGACGGACACCGATGGCGACGGCCAGGCGGACCGGCGCGAGTTGCTGTTCACCGGCATCAGCGGCGTGGATCACGATCACGGCGTCCACGCGTTTGTGTTCGGCCCGGACGGAAAGCTTTATTTCAACATGGGCAACGAAGGCAAACAACTGGCCCGGCCGTTGAACAAGTCCGTGCCGTTGCACGGCGTCCTCCACGACGTGCCGTCGCAGCCGGTGATTGACCTGGCGGGCAACGAGGTCAACAACCACGGCCAACCGTACCGCATGGGCATGGTCTTTCGCTGCAACCTCGATGGCAGCGACGTCGAAACGCTCGCCTGGAATTTTCGGAACAACTACGAAGTCGCCGTGGATTCCTTCGGCACGCTCTGGCAATCGGACAACGACGATGACGGCAACAAGGGCGTGTGCATCAATTACGTGATGGAATACGGCAACTTCGGTTACGCCGACGAAATGACCGGCGACGGCTGGCCGACCGCGTGGAAGAAAGCCCAGGCGAAAGGCGCGCCCGAGGAGTCGAAAGTTTTCTACGAATGGCATCAATACGATCCCGGCGTGGTGCCCAACTTGTTGAACACCGGCGGCGGTTCACCCACGGGGCTGGCGGTCTATGAAGGCAGACTGTTGCCCGAAGTGTTCCGCAACCAGCTCGTCCATTGCGATGCCGGCCCGCGCGTGGTGCGCGCTTATCCGGTGCGCGACGATGGCGCGGGTTACACCGCCACCGAGACCAACATTCTCACCAGCACGGAGGCGTGGTTCCGTCCGTCCGATGTTTGCATCGCGCGGGATGGCTCGCTCTACGTCGCGGATTGGAACGATGCCGGCGTGGGCGGGCACTACATGGCCGACCAGAAACTGGCGACCATGACCGGGCGCGTCTATCGCGTGGCCCCGCCGGGCAGCCAGCCGGTTGCGTCGAAACTCGAACTGACCACGGCGGCGGATTGCGTGCAGGCTTTGCAATCGCCAAACCAATCCGTTCGCTATCTGGCGTGGACCAAATTGAATTCCCTCCAGAGCAAGGCGGAAAAGGAATTGTTCAAACTCTGGAAAAGCCGCGACCCCCGGATGCGCGCGCGCGCCTTGCAACTGCTCGCCCGGATCCAGGGTCAGGGCGCGCACTATGTTCAACTCGCATTGAAGGACAAAGACCACAACCTCCGCATCGCCGGGCTGCGGATCGCGCGCGAGTTGAAACTACCGGTGACGTCGTACGTCAAGCGCCTGGTGCATGATCCCAATGCGCAGGTTCGCCGCGAGTGCGCCATCGCGCTGCGACACGATGCGTCGGCGGAAGCCCCGGACCTGTGGGCCGAACTGGCGACCCAGTACGATGGCAAGGACCGCTGGTATCTTGAAGCGCTCGGCATCGGCGCGGACAAGCAATGGGACAAATACTTTGGCGACTGGCTCGCGCAGGTGGGCGACAAATGGAATACCCCAGCGGGCCGCGAGATTGTCTGGCGTTCGCGCAGCTCGAAGACCCCCGCGTTGCTGGTCAAAATCATCCAGACCCCCGGCTTGAGCGCGGAGCAGCGCGACCATTTCTTTCGCTCGCTGGACTTTCTCACCGGGCCGGAGAAGGACGCCGCGCTGCTCGAGTTGCTGACCGTCAAGTGATTCGTTCGCAGCCATGAAGTTCCCCTCGCGGCTGGCCTCGGCTCTGTTATTCATCGGCGGCTGCCTGCTCGCGGGCCGGACGATCGCGGTCGCCCGCGCGGCCGACTCCGCGCCGGATTCCAACCGCACCGCGATTGCCGTCGAGGCGTTGAGCCGGTTGAAAGGGATGGATCTCGCAGCCAATCCCGCCGTCAGGCAAGCGGTGCTCAAAGTGCTGGAACAAACGCGCGGCACCCCGCAATTCGTCGAGCTGGTGCGCGATTTCAAACTGCCGGATCAGGAGGCCGCGCTACTCGAATACGCCGCGCAGCACCCGGACAGTTCAGCGGGCACGGAGGCGATGCGACTTGTTCTGAATGGTCCGAACTCCGGTTTGTTGCCGACCTCCCTCGCCGGCACGAATGTGCCCGCCATCATCGAGGCTTTGGGAAACACGGGCGAGAATGGGATTGTTCCGCTGCTCCTGCCACTCGTGACCGATCCGGCGCGCGACGTGGCGACGCGCAAACAAGCCGTCCGCGCGCTGGCCCAGGTGCAGACCGGCGCGGCGGATCTGCTCCAACTGGCCCGGGAAAAAAAACTGCCGGCCGACCTCAAGCTGGCGGCCAGCTCCGCGTTGAACCAGGTGCGCTGGGAGAATCTTAAAGCCCAGGCCGCGCAACTTTTGCCGTTGCCGCAGGGCCGCGAGGCGAAACCATTGCCGCCGATTTCCGAGCTGGTGAAATTGAAGGGAGATCCGCAAAGGGGCGCGGCGGTTTTTTCCAGCGAAGCGGTCGGTTGCAACAAGTGCCATCAAGTCAACGGCGTCGGCGTGGACTTTGGCCCGAACCTGTCCGAGATCGGAACGAAGCTGGGTAAGGACGCGCTGTACGAATCCATTCTCGATCCGAGCGCGGGCATTTCCTTCGGCTTCGAGGCCTGGCAGATCAATCTCAAGGACGGCGACGAAGCCTACGGGCTGATTGTCGGCGAGACGGCGGATGAACTCGCCGTCAAAGCGGTCGGCGGCGTGGTCACGCGCTACCCGAAAGCCAGCATTGCCAGCCGCACCCGACAGAAGCTGTCCATCATGCCCTCGGGCTTGCAACAAGCCATGACCCGGCAGGAGTTGGTGGACCTGGTCGAATACCTGTCGTCGCTCAAGAAAAAAGGACTGTAGGGAAAAACTCCAAACACGAAACACCAAACTCCACGGCGTCCGCACGCTTCAGGTTTCACCGCGACATTTCTGGAGACGGAGTTGAGAGTCACAATCGAGAACACTTTCCCGCTCGCAGCATTGAAGTTTGGAATTTGGAGTTTCCCCGGTCGGCGCACCTTCCTACCTTGTGACCGACGCCACAAGACGTCCGCCAGATGAAACACCTTGTACTTTTCGCGCCGCTGTTGCTGGCCTTGGCCATCGGCCGCGATGCGGGCGCGGCGACGAATCCGCCGTCCGCGGCGTCCCGCTTTGTCATCCGCTCCTGGACCACCGAAGCGGGACTGCCGCAAAACACGGTCAACGCCATCGAGCAAACGCGCGTCGGCTATTTGTGGCTGGGGACACAGGCCGGTTTGGCGCGCTTCGATGGTGTGCGGTTCACCGTCTTTGGGCTGTCCGATGGTCTGCCGAGCATTCAAGTGCTCGCCTTGCACGAGGACCGCGCGGGTAATCTTTGGATCGGCACAGCCGGCGGCGGTCTGTGCCGGTTGCGGGACGGGCGCATCGAAAACTTGTCCGCCGAACTCGGGCTGGGAGACGTCAACGTCACCGCGTTTGGCGAGGATTCGGCGGGGCGGTTGTGGATCGGAACTTCAGCCGGGCTGGGACTGCGGCAGGACGACAAGTTCATTCAACTTGCGGCCCTGTCACCTCTGAACCGGTTGCCGGTGCGCGCGTTGCTGTGTCCGCGAGCCGGGCCGGTCTGGATTGCGACCGACCAGGGATTGTTTGAGTTCCAGACGAACACGCTCAGTGAAATCCACGGCCCGCCCGGCGACGAAAAAATCCTTACCGCCTACAGTCTGCTGCGAGACCGGTCCGGCAACCTCTGGGTGAGCATCGGCAACGGCAAAGTGCTGTGCCGAAGACAGAATCAGTGGGTCACCTACAACGAAGCCTCCGGTTTGCCGTTTGCCTACATCACCAGTCTGGCCGAAGGTCGCGACGGCACGATCTGGGCCGGCTCGCTGGATGACGGGTTGTACTATTGGACTGGCGAGCGGTTTTTGGCGCTGCGCGAGAAGGACGGGCTTTCGGGCAACGCCGTCCGTTCGTTGCTGGCGGACCGGGAAGGCAATCTGTGGGTGGGCATGCGCAGCGCGGGCCTGGATCGGGTCGCCCAAAAACAACTGCAAGTGCTCGGTCCGGAACTGGGTTTGACCAATGAGTTCGTGCGCGGCGTGGCCGAGGCGGCGGATGGGACGCTGTGGGTCGCGACCATTGGCGGCGGCATGTATCGCAATAGTCCGGGCGGCTTCGAGCCTGTGCCGAGCGTGGTGGGCACGATCACTTATCCCTTTTTCGAATCCGTGCTGGCCACACCGGATGGCAGCATCTGGTGGGGCGGCTCGGGTTCGTTGTTTGAGTGGCGGGCGGGAAAAATTGTGACCCACTACACCCGCACCGATTCCGAGTGGCTCGCCGATGCGGCGGGGGTCACGGCGTTGCGCGAGGACGGCCGGCAGGGTTTATGGATCGGCACCACCCGGGGCAAGTTGCTGCGGCTGCGTGATGGGAAATTTCAAACGGAAACCAACCGTGTGGCGCGCGGCGCCCTGACGGCGCTGGTGCAGGCAAAGGACGGGACGCTGTGGGTGGGATCGGTGGCGGGAGGGCTCGTGCGCGTCGGTCCGCACGGAGTGGATCATTTCTCGATCACCAACGGATTGTTGAGCAATGAAATTCGGACGCTGTATCTCGACCCCGAGGGCACGCTCTGGATCGGCACGGGCGGCGGCGGCTTGAGCCGTTTGCGCCACGATTAACTCGTCAACTTCACCACGCGGCAGGGACTCGGCGACGATACGGTGTCGCAGATTCTGGAGGATGACGCAGGCAACCTCTGGCTGGGTTGCAACCGGGGAATCTTCCGCGTGAGCAAGAGCGAACTGGATGTCGTGGCGACCGGGAAAGGCAAGTTCATCCATGCCCGCGCGTTTGGGGTGAGCGAAGGGATGCCGGTCGAGGAATGTTCCGGCGGATTTTGTCCGGCCGGTTTGAAAACCAGATCCGGCCAGCTTTGTTTTTCCACGGTCAAAGGCGTGGTGATGATTGACCCACACCAGCCGGAGCCGGGAGCGCGCCCGCCGAAAGTGGTGCTGGAGGAAGTGCTGGTGGACGGGAGCGTGCAATCCCTCCGACGCCAGACCTCCGCCGCCGGCCCGGGTTGGGCGCTCACGCTGCCGCCCGGCAGCCGGAACATTGAATTTCATTACACGGGCCTGAGTTTCACCGCTCCGGACAAACTGCAATTCCGCTACCGGTTGAAGGGGTCGGGCCGGCCCTGGTTCGATGCCGGCTCGGTCCGCGTCGCCACCTTTCCCAGCATCGCGCCGGGCACTTATGAATTCGAGGTGCTCGCCGGCAACGCGAACAACGTCTGGACCCCCGAGCCGGTGTCGCTGGCCGTGACGGTGCAACCTTACTTTTGGGAAACGCGCTGGTTTCCGGTCATCGCCGGCGTCCTGGTGCTCGGCGGATTGGCCGGCGCGGTAAACCTGGTGGTGCGGCGACGCTACAAACGGCGGCTCGCCCAACTCGAGACGCGCCACGCCATCGAGCGCGAGCGCCTGCGCATCTCGCAGGACATGCACGACGACATCGGCAGCATTCTCACGCGCGTTTCCATCTTGAGCGACGTCGGCCAGGGCCAGGCCGCCGGCGAGGTTGCGGCGAAACAGTTCGAGCGCATTGGCGGCCAGGTGCGCGCGGCAGTGGTGGCGCTGGATGAAATCGTCTGGGCCACCAATCCGGGCGACGACAACCTGCCCCGATTCGCCGAATACACGGGCCGGTTTGCCGATGAATGTTTTGAGAACACCGCCATCCGTTGCTGGCAGGAAATGCCGACCGATCTGCCCAAACTGCCGCTGCGCGCCGACGTGCGACACAATGTTTTCCTCGCCATCAAGGAGGCGTTGAACAACGTCTTGAAACATTCCGGCGCCACCGAGGTCTGGCTGCGGCTCAAATTGGAAAACGGAGAAGTCGGCGTGGAGGTCGCGGACAACGGCCACGGATTCACGCCCAAGACCGCGACGACCGGCAACGGATTGGGCAACATGAAATCCCGGCTCGCCGAGTGCGGCGGCCGCGCGCACCTGACCAGCGCGCCCGGGCGGGGCACGACGATCCGGTTTGTGTTTCCGGTGCCGAAGAGTGGTTGAGTTTTCGCCCGCCTAACATCAATGTGGGATGGCGGGCCGCGCGCCGACAGCTTATGAAGAAGAGCAAAATGGCGAGAATGATCAAAGTCGCCCTCGTGGAGGATGATCCCGGAGTGCGGGCCAATCTGGCCACCATGATTGATGGCACGCCGGGGTTTCAATGCCAGGCCACCTATGCCGACGGCCCTGCCGCGCTCAAACACATCCCCGGGAACCGACCCGACGTGGTGCTCATGGACATCAACCTGCCCGGCATGTTGGGCACCGAATGTGTCCAGCGACTCAAAAACCTGGCCCCGGACGTGCCGGTGCTGATGCTGACCGTTTATGACGATAGCGAACAGATTTTCAAATCGTTGATGGCCGGCGCCACTGGCTATCTGCTCAAGCGCACGCCCAAGGACAAGTTGCTCGAAGCCATTCGCGAAATCACCAACGGCGGCGCCCCGATGTCGCGGCAGATCGCGCGGCGCGTGGTGCAGTATTTCCAGGAAGCCAGTCAGATCCCGGCCCCGCCGCATCGCGCGCCGGAAGTTGAGACCCTGACCGAACGCGAAGGTCAGGTGCTGGCGTTGCTCGCCAAAGGCCATGCCTACAAGGAAATCGCGGACTTGTTGAACATCAGCTTCGAGACGGTGCGCAGCTACGTGCGCACCATTTACGACAAGCTCCACGTCCACAGCCGCACCGAGGCCACCCTCAAATATCTGGGGCGATAAACTGACGGGTATTCACGGCCGGAAAAGTCTCGCGCTGGTTTCTGGTTTCTCTTCGATGGTTCACCACCCGTAACGGGCCACCATTGGTGAATCTCCCCACGCTGTTGGCCTCTGCATTAATCTGGCCTCGAAGTCGAGTCAGCTCGCACGTCAGTTGGCTGCCTGCAAATGATTTGTCGCTGCGGGGCGCAAGTGCGATGCTGCCACGTAATGGACGGCGATGCGCAAATCTTACGCGAGGGCACGGGGACCTCCGGTGTGTTGGAAACCGCCCGCGCAGTCGCCGGGTTGTTGGCGGAACACGATATTCCGCACTTGATAATCGGTGGCATTGCGGTGCAGGAACACGGCTATCCACGAGTGACGATTGACGTGGACTTGGTCGTACCGGACGTGCTCGAAGCGGTTGAGTTTCTCACGGCGAGTTTAACCGGTCCATTCTATCGCGTGCCGGACGCAGCCGACCGCGTTGAAGACCGGCGCACTCACACTTTTGTTGACTTGCTTCCCGCGGGACAGGTCGTCAAGCGCGGTTGCCAGGTGCCGTTTCCGCAACCCACCAAAGCCACCGATGATCTGCAAATTGCCACGCTGGAAGATCTGATCTCCTTGAAGCTCGACAGTTGGCAGCACAGCCCGTTGAAACGCCTGCGCGACAAGACGGATGTCGTCGAACTCATTCTCCGACGAAAACTGCCGCGCTTGCTGGCCGTCAATTCTGCCGTCCGCCCGCTCTACGAAGAAACGTGGGACGCGATTCAGGCGGAAAAGTGAGCTGCGCAAAGACAGGATGACAGTTCATGATTCTGCCCTCAATCATTTTGCTTCCCCCTTCGGATTTCCGGCGTTGAATTCAGAGCCTCCTCAGCCGGCTGCCACCGGACGCCGTTACGTGCGCGGCAACAGTTGCAGCAAGGCGTTCGCGCAAGCCTCCGCAAACGCTGCCTCATTGATGACCAGGTCCAGCTCCTTCACGGCAATGTCGGAGCGGAGACCGGACTTCAACTCGGAATACAGTGCGGCATCGGCGACCGGATCGTGAAACGGACCGCCAGGCGCGCTGATCATGCTTCCCCCGCGCAGCGGCAGCAGCACGGTGACCGGACCGGTGGAGC
The DNA here is from genome assembly GCA_964561105.1 of uncultured Bifidobacterium sp. Classification (GTDB taxonomy): domain Bacteria; phylum Verrucomicrobiota; class Verrucomicrobiia; order Limisphaerales; family JADLHS01; genus JADLHS01. The sequence goes on along the minus strand of CAZLOH010000002.1, from coordinate 108,914 downwards.
GATTCAGTTTTTCCGCGATGATGCCGCCGAGCCTGGCGCACTCGTCCGGGGTGGTGCGCATCAGCGTCACCTGCGGATTGTGCTGGTAGAATTTTCGACCGGCGAATTTGGCCGGCACGGTTTCGGGCGGGCCAAAGTTCACCATGTCGAGGCAACCGGTGGAAACCACCGCCGGCACGCCCCGGCGCGCGGCGGCTTCGAGCCGGGTTGGACCGGCGCTCAACACGCCCCCCACCAGTTCATCCGCCCATTCGGTCGTGGTAATGTCCAGTACGCCCGCGACCAGGCCGGTTTCCACCAAAGATTCCATCGTGCGCCCGCCGGTGCCGGTGGCGGCGAACACGATGACTTCGTAGCCGGCGGCTTCGAGGATATTCCGGGCGTGCTCGATGCAAGGGGTGGTGTTGCCGAACTGACTCGCGACGATGATGGGTTTGTCCGTGGCCGGGGGCGCCGGCATTTCCACCATGCCGCAAATGGCCCCGGCGGCGCGAGCCAGCAGCGGGCGCGAAAGGCGGTTCAGCCCCGCCACGTCCACGACGCTGGGGAACATGACGATATCCTTTACTCCGACGTAGGAGGCAACATTTCCACTGGCGAGGGTGGAAACCATCAGCTTCGGAAAACCCACGGGCAAGGCGCGCATCGCTGCCGTGGCGATGGCCGTGCCGCCGCCGCCGCCCAGCGAAATCACACCCGCAATGCGCTGCTTCGCCGCCAGTTTCGCCAGCACCACCGGCGCCCCGCGTGACATGGTCGTCACCGCTTCGCCGCGATCCTGTTTGGCCGCGAGGGTTGCGAAATCCACGCCGGCGGCGGCCGCCACTTCGTTGCGCGTGATGTCCGGCTTGAGCCGCGGTTCGCCCATGCTGCCGACATCTATGACAAGCACCTTGTGCCCGCGTTGCTGGATGAGGTCCGCCACGAAGGCGTGCTCGTGACCCTTCGTATCCATGGTGCCCAGAATGGCGATCGTCGGCATGTGCCCGGAGTTTGACTTGACAACCTTTTGTTGCAGTTGCAACAAAAGGTTGTCCGGCTGTGGTTAGCGGGATTGCTTGCCTGCCGACCACAGCACGGCGTTGCGCAGCAGTTGAATGTAAGCCGGGTTGTGGTGCGCGTCGCCGTCGTGTCCGAGCGTGATGCCGACGATGCGCGCCTTCGGGTTCTCGACCGTGAAGACCTGCGGGAAATCCTTGTTCTTCGTGCTCGAATGTGCGGTGGCGAGCACGTGGATGCGCGCACCCTGCGGGTCCGGTTCGAACCAATACAGTTCATCCTTGAGCGTGAACTTCGCCGGCACGCCGCGCATCAACGGGTGATCCGGTTCAAGCACGGTGACCGTAAATTCACCGTAAGGATTGTGGCCGCGCGCGCCGCCGCCGATGAGCGTGCGATTGTATTCCGGCCAGTCGTTCCAGTTATACCACAGCCCCGGATGCAAGCCGATCAGCCCTTTGCCGTCCTGGACGTGTCGCAGGATGGCCGCCTTGGTGGCGTCGTCGGTGAACGGCTTGTTGTTGCTGATGATCAACACATCCACGTCCTTGATGGCGTCCGCGAGGCCACTGGTGTTCTCGGTGTAATTCGCGCTGATGCCGCCGGTGGCGTTGAGCGTCTCGACGTCAGCCTGATGGAACCATTTTTGATAGTCGTGACTGGAGCCGCCGCCGGTGATCAAAACTTTCAAGCCGGGTCCCCATTTGAAAGTCTGCGCGGGAGCCGCTGACGGTGGTACCGGCGCGGACGCCGGCGGTGTGGTGCCGTCGCCAATTTCCGCGGTGATGCCGACGAACGTGGGCGCGACTTCATTATTGTAACTGGCGAGCGTCAATTTCTCCACCACACCGCGTTTGGTCAGCGACCGGGCGAAATAGCGCACTTGGCGGCCCTGCTGCAGCAAGTCGTCCAGATTGTCGAGCGCCACCGAACCCGGCACATCAAAGCGCCCGATGTAATCCGCAAACTCCACGCCGTTGCGCAGCACGAATTCCTCGGTCTGGCCGCCGACGTAATGCACCGTGACTTTCGCCACCGGCTTTTCCGCGCTCACCGCCGGATAACCCCAGCCAGCAATGCCGCTCAGGAAATGCAGTTTCGTCACGGGCAAGCCCACCTTCACCTCGACCTGTTGCGGATAATGGCGCGACATTCCCGCCCCGCCGCGCAGGACGATGACATTTTTCCCGGTGGTCGTGCGCGCGGGGTTCACGATGTCGAACGGCACGTCGCCGTGCTTGATCGTGCCCCACTTCTTGAAGCGCAACGATTCGTCGCGCGACTCGGCCGTCATATAGATGCCGCGCGAGGTGTCGGCCGTGAACGCGGTCGTGAGGTCCAGGATGCGGAAGCGCTGCTCGTCGGCGCACAGATAAGTCAGGATGTCGCGCAGGTTGGTGGCGCCGAGTTGCTCGAAACCCTCGGGCATCAACGAGCGGGTGCTGTTGCGCCGCGAAGCAATGTTGTCCTTGCGAATCTCGGTTTGCGCGGTCTGATTCCGCAACACCACGACGCGGTTGTTTTCGCGCAGCACGATGCCGTCGTAGCTCAGGTCATCCTTCGTCTCGATGCTCACGGTGTAGAAGTTCGGTTCGACGACGCGGTTCGGGTCGAGGATGTGGACGATCAAATCTTCCGGGCCGTGCGCTCCCATGCCGGTGAGGTTCGGCGCAAAGTCCGCTCCTTCATTCTTGAACTTGTGGCACACGGCGCAGTTTGCTTTGAACAACACCGCCCCGTTGGCGGCGTTGCCGGGTTTGATCACCTCGGGCCGCAGCCGGGCGATCAACGCATCCTTCTCCTTCGCCTCGGGGCCTTTCAGGTCGTCAATCGTTTTCGCGGCGCGCGCGGCCACGGTGGCGTCGGAGTGCGTGCGCAACCGATGCAGGTTGCCGGGACCGAGCACCGTCGGGTCGAGCGTGCGATCCGCCAGCGCCTGAACCACGAGCAGCGACCAATCGGCTCGTTTGATGAGCTGACCAAAGGCGGCTTCGCGCAAGTCCTGACTGAGTTTGGGCAACGCGGCCAGCAACGCCCGACCGGCGGCGGCATCGCCGGTGGTGCCGAGCGCGGCAATGACGTGCGTCTGCAACTGCGGGCTGGCCTCGCTCGCCACGAGCGCGGCCACGGCGGGCACGATACCGGGGTCCAGGGCGCGCACGCCAATGAGATTGGCGGCAATCTGGCCGCGTTCATCGTCGGACAAGGTTTTGTCCGCGAGGCGGGATTCCATCTGGGTGACGGCCGCCTTGCCCTCGGCTCCAAGCTGGCCGCCAAAATTCCAGCGCGCGATCAGCGGCAGCACCGGGCCGGCGGTTTGATCGGCGGCGAGCAATTGTTTCAATGCGTTGCCGAGCGTGGCGTCCGCATCCGGTTTCACATCCGCGCGCAGATACGCCGTCAACGATTGAAGCGCGGCCGCTTTCAGCGGGTCGGCGGAGGCGGGTTTGCCGGCCAGGGCCAGCACCAAAGCGCGGGCCGCCGCCGGATCGTTCTGATTGGCGACCTGCCGCGCGAGCTGATCCATCAAACTGGTGAGCGGGGCCGGATTGTTCGCCGCCAGGGCGGCTTCCGCGAACATGAGCGGATTGTTGGCCGTGACCGCCAGGGCCGCCGCCTGCAAATACTCGTCGTTGAACGTCGGCCACGCCGCCACCAATTCCTCGGCCAGGGACGGCGTCGGCGTGAGCGTGGTGGCCGCCACGAGCGCGTCAATGCGCACCCGCGCGTCGGAGTCGGCAAACAAAGACCGGATGAGTTCGGGCGGGGGTTCCGCGCGGGAGTTATCCTGTTCGGCGGCGATGCGCAAGGCGTTCTTGCGCACGACCGGATCCGGATCCTTCACGCCCGCAACCAACAAGTCGGTTTCGAGCGCGCCCAGATTGTGCAGCACCCACAACGCCTGCATCCGGCCATAGGCGGTGTGCCCTTGTTTCGCCTCGTCGGCGAGGGCGTCAAAGACCGAGCGACCGCCGCCTTCGCTCAACAGCCGGTTCGCCGTGGTGCGCACCCAGCCGTTGGGATGATCCAGCATGGCGACGAGTTGGGCGGGGTTCTTGGGATTGAGTTCAAACGCCGGCAACGAATGTGCCTCCTTGTGCTGGATGCGAAACAGGCGCGTGAAATGGTGGTCGCGATCCGGGCGGGTGGCCGCGTTGTGCGACCCGTGCGGGGTGCCGCGCGTGTCGTTGTGGGCGGCGATCTGATTGTAAAAATCCACCAGATAGAGCGCGCCATCCGGGCCGATGCGACTGTGAATGGGTTTGAACCAGTAATCCGTGCTGGTAAGGAACTCGGTGTTTTCGCGGCCGGCTTCCTTATGGCCCTGGTAGCTCGAACCGTCCGGCGCAACGAATTCCTCATGCACCAGCCACACGGTGGGTTCGTGGACGAAGAACGCCCAGGGTGGTCCCTGCCACTTGCCCGGCCAGGCGCCGCCATCGTAAATGCACGAACCCGCGGCGGCGGTGAACGCGCCTACCCAGTCAATTTGCAGATACGGCTGGCGGTTTTCCTTGCGCGCCGGGAATACCTTGTTCTCCTCGATGATCGGTTTGACCGAGCGCACGCCGGGCATGCCCGCGCGACTGATGATTTTTTCCGGCAATACCACATGGAGCATCGGCTCACCGCAGGTGGCCGTGCTGAAAAAGATTTCGCCATCGGGCGCAATCTCGCAGCCCCAGGTGTTGCAGGAGCCGGCGGCCACTTGCTCCAGCGCCGAACCGTCGGGTCGGAAGCGATACAACCCCGCCGAGATGTGACCGAATTTTTTCCGGCCGTCGCCGGAAGTCACATCGCCGGCGCTGTAGCCGACACTGCCGTAAATCCAGCCATCCGGCCCCCAACGGAGATTGCTGGTGACGGCGTGGGTGTCCATCGTGCCCCAGCCGGTGAAGAGCGTCACCTTTTCGTCAGCCTTGCCGTCGCCATTCGTATCGCGCAGCCAGTAAGTGTCCGGCGCTTGCGAAACAATCACGCCATCCTTGTAGAACACCAGTGAGGTCGCCAGTTCCAGGCCTTCGTAAAACACGGTCTTCTTGTCCATGACGCCGTCGCCGTTGGTGTCTTCCAGCATCGAGACGCGATCGTGGGCGGACCGGGGTTCTTTGCCGCCGACCGGATAATCAGCGGGGTCGCGCGTGCGCCACGGATAAATGCTCGCGTCGTTGCGGTTGATGTCGCGGCCGCCGGGATACTCCGGCGTTTCAATCACCCACAACCGGCCCTGCGGATCCCAGTCAAGCGACATGATTTTTTCGCACAGGTTTTCATCCACTGCCAGCGAGAGATTGAACTCGGGATGGAGGTTGAAAGTTTTCATCTCGTCCTGGGCGCGCTTCGGGCCGCCGGGCGGATAGCGCAACTGCGCGAGTTCGTCGGGTCGGCAGAATTCATCCAGGTTGGCGCGTTTGCCCGCCCAGGCAATGCCCCGCAGGAGGGCCGTGCGATAGGCCGGGTGGTTGAACGAATCGTATTCGTGGCCGGGAATGCTCACAAAGGCGCGATACGGCACGGTGCCGCCCGCCAGGGTTTTTTCGTAAGTCCAGATCTGCGGCGCTACGATGTGAACATTCTGGAAGCTGCTGGCCAGCACGCCGATGTCGGACGCCAAGTCCATGTCGTAATAAATCTCGTCCTTCCAATCCCAATTCGAAATGCCACGCGTGATTGGACTCCGGGTGTCAATCCAGCACAGGCCCACGTCGCCTTCAAACCATTTGGTGGCCTTTTCCTTGGGCAGACCGGCCGAGGGCCATCGCCACGCGCCGCCGATGATGGATTTGCACCAGGCGTTCTGATCGCCGCTGACCACGCCGTCATGAATCACCACCAGTCCGCCGCCCCGGGCCAGAAACTTTTCCAGGTCCGCCCGCTGTGGCCCGACAATGTTCATCCCGTCCTGCGCATAAATGACGAGCACGTCGGTTTTTTCCAACTGGGCCGCCGTCGGAAACTCCATGCCGCCGTCGGTCTTCGCGCCGCGTTCGTTGAGGAGTTGCGTCCACTCCTTGAGGAAGCGCGGATGGTCGTGCTGGTTCGGGCCGTGCGTCTTGACGCCGCCGCGAATGAAGATGCGGAGCGGTTCGGCGGCCCGGGCGGCGACACTCAGGGACAGCAACACGGCGACAACGAGGAGAGGCAGGATTCTTTTCATGGTTCGATTTTTCAAAAGTGGTTTTAATCGCAAGCCGGCCGGCCGTGTTTCTGGCGGAGCGATACCCAGGGTTCTTCCGTGGAAACGTCCACGATGCCCGGCTCGGGAGCATTGGCCGGAGAGAGGATGGCGAGAAACACGAGGCGCTCGCGGAATGGATTGTAAGTGCCGTGCACTTCGCCCTTGGGAATCAAAACCATTTCACCGGGACCGAGGATGCGATGCTGTTGGCCAATCCATTGCTCGGCGCGGCCGGACAAGATGTAAATGATCTCCTCACGATTCGGGTGCGTGTGAAAGGGATGCGAGCGCCCGGCTTCCATGTTAGCGCGCACCATGAGCAGTTCCTGGTTGGGCACGACGTCCCCGCGGCACAGCCACTCTTCCAGCGTCCACGGGGAAAGAAAATCCACTTTTTCGGCGGCGGTGACGAAGCGGCGGGAATTGATGTCGGAGGGCAACGTGCTCATGATTGGAAACTGTGCGAGCGCGCGGTCTTCTTCCTCTCCCCTCCGAGGGGAGAGGATTGAGGTGAGGGGTGAGCCGGTGGCAGGCAAAAGCCCGCCAGTTCCTCCGTCCAGCCCGTTCGATCCATTAACACCCGCCAAATCTCAAAGCGGACGCTTTCAGGTTCACCTCGCACTTGATGGTTCCAAAAGCGCAAGACTTGAATCCCTTGCTCGGCCAGAAAATCATTTCTCTTTTCGTCGCGAGCGCGTTGGTCAGGAAAGCCGTGTCCGCCACCGTCCAGCTCCACTGCCAGTCGAGCCGCGACGCAGAAGGAGTCGAGAAAGTAAATTCCGCAGGGATATTGGCGGCGAAACTTGAACTGTTCGAAGCGCCGATTACGAAGCAGCCGCCAGAGACGCTTCTCCGCATCCGTTGATTCGCGGCGGAGATGACGAGCGAAGTCGCGAGCCGCGGCGGTACGGGTGCGGCGCAGCCCCCTCACCCTGACCCTCTCCCCCGCGGGGGAGAGGGGAGCCGACTGCGGCATTTCACGTTTATTCGACATGCGCGAGTCTGGTTTACCGGCGCGGCTTCTTGCCGAATGACTTGGCCGCCGGCGACTTCAACTTCTTAAACTCGCGCGTCAAATTGGTCAGCGACGCCTCCACTCCCATGCGTTCCAGCGAGCTGGCGCCCACGAAACCCACGGCGTCGGTGTGCTTCAGCACCCGCTCCGCATCGCGCGGTGTGTTGATCGGACCGCCGTGACAAAGAAAGAAGATGTCCTTCCGCACCCGACGAGCGGCGTTGATGATTTCCTGCGTGCGTTTGAGGGTGAAATCCCAACTGACCACCGCCTTCGTCACGCCGATGCTGCCACCCACGGTGGTGCCAACGTGCGCGATGATGGCGTCCGCGCCGGCCTTCGCCATCTCGACCGCTTCCGCCGCCGAACCGACATAGACAATGGAGAACAAATCCATCCGCCGGGTCAGCGCGACCATTTCGTATTCCTTCCGCACGCTCATGCCGGTTTCTTCGAGCACGCCGCGGAAATGTCCGTCCACGATGGTGTGGGTGGGAAAATTGTTCACGCCACTGAACCCCATCTCTTTGACCTTGCCGAGCCAGTGCCACATGCGCCGGCGCGGATCGGTGGCGTGGACCCCACAGATCACGGGCACTTCCTCCACGACCGGCAACACTTCGTATTCGCCGATCTCCATGGCGATGGCGTTGGCGTCGCCGTAAGCCATCATGCCGCAAGTCGAACCGTGGCCCATCATGCGAAAGCGACCGGAGTTGTAGATGATGATGAGGTCCGCGCCGCCCTGCTCGATGAACTTGGCGCTGATGCCCGTGCCCGCGCCGGCCGCAATGATGGCCTCGCCCGACTTGAGCGTGGCGCGAAGCCGGTCAATGACTTCCCGGCGCGTGTAAGGATTTCCTTTTCCGGTCCAAGGGTTCGGCATACTGCGATTGTCCCGAAGCCGGGGTGGATGGTCACGCCAAAAATTGCCTGCGGTCTATTTCGGCCGCCGCGACCGTCGCGACGAAAAAGGGCGGTTCGTTTTGAACCGCCCTTTCGTTGCCACAAAGTTAAACTCGTTGAATTCAACCTCAGCCGGTTTTTGGCGCTGACGCTTCCTCCAAATGCAAAATCTTGTAGCCGCCGATGCTCTTGAAGTAGATCAGCAGCAAAAGATAAATCGCCGCCATCGTAAACGGGATACACGAGTCCGCCTTCAACGTCTTCCGATCACCATGAATGCTGGCGTCAACCACGGTCTGTTGATCGGGGGTCCGGGGATTGGCGGTCTGCGCTTGCGAAAGCTTGGTACCGTCCAGCCCGGACACTTTTTTGAGGAAGAGAAACTTGCTTGGCGTTTCCGCCTTGTACTGCTCGTAAATGGCCGGCGCCGTTGCGGTGAGATGCTCGGTCGTGAATCGGTCCTTGGCATAACCAAGGCCGGGTCCGCCGATCAGGCCGGCCGACATCATGCCGATGCCGCCCATAATGGACATCGCCACCGCGCCCGTGCGCGGGAAGCGATCACCCACAATCGCCAGCATGGTTGGCCAGAAAAAGGTTTTGCCAAGCGCGTAAACGGCGAGGGCGATCATCGCGCCCGCAAAGGTTTGAATGCCACTCACCAGTTGCAGGCCGATGGCCGCCAGCGTGGCGCAAATCACCAGCAAGCCCACGGGAGATAGTTTCAGGTTTTTCTCAATGAAATGCGCGCAGAAGCGGAGAAAGAACATGAACATGGAAGTGAAGACAAAGAGAATCTTCCCCTGGGCCGGAGTCAGGATATTGCCCGTGATGTTCTGAATCCAACCGTCGGTGCCGAGTTCGACCGCACCCACCAAGGCGTGGGTGATGAACAGAACAAACAGCAGGATGGAGCCGAGCGAACCTCGCGTCAGGATGCCCGCCGCAACCAGGATTGCGAGCCCGACACCGTAGGACACCCCCTGCGGCAGGTTGAGCGCATCCATGCAGAAGCGAACCAGCAGATAACACGCAACGGCCGAGCCGAGAATGCCCACCTCCTTGAGCATTTCACCAATGCTGAGTCCCTTTTCCGAGGCCTCGGATTTCGGGAAATGCTGACCCAGGAAGGCGATGCCGTACAGCGCGGTCGGCACGAGGAACAGACCAAGCTGCAGTTTCCAATTCCAATGCATGCCATCACCGAGGATCCAGCCAACCAGACCGCCGAGGACGAGACCAGCCGGCCAGCTTGCGTGGAGAATATTCAGGTAGTGGGTGCGGTTCTTGGGAAAAAGGGTGGAGACCAGCGGGTTGGCCACGGCCTCGAGCGTCCCGTTGGCGAGTGCAAAGATGAACGTACCCCAGTAAAGATAATTGTACGCCGTTTCCTGGCTTTGCCCCTTGCTGGCGGCAAAGGTCACGAAGGCTGAGATCACATGGAAGACGAAGGCCGCGATCACCAGCTTGCCGTAACCGATCTTGTCCACAATCACACCGCCGATGATGATGGCAAAACAAAATCCGGTGAATCCGGCGCCGCCGATGGCGCCCAGTTGCGCGCCCGTGAAACCAAAGTCGGCGGCCCAATTGGCGAGAATGCCGCCACGGATGCCGAAGCCGATGCCGGCGGCCAGAATCGCCAGGAAACCGGCGACCAACAGGCGTTTGGCGTTTGCGGCGATTCCTTCATTGCTAACTTGTGCTTCGCTCATAGGTAGTCAGTAGGTAACGGATGGTTGGGGTTGAATCTCCCGGCAGTTCCCGAGCAAGCGGCCGGCGCGGTCATTGCGCCGGTCCAAGTTGTGATCCGTTGGCTTGCTCATGGTTGGACGGGCGGCAATACACCGGTTGGCGGGCCAACTGTCAACGAGAAACCCAATTTTTCTCCTCACGGCCGCACCAGCTCGAAGGTGCCGTGGTCGTATTTCGACTCGTAGGTGGAGTGGAAATTCGTGGGGGTGGCCGTGCCGACGTAACGATAAACGCCGCCGGCCATGGTCCCCAAGTCCTCCTCCCCGGTGAACTCCCAGCCGCCCTCGTGCGTCTTCACCGCGAGCGGCACGGTGTAGCTGAAGTTCAAAAATCCGCCGTACGTCGCCCGAAAGCGGGCGGTGTATTCGCTGTTGGTCTGAACGGCAATGAGGCAGCGCAACTTGCCGTGGTGGCCGTTGACGTCGCTCAACCAACTGCCTTCCCAGCGTCCAGCGATGGAGTCCGCCGGCGTCGCGGTCTGTCCGGCCCGGTTCCACGCGCGATTGAAACTCGAGCAGCCGCACAGGAGCAAGGCCAGCGCGCCAACCAACCAGCCCGAAGCTGCCCGGCCCGCCGGGCGGGAAAACCTGGGCGACGATTTCCACTTGGAACGGCGATGAATCATGCGAATTCCTCCGGGCGACGCGCCGTGACTCGGCTCAGCTTTGCCGCGCCGGATTTCCGAGCAATCGGTCTTGTGATCATGCGCGTTCGGTCGCGAGTCAACTTGCCTTCGCCGCGACGGCTTTCATTTTGGCCAGACCCGTCTTCGCCACTTCCAGCGGGTCCTCCGCCCAATACTTGCGATTGAAGACTTCCAGCGAGAGTACCTTCTGCCCGCCGGTCTGGTGCAGGGTGCGGAGAATCTCCGGCAGCGGCGCCGCTCCGTCCCCGGGATAGACCCGGAAGCTGTCGTCAATTTTCTCCCGCGGCGGATGGCTGGGATAATCATTCAGATGCAATACCTGGATGGCTTCCGGTCCCAGCAGTTGCATCCCGGGAAAATCCGAGCCGCCCTTGTACAGATGGAACACATCCGCGAGCACGCAGGCCTTGGGGTGGGCGGCTTCCATGGCCACACAGACACATTCCCCGAGGCGGTTGAGGTTTTTGGAAAAACCCCACAACTCCAGTTGCGGCACGATCCCAATCCCATCGGAAACTTCCAGCAAGGCACGGTATCGTTCGGCGGCCCGGAGCAGGTCCAGCTTCGGCAAATCCGTCGCGCCCGCGGGTGGCGCGGCAAATCGCTTGGCCCCGATCTGCGCCATCAGTTCCATCTCGCGCTGCGCCCGCTCCAATCCCCTGGCCCGACGCGCGTCGTCATCCACGATCCATTCGGGAAAACCAATCGCGCTCTCGACGGTCAGTCCCGAATCATTGACGCGCTGGCGCAATTCCTTCAACGAGCCGCCCGCTTTGACGAAATCCTGAACGCTCTCCACCCAAGGCTCGATCCCCTGGTAACCGGCCTGCGCGGCCACCTCGATTTCCTTGACGATCCCCAGCTTCTGTCCGCGCACCGTCGCGGTGTTCAGGCAAAAGCGGAACGGCGGCGCGTGGGGCGAGAGCGGATTTTCCGCGGCCGCACCGCTGACGGCGGTGGATTTCCACGCCAACGCGGCGCCGGCCAGCAATCCGGTTTGGGTCAGGGCTTCGCGCCGGGTCCACTTCTGTTTGCTCATGCCTTGTTACTATCCGACCCATCGCCGGCTGGCCAGCGCGGATTTTTTGTCCACACGCCAGGCTTGAATGAAAGCAAGTCGCGATTTCTAATGGCGCGGTGATGGCAAAATCCCACTGGCGAATCCCCGGCGTCCCAACCGTCTTGCTGGGGTTGCTCCTGTTGATCGCACCGACCGCTCCGGCGCGGGAACTTCACCTCGCGCCGAATGGTAACGACGCCTGGTCGGGCCGGCTCGAGCGGCCCAATCCGGCCGGCACTGACGGACCGCTGGCCTCGCTCACGGGCGCGCGCGATGCCATCCGAAAAATGAAACAAGCGGGGCCGTTGACCGAGCCAATCCAGGTCGTGGTGGCCGAGGGCCGCTACCCGATCACTGCGCCCCTCACGTTGTCTCCCGCAGACAGCGGCAGCGCGCAGGCGCCGATCACGTACAAGGCCGCCCCGGGCGCCCATCCGGTCTTCAGCGGCGGCCGGATTATTCAAGGCTGGCGGCCGGGCACCAACGGTGTCTGGCAAACGCACCTCCCCGACGTCGCCGCCGGGCGCTGGTATTTTGAACAGCTCTGGATCAATGGCCGCCGCGCCACCCGCGCGCGCACGCCAAACCAATTCCGGTTTCACCTGCTGGACGTTCGCGAAGAACCGCTCACCCGCCGGGCCGACGGCCAGGTGTTGACCACGCGCCAAATCGTGACGTTCCGCCCGGACGACTTCCGGGCCATCACGGGGCTGACCGCGAACGAACTCAAGGACCTGAACCTGGTGGTCTATCACAACTGGGACGTGACGCGCCGCTTCGTGGACAGCATCAACGAGGCGGAACAATCCCTCGTCACCAGCGGCGAAGGCATGAAGCCGTGGAATCCGTGGCGCAGGGACTCGCAATTCATCTTCGAGAACGCGCTCCGCTTTCTGGATGCGCCGGGCGAGTGGTTTTTGAGCCGGGACGGAACGCTTTACTATCAACCGCGCGCCGGTGAACAGTTGAGCAACGCGGAAGTGGTGGCGCCCGTGGCGGAAAAATTCATCGTGCTGAAAGGCGATTCCGCCGCCGGCAAGCTCGTCGAACATCTGACCTTCAAGGGACTGGCGTTTGCCCACGCGCAATGGTTGACGCCGCCCGGCGGCTTCGAGCCGGCCCAGGCGGCAAGCACCATTGACGCCGTGGTCATGGCCGATGACGCCCGGCAGATTGTCTTCGAGGATTGCGCGTTCAGCCACGTCGGCACCTACGGCATCTGGTTTCGTCATGGCTGTCGCGACAACGTGGTGCGCCATTGCCGGCTCGAGGATTTCGGCGCGGGCGGCGTGCGCATCGGCGAAACACAAATTCCGGCGGACGCCGCCGCTGAAACGAGCCACCTCACCATTGACAACAACATCATCCGGCATGGCGGCGCCATTTTTCCCTGCGCGGTCGGGGTGTGGATTGGGTTCAGCCCGGACAACCGGGTGACGCACAATGAAATTGCCGATCTGTTTTACACCGGCATCAGCGTTGGCTGGCGCTGGGGTTACGCGGCGAGCAACTGCAAGCGCAACGACATTTCCTTCAATCATGTCCACCATCTCGGCTGGGGGTTGCTCAGCGACATGGGCGGCATTTACACGCTCGGCCCCTCCGAGGGCACGGTGGTGCGCGGCAATGTTTTTCACGACGTCTATTCCTACTCGTACGGCGGCTGGGGACTCTACACCGATGAAGGCAGCTCGGGCATTCTGTTTGAAAACAACCTGGTCTATGCCACCAAGACCGGCAGTTTCCACCAGCACTACGGCCAGGCGAACATTTTGCGCAACAACATTCTCGTGGACAGCCTGGAGCAACAATTGCAGCTCACGCGCGTGGAGGATCACCTGTCCTTCACGTTCGAGCACAACCTCGTCTATTGGACCAATCAAAGCCCGACGCTGGCCGGACCGTGGGCGAACAACCGCCAGCTCACCCGGAGCAATTGTTACTGGAACGCGGGCGGCTTCCCCGTCACGTTCGTTGGCAAGACGCTTGCGGAATGGCAACACACGCCGGTCAAACCACCCACCAACGCCGTCGCCGGGACCGCGCGACCGGCCTGGGCGGTTCCCGGCCGCGAATTGGGCAGCCTGATCGCCGATCCGTTGTTCGTGAACGCCGCCGCGCGCGACTTCCATCTCCGGCCGGATTCACCCGCGCTGAAACTCGGATTCAAGCCGTTCGATTACACGCAAGCCGGCGTCTATGGCGATGCCGCCTGGCGGACCGAAGCCACCCGCGTGAGTTACCCGCCCCTGGAAATTCAACCGCCGCCCTCGTTTGCTCCAATCCATGCGAACTTTGAGCACGATCCGACGGGCAAACCGCCGGCGGGTTTCGAGTTGCACGTGGACGGCCGGGGCGACTCCATCCTGGTTACGGATGAAACCGCCGCGACGGGCCGGCACAGCGTCAAACTTACCGATGCGCCCGGTTTGCGGGAAGTCTGGCTGCCGCACCTCTGCGCCCGGTTGGAGTGTCACCAGGGCTTGGTGCAAAATACCTTCGCCGTGCGCCTTGAACCGGGGGCGGAAGTGAACTTCGAGTGGCGCGATTGGAGCCAGGCCGCCTACCAGACCGGCACGCAATTCCGACTGCACGACGGCAAGCTCTTGCTCGGCGACCGGGACGTAATGAAACTGCCGCTCAGTGAATGGATTCGCTTCGATGTCACCGCCGGTCTTGGCCCGGCTGGCAATGGCCGGTGGCAGTTGAAAGTCACCACCCCCAACGCGCCCCCGCGCACATTCACCGACCTCGCCTTCGTCAGCGCCAAATTCAAGTCGCTCACCTGGATTGGCCTCACCAGCGACGCCACGCGGAAGTCCGTTTTCTATCTGGACGATTTCAACGTGGACGCGCATCCGGCCAGATCACCGTGAGACCGTTCCTGTTTGATTGGGTCGCGCGCCGGTGCTTTGGAGTGCGGCGAGCCTGCCGCCGCTTTCTCCGCCGGGCCGAGCCGCGGCTCGAAACAGATTGGAAGTGTCCATGATGCGTTTGAATCTATTCCGTTTCTCGCGATCCGTAGTCGCTATGCTACTGGCGACGATGACGATGGCCGGATGTGCCGGCAAGCAACAATCCAAGCGACAAACTGCTGAGGTGAGAGCGAAAGAGATTTGTGATGCCGTGGGCGATTATTTGTCCAAAAATGCAGTTCACGATGCCATGCTCCAATCGGCAATGCGGGAGATCAAATTGGAGAATGCGCATGTGAGTTCGGATGGCGGCATCCGGTTTGGGGAGAACTGGCGATACGAAGCGGAGTCTAATCGGCTTTTCAACAAGGGTGTGAAGATAGGTGGCGAAATCACCTGCTTCGTAATCAGCTTCCAGTGCCTCGACGCAGGTCTGGTGGTATGTGATGCCAAAACCGTTCGATACTACGGGACGGAACTGAAACCATAATTATGCACCGCCTATCAGCCCGGCAAATTTATCTCGGTGTCCCGCACAAATGGTGTAAGGAATCTGGCTCGCCGGCTCGATAGCAGGTCGGCCAGCCACCACGCGGCGCTTGAGGGCAGATGCAAAATTGCAAATCGCGGATGCGACGAGGACTGGCCGCATCGCCGGGGGGCGCAGAGTCTTCTGCAGATCATGCGGGAACTGGCTTCAGAAGGTGGGGCGAGGCTACTGACGAGCCGCCGAGGGTTGAAATCGCGGCCGAATTCAGCTCGCGAGTACGCTCGCCCCACCCACCGGCGGCTTCTGAAATTCATGTTCGTTTGAGGTTGCCGGGAAGTTTGGAGCGTGATTAAGTCAATCGTTCACTTGGTGGAAGGAAGGCGTGATCGCAATGCAATTACAACTACACCGACGCGATGAAATCAGTCCCGGCTGCGGAAACGCCCATCGGGCCGGGCGAATTACAGTTACACCCCACCGCCGTCATCCTTTCTGCCGGAGGCCCGATGGCCGCTTTGCCAGAGAATGGCTAAACAGAGACCCCATCGGCGAACGAGGATCACGGAATCTGTATGAGTTTGCGGCGAATGACGGGGTCAATCATTACGACAAATTGGGCAAACAATTCTGCGGCTACGGTATCATGCCGAAAAGCTGCAATGGTGTGCCTAACTATCCAATTCGCAAGACTGGTTGCGATGTGTTCGTCGAATTGTTGAGGCGGTGGCGATCCGGCAGCGGTGTGACCTGCGAAATCCCTTCAGATGTCATGGACTCGATGATGAATTCTGGCCAAAACGCAAAGGACATCAAACAGATGCTGGAAATGCTCACGCAACGGTGCAGAAAATTCCGACCAGGTGGAATGGCAATGGAGCAGATTGCCTACGAGACTTTTACGTCTGCAGGCGCTGAATGCGAAGCGTGGTTTCTTGGTGGGCACACCAGGACAATTTCGGGGATTGCCGACTGTTGTTCAAACCGAGCGCAAATTTGTTTGGAAGTTTCAGACAAGTGGGACTTTGACGAACAAGACCCCTACCCAGAGGGCGGGGCTGGCGATTGGGCAAAGTATATCGGCAGCATTTGCATCGGGGCGGTTTTGGATTTGGGAACATTGGATTGGCCTGTACCCGTTCCGGTTCACGGCAAGAAGTGCATCGAGGTCAAGTTATGAAGGCGGCGCTGCTGTCCATCTTGGCTTTGGTATTGCTGCTCGCAGCCGGCTTGGTGATCCATTTTCGACAGAACGCGACGCGAGTTCAGGATGGGTCTGCGACCGCATTTGCCCGGATGTATGCCAAAAACGTCGCTTCGTTCTACGACGCAAACAATCGTTTTCCAACCACAACCGCTGAATTGACCGATGCTGTCTTTGGCGACTGGATTTCAAATCACACATTCGTCGTTGTTGATGAAACTCAGAAGGTGTTCTCCATCATTGCAACTACCGCACCGAATCACGTCATCACGCTGCATTTCCAGCTTTCGGGCACTGGCTTTATCGAGACTCCAACGAATCCGCCCGGCAGGTGAGCGGCTGCCCCTCCGCTACGTCGGTTTGGCCTCACCACACTGTGCCCGAGTGCAGATGCAAAATTGCAGATCGCAGATGCGGCGAGGACTGGCCGCTCGCCGGGGACGCAGGGTGTTCTGCAGATCATGCGGGAACTGGTTTCAGAAGGTGGGGCGAGGCTACTGACGAGCCGCCGAGGGTTGAAATCGCGGCCGAATTCAGCTCGCGAGTACGCTCGCCCCACCCACCGGCGGCTTCGGAAATTCATGTTCGTTTGAGGTTGCCGGGAAGTTTGGAGCGTGATTAAGTCCCATCGTTCACTGGGTGGAATGAAGGCGTGAGCGCGATGCGAATACAACTACAACGACGCGATGAAATCAGCCCCGGCTGCGGAAACGCCCATCGGGCCGGGCGAATTACAGCTACACCGCCCCGCCGTCACCCCTCCTGCCGGAGGCGCGACCAAGTTCGTATCAGAGAATGGCTCAGCCGCGAGCCCATCGGAGAGGACGGTGGAGCAAACCTCTATGGTTTTGTCGGTAACGACCCAGTGAGACGATGCGACTCTTTGGGCCTCCTGACTCATTCAATCCAGTGGTCTTTCAACGAAAGCGGGCCTCAATTTACCACATTGGACGGAAAACCCTCTGGGGCTTACACGAAGAACACGCAATTTGACAAAGACATCAACTACAACGGCAAGGAAAGCTTAACGTATCACATGACGACCACTGCGAAGTATGAAATTCACCTTCGCGTTGACCCGTGGGAGAACGCTGCGTCTCGGACAGGCGCATATCAGTATTTGATCGAACACGAAATGCACCATGTTTCGATTTACAATGGAAAGCTCTTGGATTTCGAGGGCGAGTTCGACAACTACCAGCTTTGCTGCAAGGACAAGTGTAAACCGCTCTTTTACCGATACGCGGTTGCCAAATTTGACCTCCTGCATGCCGAGGCAATCAGGGACAACATACAGTTTGACATCGACGAATACCTGGACGCGTCGAACGCCAAGGTCACGCAATCAATCAACGCAGCCAACCAAGATGTGGCTACTTCAAAGCAGGCAAGTGACGCGGCCAAGACGGCTTTTAACCAATGTGTAAATCCGCCCAAAAAATAGCGCTTGTCGTCGTGGCCACGTCGATGCTGGCCGCTGTCGTGTTGCTTTCTCCAATATCAAGAAGCCTGAAATCTCGACTCCTCGACAAGGCCCAAATTACTGGGCCAGTTGGGTGGCGAGACGTATGGTTCATCCGGACATATCTCCGTGGTGTCGGCACGGCTGACAAACAGTGTCGAGTTGTAACGAAGACAAGCAGCAATGGGGTTGGAAAACTCGAAGTGTTCACGCTGATGCATAATTATGATTTTCAATCATCGAACGGCGTTTGGGTCTGCACGGGACAATCCACCTATTTTCATTGAGGCTGAATTGTTCAAACCCGCTCGGCTGTCCCGCACAAGCGGTGAGAAGGAATCTAGCGGCGCGCCGGAGTGAGTCGGCCATCCACCGCGTTGCGCTTGAGGGCGGAAACAAAACCTCAAATCACAGAAGCGGCGAGGGCCGCCCGCACAGCATTTGCGCTCCTGCCGCTGCGGAGCTTGAAGCTGTTCGCGTGTTTGGCGTGGTTCGCGGTTGCCAACGCGCTGAGTCTGGAGTTGAATTGAACCATCGCCGCCGGTTCGCATGAACACACTCAAGACATTCAGCCCGAGCACCGCAAGCAAACTCGACCGGCAGGCAAAAGCTCTCAAAGAAAATGGCTGCCAGCGGTTCAGATGCGAACTGGTCTTCACGCCAAAGCGTCCGTTCATTTGATATGGAGGCTGCGCCATCTTTACCTGGAGACACGATGCGGCAGCGCAGACTTGTAGTAGTCATGCTCTGGCTGCTCGCCATTGCGGCTACGGTGGTCGGATTTCGATACGGCCTGCCTCCTAAAGAAGGCCCGGCTACAGCTACCATTTGGTGGTTTCCCTTCGCCTTCTTGCTGTATTGGGTAATTCCGGGACGAGAACTGACAGGCTTGTTCTTGGTTGTGCTTCAGTTTCCGGCAATCGCCGCAATCATCACTCTCAGTATGCGAAAATGGCCGCTGAAACGAATTGTTCTTTTCGCAGTCGGCGGCTATTTCGTGGCAGTAGCTATCTGCGCGGTGATGGTGAAGTTGACAGGCATCGGCGCTCGATAGTTCTTCTAAATAAAACGAACCCGCCCGATGTCCCGCACAAACGGTGTGAAGGAATCTAGCGGCGCCGCGCCGGGGTTGGTCGGCCACCCACCACGCTGCGCTTGATTGCAGATGCAACATTTCAAATCGCATCGGTGGCGAAAGCCGCCGCACCGCCTGGGCGCTCCCTCCGCTACGCCGGTCGGCCAGATGCCGTTATCCGCGGAAACGGGCGGGCAGGTTGGCCAGTTCTTGCCGCATGTGATGGTTCAAAGTCGTCAGGGCCGCGGGCGGCAGCAGCGCTTCCGCCCAGCGGTAAACTTGCGTTTCCTCGCGCTCGTTGTGGTTTCGCAACCGGTCGCTCACGACCTGCATCCGCTCCCGCACAGTTTGGAAAGTCGCGGCGGTTACCTGCTCGCTTGCGCGCTCCGGCAGTTTCCGGAGCCGTTTGAGGATCGCGAAAATCTCGGTCATGAAAAAATCATGATCCTGGCGCAGCGTGTCGGTCGTCTGCTGGATCGTCTCCGGCGCGGGAGCGCCGGCCGCGCGTTCCGCCGCTTCGGGCGGGCGGAGGAGAGTCGGAAACAAGTGCAGATGCTCCGCACGGATGTGAACGGCCAGACGCGCCCAGAACAGGTCGAGCATTTCGATGCCCCGTCCCGGTTCTTGCCGGTCAACGGCCCGGAAAAATTCGGCCAGCAGTTCCGACATCTCGGAGTGGTCGTGATCGAGTAAGATGTGTTCCTTCATCGCTTGAAGCGTTCTTCGGTCAGAATACGCGCCGCGCACGGTCGTCGCAATCCTGGACCGGCGGGCGTCAGGACGGCGCAGCAAGCATCCAGCAATTCGTCTGTCCTGATTCGACCGGTATGAGAGCTGACGATGAAGTAAAGGTGTTTCAGTTCCACCGAAAAAAGGCGAAGAACTCAACATGGACGTTCAACGCAGTGAAGCGGTGAACGCCAGAATGTTTCCTGCCGCGGTGGAGGGTGAGAATTCCCCGAAACGAAATTCGCGCGATGAACCCCGGCACCGTAGCCGCCGACATGAGGAGGCGGAAAGACGGCTGCGCAACGGTGTTCGCCTCGTGACCTCGGCGCTACGCAGGTACGGCGGGAAGGATCGTGGGAGCTTCGACCTCCAACAATGGACGCGCATCGGGGCCATGAACCGCACCAAAACCCCTCACCCGGCCTTCGGCCACCCTCTCCCCATCCGATGGGGAGAGGGCAGGGTGAGGGGACGGTTCATAGAAAGTTTTCATGATCTTCGAATCGCCCCTGGCAACCATCACCCGACGCCGGGTCGGGGGACCCGGCCTACAGTGTGCAGTCCTGGTGCCCTCACCGGGCGGTTCATGGCAACAATTCCCGCACGCGAAGCCCGCTTGCGTTGTCCGAGGGCGACAATTTATGCTGACCGCACCGTGCAACAACCGTTCAGCTTCCAAGCAGCGAAATCTGACCTGCGCACCAGGCAGGGGCCGGGACTCCGATCCGGAGTCCGCAGCCGGTCAACGTCCCGCTGAGTTCCATCACGACTACCGCAAACCTTTCCTCCGACATGGACGATCCCATCATTGACTTGCACAGCGACCATTACTTCATGGGCGAGGCGTTGCGTCAGGCCGCGCGCGCTTACGAGGCGGAAGAAGTGCCGGTGGGCGCCGTGATTGTGCGCGAAGGTCGCATCATTGCGCGGGCCGGCAACCAGGTCGAACTCCTCCAGGATGCCACGGCGCACGCCGAAATGCTCGCCATCACACAGGCCGAGGAAGCCGTCGGCGGCTGGCGGCTCAACGATTGCACGCTCTACGTCACCAAGGAGCCGTGCCCGATGTGCGCCGGAGCGATGGTTCACGTGCGTTTCGCGCGCGTGGTGTTTGGCGCGAGCGATGCCAAGGGCGGCGCGGCCGGCAGCGCGTTGAACCTGCTGCAATTTCCCTCGTTGAATCACCAGTGCGAAATCACCGCCGGCGTGCGTGAAGCGGAATGTCGGACGCTGCTCCAAACCTTCTTTGCGGAGCAGCGCGCCAAGAACGAAAAGGCGCGCCAGCAGGCGAAAGCAAATTGAGCCAGCCGGGCAACACTCCGCTTCCGCTCACCGCGCGGGAGCAAGCCGGAGAAAAGCCGGCAAATTCGCAGCCGAACATTTCCCGTGGTCGCCGTTAATTCACCCGCTCCACGACCTGGTAGCGCAGTCGCCGGCTCTTCATCCATCGCACGGCCAGCAGGTCGCGGAACGATTTGAACAACCGGTTCCACACCCCGTAATGCGCCTGGCCGGCCGCGCGCGCATGGTGGCTGATGGGAACTTCCGTCACCGTGAATCCCTCCAGCTTGATGAGCGTGGGCAGGAAACGATGCGCCCCGTTGAAAAATTTCACTTCGGCAATGCACTCGCGCTTGAAGGCGCGATAACAGCAGCCGGCGTCACTGATCGTCTCGCCGGAGAGCCAGTTGCGCACGCCGTTCGCGATGCGCGACGAAGCGGTGCGGACAAAACTGTCGCCGTGGTGGCGCGCCGCCACCCGCGACCCGCACACGCAATCCGCCTGGGCCAGCCCGGCGAGCAACTTGGGCAGATCCGTCGGATCGTTCTGCAGGTCCGCGTCCAGCGTGACGATGATTTGTCCCCGGGCGGCCTTCATGCCGGCCCACAGGGCGGCGGATTGTCCGCTCTGGCGCTCGAAGCGCTGGGCGCGCACCTGCGGATGCGCCGCCGCCAGTCGTTGCAGGAGCGCCCAACTGCCATCGCTGCTGTGATCGTCGGTGATGACGATTTCGTAGCGGCGCGCGAGCGGGTCGAGCGCGGCGCGGATGGCCGCGACCAACGGCGTCAGGTTGTCCTGTTCGTTGTGGCACGGCAGCACGACGCTGATTTCAATTTCGTCGCTGGTCATCGCGAGTTCGTTCCCGGACATCTTGCGGGCGCGGCTTTGCCGGGGGCAAGAGCAGACTGAACTTTCGCGCTTGTCTCGCAACTCTCACGCGGTATCGTCCCTGCGTGCGCCGTCCGTTACAACTGGTCATTCCCCTTTTCCTGCTGGCAACGGCGCTGGGCGCCGGCGCGGCCACCGGCCGGATTGTGAAAGTGCTCCCGCAATTCCTCGACCTCGAGGGACGGGCGTCACTGTCCCCGAGCCTGTACGACCGCGACGCCTACCAGGCGCAACTCCGCTCGCATCCCGCGCAGTGTTCCGGCATGTGCTTCAACATTCTGTGGCGCGGACGCGCCGGGACGAACCAGCCGGCCATCCTCCGCGTGGAAATGCGCGGTTCGGCCCACGGCCATCTGCCGAGCGAAACCAGGCTGGAAAAATCCGTGCGTCTGACCGGCACGAGCCACTGGGCGAAGCTGACGATTGACGGCGAAAAGTACAAGGCGTTCGGCAGCGTCACCGCCTGGCGCGTCACGCTTTGGAGCGGCGACGAAATGATCGCCGAACAAAAGTCCTTCCTATGGTAACCGCCGCGTTGCGCTTCCTGCTCCTGGCCGCGGCCCTCGTCAGCCTGGCCCGCTCCGCATGGGCAGTGAACGGGTCGGCGTATCGCCTCGGCGATGTCATCACGAACGACATCGTGACGCCCGCAGCGATGACGGTGTTGGATCCGGAGGCCACCCAGGCGCTGCGCGACCGAGCGGCGGCGCAACCGCTCCTGCCGATCTTTCGCTACGACCAGTCCGCGCGCGCCACGGTGGAAGCCCGCTTGCGCGAAACCTTCACGCAGGCGCGGAACGACTTTCTGGCGCAAGTCCAGGCCAGCTTCCATCAGCCCCGTTTGACCGGCGCGCAGTTGGCCTCCGAACCGTTCCAAATCCTGGTTGCGACCTTCAAGCAGCGCAATCCTACGTTCCCGTTGACCCTGGAAATGGCGATGGAATGGGCCAACGGCAACGTGTTGGTCCCGGAGCAAATCACCCTCAGCGCGCGCATTCACGAGGCGATGGTCGGGCTGATCCGCGACGAAACGCTCACCGTCCACAGCGGCGAGGTGCGTTTGGTGCCCGTGAAAAGCGAAACGGAAACGCTCACCCTGGCGGAGGTGGACGCGCGCGGCACCAACGAAGCCTGGGCCAACCTGGTGAGCCTGGCCGAGGTGCGCCAGAATCTGCGCAAAAAATTTTCCCCGGCTGACGCGGAACTGGCGAAGTTCGCCGCCGTCAGCCTGCGGGCCAACTGTTTGGCGGAAAAAGAACTCACCCAGGCCGCCCAGAAGTTGCAAACGGAACCGAAGTTCGTGACCCATCACTATGAAGCCGGACAGGTCATCGCGCGCACGGGGCAGGTGGTGGACGGCAAACTCCTGGCCGCGTTGACGCAGCTCAAGGCCATGACGCCGGCGCGAACGCAGTCCCCGGCCGCCGCCCAGGCCGCCGAACGGAAATACCTTGGCTCTGAGCCGACGGACCTGGAACGAATGCGCGCGAGCAACCGTTTGCTGCTCGGCGCGCTGGCGGTGACCGGGACGATGCTTTTGGTGCTTCTCATCTGGCTGGCTTTGCGCCCCCGGCGCGAACCCGCCACCGCACCCATGTTGGCGGACCGCCCATCGTCCCCGGCGCTCCTTTCCGACAGTCACGACACGAGGCTGACCCCGGCGAAGTCGGAGTCCTGGGAGCAACGGGCGCGCACGGCGGAAGACAAGGCGGAACGGGCTCAGGCCGCGATTCGCGAGGGCTTTCTGGCGCAACTCAACGACAAGCTGGTGGGCAGCCTGGCGGCGCAACGGCAGCAATTGCTCGAAGCGCAACGCGCGGCCGCGGTGGAAATCGCCGAGATGGAAAAGCGGCTGAACGAACTGCACGCGCCGTTGCAGGAGCGCCTGCGCGCCTACGAAACGCGCATTGCCGAATTGGAACAAGCCCTGGCCGTCATGGGCGCGGAGAATCGCGAGTTGATCAAGGCCAAGATTTCGCTGATGCAGCGCCAGCTTCGCTCGGAGCAGTTGAAGGATTTCCTCCAGTTCGGCTGAGGCTCACGCGGCGTGGGCCCGCTCCTGCGCGTGCAACGCCTCTTCGTAGCATTGCAGCGCCTCTTCGTAACGCTCCATGCGATTGAACAACCCGCCCTTCTGCAGATAAGCAATCGTCAGGTCGTGGTTGGCCGCGATGGCGCGATCATAACATTCCAGGGCTTCGTCCATCTGCCGCAATTGTTCCAACGCCATCCCCTTCTTCACCAGCGCCTCGGTGTGGACGGGTTCGGCCCGGAGGATTTCTTCAAAACATTCCAGCGCCTCGGTGGGTTTATCCAGGCTCAACAACGACTGCCCTTTCGCCAGCAGCACGGCGTTCTGGTCCGACCGCTCCGACGGTCCATTCCCGTTCGGCTTTCCGTTCGCGGCCGCGGGTGCGCCGGTGGTTTCGGTTGCGGTTGTCACGATCACCTGCGCCTCGGTGGCGCCGTGCGAGGTGTGTTCGAGTTCGTAAATGCGCTCTTCCAACTGGGTCAACGCGGAGGCCAGCCGCCGGCCCGATTGCGCGGTGTCGTTCGCACCCAGCAACTGGGCCTCGGCCGGACTGGGCGGCAGCAGGCCCGGGCGCCCGGCCGGCACCAGCGCGGCAAACTCGGCCAGGCGGTTCACGGAACGCCACTGGAGATAAGCCGTCAGGAGCAGGATCAGAAAACCGATGGCCGTGATCGCGCCCGCCACCGTCAGCAACAGCCGGTTGTTGCTTTCCATCGAATGCTGCATGGATTCCATCGTGCCCTTCATGGCGTCCAATTCCGCGAGACGCTGCGTGGTCAATGTGGATTCAATCGCCTTGAACCGGGTGGCGACCTCCTCGGCGTTGCGCGCGGCCAGGGCTTCGGTTTCCTGCCGGTTCCGCTCCAGCGCGAGTTGCGTGGCGTGGAGTTGCTCCTGTAATTGCAGATACGCCCGGAGGGAGTCGTTGGAGCTCGCGTTGGTGTCCGCGGCGGGCGTGGGCGGAAGCGACAAAAAGCCAAGCATCACCGCGACGCCGAGGCGCATCAGGCATTTGAAAATCGGAGAAGGTTTCATACAACTGCGCTTGAGACTGCGGCGTCCGCGCACGCTTGTCAACCCTCCGACCGGCTCGACTTTTTCCGCTAATCCCCGCCGCGCACGTCCCACGCGTCGCGCAGGCCACCGCCCAGAAAATTCAACGCCAGCAGCGTGGAAACCAGCACGCCGCCCGGGAAAATAATCAGCCACCAGTAAATCCGGATGGGATTGATCTGCTCGGCTCCCTCGGCGATCAGCGAGCCCCAACTGGCCATCGGCGGTTGGATGCCCAACCCGAGATAACTCAGGAAACTTTCGTAGAGGATGATCGCCGGCACAGTCAGCGTGAGATAAACAATCACCACCCCGAACACGTTGGGAATGATGTGCCGGCGCAAAATCCAGACCGGCCTGGCGCCCAGCGCACGGCTGGCATCCACGAACTGCCGCGACCGCAGCGACAGCACCTGGCCGCGCACGATGCGCGCCATCGTCAGCCACGATACCGCGCCGAGACCGACGAACAGAAACAACAGGCGCGCGGACCTGGCCAGCGCCGGCGAACCGGTGGCATCGAGCCAGTGCTTCAGCGCTCCCTCCAGCGTGGTGATGAGCACGATGACGAAGATGATCGAGGGCAGCGAATAGAGAATGTCCACGAAACGCATCATGAGGCCATCGGTCCGTCCCCCGACGTAACCGGCAATGGCGCCCCAGGCCACTCCGATCACCAGGCTGACTCCCGCCCCCACCACGCCGACCAGCAGCGAGATTTGCGCGCCGTAAATCACACGCGTGAAAACGTCGCGCCCATGCACATCCGTACCGAACCAGTACCGGGCGCTGGGCGGCCGGAATTGATCGTCCGAAAGCGCATCGGGATTGCGCGTTGAAACGAGCGGCCCGATCACCACGATCGCGACCACCAAAACCAGAAACCACGCGCTGAGGTACGCCAGACGGTTCCGGCGGAAGCGCTGCCAGGCGCGCTGATTGGGGGAAACCTGGCGCGGAGTTCGCTGCGCGTCCGCCGTTTGACGCGCGTCGTCCGTCGCTGGCGGCACGGCGGAGTCACTCATATTTCACCCGCGGATCCAGCAAGGTGTAGGCGAAGTCCACGATGAGATTCAGCGCCACGAGCAACGCGGCGTAAAGCACGACCAGGCCCACCACCAGCGTGTAATCGCGATTCAACGATCCGTTCACGAGAAACACTCCGATGCCGGGAATCTGGAAGATCGTCTCGATGACGAACGAGCCGGTCAATAGATCCGCGAGCAACGGTCCCGAGTAGGAGACCACCGGCAACACCGCCAGCCGGAAGGCGTGCTTGAGCAGGAGTGTGTTTTCGCCCAGACCCTTTGCGCGTGCCGCCGTGATGAATTCGGCCTTCATCGTGTTGAGCATTCCTTCGCGCAGGAGCCGGGCGATGCGACCCGAGAAGTAGAGGCCGAGCGCGATCACAGGCAGGATTGCGTGCGCGGGCGAACCCCAGAGCGCCACCGGCAGGAGCCGCCAGTGAATCGCGAACCCCACGATGAGCAACGGCGCCATCACGAAACTGGGCACGCACACCATCAGGATGGCGAAAAAACTCCCGGCGGCATCCTCCCAGTGTCCGCGTTTGACGGCGGTGAAGTAACCGATCGGGATGCCCACGCCCAGGGCAAAGCCGAACGCCAGCGCACCCAGCGACATCGAAACCGGCAGCGCCTGCACGATGATGTCAGTGACGGTGTGGTTGCGGTACTTGAGCGACGGGCCAAAATCTCCGTGCGCGATTCCGGCCAGGTAGCGGACGTATTGCTTCCAGATCGGTTCGTCCAAATGATACTTGGCGGCGAGCTGCCGCTCGATTTCGGGCGAAGCCGGTTTGCGTTCGCGATCGAACGGGCCGCCCGGCGCGAGCCGCACCAGCACAAAGGCCAGGAAGCTGATGACGAACAACAGCGGCACCAGCGAAGCGAGGCGGCGAAGAAAATACATCAATGCGCCTTTCCTTTTTCAGAATAGAGCGCCGCGGCCAAATTGGAGCTGACAGAAATGGACACGCGGCGGACTTGTGAAGCCACGACAAAGATTTTTGCACCGGGAGATTCCCCGATCATCGGATGGCTGGCCCGACCAATCCCGCGTGCGGCTTGCAAGACTTTCAGTTGCTCGAATCGGAATCTCGTTTTCATGAACCTCAGTCACCGCGCCGATTTTCTCCGCCCGGCGCGATCGGTTTGCCCACGGATGCGTCCAGCGCCCGGCCCGCGATCTTCGGCCCTCGTCCGATCCGGTAAATATATTGCATCGGATGCTCGTCGAGAATGTTCTGCCAGATGCCGCCGATTTTGTTCGGGTCAAAATAATTGAACCCGGCGTAAAAGTAGAGCGGGACAATGGGCACGCCTTCCGTCAGCAGGATGGACTCGGCCTGGTGGAAAATCTCCGCGCGCTTTTGCAAATCCGTCTGTTCATTCGCCGAACGAATGAGTGCGTCGTAACGGTCATCGGCCCAGCCCGTGCGGTTGTTGCCGTTGCTGCTCATGAACATGTCGAGGAACGTGTTCGCGTCGTTGTAATCGCCAATCCAGCTCGACATGGAAAGATCGAAATCCAGTTTGGATTGCGACGCGAAGAAGACTTTGCGCTCGATCTGGCGCAGCTCAACCTGGACACCGAGCGTGTCTCGCCACATCTGCTGCAACTCGATGGCGATCTTGCCGTGCAGTTGCGCGCCACCCCCGGCCGCGCCAAAAAAAGCATACGCCACGCGGGGAAACCCCTGGCCGCCGGGAAAGCCGGCTTCGGCGAGCAGCTTGCGCGCCTGCTCAGGATCGTACGGCAGCCCCGCGGGCGAGGTGTAATTTGCCACGCCGTCGGGAACGTAGTGGTCCGCGGGTTTCTCCGCGCCCTCGAGCAATTTGTGGATGAGGCGGTTCTTGTCCGTGGCCAGCGCAAACGCCCGGCGCACGCGCACGTCATTGAACGGCGGACGGGTGACGACGAAGCGATAGTAATACGTGCCGAGATAATTGAAACTGTGGAAATCAGGCCGCTTGATGAGCACGTCCATCAATTCAACCGGCACGAGGTCCTTGTCCCAGACAATGTCCGCCACGCCGGTTTCGTAAAGATTCAATGCCGTGTTGGCGGAGGCGGTGGGCAGCACGTCAATGATTTCCGAAGCCGTATTGGCCGCGTCCCAATAACGCGGATTGCGGAGCAGGCGCACCTTGTCATTCACCCGCCAGGCGCCGAGCGTGAACGCCCCGCTGACGGGCAACGGCTGCGCGTGCAGCCAGCGGTCGCCGTATTTCTCAATCACCTGGCGCGGCACAACGGCCAGGGTGGGAAACGAGCAGAGATCGAGGAAAAACGCGAGGGGCGATTTCAATTCCACCCGCACCGTGTGGGCATCGAGCGCGTGGATGCCCACCGGCGACCGGTCCGTGAGCTTGCCGTCGTACCAGTCTTCCGCGCCCTTGATGTAGAACAACTGACCCGCGTAATCCCCGGCCGTCGCCGGACTCAGCGCGCGAAACCACGACCAGACCACGTCCGCGCTAGTGATGGGTTCGCCGGTGGACCAGATGGCGTTGGTGCGCAGGTGAAAGGTGTAGGTGCGTTTGTCGGGCGAAATGTCCCAGCGTTCCGCCAGCGCCGGAATCGGCGCGGCCTGCCGCGGGTCGAGTTTGGTCAGGCCGTCAAAGAGCGCCTTGGTGATGCGCATCTCGGAGACGCCGGTGACGATGGCGGGGTCCAGCGATTCAGGTTCGTTGGCGTTGCAGATCGTGATATCCGCGGGCGGCTCCCGCTGGAAACAACCGGTCGGCAACAGCCCGAGCGCGGCGAGCGCCAACGCCCGGGCCAGGATTCGGCAACGGCTGCCAGAACAAAACCGCGCCCCCGGAGACTTTCCTGGGGCGCGGTCGGCGAATGGCATCGCTGGAATTATTTGGCCGGCGCGTTGGTGGAAACGGCGGGAGCCGCTGCCGGCGGCGCGGCATTGCTCGGGGCCACGAACTGGATGGCGGGCGCGTTTGAGCCGGTGGTTGCCGCCGGCGTGGCGGTGGCCGGCGTGGGCGCAGCCGGCGTCACCTGCTTGTTTTGTTGCTCGATGGCCTTGAGGAATTCACTGGATTTCCCGCCGTGCATCAGCGTCTGAAGGATGGAAATCAGCATGAGCAAAATGAAGAACGCGACGGTGGCGTACTTGGTGATCTTGGTGAGCGCATTACCCGAGCCCGCGCCAAACAGCGCGTCCGAGGCGCCGCCGCCAAAGGCCAGCCCCGCGCCGGCCTCTTTTTTGGGCAGTTGAATCAGCACCAGCAGGATCAACAAGAGGCAATCCACCACCAGGACGACCGTCAGTATTCCAATAATAAAAATCATACGCTTCCTTTTATATCGAATTCTTCACAATGTCAGCAAAACTCCGCGCCTCGAGGGACGCCCCGCCGACGAGCGCACCGTCCACGTCCGGCTGGCTCATCAATTCGCGGGCATTGGCGGGCTTGACGCTGCCGCCATATTGAATGCGCACCTTGCGGGCGGTGGCGTCGTCGAACAACTTCCCGAGCAAACCGCGGATGAACGCGTGCGCGTCCTGCGCCTGCTGGGTGGTGGCCGTTTTGCCGGTGCCAATGGCCCAGACCGGCTCGTAGGCCACGATGGTTTCGAGCATCTGCTCCTTGTCCAGCCCCGCGAGACTGCCCCGCACCTGCGTTTCCAAAACTTTTTCCATCTGCCCGCCTTCGCGTTCGGCGAGGGTTTCGCCCACGCAAATGATCGGCTTGAGCGAGGCGCCGTGAACCGCCGCCGCCTTCCGCGCGATGAGCGCATCGGATTCCTTTTGATACTGGCGGCGTTCGCTATGGCCGAGGATGACGTAGCGGGTGGAAAACTCCTTGAGCATCACGGCGGCGATCTCGCCGGTGTAAGCGCCGACATTGTGCTCGCTCATGTTCTGCGCGCCGAGTTTGAGGTTCGAATCCAGAATGGATTTCGACACGGACTCCAGGGCGGTGAACGGCGGGCAGACGACAATGTCCACTTCCCGCACGTTGGCGAGTTCGCGCTTGAGGTCGTCCACGAGCGCCAGCGACTCGGCGACCGTCTTGTTCATCTTCCAGTTGCCGGCAATGATCAGTTTGCGTTCTTTGTTCATTTGTAAAAATGGCGTGTGGGAGCGAGGGAACCGCGGAGCGGCGCATCTCTTCCCCGCTCCGGGAATCCGCTACTTGTCCGTCAAAGCCGCCACTCCGGGCAGCACCGCGCCTTCCAAAAATTCCAGGCTCGCACCGCCACCGGTGCTCATGAACGTCACCTGGTCGCCGAGACCCGCGCGGTTGAGGGCTTTCACACTGTCACCGCCGCCGATGATGGTCGTCGCGCCGTTCTTTTGCGTGGCCTCCACCACGGCGCGCGCCACCGCGTTGGTGCCGACGGCAAATCGCTTGTCTTCAAAAATTCCCATCGGACCGTTCCACAACACCGTCTTGGCGCCCCGGATCACCTCGCTGAATTTCGCCGCGGTGGCGGGGCCGATGTCCACGCCTTCCTCGGTGTCCGGGATGTTGGCCGCCGTGTTGGTGCGCGGATTGGTCATTTCAAACACGGGACGACCCTTCTTGTCCAGCTTGTCGGTCTTTACCGGCGTAACGCAGGTATTGTCCGTGGGCAACAAAAACTGCACGCCGCGCTGCCGGGCCTTTTCCAACGCCGCGAGCGCCAGCGCCGTCTTGTCTGGCTCGACGAGCGACCGGCCGACCTTGAATCCCTGCGCGAGTTTGAACGTGTAAGCCATCGCGCCGCCAATGAGAATGGCATCGGCCTTTTCCAGCAAGCGATCAATCACCTTGATCTTGTCGGAGACTTTCGCGCCGCCCAGGATGACGACGAAGGGACGGGCGGGATTATCCAGTTCATCGCCCAGAAATTTGAGTTCCCGTTCCATCAACAAACCCGCCGCGCACTGGCCGCCACGCTGGCCGACCACGCGAGCCACGCCTTCGGTCGAGGCATGGGCACGATGCGCCGCGCCAAACGCGTCGTTCACATAAACATCTGCCAGCTTGGCGAGCTGCTCCGCGAAGGCCGGGCCGTTGGCTTCCTCGTCACTGTGGTAGCGGACATTCTCCAGGAGCAACACGCCGCCGGGGGGAAGTTCACTCGCGAGCTGCTCCACTTTTTCACCGATGCAATCGTCCGCAAAATTCACCGGGCAACCCAGCAGTTTCGCCAGGCGATCCGCCACCGGACGCAGCGACATCGAGGGTTCGCGCTTGCCCTTGGGCCGGCCGAGGTGAGCGGCGAGAATAATCCGCGCCCCCCGTTCGCTGAGCAGGCGGAGGGTGGGGAGCGTGGCCAGAATGCGCGTCTCGTCCGTGATGACCATCGCGCCGTCCTTTTCTTCCAGCGGTACGTTATAGTCCACGCGCACCAGAACGCGTTTGCCGTGGGGGTTGAGGTCCCGAACCGTAAGTTTTGCCATAAATAACCCGATCAGAAATCCCGCGATTCCATCAGGAACGCAGAGGATACCGGGGAATCGGGTCGAGTCAATGCTTTCGCCAGTGGTGGCGAGATAACGGGCGCATCTCCCTGGATTTGCGACCGAGCCGTTCGTGCGAGCCGACTGCGCCCCGCAGCCGGCCCCACGAGCGCACGCGCGCGTTGAACCTCGCGCGGAGGCGCGCTCGGGTGCGGTGGACGAGGGCGTCCACCGCCACACGCCTTGGCGCGTGCGCTCCCCGGCCCGCCCGGACGGGCCAGGATGGCTGACGCTATAACGGTTGGCCGATACCGGGGCTTTGGCCGGCAGCGCGCGGAGCGGACAGCCAGTCGTTGCCATTCCAAAACTCCGCCTGATCGGATTGGGACAACCGCGCCGGAATTCCCGCCGATCGCAGAGCCGCCACATAAAGCCGCTCGAACCCGGCGGCAGTCGCCGCTTGTTCCCGCCAGAGACTTTGAATGTCTCCAACTGCGCGCTCACCCGTCCGGATCTTGATTCGTTCCCGCAACTCTCGCCCGACCGTTTCCGCTGCTGCTGCCAAACTGGTTTCCTTGCGAATGCGCGGGTAAAAAAATTCCCACAGCGGCCGCCGCCAGTCCATTTCCCCGTCCCAAGCCGGATCAATCCCGGACGACAGGACAAACCGACGATACGTGGCATCGTCAATTTTCCAATTCACCAACCTGCGGTTGTAATGGGCCAGCTCCGCTTGTTGGATGAGGTGCTTGAGTGGTTTACCAAACCAACTGGGTTGCGACGCGAGATAATCAAAGTCCGCCTTGTCCCCGGCCGAAATCAAATAGCTGCGCGCGAGCGACAGGGTCCGCTCATTGACCGCGAATTGTGGGAGGCCCAGGTGCAGCACGGTCTGGGCAACGGCAAGCGTGGCAACCAAGCCCGCCACCCAACGGAGTGCGCGTTCCCCTTTCGCGGGTTTCGTGTTGTTCGCGGTCAAACGTTCCAGCCCATCTGAATTTGATTCCTTTCCATGAACCGTCCCCTCACCCTGCCCTCTCCCCATCGGATGGGGAGAGGGTGGCCGAAGGCCGGGTGAGGGGTTTTGGTGCGGTTCATGGCCCCGATGCGCGTCCATTGTTGGAGGTCGAAGCTCCCCAAGAACGTTCCCGCTGTAGCCGCCGCAGGAACGAGACGGACGCCGTTGCGTAGAAATCTTTTCCGCCTCCTCACGTCGGCGGCTACGGCTCTGGGGTTCACAGCGGGAAATTGGATTGGGAACATTCTCCTTCCGAGCCGGCGTGATTTGAACCTCGTTCCCTCGGCTGCTACTGCGCGCGAGTTCCAACAGCACCCAAAACACCACCGTCGTCGGCAGCTTGAACAGGCCGCCCTCAAACCAGAAACCGACCAGGAACACCATCACACCGACGGCGGCGGTGATTGCTGGTTGCTGGTAGAAAGTTGATGGTTCTTGCGAGTCGCCGAATGGCCGACGCAAAGTCTGATACCCGACCAGCGAAATGTAGGTGAGCAGACAGAGCAAAGCCGGCGCACCGACCGAAATCCCGAGCATCAGATAATCATTCAACTGGATCGCGGCGGTTTCCTCCAAGCGCGCCGCGTGATAGTCGCGGTGATAAGCATCCTCGGCCCGACCCCAACCGAAGCCCGCCAGCGGCTTGTCCCACATCATGCGCGCTGCTCCCTGCCAGGCGCTCACCCGGTTGCGCCAGGAAAAATCATTCACGTTGCCCGCCGAAAATACCCGTCGCACCAACGGCGATTCCGTATGCCGGAATTGCCAGAAACAGATGACGAGGATGGCGAGCAAGAGGATGGAGGATGGAAACCAGTTCCGGCGCAACATGACGGCCATTCGGCCTGCCACTCCGCTTGGAACTTGAAACTTGACCAGTTGAAACAGCAGCGCCGCCAGCGCGCACGCCGTCCCCAACCACGAGCCGCGACTGTAACTCTTGAGCAAACCAAAACCGCACAATCCCGCCGCCACGAGCAAGGCAATACGTGACATGTGCCGAGTGGCAAGTTGCATGAACCCTTCCCTTTCGCCTGGAACTTGAAACTTGGAACTTGCAACCAACAATCCCAGCGCCAGCACCAGGCCCACTCCCATCAGCAAGCCGTACGTGTTTGGATTCTCCCACACGCCTTCCCAGCGACGGACGCCGTGATAGTGAAACTCCATTCCCATCTCCGGCTGCCAGAGTGCGGACGCGGCGAGCAGGAAAGCCAGGATGCACAGTGTTCCCCTCACTCGTCCTGCGGACACCCTCTCCCCTTCCGAAGGGGAGAGGGACAGGGTGAGGGGACGTTTCGGCCACGCCGTCCACAGCGCCACGCCTTTTCCCATCACGATGCCTGTCAACAACACGACCACCTGCAACGACTTGGCCGCATTCGCGTAATCCACCGCATACCGCAACAACACCAACGCCACCAACCCGACCAGCCAGAAATCTGGATTGGTGACTTTGCCACGAAAAAGCACAGAAAGCGCAAAAGGCTTCTGCCTCTCCGCTCCAGCCGATTGAACCCCTGAGCTGGAGCAGCCGACGTGAGTCGGCTCTAACTCTTTCTCTGAATCAGATGGAGCGGACTCATATCCGCTGCTACAGGATTCATGGGCGGCAGGACGCAGTGTCGAAGGTCTGCCTCTTGTGCCTGCTGTGCCTCTTTGTGGCCAGCGCCTTTCCAAAATCAGAAACGTGACGCTGTAACTCAGCAGACACACCGCCACCATCCACTGCGTGCCGGGATCGCGGCAGGCCGCCTGGATTTCGCGAGCGACCAGTTGCAACCACTCAAGCCGGCAGGTCGTCAAGTACCCGCCCAACAAGGTTGCCGTCAACAATACGATCAGGCTGACGGGAGCCAGGGCTTTGAGAACACGCCGCACCATGAGGCTATCGTTGCGGAATCCTGGCCGAATGACAATTCCCGCGCGTCACCGGGCCGGAACGATGCCGTAGGCGGGAACGTGGCCGCGACGCCCGCGTCGCCCGGGACTTTTGCGCAAATCCCACTGGTGCGTTGGCCACGCGCGGCGGAGGCGTTGCCTTCACGCGATGGCGACGGGGCGTCGCCGCTACCCATCCGCACGTCATCCGTTTCGCTCCGGCTTTGGTTCAACCAGTGTGATGTCCTTCTGGCAATGCGGGCACGGCATCTTCGTGCCGAGGGCGTGCACGGGAAATTCCAGGTGCCCCTGGCAGAAGTAGCAGGACATTTTGAGTTTTTCATCTGGACGGCGCAGGTCCACTTCCGCGTGGCAATGTGGGCAAGCAATTCTTTGCCCCAAATTCTGTTGAGCAAACTTGATGTGGCCTCCACAGGCGGGGCAGAGCATTTTCGGGTAGTCGCGGGCGGCCTGTCCCCGCCAAATGCCGACGGTCGCGCTGTAACACAAGACGACAAACAGGAAGGGCAGCGCACTGATGAAATAACCCGTGAGCGTCCCCGCCAGTTTAAGCGGATCATTCAGCAGTCCCAGAAAGGTCCCTTGTGGATGCACCTCCAACCAGTGCAACCCGAGGCGATAAATCAGCCAATTGGTCGCGAGCCAGGCGAGCGTAGCGACTTGCAGCCGCACCTGGGAACCAAGCAAACAGAACAACCCAGCCGCCAATTCCACCACTCCCGCCGCTAACACCGCCCAACGCAACGACACTCCCAGCAGCGGGTCGGGCAACGCCAGCGCTTGCGCCGGACTGAGCAAGACCAAAAAACGAACCAGCGCCGCTGCCAGCAACAGACCCCCCGTCACCACAACCACCGTTTTGATCCATTTTGCCGCCATGGGTTCAATCACCGAAGATGTGGTTAATCATCGCGCGGGTGCGCTGACGCTGCGCCGCGTTGCCGACCAGATGGTGTTTTTCGCCCGGGGCCACGACCACGTCCACCAGAACTCCAGCATTCAGCGCTTTCAACTGATACGCCTGCAGTTGCGTCTCCCGCCGTTCCAGTTCCCCGACGCTGATCAACATTTTGGGCATGGGTTGGAACGAGGACTGGCCGGCCAAATCCGGCAGACCTGAAGGATTAAGCAACATGACGCCCCGCCAGCGCGAGGCTGTGTGCTTCAGGAATTCTCCGAGATGAGACGTCTCGGCGCTCACGGCGAACAGGTACATCCGGTCTGGGTCCATCGGCAGGCGCGCGGAGAGTTCGTCCACCGCCGCATTGACCGACTCGCCCCATTGATCCAATCCGCCAAACCAGTCCTTGCGATTGACGACGATGACGAAGGCGTTGCAGGCCGCGACGGCCGGGGCCCACATGCGTCCGTACGTGCCGCGCAGGGCGAAACCGAAATCCGTGTCACCGACCACCACGGGGCGTTTGCGTTTGGGATGCTGATAAAAATCCGCCGGCAGATAGAGGGTGTACTTTCCCGAGTCGGTGAGAATGAAATCCTGCAACGGCTCGATTCTCCGAGCCCGCGCGGAGGGATGATCCGCATAGGCAACCGTGGGGCGCAGCGTCTCGCTGTCCAGGTCAAATTGCCAAATCCCCGCCGCCGGCTCATTACTGACGGTCCCCAGAACAAACACGCTTTTCCCGTCTCCGGTCACCGTCAGGCTCTCCACATTGGCCCAGGAAAATGCGGTGGGAACTTCCGGCTTTTTGTCCTGCTGTTTGACGAGGACTTCCTGGAGCCGGCCGACCAAGCCAACCCCGCCGGCAACGGATTTGTTCCACCAGGCGGCATCGGCAATCCCCACCCCAAGCGGGAGCAGCGCCATTCCGCGTTCGGGTTGGCCCGGATCGAATTCGTACAACGCGGGCTTTCCATCTTGCGCGCAACTGAGCAAGAACTTCCCGTTTCGCTTTGAATAGCTGGCTTTGGAAATATGCGTGTTCCGGGAAATGGTTTCCTGAGAATTCACGAGCGCCACCGGCTGATTGGAAGCGAGATTCAGATACCACAGGCTGTCCACGCTCACCCAGGCGATGGCCCGTTCCGGCAAGGACTGGAGGGAAGCGGGGTCCGCAAACGGATCGCGCTCCCGACTCACTTCCTCCAGCCGGCCGGCGGCGTCAAACGCGAAGAGTGCAAGCTCGGACAACTGCATGTTGTTCTCCGCTGCTGCCGCCTGCCGGGTGATATAAAGGCGATAGGCCTGGTAGGCGTTGGTGTGGCTTACCCAATAGGTCTTGGTCTGGAACCGCTCCGGAAAGATTTCGTCGTGGCGCGCGTCCAACGCGACCCAATTGCTGCCATCATTCGAGCCTTGGAAGGTCCAGTCGCGCGGATCGCGTTCGGGCGCATCATTGGCGCTGGTGATTCGATATTGGGCCACGACCCGCGGCCCGCCGCTGCCCAGTTGATATTGGAGCCACCACGGACCCGCGCGGTTGTTGTTGTACCATTTGGTTTGCGTCGAACCGTCGAAAGCCTTGGGAGCGCTCTCCACCGGATCATTCTGCGAGCTCGCCGAAACGCGCACGCCCCGGATCGGCTCTCCCAACTGCCACACGCCGCTCTTGTGCCGGCTCACCCGATACAGCGCATCGTCGCGCCCGATGAAAACGAATTCCTCCGGACTGATCCAGGTCAACTCGGCCACGGCCCCCGGCACCTGGATTTCACCTTTCACCAACCCGGAAGCGGCAGCACAGAGCCGTAAGTGATTGCTGGCGGAGTAAACGAACAAGCTGTCGTCCGGCGACCACGGCCACACTTTGAGGTCCATATAACTGCCCCAGGGACCGAGCGCATTCTGCTCCTGCACATTCCTTTTCTGGCCGGAGGCGGTATTGACGAGAAACACGGCGAACCCCTGCTCCGCCGTGCTGACGTAGGTGAGTTGCGTCCCCGTGCTGTTCGGTTGGGGCGCGCCGTAGAAAAGCCTGATCGAGTAGGCATCCGCCAGTTCCAAACGGTGCGCGGGGCGATTCGCGCAGACCCACAGATACCGTCCGCCTACCAATACCACCAGCACGACCACCCGCCAGCCTGCGGCAATCGCGTTCTGCCATTGCCAGAAGCGCCCGGCTTGTTTGCGCAGCCCTCCGTTCATGGATTTTGCGGGCCGGGATAATGTCGGCCAATCCACTGTAAATCGCGTTTGCTGTAAATCTGGGCCGCCGCTTTCGTGGTGTCCCCACCCGTGTCCTTGTCAATCGTCCGGCTGTTGGCGTAAACAATGGTGGCCGCATCCAGCCAGCGCCGGCTCTCGGCGTGACCATCCACAAAACTAAACGTGCTGGCGTTGCCATGAAACGCTGCCGGGGAATCACCAAACCGCGTGTCCGCGAAATCCGCCGCCGCCGTGCCGTAATTGTCCAGCACCCACGACCCGATGTTCTCTCCGCGCATATCCGCGCCCTCCACCCAGAGAAACCGCTGGCTGGGCGTCAGCACTTCATATTGCTTTGTAAACCCGTGGAACTCGCCGTTCAACAACGCCACGCCCGAATACGAATCGCACGCGAACCCCTGCCCGTAGGGCAAGCGCGCCCGGAGATCGCCCGGACAACGGATCACCCCCACGTTGGGCGCATACTTGAACAACGGCCCGGAAATACCGGGCGTGGGTTGTCGGTAACCCATCTCAATCTGATACGCCCACGCCTGTTCCGCCGACAACCCGGTCGGCACCGTGACAATCAGTTGCCGGCTGAACCCGCCCGTGCGCCACGGGGTGTTGGTGGCACTGAGCGGCCCGGCGGGCTGGAAAGTGCTGAAGTTGACCACGCGCCCGTCGTTATCATCCGCATACAAATGCCAGGCGAGCGCCAGTTGCTTCTGGTTGTTCAAGCACGCCGCCCCGTAGCCCTTCAGCTTGGCCCGCGACAGCGTGGGCAACAACAACGCCGCCAAAATCCCGATGATCGCGATGACCACCAGTAGTTCAATGAGAGTAAACGCGCGCTTGGGTTTTGGCGGCGATTTCATTCCGGAACAAACCTTCCCCCGAACGCACAAACGACGCGAAACCAAATACTGGCGATTCTTAACCTCCCTCTCCGCCTCGAACGGGGCGTTTCCTGCTCCGCCCTGGGGAGAAGGTGGCCGCAGGCCGGATGAGGTGCGGCGCACTAACTTGCCTTCACCGTGCTGGAGGGTGAGGTGTCGAGTCTCGAGTCTGACGCTCGCCTACCCGCCCGCCACTGCCAGAGCAACAGCCCATAGCTCCCAATCAGCAGATACGCCAGCACCACTTTCATGATGTTATCTGCGACTTGCGGCGAAATGTGGAGCGCGTCCGTGAGGTTGCCCAAACAACTGCACGGCTTTTTCCACCCCATCCACCACAAGCCGAGGCGATACACCACAAAGTTGGTGCTCATCCACGCCACCAACCCGAGCGCCAGCGTTTGTCGTTTGCCGAACCAGCAGACCAGTGCAATCGCGATTTCCGCCACGCCTACCAGCAGCATCAATTGCCCAAACTTGATGCCCATGATGGGATCAACGAAGGTTAGGAACTTTGAGTTGCCAAGCTGCTGCTCCAAATCTTGGCAACTCCCGTGACGGATAGAACGACTCCTGCACTAAGGTTAAACCAAACGGGAAACGATGCTCTTGCCCGCTCCCCAGCACTAATCTTATTCCCCTGCATCACCGCCGTTGACATTATAGGGTGAAAGCTCAGGGGTGGGCAGAAGTTGGGTCAACGGCACGCGCGTTTGGCCGCCGCAGCGTTTGACCAAGCTGGGGATGAACTCGCCATGCAGGAGTTGCTGCCACGCGGCGAGGAAGCCGGTGATGGGTGCAGTCGAGGTTTGGGCCGAGCGCATACGCGCTCGCCGAGCTTGAGGATGTTTTCGCATCTCCATTGTAAGTAGCTGATTATCAACAAGGGTCCAGAACTTTCTTCACCAAGCTCAATTCCCGAAAGGCATTAGGGCTAAGACTTGGGGATGGTCCCAACCAACGATTGATGCGAACACCCATCATCATACACTACGATTTTACGAAGGAATCATCCGAGGGCCAGATTCGCTTGTGAAGGGGTCGTGAAGCAGTCGGTGCGTGGTATTGATCACCCAGCAGGACGACCATGGACTGCCCGGTGAGGGCGCCGGGCCTACACACGGTAGGCCAGGTGACTCGACCAGGCGTCGGTTTACTTTGATTGCAGAGCCGGTTCGGACGCCGAGTTTTGGTCCTTGCTGGCCGGTGTGACTCGGACCGCCGGAGCGAATGTCTGGACCGGGCGTTCCGGCTATTTCGACGGCAACGGCGGCGCGGCGGAGGCGTTGGGGCCGGCCGGCAACAGGCCCAGTACTTCCTGCTGTTGCTGGTACCAATCCCGGAGGGGACGCGAGAGCAGGGAGACCTTGAAGTCTTTGAAATGGGCAATGTTCAGGGCTTCTTCCACCTGCTTCTTCAATGACGCATGCAGTTCGGACTTGGCGTCGTCCGCCCAGCTTTTGAACGAACCCGTTTTCTCGTTCAGCATCTTGGCGGCCGCCACGCGCGTTTCCTGGTCATACGTGAATTCCGGCACCTGCACGTGGCTCTTGTCCACCGTGCCGTTGATGCGGTTGGTTTTCGTCTCGGTCGTGATCACTTGTTTGGCGATCTCGATGATGCGCTGTTCGAGTTTGGCGGTGATGTCGTCCTCGTGGACAAAGCTGTTCGCCTCGGCCCCGAGATTGCGCGAGGAGTTTTCGAGTTTGTGGCACAGTTGCTTGATGAGTTCCTTTTCCAGCTCGGTGAAATACTTTTTGCCGCGCTTGAGAATCAATTCGCGCTCCGCCGGAGTGAAACTGTATTTCTGGTCGTCCAACCCCACAAACGTGAGGTAGTTGGTGGAGGTGAGCAGGGTTTCGAGCCGGGCCGTGAGGTTCGAGGGGTTCAACCGCTGGCAAACGTCCATCCCCGCCGGTTCCGTTTTCAGGTCGAGTTTGAATTCCGCCGGCAACGGCGAAAACAGCGCCCGGTCCACGCCCCCGAGTTCTTCGATTTGCTGGTTCAGGTATTTCCAGTGCGCCACCTCGCGATCCGTGCGGTTCATTTCGCCGATGTAGTCGAATTGATTCTCCACGCGCAGCGAGCGGGTGTCGGCGCGAAACCATTTGAGCGCGTTGACGAACTGCGCCGCCATTTCCCGGGCCGGCACGGTGTAATCCAGGTTGACCTGCTCGAGCGGCAGGCGGTCGTGTGGATTCTGCGGGGCGCGGGCGCGGATGTAGGTTTCAATGACATTGTTGGGCAGCAGGGCGATGAGCTGCGCGGTCTGCGCGTAGGCGCTTTTGACCGGATCGGGGCCGTAATCGAATCGTTGCACGTCGCCGTAGCGTCCCACGTCATCGTCCGTGGCGAAGAGCATTTTGTTGGTGCGCGCCTCGGCGCTGTCGAAATAGCCCCAGCCGATCGCGGCCCGGTCGTGCGGCAGCGGTTGCTCGTACGTGCGCATCCACCAGCCGACGAAGACGCTGCCCGTGAACACCGTGTATTCCATGATGGAAGTCGAGGCGAGCTTGTTGGTGTAGGCGTCCAACGGCTGGCCGAGCAGATAGGCCCGGAACCATTCGTTCAGTTCCTTGCTCGAAAGAGTCGCGCCCAGGCTGCCGGCAAAATTATGGCGCAGCCCCATGATATGCCCCACTTCGTGGGCCACGACTTCCCGGACGTAATCCTGCGACGCGCGCAACACCGCCTCGTCGGTCAGTTCATTGTTCGCCAGCAACTCCTGCAAGCCGTGCGCCAGTTGCTGCGCGAACACCCGCGGGTCCAGTTCACAGCAGGCCGCCGAGCCTAGGAACGGCACCCCCAGCCGGGCCGAGCCTTTCTTGTCGTCCGGTTTCGCCGCGACTTCTTCCATGGCCCGCAACAGCGCGCGCGCCCGCGCTTTGCCAAGGAAACTGAACGCACTGGTCATGTAGGCCTGGCCGTGTTCGGACTCGCCCGTGAGCGGATCCACCAACAGGTCCGCGTAGGCGAATCCCGCTTTGTCCCACGGCACCCATTGCACCAGGTTGTGCGTGGCGTCGGGGGCGGTGACACCCGCCGGCGCTTCCTTGACCCGCACGACCTCCCGGCCGAAAACCCGGTTCCAATAAAGAATGCCGTCCTTGACCGCCGCGACGTACTCCGGCGGGGTGTTCGCCGAGTAGTAGAACTGCAGCGGTTCGTGCAGTTCAAACCGCGCAATCCGCGAGGACAGCCGGCCCGTGCCGATTTCGAGATGGGGCTCCGTCTCGAAGAACTTGGTGTAGCGCTCATCCACCACGGCCGGTTCCTTGCCGGCAAAGTCGCCCGGCTCATAGGGCGCGATGAAATAGCGCATCTCGAAGCGCGACTCGACGTCCGCATTCGCCTCCCGGCTGCGTGTCTGCACGCTCTGGCGGATGATGAGCTGGGGCCCGGCGGCGCGCATTTCAAACACCCGGCTCTCGGGCACTTCCAGCACGTTGTCATGCGTCTCGAAATCCAGCCCGCCGCTGTCGGTCCAGGATTGCGTGAACACGCGCCGCATCCCCTTGTTAAAGTCAATCACCACGCGGTCGGCATCCTGTCGCACGATGGCAAAGGTCGCCAGCAGTCGCCGCGCCGGGAGTTCGTCCGTCACCACCAATCCCCGGGTGGATTCATACATGTCCACGCCGTCCGGGTATAATTCGAATCGCACGATCTTGCCCGCCAGCCCATGACTCGTCGGCGAGTTTCCCTGGGGAATCATGGACGCGCTGAACAGGTAATCCTTGCCAAAGCCGGTCTTGGGGATCGCGAGCAGCAGCCGGTCGGCCACCTGCAAATCCGGCGCGACGGCGGCGCTCGGTTTCGGTTTATCGGCGGCGTGGGCGGAAAGGAACGGAATGACGAGGCTGGCGGCGAGGACGATTCGCGGCGGCCACCCGAAGAAGAAATGTCTCATGGTTTCGGGATAGCCTGCCCGTCGCGCCGTTTGGGGACAAGTCCAAAGGCAAAGTCCAACCGGCCGTGGGCGCAGCCCGGTTTATTGCCTCGGGGAGCGCACGCGCCCATGCGTGCGGCGGCGGACGCCCTCGTCCGCTGCGCCCGAGCGCGCCACCGCGCGAGCTGGTTCGCCGGTCGCCCCGCTCCATCAATTCGCGCAGC
The DNA here is from genome assembly GCA_964561105.1 of uncultured Bifidobacterium sp. GTDB lineage: Bacteria > Verrucomicrobiota > Verrucomicrobiia > Limisphaerales > JADLHS01 > JADLHS01. The sequence continues at coordinate 66,759 of CAZLOH010000002.1, read as the reverse complement.
CACAGACCCCGCAGGTGCGGTTGGAAGCGGCGGTCAGGGGCGCGGCGTTTACGCCGCTTCAACGGCGGAAACGCGGGTGCGACTGGCAGTTTCAGGCGCACTTCGCGGACGCACCGTGAAGCGGGCTGAAGCCCGCGCCCCCTTGAGGTTGACCGCCAGTTCCAATCGCAGCCAGCCCCCGCCGCAGTTTTGACTTCTCCCGCTGCTTCCCCTAGCCTCGCTTCGCATGAAGACTGTCCGTTTCACCGACGCCGACTTCGCGGAAAAGTTGCGTGAAGTCTGCGCGCCTTCCAGTTTGTTCGACCCCGGGATCGAACAACGCACCCGCGCCATCCTCGACGACGTGCAGGTCCTGGGCGACGACGCCCTGGTGGAACTGACCGAGCGTTTCGACGGCGCCAAGCTCACCGCCGCTCAACTCGCGGTGACCAGCGAGGAGCTGCTGGCCGCTTCCTTGAAAGCCGATGTCTCCCTGCGCGCGGCGGTGGCGGCAGCGCAAAAAAACATCGCCGGCTTCGCGCGGAAATCCCGTCGGAAAAACTGGCAGATGAAAAACTCCCACGGCGCCACCGTGGGGGAAAAGTTCGACCCCTTCCAGCGCGTCGGCATCTACATTCCGGGCGGGACGGCGCCGCTGGTTTCCACAGCGTTGATGACGATTGCGTTGGCCAAGGTCGCGGGCTGCCCGGAAATCGTCGTCTGCACGCCGTGCGGCCGGGATGGAGCGGTCAACGCCGCGCTGCTGTTTGCGGCGCGCACGGCGGGGGCCGCGGAAATTTATCGCGTGGGCGGGGCGCAGGCGATTGGCGCGCTGGCTTACGGCACCAAGACGATCCGGCGCGTGCAAAAAATCTTCGGCCCCGGCAACGCCTACGTGGTCGCAGCCAAACGGATGCTCGTGGGGTACGTGGCGATTGATCTGTTGCCCGGCCCGAGCGAAGTGCTGGTGCTGGCGGATGAAACCGCGAATCCCAAATTCGTTGCTGCCGACTTGCTCGCGCAGGCGGAACACGGCTCCGGCCACGAGCGGGTGTGGTTGGTCACGACTTCGGCCCGGACGCTCCAGTCGGTCGCGCGGGAGATTGAGCGACAACTGCCCCGGCTCGCGCGGCGCGCCTTCATTCAGCGGGCGTTGGACCAGCATGGCTGGCTGATTCAGGTGAAGACGCTCGCCGAGGCGGTGGCGCTGACCAACCAGCTCGCGCCCGAGCATTGCGAAGTGATGACCCGCCAGCCGCGCAAAGTTTCGGAAGCCATTCGGACGGCCGGCGCCATTTTTCTCGGGCCGTGGTCGCCCACGGTGCTGGGCGATTACGTGGCCGGCCCGAGTCACACGTTACCCACGGGCGGGGCGGGCGCTTCGTTCGCCGGCTTGACGGTGGACCAGTTTCAACGGCGCACCAGCGTGGTCGAATACGGTCGGGCGTCACTCAAGCAGGCGTTGCCGACCGTGCGGAAATTTGCCGAGCTGGAAGGATTGGACGCCCACGGCCGAAGCGCGGAAGTCCGTTGACCCGCGCTACTCCGGCGTGCGCCCGGTCAGGCGGAATTTTCCCGAAGCCTCGGGCAGCAGGGTGGTGACCGGTTCGATGGTCACGGTTGTTTGCAGGAGTGATTCCAGCCGGGAGCCGGCTTCACGGAGACCGGTGGTTTCCGCCGGGGCGATTTCCGGGAGGTAGCGCAAACGCAGTTCGCCCGTCGGACTTTGCCGCAATTGATAGTGAGCAAGGCCGCGCGCTTCGGCGAAACATTGATCCACCTGCCACGTTGTCACCCGGCTACCGTCCGCGGCCACCAGCGCATCGCGGATGCGACCGTGGACGACGTAATCAGTCCCGTAGGAACGCTGGTGGCATTGGGCGAAATCGCCGATGCGATAACGGAGCAACGGCATGTAGTCGTTGGAGAGCGTGGTCACCAGCAGCGTGCCGATCCCGGCGGCGTCCGTGTCCACGACTTCCAACTGCGCCGTGTCGTAGCTGGGTTTCATTTCACCGGCCTGATTTTCCATCAGTAAATGGCCCGTCTCGGTCGAGCCATAGAGGTTGAAGACCGGCACGCCAAACACCCGCTGAAGGAACCGGCGATGAACGACGCTCATGAATTCGTAGCTGCAAACCACAAACCGCAGCGAAGGAAACCGGCAGCCCCGCCGCTCGCAGAACCGCGCGAACCAGGTGCCGTGGACCGGATCCAAATCGAGGAACTGCGGCGACCAGGCGGAGATTTCGTCGGCCATGCGTTGCCATTCGGCATCGCCCAGCACAAATGGAATCCGGGCGAGGTTGACGAAGCGGGTGTTGCCCAGCGTGCGCTGGGAAGACGACATCCAGACGGTGGGGCAGGTCAAACCGTTGCAGGCAGGCGGCGTGAGGGTGGCCCGGCGCGCGTTCGGGTATTCGTCCAGCACCCGCGCCACGAGTGGATTTAGCCGCAAGGCCCGCTCCTCCTGTTCATTCCACCACCCGTGGCCGAAGATCACCGGCAGGCGCTCTTCGGACGTGCCGGAGGTGTATTCCAGTTCGACGAGTCGTTGATCAAGCAACTCGTCCAACGTCCGGCCGGAATGGAGGAAGTTGTGCGGAAAACCCGCGCGCATCTCGCGCTTCGTGATGACGGGAAGTTGGTCCAGCATCCCATCGCTCCGCGCCAGCGCGTCCCGATAAAGCGGAACGTCGCGCCAGCGGGGCAGCAGGGCTTTCAGCCGCGCGGGCTGCGCTGCTTCGCGGATGATTTCCGAGGTCGCCAACATGCGGGAAATATAGGGGCGAAATGCGATTTGCCAAATCGGGACCGCCGCGGGTGGACCACCAAAGCAAACGCCCCTGCCAGTGCAGGGGCGTTTCCCGCCGGCCCAATCATCAGGCCCGCGTCAAATGACCGTTCACAGTTTCTTCACGCGGATGTTCCGATAGTGGATGACGCTGTTGGGATCGTGACCCTGCAACGCGAACGTGCCTTCACCCAGCTTGCGCTCGAAATCGCTGCCGGCCTTGGCGCCCGGCGGTTCGATGTATTGCAAAACCTTCTTGCCGTCCACCAGCACCGTGACGGTGTTGCCTTCCACAATGATCTCCTGCGTCCACCATTTGTTGTCCTGCGCCGCCGTCAGCCCGGTGTTGGCGACGTCATAAAGGCTGCCGGTCTTTTTCCAATCGCCGTGCGTGTTGTTGACCTGACATTCAAAGCCGCCCTGCGGCCAGCCGACCGGTTGATACTTGGTGTGAAAATAAATCCCGCCGTTGGAGTGCGGGCCGGTCATCACCTCGACTTTGAGATGGAAATTCTTGAACGGCGCCAGATCGCCGACGTAAAACAGGTGGCAGCGCTCGCCATGCGCCACGAACGCGCCGTCCTCGATCTTCCAGGTATTGGTGTGTTCCGTGGCCGATTTCCAGCCGTGGAAGGTTTTACCGTCCATCAAGGACACAAAGCCGGCTTCATCGTCGGCGGCAAAAGCCGGCAACGTGAGGCACAGCGCAAGGGCGAGGAGCAGATGTTTTTTCATGCCGAAACTTTACGGGGACGCGGTATCCGCGCCAAGTGAAAAGGTGAGCCGTGCGCGGGCGCATCTTGGCTTATTTCAAAGTGCGCCGGCTTCGAGCGGGGGAACTCCTCGCGCTGCGAGGAGTCGCGCCGCGCAGAGCGGCACGTCGGAGGTTCCGCCCGCCCGATTCCGTCCGCTCTGCGCGGACGGGCTGGTCGCAGCGCGACCAGCACCACCTGCCAGAGAGTGAGCTGCGCTCGACTGCCGGCGTATGTCGCTGAATGGTTTCGCTCCGAGTGAGGTGGAAGTTCTCGCGCTGCGAGAATTCCGTCCGCCCGGAGCGGGCGGCTCGATTGGGCAGGGATGACGTTGCTGAAGGCGCTGCCGGCTTTCACAGTGGGACAACCACCGCCACGCTGATCTTCCCTATTTCGTGGGAATCGCCGACTCGCTCGCACGCCTTCCGTCACCGCGTAACTCGACTTTGGCCGGAGCTTTGATACGTTTGCGCCGTGAGTTTTGTTTCAGAATTCGATTCGCTTTCGCTGGCAGCGCTGGGGCGGAGTTCGTTGTCCACCACCCCCGATGCCGTACGCGGAAGTCTGGCTCGGGAAAAACTGTCGCTCACCGACTTTGCGCAATTGATTTCACCGGCTGCGGGCGAATTGCTCGAAACGATGGGGCGTCGCTCACAGGCGCTGACGCGCCAGCGCTTCGGCAAAGTCATCCGGCTCTTCGCGCCGCTCTACCTTTCCAACGAGTGCATCAACAACTGCAAATACTGCGGCTTCTCGCGGGACAATCCGATCCTTCGGGTCACGCTCTCGGTGGACGAGGTGCAACGCGAGGCCCGGGCCCTGGCCGCCCAGGGATTTCGCAATGTCCTGCTCGTGGCGGGCGAGCATCCCAAGTTTGTTTCCAACGGTTATCTCGCCAGTTGCATCGCGGCGTTGCACGCGGAAACGCCCAGTGTTTCGCTCGAGGTTGGACCGATGGAAACGGAGGAATATCGTCCGCTGGTGGCCGCCGGTGCGGATGGCCTGGTGGTTTATCAGGAAACTTACGATCGCGCGGTGTATGACGAAATGCACACGGCCGGGCCGAAGAAGAATTTCGAGTGGCGACTGGAAACGCCCGAGCGCGCTTACGCGGCGGGGTTCCGTCGTCTGGGTATCGGGGCGCTGTATGGCCTGGCCGACTGGCGTTACGAAGCGTTGTGCGTGGCGGCGCACGCGGAGTATCTGTTGCGCAACTGCTGGAAGGCGCAGATCACCATCTCGCTGCCCCGCCTGCGGCCGTGCGCGGGAGAGTTCCAGCCGCTCACCCACATCTCCGACCGTGAATTGGTGCAACTGGTATGCGCATTCCGGCTGACGTTTCCCGATGTGGGCCTCGTGCTCTCGACCCGTGAACCCGCGAAATTGCGCGATGGGTTGTTCCCCTTGGGCATCACGCTCATCAGCGCGGGCAGCCACACCGAACCGGGCGGATATACCGGCGCGGGCAAGGAGAAGATTCACCAGACGGTGCGTGGTCGGATTGTGGAGGCGGGTTCAAGCGAATGGGCGACGCCGACCAATGGTCATGCGACCAATGCGACCGGGCAATTCAACATCGCCGATGAACGTTCCGCGGACGAAGTGGCGAAGTTGATTCAAAGCCTCGGCTACGAACCGGTGTGGAAGGATTGGGACGCCGCGCTGACCCTTGAAACTGAGCGGTGAAAGCTAAGAGGAAAGTTTTGGCATGTTTGCTGGGTGCTGCCGCGCTGGTGGTCGCCGCATCGCTCGCGTGGCCGTTGCTTACCCAACCAACAAACTGCGGAGGCAACAGTTACGCGCTCACTGCCTGCAAACAGATCGCTTGCTACACCTCGCGGCTGGGCGGCGGGACTAACTGGATGTCAAAGCTCCACGACTTGGATTCGGTTGATCGCACGAACTTTTTCCAATTGAGCCAGAGCCACTGGACGCCGGAAGCCGACTACTGGGTGCGTACCAACGGTTATGTCACCACCACTCAACAGCAGGTCATGGTCTTCTGTGATCGGGTATTCGACAATGTGCCGCAGTCAACTATTTGGAATTTTTTCCAGCGTAACCCGGCGCACGCGGTTGGTTTTTCGGATGAGACCACGGGCCTGATTTCGCCAGCCGCTTTTGAGCAACTGGATCGGCACAACTTTGCACCGCTTCGAATCATCGAACTATCGTATTCAAATGGGAGCAAGCAGTAATCATCGCCAACGGCCGGACCATCGCGGCCAAACTGCTTTGCACGCGAAGCCGTTTCTCGTTGCGGCGGCGCTTGCCCGGGTGTGGAAGGAAGGTTAGCCTTGGCACATGACAGCGGTGGCTAAAGAGTTGGTCGAAATCGTGGGCGGCCTGCCCGAGGACAAGGCCCGCGAGGTGGTGGATTTCGCGCGCTTTCTCCAACAACAGGCCGGTGACCGCGAGTGGGAACGCATCCTGGCCGACAAGCGCACGCATCCGAAACTGGACAGATTTGTGGCGGATGCATTGCGGGAAGGGCCAGCCGAACCGCTTGACCCTGCCAAGCTGTGATCTCCAAGACCCGGCCTGCTTTCTGGCGCGCTTATGGCCCGCTCGCATCTTCCGTGAAAGCCCGCGCTCGCGAGGTCTATTGTTTGTTCGAGCAGAATCCCGATCATCCTTCCTTGCGATTCAAGAAGCTTCAAGGCCGGGAGGATGTCTGGTCGGTTCGCATCAACGATCAATACCGCGCGGTCGGCGTGCGCGGCGGTGACACGATCGAGTGGATTTGGATCCGGACGCACAACGAGTTCGACAATCTGTTTGCATGAACGCCGGCACGATCTTCGCCAACGGCCAGTCCATCGCGGCCAAGCTGCCTTGCTCGATTGAGGAATTCCTCATCGCGCAGGGTTTGTTGCCGCGCAGCGTGGTGGTGGAGCACAATGGCGAGGCCGTCGCGCCGTCGGAGTTTTCGGGGCGACAACTCCATGCGGGCGACACGCTGGAAATTGTCAAAATCGTCGCCGGCGGCTGAGATTTTCCGGTCACAGACTTGGCTCCCATTCGCAATTTTTGTTCACTGGAACGATGCGAGTTCAATTTAAGAGGCTCTATCTTGGTGTTCTGTTTCTCCTCGGCGTGAGTTTGGTGTGGTCCGTCTGGAGTCTGGCAGCGCAGGAGGCCGGGACGGCCAAAACCAATACGGTCACGGCGTCAGTGAGCGTTTCCTCCGGCGGCACGAGCAACACGACCACCGGCGTGGTCGCGTCCGAGATTTCCAAGCCGACGCCAACCCCCGCCTGGGTGGAAGACCTGGCCGTCAAGCTGCCGTTTATGAAACGGACGCTCTGGGGCAACGAGCTGTGGAAATATGTGTTTTCGCTCATTTACATTTTCCTCGCGTTCTATGTCTCCAAGCTGCTGGATTACCTGACGCGCGTGTGGTTGAAAAAGTGGGCGCAAAGGAGCACGACCAAGTTCGACGATTTGGTGCTGGACCTGCTCAACGGGCCGGTCAAAGTGATCGCGTTCATCATTTTCCTGCATATCGGCCTGGGCGTCTTCAGGTGGCCCGAAATGGTGGACAACATCCTCAGCAAGGTTTTTACCATCGTCATTGCCGTTACGTTGACCTATCTGGTGATGAAGTTCATTGACCTGTTGATGAGCTTCTGGCGGCAGCGGGTGGCGGCCCAGGACGATCAGGCGTTCAACCAGCAACTCTTCCCGATCATCCGCAAGAGTCTGAAAGTGTTCATCGTGGTGGTGGCGGTTCTGACCACGCTCAACAACATGGGGGTGAACATCACGGCGGCCATTGCCTCGCTGTCCATCGGGGGTCTCGCAGTGGGGCTGGCGGCCCAGGACACGCTGGCCAATCTGTTCGGCGCGGTGGCCATCTTCCTGGACAAGCCGTTCAAGATCGGCGACCGCATCCAGGTGGACAACATTGACGGGCCCGTTGAAAGCATCGGTCTGCGCAGTACACGCATCCGGAACCTGGACGGCCACCTCGTCAGCATCCCGAACAAGACGATGGGCAGCGCCACCATCATCAACATCGCCGCGCGGCCCAATATCAAGACCGTGATGAATATCGGCATCACGTACGACACGCCCGTCGAAAAAGTGAAGCTGGCGCTCAAGCTCATCGAGGAAGTCTTTCGCGGCCATCCGCAAACGGCGGACCTGGTCATGAGTTTCAACAAATTTGAAAGTTCGTCGCTGAACATCCTGGTGGTCCACTGGTGGAACGGCACGGACATGAAAGCGTGTCTGGCGAGTTTGCAGGAAATGAACCTCTCGCTCAAAGAACGGTTCGACCAGGAGAAGCTCAATTTCGCGTTCCCGACCCAGACGCTGTACCTGAAACAGGATTCCGACTGGCTCCTCAAGGCGAATGCTGCTCCGCAAACGGCAACCTGAATAGTCCGCGCGGATTTTTCAATTTCGCCGGCCCATTTTGTGAACACAAAATGGTTGCAGCCTTGGCGAACGTGTAGAAGTATCGGTGGAAATGAACCCCGCCGCACATTCCCACGGTCGGCGCCGCTATTCCCGCCGCGGCCGGCTGCAACTGGTGATGCTGATCCTGGCGGTGGTCGTGGTGATTCTGCTCATCGCCACGCTGTTCTGGGTGTTGAGCAGCCCGCGCTTTGTCAAACCCACCTCCGCGCGCTATGAAATCGCGCCGCGCTTCCGCAGCATGGCTTCCATCGCCTTATCCATTAACAAGTCGGCCAGTGGTTTGGTCACCTCGTCCACGACGGCGCAGGCGGATTGCAGTTGCTTGGTGTCTCCGGCGCCGGTGGGGGCGACTTCGGTGGCCAGAGCGGCCGACAGTGTGTTCAAGGCGGCTTCAACCTGCGCAATATAGGCCGCGTCCAGTTCGTCCGCGCAACCGGTCAGGCCTTTGCGGGCGGCGGCCAGCAACTCGTTCGCCTTCAGCTTCGCTTCCACCCAGCGGCGCGTGGCCAGATCATCGAAGGCGTGCGCCACGGATTCCTCGACCATGCGGGTCACGGCGGCGTCATCCACGTCCACGGCGGATTTCATTTCCACCACCTTCTCGCGTCCCGTCTTTGTATCGCGAGCGAGCACGTGGAGAATTCCATTCGCATCAATCTCGAACTGCACCCCCACGCGCGGCACACCGCGTGCCGCGGACTCAAATTCCAAGGTGAACTTCCCTAAACTCCAGTTGTCCTGGGCGCGCTCGCGTTCACCTTGCAAAACGTGGATCAACATCGAACGCTGTTGATCCACCGCCGTCGTGAACATCTCGCCCGCTTTGAGTGGAATGGTTGAGTTGCGGGGAATGATGACGTTCATCAAGCCGCCGAACGTTTCGATGCCCAAGGACAGGGGCGTCACATCAAGCAGCAGCACATTGCGGAAACCACCCGACAAAATTTCCGCCTGGATGGCCGCGCCCAGCGCCACCGCTTCATCCGGGTTTTGCGAGGAATTCAGCAGTGGCCCGTCTGGTCGGTGATAAGATTCCCCGAGCCGGATGCCGCCGCGATCCTCCGCAAACTCGGCGCAACCAAACCATCCGCTCACGAGCTGGCGCACGAGCGGCATGCGCGTCTGACCGCCGACGAGGATCACCTGATCCAAATCCCTGGCCTCCAGTTTGGCGTCCGCCAGCGCGCGGAGGCAATGCGGGCGGGTGCGTTCCACGATGTCGCGCGTGAGCCGCTCCAGTTCCGCGCGCGTGAGCCGGCAACCAAAGCTGAAATCCGAGGTGAGAAACGGCAGAGTGATCTCCGTCTCCGTTTCCGTGGAGAGCTTGATCTTCGCCTGCTCCGCCGCTTCGCGCACCCGGGAAATGATGACCGGAGAATTGAGACCGGAGGCAACGGGTGGAACAGCGTCTTGCTTTGACTCACTCTGCCCCCTCGGCTTGCTCTGGTTAATCTGTTCGAGTACGAACTCCACCAGCCGTTGGTCGAGATCGTCGCCGCCCAAACGCGTGTTGCCATTCGTGGCGAGAACCTGAAAAACGCCCGCGTTCAGTTCGAGAATCGAAAGATCAAAGGTGCCGCCGCCCAAATCATAAACGGCGATCTTCGATTTCTCCTTGAGCTTGTCCAAACCATACGCGAGCGCGGCGGCGGTGGGTTCGTTGAGGATGCGCTCGACGGTGAAACCCGCCAGTTCGCCGGCCCGCTTGGTGGCGTTGCGTTGGGCGTCGTTGAAATAGGCCGGCACGGTGATGACGGCGCGGGTGACCGGTTCGCCGATTGCGGCTTCGGCATCGCGTTTGAGTTTTTTCAGGACCTCGGCGGAGATTTCCTCGGGCGTGAAATCACGCTCGTGCATCCTGATTTTCACCGGGCTGCCATCCGAACGCTCGATCGGAAATGGGACCAGTCTTTCCTCCGGCGCAATGTCCGCGCCGCGCCGGCCGATGAACCGCTTCACCGAATAGGCCGTTTCGGCCGGCTTGACGACGCGCATGCGATTGGCCGCAATGCCCACCAGGGGGTCGGCCCCGCGCGCCGGCCAATGCACGACCGACGGCGTGAGCCGTCGCCCGTCCGCATCGGCAATGACATACGGAATACCGCTGTCCACGGTGGCCACGAGGGAATTGGTCGTGCCCAAATCTATGCCGATGATTTTGCTCATGCGCGAGGGCAGTTTGAACCGCTAATCCGCGCTAATCTACGATAATTTTCCCCACCGACGCCGGGGGAATGTATCGGCCCGGATCAGCGGCCAAATTTTCTGTTCCCTTTTTGTGACCGGCGGACATTACTTGGTGAATGTTGGAAATGGATGACATCCGATTGCTGCGCGATTACGCGGATCACCAATCCGAGGCGGCATTTGCGGAACTGGTGCGACGGCACGTCAACCTCGTCCATTCCGTCGCGCTGCGTCAGACCGGAAATCCGCACACCGCCGAGGAGATCACGCAAGCCGTCTTTCTTGTGCTCGCGCACAAAGCCGGTTCGCTAGGGCGCAACGTCGTTCTTTCCGGCTGGCTCTATCAAACGGCGCGGTTGACGGCGGCAAATCATCGCCGAACTGAATCCCGCCGCATGCACCGTGAACAGGAGGCTTACATGCAGTCACTCGTGAACGAACCGCAGCCCGACGCCTGGCCTCAGATCAAACCGCTGCTTGAGGACGCGATGGCAAAACTCTGTGACCGCGACCGCGACGCGATTGTACTGCGCTTTTTTGAAGGGAAGCCATTGAGCGAAGTTGGCGCGGCACTGGGCGCGAGCGAAGCCGCGGCCAAGGTGCGTGTCGGCCGCGCGCTGGAAAAGTTGCGGAAGCATTTTTCGCGAAACGGTATCTCACGGCCGGCCGCAGCCCTTGGCGGCATCATCGCCGCCAACGCGGTGCAGGCGTCTCCCGCAGCTCTGACTGCTTCGATTCTGGCGGCGGCCGGCGGTAGCGCGGTCGTGGCTGCTTCAACCTCAACCCTCATGAAAGGAGTGTTGGAACTCGTGACTATTACGCAACTCAAACTTGGCATCGTCGGCGCAGTCGTAGCGTTGGGAGTGGCAACGCCTGTGATCCTGCAGCAACGCACCAACGCCCGGCTACGAGCGGAGAACGAAGTGCTGCGACAACAAACAGCGCCATCCGTGGTCGCACAGGCTCCGCCACCGGCAACGAATGACATCGAACTCGCCCGGGTGCAACAGGAACATCTGGAGCTTCTTCGACTGCGGGGTGAGGTGGGCCGGCTGCGGGCGCGGACCCAGGAACTGGCCCGGCTGCAAGGGGCCATCCAACGTTCGTCGAGCGCTCCCGCAGCCAATTCTGTGTCGGATCCCGTTGACTTGCCCAAAGAGTCCTGGACCGATGCCGGATTCGCATCACCTGCTGCCGTGTTGCAAACTCGCGGCTGGGCGGTGGTAAATGGCAATCGCGAGCGGTTCAAGGAATCGCTCTACATCACCGACGGCGCGAAGAAAATCATGGAAGGCATGTTGGCACAGATGATTGCGACATCGCCCGACCCCACAGCGGCGCGAAAGCAGATTGCAGACAACGGCCTAGGGCTGGAGGACGCCATGTTGTTCCCGATGATGGCTGAAGACCGGGACCAAAGTTACACTGGCTATCGTGTGCTTTCACAACAAGCGCCGACGGTGGACGAAAGGATACTGGCGGTGGAAACCACCATGGCTTCCGGCGCGGCCAAACAAGAGGATATGAAGTTTCAGCGAATCGGCAGTGATTGGAAGCTGGTCATTGACGAGGACACCATTCGTGCCCAGATCAAACGCGATCAAAAATAGGTTTCCCTTTCCCCTCAGACCCGTGCCTGCTATGCAGCAGGCGTGCGAAAGGCTCCAGCCGGCAACCTTACGATCCGCGGTCTCATGGGCTGCTGTTTCGTGCTGGCGGACGGCGATGCGAGCGTGATGATTGACACCGGCCTGGTCGGCGAACCCTTCTGGATTCGGCGGCTCGTTCGCAAACGGGGTCTCCGGCCGGATTCCATCAAGGCGATCTTGCTCACGCACGGCCATCTGGATCATGCCGGAAATCTGGCCTGGCTGCGGGAGTGGACGGGTGCGCGCGTGCTGGCCCACGCGGAGGAAGCCCGGCACGTGGCAGGAACGTATCCCTACACCGGCATCGCGCGTTGGTGCGGGCGATTGGAAGCGGCGGGTCGACTGCTGACCCGGCATTGCGCGGGCCGCATTGACTCATTCATCTCGGACGGACAGGAACTGCCGTTTTGGGGTGGGTTGCGCGTGGTGCATTTGCCCGGCCATTCCGCCGGGCATTGTGGCTTCTTCAGCGCCCGCCACAATCTCCTGTTCAGCGGCGACATGTTTGCGAGTTATTTCTTCAACGTCCACCGCCCGCCCGCAATCCTGAACAGCGTGCCGGAGCTGTTTCCAGCCAGCGTGGCGAAAATCTGCCGGCTCACGCCACGGCGACTCGTGCCGAATCACTACGACGTACTGGATAGCGAACTCCACCGGCGGCGCTTCTGCCGGTTGTTCCGCGTGCCGGACTGGGTGTGACGCCGGTTACGGCTTCAACTGCGGCGGCAGGGGTGAATAAAACTTGAAGGTCAATCCGTCCACGCTGGCACTGCCGGTATAGACATCGAAGCTGAAATACTTGGCCACTTTGTCGTAGTCGGGCAGCAGCGAGAAGTCGAGCCAATCCCTGATTTTCTTCTCGGGCGCGGCGAAGGGGATCGTGCTGGTGAGGACGCTGGGGCCGGCGTTGTTGGTGGCCCCGGCGCTGCGCCGCAGGGCTGCGAACTGGAGGCGCATGGTTTCGGACTCGTTTTCGTAGGTCAGCCAGCCGGTGCTTTGACCGCCAATGCGGGCGATGGCCTGGGCCAGACCGGGAACGTCGCGCAGGGGTTTGTTCTGACCTTCGCTGCTGCGGAGGAATTCTTCCAGCGTGGCGATGTCCGTGCTGAAAGCCACGTAGCCGGCGCTGGCGGCGTAGTTCAACGTGCGGCCGGCCGAGGGCGACCCGCCGATGGGCAGGGGCGGGAGTTTGATGGTGAAAATTTTCCGGCCCAGAAATTCGCGGGACTTGGGATTGCCGCCTTCCGGGGTGAGGATGATGAGCACGCCCTTGAGCGCGGCGGCAAGTTGATCCGGATTGGGCGAGCCGATGAGGAACAGCGACGGCGGCGAGGCGAGTTCAAGCGCCGAATCGCCGCGGGGCAGCTTCTCGTAAGTGATGAAGTCGTCCCCGAGATTCCCGAAAAGATTCTTCCGGATGTCATAGTCCGGTTCTTTCACGCGGACGGCTTCATTGCCATTGCTGAGGAGAAAGTTCCAGGTGTTCAACGCCTCGGCGGAAATGTCGCCCAACATCTTTTCAATCGTCTTGATCGCCTGCTGGCCATCGAGCCGGATGCGTTGAAACTTCACGACATCCGCCGGCACGAAGGCGGGCGGCGTGCAGTCCTTGGGGGCGAGCGTCAACAGTTTGGCGAGGCCGGTGCGACTCGCCTCGGGCGCGGCGACGAACATTTCGTAGCGGTGACCGTCGCCGGAGTCACGAAAATCGAACGCGACGCTTTTCAGCCCGCCAAGACCGGATGCGGCAATCAGCTTGCCGACGGCGGGAATGGGCAGCGGGCTGGGGGCTTCGTTATTTTCCTGACTGGCCAGCATGCGCGTGAGGACGGCGAAGAAGGTCTTCGCATTGAGCCAGCCGTAGAGCGGGGCCTCGCGGAAGAGCGCGGTCCGGCTGGACGCAAACTCCGGTAGTTCGTCGAGCGTGGGGGCGGCGCTGCCCGCCAGCCGCAGGACGACGTCCGTGACCGCCTTCAAGCTGCTGCCGACGATGAGCAGCGAATCATACTGGCCCACGACCAGTTCCGTGGGGGGAGCGGGAGGCTCGTTCTCCTGGCCCAGTTCCTCGACCTTCTGCGGTTGCGGGACGAATTGCTTGAGCGTCGGGGGCACGTCATTTGTCGTCAACGGTATCACGGAAAATTCCACATCCCGGATTTTTTCGGTCTTGATGGGCTTGCCCGCATCGTTCCATTTTTTGCGCAGTTCGGTCAGGTTCGTCTTGAGCAGGCCGCTCTGGTCCCGGGCATCGAGCAGGAACAGGAACGCCGGCAGGCCGTCGTTTTTCCCGTTTCCCTGCCACTCTCCCTGGGTGACGGCCAGCGTCACCTGGCCTTGCAACAGCGCGCTGTAATCGCCGAGCTTCACTCCGAGATCGCGTTCGAGCGGCTGGACAAATTCTTCGTTCCATTTGGTCAGGAGTTTTTCCCGAAACAGGTTCATGGCCGGGTCCTCCCAGAACTGGCGTTGCGCGGATTTCCGGTAGGCGGCCTGCAATTGCGTCCAATCCGGCGCGGAGAGGACCAACAGGGTGTCCGGCGGGAGCAGCTTCTCGGCGGGCGGCACGGCGCCGAAAGCGGACCCGGCGCACAGCAACAGGGCGGCCAGCGTGATGGATTGCCTGCGGGCCAGGCGATGGACAGTCGAAGCGGTGGATTGGCTCATGGGAGGGTCAACACGGGTGAGGAAATCGTTGCGCGAGGATCATTCGTCGCGCGCCGCCTGTTTCATGCGCCCGGGCGGTTCGAGATAACGGTAAGGGCTGTTGGGGTTGTCGTTGGAATAGGCGTAGGCATCCCGGTGATCGAGAAAATGGAGCACCATCTCGGAGGGGATGGCGAAGCCGAGTCCCTCACCCGACGCGATCTTCATGTTGGTGACGCCGACCACCTCGCCGTGCAGGTTGAAGAGCGGGCCGCCGCTGTTGCCGGGATTGATCTGCGCGGTGGTTTGCAAATAGAGATCGCCACCCAACTGGCGCGTCTTCGTGCTGAGAATCCCCTCGGTCACCGTACGTTCCAGCCCGAGCGGGCTGCCGATGGCAAAAACCCGTTCGCCGACCGACAACGCATCGGAACTTCCGATTTGAACGTAGCGGAACTTCGGCGCGTTCCGGTCCTGGATCTGGAGCAGGGCGAGGTCCGCAAACTTGTTCATCGCCACGATCCGGACCTGCTTGTAAGTCTGGCGCTCCAACTGGCCGTTCCGTTGCAGATACACCTCGACGGAGATCTGCGTCTCGCCCTCGATGACGTGGAAATTGGTAATGAGGAAACCGTCCTCATTGATGAAAAACCCCGATCCGAGTCCGCCCGGGGTCCGCACCTGGACGACCGCCTCGCCGAGTTGCTTGACGAGATCGCGAACATTGCGCTCGGGGCCGGCTTTGTTTCCCAGATGATAAAAATCCTGACTGGAAGCGCCGGACGGCGGAGTTTCGTTTCCTTTGCGAGACGAGGGCGAGGCGGGCTTGGTTCCGGCCGATTTCGCTTTGGTCGCGCCGGGGTCGTCGCCGATGGAGATCTTCGTCACGACGTTGCGCGGAATGACCAGGGCGGTGTAGCCGACGTCCACAATCACCGAATCCCGCTTTTCGGCGAGGACCTTGCCAGTGACGGCGGCCTTGTCCTTCAACTCCACCACATCCGCCGGGGCAAAATGCAGTCCAGCGGCCAGGCAGGCAGCCAGGGTGGTGATCTTCTTCCACGACATGGGCAGACCTTAATGGAGCGGCGCGCTTGAAGCAAGCCGCGCGCATCGCGCCGGCCGAACCATCCCGAGTTAGGCCGCAGTGATGTTGTTCCCTTGGTATCATTGCGTTCCTCGCTCCCCAACGGGGCGAACGTGCCCGCTCGCATTTTAGCGAGCGCGTACGTGATGGACTGGCGTTCACCCTGATGCGCCCCGCCTCAGCCCAGCAAACGCGCCAGATCCGCAGCGGTGTCCCTTGGGTTGAGCTCGATCCACCTGGCCTTCGCGTGTTTGCGAAACCAGGTCAACTGTCGTTTGGCAAACTGGCGCGTTTTGCTTTTCACCAGGGCAATCGTGTCCGGCAACGAGCGTTCACCACGCAAGTGTTCGACCACCTGCCGGTAGCCGATGGCTTGCATCGCGGTCTGGTTTCGTTCCAGGCCGCGTTGAAGCAGTTGACGGGTTTCTTCCACCAGACCGTGAGAAAACATTTCGTCCACGCGAGCGTTGATCCGGGCATGGAGGTCTTCGGTTGCGCGATTCAAACAGACGATCTGGCGGGGCGAGTCGTCGGACGAACTGGCCGGCTCTCCGTGCGCCTCGCTCCACTGTGCCCGCTGCGCCGAGAAGGGTTTGCCCGTGAGACGGATGACTTCGAGCGCGCGGACGATGCGACGCGGGTTTTGCCGATCAATCCGGGCAAAGGTTTCGGCGTCGCGTTGCTCGAGTTCGCGGAGCAAATCCACGAGCGGGGCCGCTTCGAGTTCGGCGCGCAACTTTGCATCGGAGGGGGGAGCTTCACCCAGTCCTTGCCGGTAGGCTTGGAAGTATAATCCGGTGCCGCCACAGAAGATCGGCACACGATTGCGCGAATGAATTTCGGCCACGGCCTGCCGGGCCAGCGCGACAAACTTCGCCGCATCGAACGGCTCGGTGAGGTCCACCACATCAATCAAATGGTGCGGTACGCGAGCGCGTTCGGCGCGGGAGGGTTTGGCGGTGCCCAGGTCCAGGCCGCGATAGACCTGCATCGAATCCACGGAAATGATTTCGCCATCGAGTCTTTCGGCCAGCGCGAGCGCGACGGCGGATTTGCCGACGGCGGTGGGGCCGGCCAGGAAGATGGGGTGGGAGGGTGACGCCACGGACGGCAGGCGGGTTTCACTTCGCGGCAGCGACGAGCGATTTGCGCGAGCGGAGCGCCAGAAAGAAGGCCACGCCCACCGCAAAGATTGCCAGGCTCACCAGGTGGGCCGGGGTCAATCCACCATGCAGATGAGCGGCGTCGTAATCGCCGCGAAACATCTCCACGAAGGAGCGCATGACCGCGTAACACAGGAGATAGGTGGCAAAAACCTGACCATCAAATTTCCGACGGCGAAACAGCCAGGCCAGCCCGAGATAGAGTGCGAAGTTGAGAGCCGCGTCATAAATCTCGGTGGGATGCACCGGCAGACCGCCCGTGGCGTGGTCGGTCGGAAAGCGAATCGCCCAGGGTAGATCGCAGGCGCGACCGTAGCAGCAGCCGTTCATCAGGCAACCGAGGCGGCCGAACACCGAACCCAGCGCCACGCTGGGGGCCATCACGTCGGCGAGTTTCCAGAGCGGGATTTTCTTCACGCGGGCAAATACGATGCCGGTCACCGTGGCCCCGATGAGTCCACCGTAGTAAACCAGGCCGCCGTGCTGGATCATAAAAATTTCCCACCAGGGCTGGTCGGCAAAACTTTCGCGCCAGTAGGTGAGCACGTACAAAGTTCGCGCGCCCAGCACGCTGCCGAGCAGCAACCACGGGACGACGAGATCGGCAATCAGCTCGCCGTTGATGCCCGCGAGCGGGGCGCGTTTGGTGGCGGTCCACAACCCGGCCAGAAAGGCCAGTGCGATCAGGATGCCGTACCAGTGGATGGTCAGCGGGCCGAGATGAAAGGCAATCGGATGCACGGTGAGAACGTAGCGAGGATTCCGGGGAATGAAAAATTGATTTTTTCTGGTGGCCGCAAGCTCAGGCGCATCTCTGTTGATTGCAGCGGGGAGCGCCCGCGCCCACTCGTGCGGCCGTGGACGCCCTCGTCCGCCGCACCCGACCGCGCCCCCGCGCGCGGCTCAATGCGCGATGCGCCCACTCCCGATCCGGTACGGGCGCAATAAAGTGAGATTGTCCCCGCAAGTTCATGGCAGATCATGTGCGCGGAGTTTGTCATACCGCGGTTGCCAGTCATTCCAGGCGGCGACCCAATCGGCGCCGGTGAAATTGGTGTGGGCGGCGGGCCAAAGCGTGTCGAGGGCTGCGAGTTCGCGGGCCGCGAGTTTTTTCTCACGCCACTTGAGATAGGCCTCGGCCAGGTTGAGCCGGTTCTCGGGGTAGTCGGGCGCCAGTTCGACGGCGCGCTCCATGTGTTTGCGGGCTTTGCGTTGGCTGCCGATGCTCGCGGGCCAGCCCGGCGCCTGGTAGTAGAGCTGACCGAGGAAACGATCCGGCCCCGCATAATCGAATTGCTCATCCAGTGCTCGCGCGGATTTGAATTCCTCCTCCATCTCGCTGACCAATGGCAGCGCACCCAACAATCTGGTGCGCGCCAACTGGCCGAGATTCAGCGCGAGGTAGTAGTGGGCGGGAGCGTTGTTGGCGGTGCGGGCCAGGATGGAGCGACAGGCCGCGATGCCCTGGACGGCCAGGGCGGCGCGCTCGGTGCTGTTGGTGGCATATTCCGCCCGGTCAAACGTCGCCCGGGCCAGTTGCCACCCGGCGATGGTGTTGGTGGGTTGCGCGGCATGGAGTTTTTGGGCGGCCAGGAATTTGTCCTGCGACCGGGCGAGCAACTCGGCGGGAGAAGTGGTGTTGGTATCCGCAGCCAGCGCCGGCGCAACCGACAGGGCGAGGCCGCAACCGGCGAGGATGGCCAGCCCAACACAACTGGCATGATGAAAATGAACCATGGAATTAACTATTGCGGTCACACGCCCGGGATTTATACTCTGCTACCAGTGACATTAAAGCGGAAAACGGTTCGGTTGCTGATGTGTGCCGGCTTGTTGGGGCTTACGGCCGGGTGCGGTGGTATTTCGACCGGGAAGAGTATTTCGCCGCTCGACTTTCTGATTCCGGGTGGCGGCGGATTGATGCGCGGGTTGTTGTATCAGCCTCCGACCACGCTGCCCCCGCCGACGGCGACCCCGAACACCACGCCGGGCAGCACCGAAACCGCCGCGCCGGTCACTTAAACCATTATGCGATTCCCATTCGCGTTGTCGGCAAAGATTGCCGGCCATATCATCAAACATAAGGTTCGGAAGACGCCCAAGTTTGCCATGGTGTTGCAACTCGAGCCGTTGCACACCTGCAATCTGACCTGCACCGGCTGCGGGCGGATTCGCGAGTATTCCACCTCGCTCAAGGACATGGTGCCGCTGGAGAAATGTCTCGCGGCGGCGGCGGATTGCGATGCGCCGATGGTTTCCATCTGCGGCGGCGAACCCTTGATCTATCCCAAGATTGAGGAACTGGTCGCGGGGTTGCGCGGGCAAAAGCGCATCATTTACATCTGCACCAACGGCGTGTTCATGCGCAAGAAAATGCGCGAATACCTGGCCGCCATTTATGACGCGTCGAATCCGGCGCATGAATCCCACCTCCAGCAACTGCTCACCCAGGATTTAATCACCGCGAAAGAAGCCGAGGCCATCCGCACCGCCGAGGCGGCGGCGAAAAGCAAGGTGGTCATCCGCCCGAGCCAGTGGATGTATTGGAATGTCCACGTGGACGGCCTGGAATACACGCACGACCTCATCGTCGAGCGCGAAGGCGTCTTCCAGGAATGTATCGCCGCGATCAAGATGGCGAAGATCCTCGGTTACCAGACCGCGACGAACACCACCGTTTACAAGGAGACCGATGTGAAGGAACTGGACGACATGTTCGCCTTCCTGTCGTCGCTCAACGTGGACGGGCATACGATTTCACCCGGTTACGAATACGACGCCGCCAAGAAGGACATGGTCAAACGCCTTGGCAAGCAGCCGGAAGATTTCTTCCTCACCCGGAAGATGACGCGACAGAAGTTCGCGAAGATCCAGGAGTGGGGCGAGAAGTTCACCATTTTCGGCACCCCGGTGTATCAGGAATTCCTGGCGGGCAAACGGGAATTGACCTGCACCGCCTGGGCCATTCCCACCTATAACATCAAGGGTTGGAAAGCGCCGTGCTACCTGATGACCGACGGCCATTACGACACCTACCCCGAAATGCTCGCAAAGGTGCAGTGGGAGAAATATGGCGTGGTGGATGGTGTGGCCCGGGACCCGCGCTGTGAGAATTGCATGGTGCATTGCGGCTACGATCCCAGCGGCGCGCTCGGCACGAATTATCAGCGCGGCGACAACTGGAAGAATTTCAAATACAACTTTGGCGCAAAACCGAAACCGTTCGCGCCGTCCCCGGAGCTGGCGCAACGCGCCTTCAATGGCGTCTCGATTGGCAAGGGCCATCTGGCGGAAGCCAAGGCTGCCATCAACAGCCCGCGCGCCGCGATGAATGGAGCGCAATCCGTCTTCCAGCGTCGCGAGGAATCGCCGTCCGGCAACGGCGCGTGCGGCGGCGGCGACACGTCCCAACGCGACCAGTTGATCGCCCGGATTGCCGAAGCTAAAAAGCCGGAGTGAACCCGCCCGGTCGGTGGCGGATCGCGAGCGCCTTCGAGTCGCGAGCGGAACGCTTTATCTTTCGCCCCCATCATTCGACGACTTTGATGGCGGACTCGGCGCGTAGCTATCAGCTCTTGGTATTTCGAGCCGACCAACTGCCGCCCTGCTGCTGCGGAATCGCAACGAACTGGTTCGCCCGCACGTAACGCGCGTATTCAGCTTTCTCCGTTTCGGTGAGTTCGCCTTCAGTGGGTTTGTCCGCCAGTTCCTCAATGCGCGCTTGAAGCTTTGGGTCAGCGCGAAGGTTCACCACGGCCTTGGCTTTTTCCGGCGGGACGATTCGCAGCACGGACCGAACGCCCCGTTCAGATGCCTCTGTTCCGGTGTCGCCGTCGCGGCAACTTTCTCCATACCTGCCTGTTGGTTTGCAACCGCCGGATCGGGTGGCCCGCCCGGTCGAGTCGCGAGCTCGCTATTCCGCGTATCGCTTCAACACCGACAGGAGTTCCTGCAAATGCTTGCGCCCTTCCGCCGCCGAGTGTGCGTGCTCGATGCAATGCTCCAGGTGGGAATGAATCAGATTTTCGGCCAGCGACTTGAGGGCCTTGCGCGCCGAGACAAGCTGCATGAGGATTTCCGCGCAGTCGCGGTCCTCGGCCAGCATCCGCTCGATGGCGTTCAACTGGCCGACGATGCGGCGAACGCGCAGTTTCTGCGCGTCCCGCTCACTCCGCGAATGGCTGTGCGATTTCATGCGATCAGCATACGCGGAGGGACTAGCCGGTTCAATCCCGTCCTTGCCTCTTAATAGGGGGTAGGGGTATAGTCCACGGCGTGACTTCATTCAACGAATACCTCGCCCAAGGCAATGCCTGGCTGTTCATTCCCGCCGCCATTGTGTTGGGCGCGCTGCATGGACTGGAGCCCGGCCACAGCAAGACGATGATGGCCACGTTCATCGTCGCAATTCGCGGAACGGTCAAACAGGCGGTGTTGCTCGGCTTGTCCGCCACGGTTTCGCACACGGCCATCATCTGGATTCTGGCTTTCATCGGATTGCAGTACGCGGGGCAATTCGATGTCGAAATCTCCGAACCGTATTTTCAACTGGCCACCGGGGTGATCGTCGTGGGCATGGCGCTCTGGATGTTCGCCCGCACCCGACGGGAACAGCGACGCGCTGCCGACGGAGAACAGCATCATCACGGGCACTGTGAATCGTTTGTGCTCGACATGGGCCATGGCAAACTTGAGTTGAGTGTTTTTGAGGAAGGTGTCCCGCCGGTTTTTCGTTTGTGTGCTCCGGCCGGCGGGCGGCTTCCCGCCGCTGCGGACGTGAAATTGGAAACCGTGCGTTCCGATGGCACGCGGCAGGCATTTGGGTTCGCGGCGAAAAAAGATTTCCTGGAATCCACAACGGACATCCCCGAACCGCATGAGTTCGACGCGACCGTGACGGTGGGCCACGGCGAACATCATCATTCCTGCCGCGTGAATTTCCGCGAGGCCGAGCATCATCACCCTCACCCTTCGCTCGGTGTGAATTCTCCCCAATATCAGGACGCGCATGAGCGGGAACACGCTGCGGAATTACACAAGCGCTTCACCAGCGGCCAGGTGACAACCGGCCAGCTCATCCTCTTTGGTTTGACGGGTGGCTTGCTGCCTTGCCCGTCCGCGTTTGCGGTGCTGCTGATCTGTCTCCAGCTCAAAAAGTTCACCTTGGGATTTGCAATCGTGCTGGCATTCAGTTTGGGACTGGCCATCACGCTCGTCACCGTCGGTTCGGTCGCGGCCTTTTCCGTGCAGCATGCGAGCAAACGCTTCAACGGATTCGGTGCGTTCGCGCGCAAAGCCCCTTACGTCAGTTCCACCGTGCTCGTGGGCATCGGATTGCTAGTCGCTTTTCAGGGCTTGAAACATTTAATGCGTTAGCGGCGCTGGACTGTTTTCAGCCCAACGCAGGGAAACGAAAAAGTCATGACTTATCCGGTCTGTTGTTTGGTCGGGCAGCCCGGCTTCAACGCGCGCATCCGATTTTCCACAAGATTCACTGTCGCCAGAGCATGTCAAAGCTGGTGGTGGCGCTTGAACGATCCAGACGGCCTGGCTGCCGTGCGGCTGCCGTGCGGCTGCCGTGCGGCTGCCGTGCGGCTTGCGGGCGGGCGCAGCTTGCGGCAAGCTCCCGGAACTCTGAATGGAGAGTGGGAAGTTTTTCCGCCGCACGGGACATGGACGCAACTCAAGAACCAACAGCCGGATCAAAACCCGAAAACGAACCATCGCCGGACGCGGCCTCGACCAATCGTCGCTCACGGCGGCGCGGGCTGATCGTCAGCCTCGGCACCCTCTTGATCGCCGCCGCCTTTTTTCTGGGGCTGCATTATCTCGCATTTAATTTCACGCACGAAACCACGGATGACGCCTTCATTGACGGCCCCATCGTCGCCATTGCGCCGAAGGTGGCCGGGCAGGTTAAATCGGTGTTCGTGGTCGCGAACCAACCGGTGAAAGCCGGGGATCCGCTCATTGAAATCGAGCCGCAGGATTTCGAGGCGGCTTTGGGGCAAAAGTCGGCCGCACTAACGGCGGCCCAGGCCAACGTCGAGTTGCTGGTGGCCACCTTCGGCATGTTGAAGGCGCAGGTGGACGCCGCCGAAGCAACCGCCCGGCAGAGCGAGGCGCAAGCCGTTGCCTCCGCGGCCACGGCCCGGCGGGCGGAACTCGATCTGCAACGCGCGCAGGAGTTGATCGGGCAGAAGACCATTTCGCCGGCTGAATTTGACAGCGCCAAGGCCACCGCCGAGGAGGCGAAAGCCAATCTGAAGGCGGCGCAGGAACAGACGGCCAGCGACCAGGCCAAAGTCACACAGAACAACGCCGAACTGACGGCGGCGCGCAAGGCGGTGGAGCGGGCCGACGCGCTGAAACATCAATCCGATGTGGATGTGCAGACCGCGAAGCTGAATCTTTCGTACACCCACGTCGTTGCGCCCCAGGCCGGTTGGGTCACGCGCAAGAGCGTCGAAAAGGGCGATTACCTCCAGGTCGGCCAGCGCATCATGGCGCTCGTTTCCAAGGATGTCTGGGTCACGGCCAATTTCAAGGAGACGCAGCTCGGGCGGTTGCGCGTCGGCCAGCCGGTCGAGATCAGTGTGGATTCGTTGGACGGACGCAAGTTTCGCGGTCATGTGGAAAGTATTCAGGCCGGCAGCGGGGCGCGTTTCAGTCTGTTGCCGCCGGAGAACGCCGTTGGCAATTACGTCAAGGTCGTCCAGCGCGTGCCGGTCAGGATTTTCTTCGATGAACCGATTGAGTCCTCGCATGTGCTGGGGCCGGGCATGTCCGTGGTGCCGGCGGTCCGGGTGAAAGCGCAGAGTTTTTCAGACGCAACCATCGCGCTGGCGGCCGCAGTGCTGGCGTTGATCGTCGGCGTGGGTTGGTGGCGGCTCGCGCGGCGAAAGGCGGAAGCAGCCGGAAACGAAACGCATGGCGGACCCGCGCAAAGCTGAGGTCGCAACTCCGGATGGACACTGGCAGCCGCGGCACAATCCGTGGTTGATCGCGGTGGCGGTGATGGCGGCCACCTTCATGGAGATTCTCGACACGTCCGTGGCGAACGTGGCCTTGCCGCACATTGCCGGCAACCTCGCCTCCACGCCCGAGGAGGCCACGTGGGTGCTCACCAGTTATCTCGTGTCCAATGCGATTGTGCTGCCGATCACCGGCTGGCTGGGACTTTACTTCGGCCGCCGCAAGCTGCTCATCATGTGCATCGCGTTGTTCACGGTGGCGTCGGTGCTGTGCGGCCTGGCGCCGAATCTTGGATTTTTGATCGTGGCGCGGATATTCCAGGGAATTGGCGGCGGCGCGATGCTGCCGATCTCGCAGGCGGCATTGCTGGAGAGTTTTCCGCCGGAGAAACAAGGGGTGGCCATGGCCACGTTCGGCATGGGCGTGGTGGTGGCGCCGATTCTTGGGCCAACGCTCGGCGGCTGGATCACGGACAACTTCGCCTGGCGCTGGATTTTTTACATCAACGTGCCGGTGGGAATTTTTGCCATCTTGATGGCCCAGGCGGTACTCGAAGACCCACCCTACATCAAACACGCGCGGGTCGGGCCGGTGGATCTGCGCGGTTTCCTGCTGCTCGCGGGCTGGCTGGGCACGCTGCAAATTGTCCTGGACAAGGGGCAGCAGGAAGATTGGTTTGCGTCCAACTTGATCGGCTGGCTGACGGTCATTTCCATCGTGTGTTTTTTTGGCTTTGTGATTCGCGAGCTGAGGGCGCGGTATCCCATCGTCAATCTCCAGGTGCTGAAGAATCGGAATTTTTCGGCCGGCATTCTGCTCATCACCTGTTTGGGAGGCGTCTTGTACGGCACCACGGCGGCGCTGCCGATTTTTTTGCAGACCTTGATGGGCTATCCGGCGCTGGAGAGCGGGCTGACCTTGAGTCCGCGCGGCGTCGGGGCCTTCATCACCACGTTTCTGGTCGGCCGGCTCGTGGGTCACGTTCGCAACCGCGTGCTGATTGCGATTGGTTTCGGTCTGCTGGCGGTTTCTTCCTTCTGGCTGGGCAATCTCAATCTCCAAATCTCGATGTGGCAGGTGATCTGGCCGAGTGTGCTCAATGGAATCGCCATCAGTTTCATTTTCGTGCCGCTGACGACGTCCACCATGGGGCAGCTTCCCCAGGCCCAGTTGGGCAATGCCACGGGAATTTTCAACCTCATGCGCAATTTGGGCGGCAGCTTCGGCATCGCGATGGTCAGCACCTTGCTCGTGCGCCGCGCGCAGGTGCATCAAGTTTCGATGGTCTCACATCTCACGCCCTACGATCCCGTCTATCAGGATCAACTGGCGACCTTGCAACATTCCCTGGCGGCGCAGAGCGGGTCCGTGACGGCGCAACTCCAGGCGCACGGACTGATTTACAACACCCTGCTCGACCAGGCGCGGCTGTGGGCCTTCGTGGAAAATTTCCGGCTGTTCGGGTTGCTCTGTCTGGTGTGTCTGCCCCTGGTTTTGCTTTTCAAAAAGGTCAGCCGCGGCAAGCGGGTGGCGGTCTCGCACTGAAGCTGGCGATATCCAAATTTTCCGCCCGTGCAATTCGGAGAAGATTCAGCGCGCCGGTGGTTCCCGCCGCCGTTATTGAGTCGGTAAAACTGCGGCGCAGGCGCGCCGGAGAAATTCTTCGAACTCCCAGTCGCCGCTGCCGCCGGTTTGCCGGGTAACCACCAGCTCCAGGCTGGGGACGAAAGCGATGAGCTGGCCGCCACTGCCCGGCTTCTCGCGGGCGTCGGCAGGAATGCCGGCGCCGCTGCGGCCGCTCGCGGGCCAATGGCGGGCGGGCAGTTCCCAGCCATGTGAGAAGACCTGGGGATTCAACTTCCATCTCAACTCGGGCGTTTTCACCGTGCTGGTTGGCTCCGCGGTTTGCGCGACGAACCATTGCGGGATCACCTGACGCCCGTTCCACTTGCCTTGTTGCAACATGCAGTAGGCGATGCGCGCCAGCTCGCGGGAGGGCAAGCCCAGTCCGTGTGAGGGATGCCGACCGATTTTCGGTCCACCCTCGAAGTATTGAAACCACCAGTGTTCAATCCCCAACGGCCGGAACAACTGCTCGATGGCAAACTGATCGTACGGTTCGCCGGTGACGTTCTCGCACACCAAGGCCGCGTGATCCAGCGCGATGGTGGAATAGCCGCAGCCTGTGCCCGGAGCAAACGCCAGCCTCGCGGTGCGCTGGTCGCCACTCAGCCCGAGGATGTATTCCCACGAACCATCGTTGGGAGCACCCGTGGCTTCGGGGCAGATGCCGGACGTGTGATTGAGGAGTTGCGCGACGGTGATCTGCGCCTTACGCGGATCGCTCAAAGGCTGCGCCCACGGGATGAAGGGGAAGGCCGGATCCGAGAATTTCATTCGCTTCGAGGTCAAGCCCTGTTGGCTGCGTTCGGACGCGATGGCCAGCACAGTGGCGCAAATGGCCTTGGAAACCGACGCCACCCGGCGCGAATCCGTCTTCGCGCTGTTGCCTCGTTCCACCTCCAGCACGACGTAACCCCGGCGGATGACATCCGCCGCAAACGGCCGATCGTCGCTGTGCGACAACCATGCTCGCAATGCCGCCAGTTTGTCCGGGTCCATGCCCGCCACCTGGCGGATGGCGTCGGGCGATTTGAGAACGCGCCAACCGCCCTGCGACTCGGGTGGAGGAAAGTAAACATCGGCGTTCGCCACCGCACTCGAGGTTGGGGCGGCAAGTTTCGTCAACGCCGCATAGACTGCGGGATCATCCGCCGCGCCGCGAAAGGTGAACGGAAAATCCTGATTCACGCGTTGCGCCATCAACCCCCACGAGGCGCCATGCGCGACACAGGCCTCCACCGCCCGCGCGCCGGCGGCACCGACTTTCTCGTCTTCATTGCAAACGATGGGCTTGCCATATTTTTCCAGGGCCGCGAGCTGGCGTGGAATGTCCTCGACCTGGGTGGAGTTGAGATGAATCAGGAGAAAATCACCCGCCCGCGCGACGCGTGGATCGAGCGTGGCGTCGCCCAGTCCGCTGGAAGCAACCAGCAAGCCGGGCGCGGTTTGCCGGGCGAGGCGGATCAGGTCGGCGATGCCGGCGGGCGATTTCAATGACGGGTGATCGTAACCGGGGTGGCCGAATTCGTTGGCCACTTCCAGGGCGACGTTGCGGAAACCACTGGATTGAATCCACGCCGCCACGTTCACGACGGCGTTCCGCACCGCCGTTTCATTGGTCAGCAACTGGTCCTGGCGTTGGTAGAAACATCCGAGGATGACTCCCGCCCCGTGCTCGTCGCAGGCCGCGATGACCCGGCGGATTCGTTGCAAAGCATCGGAGCGCAAGCTGCCATCAGCGTTGAATCCGCTGTTGAGCGCGTCTTCGTACCCGGGAAATCCGCCCTGTAAATTGAGAGTAAACGCGCGCACGCCGTGGCTGACGTAGTCGGGGATTTGCGCAATGAATCTCGCGGTGTTGGCGTCCGGGTCAAAGTCCGGGCGGTTTCGGTCGGCAAACGTGGCGTTCACCATGCGCACGTTCAGGAGCAGCCCCTCCGCCTTGGCACCGGGATAGGTAAGCTTGCCGTTGAGCAGCCAGTGATTGCCTGCGATCGAGAGTTGTGTGGCTGGATGGAACCCGGCTGCGGGCCGATTTGGATCAGGCCCGGTTTGGGCCGGGGCGAAAGGCTCGCTCGTCATTGCCGCCAACAACACACACAAACCAATACGGAGCAGGATTCGGAACGGGTTGGAAACATTCATGGTCGGTCTGGTTTCAAGCCCGGCTGCGCCGGCGTTTTGGCGGCGGCTTTACGGAGTTCCAACTCGCGCAACCCTTCCTCCACCTCCGCGCGCGGGAGGTTCGCCGCGTTGAGCGTCGCATCCGTTTGCGCCAGCAAGCGACGGTAAAATGCGCGGCCAAAATCCAACGTGAGCGGATTGACCGGTCCGGCTTCAAGGAGCGCGTGGAGCGCGTCCTCGGCTTTGGCCAGGGCGCCGATGCGTTCGTAATGTTGCATCAGCCGCGCTTGGAAGCGCGCGGGCAATGGCGTTCCATCGAACCGGGAGAGCAGGCCATCGAGCTTGGGCACGAAGGCAGGACATTCAAAAACGTCCTCGCGCGCGAGCGCCTCGAGCAGCAGATACAACGCCTTGAGGTAAAACTCGTGGCTCTCCGTCAGGCGCGCTTCCGCGGCGGCCACGTCGCCGGCTTCGCTGAGCAGCGTCGTCAGGACGAAGATTTTGTCCCGCAAGGCGTGGGTGGGACCTTCGCGCATCAGCCGGGCGAGCAGATCGGACTCGGAAAGCTGCGTCACTGTTCGCAGGTCGTCGCCGAGGAGTTGTCGGAACTGGGCCTCGAGTTCGCCGCTGGCTTCCGACCAACGCTCCTCCTGTTTAAGCGCGCGGAGACGACTGAGCGCCCGCATGAATTCTTCGATCATGCGCAGGAGATAATCGCGCCGGAGCATGGGGCCAATCTAACCTGATTTGATTCCGCCGCCCAAGCTTTGATTCCGTCCAGGGTGGATGCGACCGGAAGGGGCACGAGCCGCCGACTCAACGTCCCGGAGGGACAACCGGATATTCGCCAGACACGAAGTGCCTGGTCGAAGGGCAAAACGAATCCGTCCCGGAGCGACGGCACGAGAGAGCGGCTGGGGTCGGCGACATGACCGCATCCGCCGGACCGTTATTTCCGATTCCGCAATGGCATCAAGCCAAAGTGCAACCCCAGCCACACCGGGAGGGCGAAGAGGATGACGGCGAGCAGGCGGGCGGCGGTCCATTCGAGGTAGCGGGCTTGGATGGGGAAGATGGCGATCATGAAATAATTCGCAAACCGCGCGTGGCCGAGAAAGCGGGCAAATTTCGGATACTTGCGCCGCAGGCCACTGAGCAGGGCCAGAACGCCCAGGCCGAGAACGAGCAACGTGACCAGTAAATTGACCGGCAGCATGGCGCCCAGTTCAAGGCGCGGCCCGCCCGGTGCGTGCGCTTTGAAATAGGGATAGAGCCATTGAGCGCCCGCCCAAACGAAGCTGAAGCCCGTCTGGATGGCGGTGCGAAAATTCGCCTTTGTTGAGGTCAGCTCGTTCAGCAGCAGACCGAAGTAGAGCGGCACAATGCCCCACACCAGTTCCACATGCTGGAACGGAGTCCGGATCAACTCCAGGAAGGCAAACCAAAGTTCATTCATCGTGTGCGACCGGGAGTTTCAGGCACGCGGCTTCCCGATCGTTGCGCACCAGCAACAGATCGCCCGCCAGCGCGATGGGATTCCACGTCTTCGCGGTGAACACCCGGAAGCGCGCGAGTTCGTTCGGCGCTTCGGGCGTTGGGCGCAGCAGCACGAGCTCGCCGGATTCCGCCATGAGCAGGTAAAGTTCACCCACCGCCAGCCCCTGCCCGTGGCCATAGCGACCTTCCTTCCAGCGTTGCGAACCATCCCGCAAATCCACGCACGCGAACATGCCGTCGTCCAGCCCGTAAAGGAAACCGTCCCGCGCGTAGAGGTGCGCGAACTTGGCCTTCATGCGAGTGGACTTCCAGATTTTCCGGGCCGAGAATTTGCCCGCGGCGGTGCGCGAGATTTCCAACAACTCCGCGCCCACGCCGTAGCCGCTGGAGAACAGCACTTGATTGCTGCTCACCACCACCGGCGAGGAGCACACCACGTTGCCGTTGCCCCACGGTTGTTCCCACAGCGTTGCGCCCGTCGCGACGCTGTGGCCGGAAACCGTCCGGCTGTTGAACGCGAGCACCTGCGGTTCACCCGCCAGCACGGCCAGGGACGGCGACGCATAGCCTGGATCGGATGTTCCTCCCACCCATGCCGGTTTCCCGTCCGCGACCTGAAAGGCATACAAGGAACGGCCCGCGCCTTCGCCGCCATGCACGATGACGAGATCACCGGTCACCAGTGGCGAACTCGCCCCACCCCAGGTGAGCACACTCGCGTTCGCCTCGGCCACCACGTTATGCGACCAGAGCAATCGGCCGGTGCTCAAGTCCAGGCAGTTCAGAATTCCGGTGGCGCCCAGCGTGAACACGCGATTGCTCACCACCGTGGGTGTGGCGTGCGGGCCTTCACCGGCAATCGGATTGTCATAGTGCGCCGTGGACGCGTGCCGCCACAATTCCTTGCCGCTGCCGAGGTCGTAGGCCACGACGCACTCCTGCGCGCCCTGCTGTTCCTGCGTGAGCGCCAGATTTTTGACCACGGCAAAGCCCGACCAGCCCGCACCCACGCCCCGTCGCCAGAGGACTTGCGGCGGATGCGCCACCCAGTTCGTCGCGAGACGAGGACCAGGCAGAACCCCGTTTCGATCCGGGCCCAGGAATTGAGGGTAGGGCGCGGTGGCTTCGATACGGTGAACTGTGTCTGGTCCGGCGGCGGGGGACGCAACCTCCGGCGCGCGTTGCGTCCAACGAAATTCCAGGATCGGCACCAGGTCGCCAGTGGTGCCGCGCAGTCGGAACAGGGCAGCGCCCACCAGCGCCGCGCCGACCAACCCGAAGGTGATGGTCAAGCGCAGCCGTTTGGGTGCGCGGGAAAAAAACGTCCACCACACCAGCAGCAGCAGGACGAAGACGATGAGGTATTTCGCCGTGGTGAGATTGCGCTTCTGGAAGGCCCACTCGTCGTGCGACCGCACCCAGGCGATGCCGGCCACCGCCAGCAGTCCCAGAACGATGCCCGGCCACCAGCGCATGGGTGGTGATTTTGGCGGCAGATTGGACTCGGTCATCGCCGGGACAGGATGCCGGACAGCCGATGGAATATCAAATCGCGTTCGCGCAGTGCGGCGCGCGATCGGCCTATCGTTGCGGTCCGGTTCCGTTCTCCGTTTCGTCGAGCCGTTTGAGGAAATCAGCGGCCTGACGACTGTTCGGGTCCAGGCGCAGCGCCTCGACAAACCGCTGGCGGGCCGCTTCCCGACGACCCGCCTTGTAGAGTGCCACGCCATAATTGAGCTGGCCGAGCGCGCTGTCCGGCTTGAGCCGCACCACTTCCGCAAAGGCGGCAAGGGCGGCTTCGTTCTGCCCGGCAAAGGCCATTTCCAACGCCGCGTGATAACGAGCCAGCCAGAAGGACGGATTCAATTCGAGAGCGCGCTGGAATTCCCCGATGGCATCGGTGTGACGTCCCAGTTTTGCGAGCGCCCGGCCGCGTTCGTAGTAAATGTGAAAATCCCGAGGTGCGCGCGCTTCAGCCTCGGCGAGATTGCGCAAGGCCAACTTGGGATTCCCTTCGGCCAGGGCCAGTTTGCCCAACTCCAGCCAGCCATCCGCGAGGTCGGGTCGCAACTTGAGCACCTGCGCCAGAGCGGCGTGCGCCTCCGAAAACTTGCGCTGCTCGCCGAGCAGGCTGCCGAGATTCAGGAACGCGAGATGATGCTGCGGTATCAACTCCGTGACCCGCTGCCATTCCCGCGTCGCACCTGCGAGGTCGCCCACCGCCTCCAGAAACTCGGCGTAGTTTTCGTGAAGCTCATGCTCGCCTTCCGCTGTTTGCAATGCGTCATGATAAAGCTGCCGCGCCGCCTGAATTTTGTTTGTGTCCATGCCGTTTCGCAGTTGAGCAATGGTGGCCTGGTAGGCGGCGATACGTTCGCCATTGCCAGGTTGCGGCGCGAAGGGCGGTCGTTCGAGCCGGGACACGACCTCCTGCAGCACGCCTACGCGATTCCAATCCGTGAGGCCCAACCGCCGCTCACAGGCTGGCTCGGAAGGCCACGTGGCGGTGGCGTGATTTTTTTCCGACGCCGGGAGCAACGATTCGATGGCCTTGGCCCAAGTCAACGCCAGGAAATAATTGCCGGCAAAATTAAAATGGACGTGGTCATAAAACCATTCCTCCCCCGGAACTCCCCCCCGGCTCGCCTGTGCCAGCGCGCCTTCGGCATCCACATAGCTCAAGGCGCGCTGGGCAGTTTCACCCCGCGGCTGTGCTTCCGCACGAATCAGTTGATTGATCCGCGAATCGGTTCGGAATGGCAACGCGTCGTCATCCCGCGCCTGTTGGTAATGCTCCCGCGCCTCCGCGCCCGCGCCCGCCCGGGACAAATTTTCGGCCAGTCGAAACTCCAGCTCTGCCGACGTGGGATCGAGTTTCACCGCGTCGGTCAGCGCCCGGGCAGCCGCCGCGAAATCATGATTCGTCTGCGCGGTGGCGGCGGTTTGCAGAGCCTGTTGCCAGGCGGCTTGTTCGGCGGGTGGAAAGTTGGTTCGTCCGAGCGAGGCAAACGGCGGGCAATCGCGTAGATTAATGGCCACGGAACTCAACATCACCTTCGCGCCGGCGGCCCGCCCCGCGTCCACCATGTCGGCAAGGTTCGCCTGAAAGCTGTGATAGACCACCTGTTTGCTTTTGGCCCCGGGCGGCACGCGGTTTTGCAGGAACATTTCCATCCCGCCCCAGCCGGATCGGGATCTGCCGTGCAATTTTTCGCCCAGCGCGGCGAGCAACTGACCGAGCCGCCATCGTTGCGCGGCCAGGCTGAGTTTCACCAGCAGGCGGGGTGGCGCTTGTGCGCCAAACACGGTGGCAGCGCCGTACGGCCCCACCATCTCATTGTTCCCCATGTAGATGATCCAGAGGTCGCCTTGATAACGCGCGCACTCGCGCGCCATGTCCACCAGGGCGTAGGAGTTGATGGCGGTCATGGCGACGCAGATGACCTCAAACCTGGCGTCCGGATAGCGCGCGCTCAGGATGGCCTTGAGATAGCGCGCGACTCCGAACGCGGGGCGCGGGTCGCCCAGCGCCGCCGATTCGCCAAAGACGAAGATGCGATACGTCCCGGGCGGTTTCGTTTCGCGAAAGGCGGTTGGCGCGGGAATCCGGGCCAGGCCCGAAGGGAAAAACCGGCGTCCGAATTTGTCATTCTCCACCAGCCATTCGGCTCCGCCAATTTTCTGTGGCCGGAAAAAAGCGACCGGATAGCCATAGCCCGCCAGCCGCAGGGCGAGTTCGGCCGCGCCGAGCACCAGCAGTGGGACCAGCAGCAGGGCAGTCAGCCGGAACAACCAAAGCTTGGTGGCGGACAGTTGTTTTTCCGGCGCGGCCACTGGAGCCGAACGCGTCGCTTTCGCCGGGGCGGACTTTGACGGCTTGCGATTCGACTGCTTCGGTGAGGAACGACGTTTCAATA
Source organism: uncultured Bifidobacterium sp. (assembly GCA_964561105.1). GTDB lineage: Bacteria > Verrucomicrobiota > Verrucomicrobiia > Limisphaerales > JADLHS01 > JADLHS01. Next base: position 33,944 of record CAZLOH010000002.1, on the reverse strand, counting down.
TGGGCGCGATTGGATGAAAAAGCGGTCAAGCCGTCAATGAATTCGGAGAGAAACATCCGCAGTCGGGCGTCGGCCGGAAGCGGAGCCCGTGGCTCCGTCGAGTTCGCCGCAGTGACGCCGGACGGCGCAACCTTTGGTTGCAATGCAACCAAAGGTTGTCCGGCCGTTGATCAGAGCAATTTCTTTGCGTCTTCGGGCACTTCCACCTTGGTGGAGCCGACATCACTGATCGCGGTGGTGGTGGTCCGATCAATCTCGCGCTCTTCCTCGCGAAACGTGATCTTGGCCGAGGTCTTCAACTCGAACTTCACCAGCACGCCGTCCTTCACCCAAAACTTCACCGTGCCTTTGGCGTCCTTTGGTTCGGGCCGGTTGTTGTTTCCCTGGCCTTCCTGACCTCCGCGACCCCGGCGTCGTCCGAAGAAGCCGGCCAGGTCTTTGGCCGCTTCGTCGGTCAGGGCTGAACTAAAAACTCCGTCCTCGCCCGCCTTGAGTTCCTTGGCGTCCTTCAGGAGGTCGAGCGCTTCCGTCGCGGGGGAGGGAGCATCGAGCAACCGGGTGCGCGCGAATCTACCCCGACCCTGGCCCTGGCCTTCTTGCCGGAGTTCCTCCGCCGTCTTCCAGCCGTCGTCGGTTTTGAGCACGGCTTTGTCACCCTTCTTGGCGGCTTGAATCTCGCCGTTCCGACCTTCGACGGTGAGGAAGGTGAAGCCATCCTTCTCGGTCTTGCCTTTGGTGGTGAGGGCGGGGAACTGTGAGTTGGCGACCTCGCTGGAGGTGTTCCAACTGTAATTGCCCTTGGCCGTGAGGGCCTTGATCGCGTCGCTCACGGATTCTTTTGGATCGGCCGCATGGGCCGGGAGGATCAGAGCTGCAAGGGCGCACAGCGCGATGAGGTTTCTGGTTTTCATGATTTATCCTTTTGTTTGGTTTTAACTGGCTTTGGTCTGGACGGGTGCGACTCGGTGATTCTATCCGACGAAGTGGAAAAATGCGCTACCAAACAAGCATAAATTGTTTCTTCGCCCGGTGGCGTGGAGACGACGTCGTTCACCCGGCGGGCGAACCCGGACGCCCTTTCCGCCAAGCCAGGACGAATGTCGGGCTGCGGTGTTGGATTCATGTGGTCGAGCGCGCCATTCACGGGGTGACGGATAGCGTGTGCTGCTTCTGCTGGCGAAAGATGGTCAGCGCCAGAGTCTGAGAATGGACCAACGCCGGCGCCTCCTGCATCAGAGTGCCAGCGTCCTTCACGGCCGTGCCGTTGATAGCAACGATGACATCGCCGGGGCGCAGGCCGCTGCGAGCCAGCGCGGAACGGGGCGGAACTTCGAGCACCAACGCGCCCGCCCCGCCGGGCAATCCGAGCGCGGACATTTCACCTTCGTCCCTGAGGTTGCGGACGGTGGCTCCGAGCCATTGGTGCGGAGAAGAGTCCCGCGCAATGGTTGGCTTCGCTGGTTTCGATTCAGGCAGGACCGGAGTGCGGGCGATGGCTTTCAACTGCGGCGACTGCACGCCGAATTGATCCATCGCGAAATTCACGAAGCCCAAGGCCAGCGCGGGCGAGCCGGCTTTCACGCGATAATCGCCCCGGGCGGGATCAACGAACTGCGCGTCCGCCACGATGGAGTGCTGGTCGCGCCCGCTTTGCTGCTGCAACCGGGTGGCGGGCGCGGTGGTGGCACCGTGGCGCTGAACCAGGTTGAAATCGAGGTCCGCGCCCCACGGCGGCGGCGGCATGAGCGCGGGTTGATACTCGCGCCCGACGAGGTTGTGCCGGAAAACATCACCGCTGTTGGCGTACCAGACGTGCGGATGCAGCCCCGAACCGACGATGATGTTGTTTTCCACGAGGCGGCGGAAGCCTTCCCGATTCTTGATGCCGCCGTGCAGACAAAGATTGTTCGTGATGATGTAATTGGATGAGCCGTCATCCAGGTCAATGTCCCAGCCGTGATCGCAGCGCCAGCGGTTGTTCGCCAGGATGGTGGGTTTCACGGCATCGAGAAACGGCAGGCCGGGCGCTTGCCGCACCCAGTCGTTGACTTCGGAAATGTTCGGCCGCCAGAAGCGGTCGCGCCCCCACGAGTTGAACGATCCGTGATCGCCGGTTTCTTTCACCGTATCGAACACGTCGCAAAACTCGATCACATGCCCGCCCCAGCAACCGTCCCCGATGTTGATGCCCGCGCGCGGCACATCGTAAATCGAGCAGTGCCGGATCGTGATCCCTTGGGCCAGATCAATCAGGACGCCCGCCGTCTGTTTCTCGACGCGCCCGGTCGAGTGGATGAGGCAATCCTCCACGAGACAATCCGCCGGATAGTTCGAAGTCTGCGGGCCGGGGGTGAGGTCCAGGCCGGCCAGTTGGTTGACCTGCTCGTAATGGAATAACGGATTGCGCGCCGCCCGGGGATCACCGACGAAACAAATCCCGCTCGCGCCCGCCTGGGCGATCCGGCAATCACGAATGGTGACGCGACGATTGTAATCATTGACGAAGATGGCGTTGCCGCCGACTTGATCAACGAAGCAATCCTCCAGAACGCAATCCTCCGTGCCCGCGAGGAAAATCGCCCCGCCCCGATAGATTGCCCAATCCGAGCGCAGCAGCGGTTCGCGCGTGTCCATCACCGTGCGCGCCGCCTGGCGGAAGGTGAGGCCCTTCAGGGTGACATACCGCACCGTTCGGTCCGCCGTGCCGTGCAACTCGACCAGCGTCCGCAACCGCGTGGCCTCCACCGTGGCCGCTGGCAGATTCAGCCCGGCGGGCGGGTAGAAATAGAGCGTGTGCGTTTTGGGGTTGAGAAACCATTCGCCGGGCGCATCGAGTTCCTCAAAAATATTCTCCACGAAACGAATCGTCGGATGCACCGCGCCCCCGCGATTGTTCTGCCAGCCGCCCTCCAGCGTCACGGCGCCGTTTTTATCCTTGCCCGTGATGCGCCAGGTGAAATCGCCCCACAACGCCGGGTGCATGGCGTGAAAATAACCGCCGGCCGGATCCGCCCAGCGCACGGAGCGATTGGTGGAAATGGCGTCGGCCGCGAAGCCGTCGAAGTATTGCGCCCGGGGATCATAGTTTGGGTAGCGCGCCAGAATCTGCCGTTCGCCGTTGACGAATAGTTCCTCCGTCCGCAAATCAGCCGGGACGATGGTGGCGAAAATGCCGTTCGTGAACGGCTGCCAGTCGAGTGGCCCCAACTTCACGCCGCCACTGATGACGGGTTGCTCGTTTGGATATGCTTGGAAAACCACCGGCGACTGCCTGGTGCCGGATTCTGCCGCAGTGAAGACGAGCGGCTGCGACAGGTAATAAGTGCCGCCGCGCAAGAATACCTGCCCCGGCTTTTGCCGCACGGCCGCCTGTGCGCGCGAGAGACTGGCAAAGGGTTTTTCCAGCGTGCCGGGGTTGGTGGCATCGTTCCCCGTGGGCGCAACGTAGTAAGGTTGCCCCCACGCTGGTGACGCGAGGGCGACCAGGATCAGCCCGCCGATGATTCGGATTCGCATAAAGGACAAATGCCTGCCGTTCCCCATTGGACTCGATCCGGTCACCCATCACGAGCCATTTCGAGTCGAACGCGTTCTTGACGGTGATTGCGGGCTTTCTTACGCTGTCCGGCCCGTTGATTCGAGGAAAACCAGTCCGGCCTTTCCTCGTCGCGGACGGTTTCCAAACAATTTATGAACGTCACAATCGAGAATTTGGCCCCGTGCAAAAAGCTGGTGCGGGTGGAATTGGATGTGCCCGAGGTGGACGCCGCCTTCGCCGCCATGGAGAAGGATTTTCAGAAACAGGCGAGTCTGCCCGGCTTCCGGCCCGGCAAGGCGCCCATTCCCATGGTCGTCCGCAAGTACGAATCGGAGATCAAGGACGAGGTCAAACGCAAGCTCATTGGCGATTCCTACCGCAAGGCGCTGGAGGAACAGAAGCTTGACGTGCTCGGCTACCCGGACATCGAGGAGATTCAGTTCGGTCGCGGCCAGGCGCTGCAATACGCCGCGACGATTGAAACGCCGCCGGATTTCCAACTGCCCGAATACAAGGGGCTGCCGGTGAAACGCGAGGACAAGTCGGTGACGGACGAGGACGTGGCGAAAGCGCTCGACCTGTTGCGGGAGCAGAAGTCGGATTTCAAGAAGGTGGAGCGGCCGCTGGCCAACGGCGACATTGCGGTGGTGAATTACACCGGCACGAGCGAAGGCAAGCCGTTGACGGAAATCGCGCCCACGGCCAAGGGCCTGACCCAGCAGCAGGGTTTTTGGGTGGAGCTGAAGCCGGACTCGTTCCTTCCTGGTTTCTCGGAACAACTCGTGGGCGCGCAAGCCGGCGACAAGCGCACGGTGACGGTGAGTTTCCCGGCGAACTTTGTGAACAAGGAATTGTCCGGCCGCCCGGGCGTGTATGAAGTCGAGGTGGTGGAGGTGCGCGAGAAGACGCTGCCGGAATTGAACGACGCGTTCGCCAAGCTCTACGAGGCGGAATCCCTGGAGAAACTGCGCGAGGGTGTCCAGCGGGACCTGGCGAATGAATTGAAATACAAGCAGGACCGCGAGACGCGGGCGCAGATCATCGAAGGCCTGTCGAAGCGCGTGAATTTTGATCTGCCCGAGGGAGCCGTGGCGCACAAGACGCGGAACATTGTTTATGATCTGGTGCGCGAAAACGCCCAGCGCGGTGTGTCGCGGGAAATCATCGAGCGGGAGAAGGACGCGATTTATTCCGCCGCCACCAGCAATGCCAAGGAGCAGGTGAAACTGGATTTTCTCATCCAACGCATCGCCGAGCAGGAGGAGATCAAGGTGGCGCAGGAGGAAGTGTTGCGCCGTATCGAAGTGCTGGCGGCCATGTACCAGATCCCGGCGGACAAGTTCTACAAGGATTTGCAGAAGCGCAACGGGGTCATCGAAATTTACGACTCGATCGCGCGGGAAAAAGTACTGGCGCTGCTCGAAGCCAACGCGGCGATCGAAACGGTGCCCGCCCAGGCCTGAAACCCACCCATGTTGCAGGCGGTTAAACGAACGAAGGCGGGGAAATCCAGCGGGAGCTTTGCGATCGTCGCCTCGCGCTATAACGCGCGTTACGTGGACGCGATGGTTCGGGCGGCGCAGGCGGAACTCAAACGGGCCGGGGCCAGAGTCCAGGTGGTCCGGGTGCCGGGCGCGTTTGAAATCCCCGCCGTGGCTGCCTGGCTGGCGGCCGGCGAGACCCGCCCGGCGGCGATTCTGTGCTTCGGCGTCATTTTTCAAGGCCAGACCAGTCATGCGCAGCAGATCGGCTGGGGGGTGACGCAGGCGCTGGCGCAGATTCAAGTGCAGCACCGGCTGCCGGTGATTCACGGCGTGTTTGTCTTTGAAGCCGAAGCCCAGGCCCGGGTGCGGTGTTTGGGGCGGAAGCACAATCGCGGGCACGAAGCCGCGCAAACGGCGCTGGCCATGGCGCGGGTGATGGCGGCGATGAAGTGACGAAGGGATTGAACATGCTGAATAAGCGAGCGTCAAACCCATGATGAGCAGGCATAAAACGATGGAGCGCGTTCTTGCCTCACGCGAGTCCGGCTGCTAGTCTGCGCCGAGTTTTTTGAACACAGGAAACCATACTATGAAAATGAATCGAACCCTCGCCTTGGTCGCCGGAATCGCGGCGGTCGCGCAGATTGCCTCTGCGGGCAACATCACGGGCAAAGTCACCTTGAGCGGCACTCCGCCGCCCGAGAAGGACATTACCCCGCTCAAGGACGATGCCACCTGCGGCAAACTCCACACCACCATGCCCACGACGCATTTCTATGTCGTCGGCCCCAACAAGGAACTCGCTGACGTCGTCGTGGTGCTCAAAGGCATGGACGGCAAGTCCACCGGTGCGTCCGCTCCGACCGTGGAGCTGGATCAAAAGGGCTGTGAATACCTCCCTCAGATTCTCGCCGTGCAGACGGGCCAGACCATTGACGTGAAGAATTCCGATCCCGTCATGCACAACGTCCACACCGTACCCACGACCCCGGGCAACGAGGAAGAAAACAAGGCGCAGATGGCCGGTTCGGCGGATCTCAAGTTCAGCATGCCCAAGGCGGAGAACTTCCTGAAATTCAAATGCGACGTGCATCCCTGGATGTTCGCCTGGGTGACGATCGTGGATCACCCGTACTTCGCGGTGACGGACAAAGAGGGCAAGTTCACGATCAAGGACGTGCCGCCCGGCAAATACAAAATCGTCGCGATGCATCGCAAGGCCGCGCCGGCCGGAGTCGAGCAGGACGTCGAAGTGACGGCGGATGGCGGAAAAGTGGATTTCACCATTCCGGTCAAATAGTCGGGCTGATTTCGGAAAACCGCTGCGACTGAGAACCAGCGCAGCGGTTTTCGTTTTTCCCTCCCCGTCAGCGACGCTTCTCGATTTTTGCAATCCACCTCTCAACCCTGGCGGCATCGCTTTGCCGTGTTGACCGCGCTGGCAACGCTCGGGCTGGTGGTCATGGGCGGGTTGGTGACGAGTCACGGCGTCGGCATGTCCGTGCCCGACTGGCCGACCAGCTACGGCTACAACATGTTTGCGCTGCCGGTTTCGATGTGGCTGACCGGTGGGGTGTTTCAGGAACACACGCATCGGCTCTGGGCTTCCAGCGTGGGCATTCTGGTGGTGACTTTGACGCGCTGGTTGGGTGGTCGTCGCGCGCAACGACCGCTGCTGATCATTGGTGTCGCCGAAATTCTGGCCGGACTGTTGTTGTTGCGGCTCGGAACGGATTGGCGCGGCGCGGGACATTTTCTCTCCGGCATCGGGGGCGTGGTTTTCCTGGCCGGCCTGGTCTGGGCGCGGAACGACGCCTCGGCGCGTCCGTTGCCGATGCTCGGTTGGGTCGCGTTTGGGTTGGTGCAATTACAAGGGTTGCTGGGCGGATTGCGGGTGGTGTTGGATGCGCAGTTGGTGGGTGGCGTTCGCTTGGGCACGACACTGGGGATTTTTCATGGGTGCCTGGGTCAGGCGTTTCTGGCGGTGCTTTTCGCCATCGCGCTGTTCACCAGCCGTTGGTGGCGTTCGGATCGGGCTGTGACCAGCGCCAGCGTCGAAGCCGACGCGGTACGAGGGCTGATTCTGTTCACCACTCTCCTGATTTTCGGCCAACTGCTGCTGGGAGCCACCATGCGACATCAACACGCGGGCCTGGCTATTCCTGATTTCCCGCTGGCGTACGGCAAACTCTGGCCAGACCTCAGCCCGGAAGCCGTGGCGCGCTACAATCAGCAGCGCGTGGAAGTGACCACTGCCAACGCGATCACGCCGTTTCAGATTGAATTACAAATGGTGCATCGGCTCCTGGCCCTGGCCATTTTGCTCTCCGTGAGCGTGCTGGTCTGGCGAACGCGTCGCGGCGAGTCGGTGCGCTGGTTGGCGGGTTTTTGGTTGTTGTTGATCCTCGGCCAGGCCGGCTTGGGTGCCTGGACCACCTGGTCGAACAAGGCGGCGGATGTAGCCACGGCCCATGTTCTGGTCGGCGCACTTTCGCTCGTGACAGGAGTGTTGGGTTGTATTATTTCTTACCGCCGCCGAAACGGAAAACCCGAGACTGCTTGCGCGAGTGTGCGCGAGGAAGCGCGCCGCGCCTCGTCGTTGTCCGCCGGCTGAAGTTCATGAACGAAGCAACCACCCAGGATTTTGTCCGCACCCACGCGCCGGCGAAGGGCTGGTTCGCGGTGTATGCCGATCTGGTCAAGGCCCGGCTCACGACGCTGGTTTTGCTGACCACGCTGGTCGGCTTCTACCTCGGATTCCGCGGGCCGATGGATTACCTGCTGATGCTGCACACGCTGATTGGCACGGCGCTGGTGGCGGGCGGCGCGGCGGCGTTGAACCAGTTGCTCGAACGGGAATACGACGCCCGGATGCGACGCACGGCGGGCCGGCCGCTGCCCTCGGGCCGGTTGCAACCGGTGACGGTGATGCTCTTCGGCGGGATTTGTGCGCTGACCGGCACGATCTGGCTGGCGTTGCTGGTGAACCCGTTGACCAGCGTGCTCGGAGCGATTTCCTTCATCAGCTACGTTTTCATTTACACGCCGCTCAAGCGCATCACCTGGCTGAACACCGCCGTCGGCGCGATTCCGGGCGCGCTGCCGCCGTTGATGGGTTGGGCCGCGGCGCGCGGTGAACTGGCGGGCGGCGGTTGGGTGCTCTTTGCGATCCTGGCGCTCTGGCAGATGCCGCATTTCTTCGCGATCGCGTGGATTTATCAGGACGAATATGCCAAGGCGGGCTTTCAAATGCTCCCGGCCGTGGATCCGGACGGCAGCCGCACGGCGCATCAATCGGTGAACCACACGCTGCTGCTGCTGCCCGTGAGTCTCTTCCCATTTTTGTTTCACCTGGCGGGGCCGTTTTATCTGGCGGGCGCCATTGTTTTAGGGGCGGCGTATCTCGGGTGCGCCATCCGGTTTGCGCGAAGGCTGGATGTGCCGAGCGCGAAGCGTTTGTTTTTCGCCTCCATCGTTTATCTGCCGCTGTTGTTGACGGTGCTGGTGGCGGACAAGCTTCGGTGACTGGAAATCGCCGTGACTGGAATTCAGCATTGACGCCTCGCGGGAAGATTTGTTTACTCTCGCGCTCAATTATTTTGGATCGCAACGACGAAAGATTTTGACGGACTGACGGAACGGTAAGAACACGAACGAACATGCAGGCAACAACTCACGCAGCGTCGCACATTGGCAGCCACGACGCGCATCATCACGAGGCGGGCTTCTGGACGAAATACATTTTTTCGACCGACCACAAGATCATCGGCATCCAATACGGCCTCACGGCGTTGTCGTTTCTGTTTTTCGGTTTTTGTCTGATGCTGTGCATGCGCTGGCAGATCGCGCATCCCGGCCAGGCGATTCCGCTCGTGGGGGGCTTGATTCACGCCGCGGTGGGCGACGCCGCCCCGGCGGTGAAGGACGCCGCCGGAGCGATCATTGGCTACGGAATGTCGCCGGACCTCTACAACTCGTTCGGCGCAATGCACGGAACGGTCATGATCTTCCTCGCCATCGTGCCGCTGGCCTTCGGTGCGTTCGGCAATTACGTCGTGCCGCTGCAAATCGGCGCGCCGGACATGGCGTTTCCCCGGGTCAACATGGCGAGCTACCAGTTTTATGTGATTGGCGGCATCATCATGTTCACGAGCTTTTTCATCCCGGGCGGAGCGGCGCAGGCGGGCTGGACTTCCTACTCGCCGCTGGCAACGGCCGTTCCCACGCACGGGCAGGCGTTCTGGATTGTCGGCATGGTGTTTCTCATCAGTTCGTCCTTGTTGGGCGCGGTGAATTTTATCGCCACCATCATCCAGTTGCGGGCGCCGGGGATGACTTGGTTTCGGCTGCCTTTCTTTGTCTGGGCGCAGTTTGTGACCGGGTTTCTGTTGTTGCTGGCGTTTCCGCCGCTGGAAGGCGCGGCGTTGATGCAACTGATGGACAATGTCTTTGGGACCAGTTTCTTCCTGCCGACCGGACTCGCGGTGGGCGGGCGGCTGGCGGATATCAGCGGTGGCGGCAGCCCGTTGTTGTGGCAACATCTGTTCTGGTTTCTCGGACATCCGGAGGTGTATGTGTTGATCCTGCCAGCCATGGGCATCGTCTGTGAGATCATCGCCAACAACACCCGCAAGCCGATCTGGGGTTACAAGTCGCTGGTGTGCGCGGTGCTGGCCATCGGTTTCCTCTCGTTCATTGTCTGGGCGCACCACATGTATTTGACGGGCATGGGCACGGCGATCTCGGCGTTCTTCCAGACGACGACCATGATTATTTCGATCCCGTCGGTGATTTTGTTGACCTGCTTTTTCATCTCGCTCTGGGGCGGTTCGATCCGCTTCAACACGCCGATGCTCTTCGCGCTGGCGTTCCTTCCGATGTTCGGGATCGGCGGGTTGACGGGCCTGCCGCTGGGCCTGGCGGCGGCGGACCTGCACTTGCACGACACCTACTACGTGATCGCGCATTTCCATTACGTGGTCGCGCCGGGAACGATCTTTGCGATGTTCGCGGGCGTTTATTACTGGTTTCCCAAAATGACGGGCCGGTTGATGAATGAGTTCTGGGGACGGGTGCATTTCGTGGGGTCGTTCATTTTCATGAACATCATCTTCATGCCGATGTTCGCGCAGGGGATGGCGGGCATGCTCCGGCGCATGGCCGACGGCGGCGCCAATTATTCTCATGCGAAAAACCCGGGCACCATCGGCGGCTTAAGCCCCGCCATGATGGACCTGCACACGGTCATTCTCTGGGGTGCGGCGGGGCTGATGCTGTCGCAGATTCCGTTCATCCTGAATGTTTTCATGAGCATCAAGAACGGCAAGCCGGCCAATGAGAATCCGTGGGAAGCCACCACGCTCGAATGGCAGACGCCCACGCCGCCGCCACATGGTAATTTTGCCCAGTCGCCCACGGCGCATCGCGGCCCGTATGAATACAGCGTCCCGGGCGCCGCGCGCGATTTCACCCCGCAGAATCAGGCCTGAACGAACTCTGGAGTTTTCATGGATATTCCCTACACCACAAAACCGCGCCCGGATACGGGCTTGTACAACGCCAAGGTCGGCATCTGGCTGTTTCTGGCTTCCGAAGTGATGCTGTTTGGCGCGCTGTTCTCCGCCTACATCCTGTTGCGAGTTGGTTCGCTCCCGGAGAACTGGCCGCACGGCTTGCTCAACATCCCCATCGGCACGGTCAACACCGTGGTGCTCATCGTCTCCTCCGTCACGGTGGTGATGGCGTGGGCGTCGTTGAAGATGAAAAAATTTGGCCGGTTCAAAATCTTCCAGGCCTGCACCGTCATTTGCGGGCTGGCGTTCTTGGGCATCAAATCCTTCGAGTACCACTCCAAGTTCGAACACTACGAAGTCTGGCTCAAGGACGGCAAACGGATGACCGGTCACATCGAAACCGCCGAGACCAAGCAGGTGGTCAACGGCCAGACCGTGACGAAGACGGTCCACAACCCGCTCTTCTGGCGCACGGTGACGCTGAAGGAACTGGAAGTGCCCAAACTCGAGTTCGTCGCCGACCCGCATCATTACGCGGAGGGCGCAATCAAGATTGGCGGCGAGCGCGGGGAGCATAAACATGTGGAGATTCCCGTCAGCGAGATCAAGCGCCTCTCCGCGTTCGTGCCGTCGCACAGCACGTATTTCGCCATTTACTTCACGCTCACCGCGCTCCACGGGTTGCACGTTTTGGGCGGAGTGATTGTGATCGGCTTCCTCTTCGGGCCGGGAAGCAAGCTGTGGTTCACCGATCCCGAGCGGTTCACCAATCGCGTCGAGATTTCCGGGTTGTTCTGGCACTTCGTGGACTTGATCTGGATTTTTCTGTTCCCCGTCCTATACTTGATGTGAAATTTTATGAGCGACCATCCTGACGACGTCTCCAAACATGTTCGCGGCTACCTCCTCATCGGCGGCACGCTGATCATCGGCACCATCCTCACCGTGCTCGCGTCCCAGATTGACCTGGGGCATCACTGGAATATCGTGCTGGCACTGTTCATTGCCAGCTTCAAAGCCTCGCTGGTAGCGCTCTTTTTCATGCACCTCATCTCGGAGAAGCAACTGATCTACACCGTCATGGGTTTCACCGCGTTTTTCTTTCTCGGCATGATGTTCCTGACCGTGGGCGCGTTTCACGATCATCCCGCGCTGACCACCCTGCGTTGATGGCATGTCCCTGAAAACTTTCCACGTCATTTTCATCAGCGCCGCCATCTTGCTGGCGTTCGGCTTTGGCGTCTGGTTGCTGCGCGCGTATCGCTCGCCGGACGGTGTGACCGGTGAGCTGGTCGGAGGCTTGATTTCCCTCGCGTGCGGCGTCGGCTTGGTGGTGTATGAGCGTTATTTCCTGAAAAAATTGAAAAAGGAGAGTTTCCTATGAAGAACCGCCGGTTGACAAAAATCCTGTTGCTCCTCGCGACCCTCGGGTTGGCCGCCAAATCCACCGTGCTCGCCTGCGCGACGTGCTACGGCGCGTCGGACTCGCCGCTCGCCCAGGGCATGAATTGGGGCATCCTGGTGCTGCTCGGCGTGATCGGATCGGTCCTGACCGGCATCACCGCCTTTTTTGTCCATGTCGGAATCAAGTCGGCGAAGCTGAATGCCGGCCAGCCCAATCAACCTGACCTCAAGCCATGATGGAATTCTTCGAGAAAATCCTGTTCCTGCCCGTGCTGGCCGGCGACAACGGCCGCGCCGTGGACGACCTGATCATTTACGTCCACTGGTTGATGATCGTCCTCTTTGTGGGCTGGTCCGCCTATTTTGTTTATGCGCTCTGGCGGTTCAGCGGCAAGCGCCACCCCCAGGCCGACCCGGTGGGCGTGCGCAGCCATGCCTCGAACTACATCGAGATCGGGGTGATCATCGCCGAGTTCGTCCTGCTCATCGGGTTTGCCATTCCCATGTGGGCCAAGGCCTCGAACGTGACGAAGATGCCCGACTACAAGGACGCCCTGACGATTCAGATCGTCGCGCAACAGTTTGCCTGGAATGCGCGCTACGCGGGCAAGGACGGTGTGTTCGGCAAGCAGGACATGGTGCAGGTGGCCGAGAACAATGTCTTTGGCGTCCGGTCGGACGACCCCAACGGCAAGGATGATGTGCAGGTGCTCAATGAGATTCATGTGCCGGTGGGCAAACCCATCATCTGCCAGGTTAGTTCCAAGGACGTGATTCATTCCTTCAAGGTCATTGCCTTGCGTGTCACGCAGGACGCCATTCCCGGGATGCGCATTCCGTGCTGGTTCAAGGCGACGAAGATCGGCCACTACCAGATCAACTGCGCCCAGCTTTGTGGCAACGGCCATTCCGGCATGACCGGGGGATTGCTCGTGGTGGAAAGCCAGGCCGACTTCGACAAATGGCTGGCTTCCAAGACGGGTGCCGCCACCAGTTTCGAGTAAGCGGGAAACGCGTTTGCGGCTGGCCAATTCGAAGCGGCGACAGTCCAGCGCGGCGGTCCAAAAAATTCCCTTCGCCGATTGGAGTTTAATCTCCGATCGCCGGCCGTTCCCGATGCCAGCCGGTGCTTTGCTCGTAGGCGTGGGCCAGTTTCAAAATCGTTTCCTCGCCCAACGGCTTGCCCAACAATTGCAGGCCGATCGGAAGCTTGGGTGATTTTGTAAAACCGCAGGGAAGACTGATCCCGCAAATCCCCGCCAGGTTGCACGAGATGGTGAAGACGTCGGACAAATACATCTGCAACGGATCATCCGATTTCTCGCCGATCTTGAACGCCGCCGTCGGCGTCGTGGGCGTGACGATGGCATCCACCTTCTCGAACGCCTGGAGAAAGTCCTGGCGGATGAGGGTGCGGACTTTTTGGGCGCGCAAATAATACGCGTCGTAATAACCGCTGCTCAACACGTACGTGCCCAGGATTACGCGCCGCTTCACCTCCGGTCCAAACCCCGCCCCCCGCGTCCGACAGTACAGCTCGATGGGGTCGGCGCCGCTCACCCGCGCGCCGTAACGAATGCCGTCGAAACGCGCCAGGTTCGCCGAGGCCTCGGCGGGGGCGATGATGTAATAGGTGGCCGCCGCGTATTCCGTGTGCGGCAGGGAGATTTCCTCGACGCGCGCGCCGAGTGATTCCAACTGCCGCACGGCGGCGTCCACGGCCGCTTTCACTTCCGGATCCAGTCCGCCCACCATGTATTCCTGGGGCAGGCCGAGCCGCAATCCCTTGATGCTTCCGGCCAAAGTGGCGGGGTAATCCGGCACCGGCTGCGCGATGCTGGTGGAATCACGCGGATCGAAACCGCTGATGACGCGCAGCAACGTGGCCGTGTCGCGCACGTTCTTGCTGAATGGCCCGATCTGGTCCAGCGACGAGGCAAACGCCACCAGGCCGTAACGCGAGACGCGACCATAGGTGGGTTTCATCCCCACACACCCGCAGAGCGCGGCGGGCTGGCGGATGGAGCCGCCCGTATCCGAGCCGAGCGCGGCAATGACTTCGTCCGCCGCCACTGCCGCGGCGGAGCCACCCGACGAACCGCCGGGAATGCGCGTGCGGTCCCACGGGTTGCGCGAGGTGCCAAAGGCGGAGTTCTCCGTCGAACTGCCCATCGCAAATTCGTCCATGTTCAACCGCCCAAAAATGATGGCGCCGGCGGCTTTCAACTTCTCGATGGCGGTGGCGTCGTAGGGCGAAATGAAGTTGCCCAGAATTTTGGAGCCGCAGTTGAGCGGATGACCTTTGACCGCCAGCACGTCCTTGACGCCAATCGGCACGCCGAGCAACGGCTGTTGCGCGTGCGTGACGCCGGCCGCCAGCGACCGGTCAGCCGCCTCGGCCTGCGCGAGCGCGTCGGTGGCGTCGTGACTTATGAAGGCGTGCAGGTCTCCATCCACTTGATTGACGCGGTCCAGGCAGGCTTGCAGGATTTCGCGCGCGGAGACTTCGCGTTTCGCGAGCCTGGCCGTGAGTTCGGCAATGGTGAGTTGATTGAGCATCGAAGGCGGGCGCGGGCGGGTGGAAAACTATTCCACGATTTTCGGCACGATAAACAACCCATTGGCCTGGGCGGGCGCGTTGCGAAGCGCGTCGTGGTGGGAAAGCGAGGGGCGCAGCTCGTCGGCGCGCGTCACGTTGACCGTGGGCACGGCGTGGGCGGTGGATTCGACCTGGGAGACATCGAGTCCCTTCAACTGCTCCACAAACCCGATGATGTGGGCCAGTTGAGCGCCGAGCTTTTGCTCCTCCTCCGGCGAGAGTTGGATGCGGGCCAGGTGCGCCACGTATTGGACATTAAAATCGCTTTCCGCCATGAACGGGAAAATAGGGTTCCAAGTTCCAAGTTCCAAGTTCCAAGTTGTCCGCTGGCGCGACGCGGGCGCAGCGCGATCAGCACCACCGGCCAGAAACTGAACTGCGCCGGTGCGACGACGGCTGAAGTTTTTGAGGCGAGAGTTGCGGCGCGGGCGGCCGCTCAATCCTCGTCGAACTTTCGCTGGAGCAACGATTCGATTTCCAGGATGGCGGCGGGGGCGTCCTTGCCTTCGGCGTGGACGCGGAGCTTACACCCAGGCCCGGCGGCAAGCATCATCAGGCCCATGATGCTTTTGCCGTTCACTGTTTCGCCGTCCTTCTCGACGAAAATGTCACACGCGAAACGGTTGGCAGTCCGGACGAACATGGCGGCGGGCCGGGCGTGAATGCCCAGCTTGTTCACCACTGTGAGTTCCTTGATCAAGGCCCCGTTATCGTCAGTCAATTGCTTCGCGCTCATGTGGACGGCTCTATCAGTAAGCCAAAAGGCCCCGGAACGCCAATGAATTTTAGGTTTTTGCTGGCGGGGACATTTGCGCCAGCAGCCGCTCGTTCAATTCCCGGGCCGGATTATAGCCCGTGAGGGTGAGTTTCGTGTGCAAGGCGGCCACCTCGATGAGCCGGGCAATATCCCGGCCCGGGCGGACAGGGATCACCATGTGCGGGATGTTGATTCCCAGGATCGAAATGAATTGCTGTTCCATGCCGAGCCGGTCCACATCCGGCACGTCCTGCCAGGTCTTGAGCGACACGACGAGGTCCACGCGCTTGTTGGAACTGAGGCTCTTGACCCCGAACATGGCCGCCACGTTGATGATGCCGATGCCGCGGACTTCCATGTGGCTGCGGGTCAGGTCGGAACTGGTGCCGATCACCTCCTTGCCGTCGAGCAAGGTCACTTTGGTCACGTCGTCGGCCACTAGGCTGTAGCCGCGCTCGATCAGGGCCAGCACGCTCTCGCTCTTTCCGATGCCGCTCTCGCCTTTGATGATCACGCCCACGCCGAGCACGTCCACCATGCTGCCCATCTCGGCGCCGCGCGGCGCGAACATGGTATCCAACGCCAGCGTGGCCTGGTTGATGAACTTCACCGTCAGGAGCGGCGAGCGGAAAATGGGGATGCCCGACTGATCGGCCAGCCGGAGCAACTCCGCGTCCGGATCCAGGTTGCGACTGAACACCAGGCACGGGACTTTGAACTTGAACAGCTTGGCATAGCAGCGCTGGCGGCGGCGGACCGACAACGACCGGAGAAAATAAACATCCGCGTTGCCCAGGGCTTGCACGCGTTTGTAGGCGAAGTAGCGCGTGAACCCGGCCAGCACCAGCCCGGGTCGGTTGACGCTGGACTCCGAGATGACGCGGTCCAGCCCGCGTTGTCCGGCGAGCAGTTCGAGTTTCAACTCTTTCCCGTGCGCCTGGAAAAATTTCTCGACCGTGATGGTGTCGGTTTTCATGGAGGTGGAAGACGGCGATTGCGATTCAGACTTCCGTCATGGTTTGAACCCAATCTTCATTTCAATTTCCTTCGCATATCAAAGGTTGAATTCCGGCCCCAAGTAGATTTCCCGCGCCTTGGGATCGTTGGCCAGGAATTCCGCCGTGCCCTCGATCAGCACCTGGCCTTTCACGATGATGTAGCCGCGATCAATCAACTTGAGCATCTCGCGCGCGCTATGATCCGTGATGAGCAGGCCCAGCCCGCGGTCGCGCAACCGGCGCACAATCTTCTGCACCTCATAAACCGCGATGGGATCAATGCCCGCGAAGGGTTCATCCAGCAGCAATAATTTCGGACTGGTGACCAGCGCGCGGGTGATCTCCAAACGTCGTTTCTCGCCGCCGCTCAACGTGTAGGCTTTGCTTTTTGCCAGCGAGGTCAGGTCCAGTTCCTCGAGCGAATACTTGAGTCGCACGGCGCGTTCGCGGCGACTGGCCCGGCAGGTTTCCAGGATGGCGAGAATGTTCTGCTCCACCGTGAGTTTGCGAAACACCGAGGGCTCCTGGGTGAGGTAGCCGATGCCCAGCCGCGCGCGATGGTGCATCGCCAGTTTCGTGATGTCGCGCTGCTGGAATAGTACGCTGCCTTCGTCCGGGCGCACCACGCCGACGACCATGTTGAACGTCGTCGTCTTGCCGGCGCCATTCGGGCCGAGCAGGCCCACGATCTCCCCAGCCCCGACTTCGATGGACACCCCATTGACCACGCGACGCCCGCGGTATTCTTTGACCAGCTTGTCCGTGTGCAACAACCGAGGCCGCGCTCCGTCCGCCGTCGCTGGGGTCGCGAGGGTGGCCGGGGATTGGTTCGATGCTTCGCTCATGTCACGGTAGCTTCGGCGATTCGGCGGCGCGCTTCAAGACCTCCGGCTTCAAGACTCCGGGCTTGGGCGTGATCTTGTAATCGCTGGAGATCGCGGTCTGGCGCGTGTTGTCCCAGATCAATTCCTGGCCACTGGTGAAAGTGACCCGTGCCGTTTCGATCACGGGCTGGCCGATCAGCCGCAAGATGTCGGTGCGCCGATTGTAAATCATCTTGTCCCCGCGCGCCTCGCTGCCGGGTTGCTCCATCCGCACCTGTCCCTCGGCCTGCAATTCACTGAGCTCACCCGTGGCCGGCTCGCCCCGGGCGGTCAACGTGCGGCAGGTCAACCGGCGATACTTCGTCGGCCCGTCCGTCACCCCGGGCAGGCCCATCTCATACTTGATATTGCCCACCGCCGCGATGCTTTCAAACCCATTTCCCGCCTTGGCAAAATGCACCTCCAACACCTCGGCTTGCAGGCGTGCCTCGCTGCCCGTCCGCGGCAACTGGTGCAATTGCACGTCCCCGGCGAAGACCGCCTGCCGGGCCTTGACGCGCAGCGTGTTTGCCGTGATTTCCACGACTTGCTCGACGTGATTGGTCTCGGCCTCCGGGAAAAATTTCAACATCGAGCCGCCGTGTTTGCCGGTGTGAATCTTCACCGCCACCTGACTGTCCGCGTTGATCTCTTCCGTCGCCGTCCGGACCGTCACCCGCTCGGCGCGGCCTTCCACCGGAGCTTGCCGCCAGCCGGGGTGACCGGTGAAAACAATCACGCCGTCCGCCTTCGAAAACTCGGCGCGATCCGCGTGCATCTCGCCGCCGCGGCGTGCAACGATCACATGGCCGGTGGCGATGGCCTTCTGGTCGGGCACATTCGTGGCCAGCGCGCTGGCTTCCAGCCGGTCGCACGCCAGTTGATTGGTTCCGTCCACCACCCGCACGCCACCGATGGCCACCACCAGATTGGATTGATACCGAAACTGGTCCGCGAACAATTTCACCGGCGCAATGTCCGCCGTCGCGGGTGCGTTGCTCGCGCTTAACAAACCGCCGGCCATGCCGAGGGCGCCGCGCGGCATCTGGAGCGCGACCTTGCCTTCCGCCTCGAAACTCCCATCCGCTTGCCGCGCGGTCACGTGGTCCGCCTGACCGGACTGGTTGCCCAACTGCCAGGTGGCCGCGCCGATCAGTTCCACCGTTTGCTCGGCCCGGCGATAGCGTCCGCGTTGCGCCGTGGCGTGCCGGCCCGCCTGCGGTCCACCCGCTTTGCCCGTGATTTCCAGCGCGCCATCCGCCTCGACGAGGTCGAAGGCGGATTGATTCGTGCTCCCGCTGATGCTCAACCGGCCGCAGGCAAATTGCAGTTCCGCATCCTCGCCGCGCACCTGATCGTGAAACACGGCGCGCCGATTGCCTTCGGCGAATTCGAACCAGCGGGAGGTCACCACGAGCGGCCCACCCGAGAAATTGGTCCCCACGGGTTGCACGGTGGCCCGCACGTCGTTGGAAATGATCAGGCTCTTGTCGCTCATCCGGCAGGCGAAACCATTGCCCGCGATGCGGAGCTTGCCGTCGCCCGATTGCATCGTGAGTTGTCCGGTGGAATGAACCTGCCGGCTGTCCACCTCGTAGGTGCATTGCGGAGTCTCGACCACCATCTCGGGTTCGCCGTTCGTGCGGAATGTTTGCAGCTTCACCCGGGTGAGCAGCACGGTGCCGCCGGTCAGCAGGCCTTTTTCCCCGGGTTGGAAGCTTCCCTGCAAGCCGGCAAGCTCGTATTTTTTCCGCATTTGATAGGGCGCGGGGTAATAGTCGCTGATCTTGAAATTATTGCCTTTGTTGCCGGCGGCGTCGGATTGCGCGGCAGCCGGCGTGACCAGCGCCAGCAAAGTTGCCAGCCAAACCATCTGTTCCCAGAGTCGGGCGCGACACTGGGCGCGCTGGTTTCGGGGGACAAACAGTCGAATGCGCGGATCGCAAGTCATTCGCGCACGGCGTTGAAAACCTTCAGCAAACCGCGCAGCACGCCGGGCATTTCCGCCAGCGGAATCATGTTTGGCCCGTCGCTCAGGGCGCGGTCCGGTTGCGGATGGGTTTCGATGAACACGCCGTTCGCCCCGGCCGCCAGAGCTGCGCGCGCCAGCACCGGCGCGAACTGGCGTTCGCCGGACGACTGGTCGCCCCCGCCACCGGGCAGTTGCACCGAGTGTGTGGCGTCGAAGATCACCGGGCAGCCGGTCTGCTTCAGGATCGGGATTGAGCGCAGGTCGGCGACGAGATTGTTGTAGCCAAAAGTCGTGCCGCGTTCCGTCAGCAGGATTTTTTCTCCGCCCGCCTGACGCGCCTTTTCCGCCACGCGCTTCATTTCGACGGGCGAGAGGAACTGGCCCTTCTTGAGGTTGACGACCTGGCCCGTGAGCACGGCCGCCTCGATCAAATCCGTCTGTCGGCAGAGGAACGCGGGGATTTGCAGGATGTCCGCCACCTCTCCGGCAATCGCGGCGTGCGCTTCGTGGTGAATGTCCGTGAGCACCGGCACGCCGAATTCGACGCGCACCCGGGCCAGCACCTTCAAGCCTGCTTCCAATCCGGGCCCGCGGAAGGATCGGCCCGAGGTGCGGTTCGCCTTGTCGAAGCTGGCCTTGAAGACGTAGTTGATGCCGAGTCGCGCGCAGGTTTTCACCAGCGCCTCCGCGACCTTGAAGCAGAGTCGTTCGCTCTCGATCACACACGGCCCGGCGATGAGCGTCAGCCGGCGTGCGTCCGTCAGGGATTTCCAGATGCGGGCCTCGTTGAGCACCCCGCCTTTTAACAGTGTGCGCGGCGAAAGTAAATCGCCGTTGGGACGCAGGTCAGGACGCAGGACGGCCGTCTTGGGCTGCGCGTGTTTGCGTCTCGGTGCATTCCGGGCTTCCTCACCTCCACAATCATTTCCGCTCACGCCAACCTGACGTTCGAGGACGAGGAGAAACACGGGTGAAGTTTATTCACCCCGCCATCTGACCGCGCGTGACGCCGAGTTGATTGGTGAGCTTCAACTCCCGCCAGAGTTGAGTGCCCGTGATTTCACCGCGCAGAAGCTGGCGGTATTTGGAAATGGTCTGGGCAACCTGGGTGGGTGTTTCGTTCAGGAACTCCACCCGGAAATGGCGCGCGCCCAGCGCGAGCAGTCGCGCCCCATACTCCGCGCCGGTTTGCGCCTGAGCGTTGAATACCGTGTTCCGACAGCCCACGTCCGCCTTGAGCGGATGCTCCATGCCCACGCGATCGCGCAGCCGCACCTCGTGAACATCGCAGGGGCGACCACAGTCGCGGTAATCCCTGCCGCGCGAGAGAAACGCGCAGAACACGCAGTGCTCCATGTGAAACATCGGGATGTGCTGGTGGAGGGTGATCTCGAACCATTCCGGCGGAGCCGCCGCCAGCAACGACTCAAGCTGCTGGAAGTTGAGGTCGTAACTTGCCGTCACCCGTTCGAGCCTGAACTGGTTCTTGAAATAATCCGCCGTCAACCGGTTGGCAATGTTCAGTGAGAAATCCCCCACGCGCCGGTCGTTCGCGAAATACTTGAGCTGATCGTAATTGCGGACGAGGTAACCGTCGGCGTTGCAGGAGCGAACCTGTTCCAGGATCCATTCCTCGCCGGTTTTGAAAATGCGTGGCGGAGCCACAAAAATAGTCGGAGGTCGGGAGGCGGGCGACGAGGGGCCGCTCGGGCCCGGCGCATGGTGTTCGAGCTTCGCCGCACGGCTCAGGTCCACCGCCTCACGGTATTTTTTGGGATTCTCGAAATCGCAATAGATCGTCGTCACGCCAGATGTCAGCGCGGCTTCCAGTTGGCTCAGGTTGCGGACAAGAACAATCAAATGACTCGTGGGAACGCGTTCCTCGTTGTCTCGCTGCCGCTGTCGCGGGCCGGAAGTTTCCCGGAGCAATGTTTCCGACGCGATGGAATGGGACTCCGCCAGCCGCCATCGCTGTGGTTGAGCGCGCTGCCGTTCCAATTCCACCACCACCGCGCGTCGCAACCGGTTCAACTCGCTCACCGGTAACATGACATTGCCGGTTAGCTCGTTCTTCAGTTCGCCCAGCCGGAATGGTGTCCCGCCCAGCCGGCCCAGTTGGGCGCGCAATCGTTCCGTGGTCAGCGGCTGCTGTTCCGCTCTTTCCAACGGCATCCCCGATTCCACCCTGGCGATGTGGCCGGCTTCGTCGCGCGCGATCAACGTGAGGGGCAGGCCGGGCCGCCCGTGAACTTCCACGTTCAGCGGACGTTGAAACCGGGGCTGGTCGCCGGCGAAAGTCTGGCGCAGGCGGCGATCCAGTTCGGGGTCACTCGTCTTCCACAGCTTGTCGCCAACGTGGACGCGGGAGAAATCAATGTCGCCGTGGCCGAACCGGAGTTCCGCGCTCGGCATTCCGCGCTCCGCGTTTTTCACGGCATAGACTCGTCCGCCCTCCTCGCGCTCCTCGGGTTTGCCTGCGTCGAAAACCACGCCATCACCGGGTTTGACCGGATTTTCCAGCTTGAGGGCCACTCCGTCGCGAAAGACCCGATCAACTTCACCAAGATAGACTCCGCGTTTTTTCCCGAACCGCGCGTGGACGAGTCGTTGGTTGTCGTTACCGCCGAACCAGCCGGTGTAAAGCCCGCGCGAGAACGCCATCTCCAGATCGTAACGATCCTTTGCTTCGTAGCAGCCGATGTGAGGAGACTCATGCTTGCTGGCAGCAGATGAAGTTTGAGCCTCCGCACGTCGGCTGCTCCAAATCCCTTCGAGAGCGGCCCGGTAAACCCGCGTGATGTTCGCCACGTATTCCGGCGTCTTGAGCCGGCCCTCGATTTTCAACGACGCCACGCCGGCCTGGATCAACTCAGGCAAAACGTCCAGTCCGGCGAGGTCTTGCGGACTGAGCAGATACTTGCGGTCACCGAGCGAAACCGGCCGGCCGTCGGAGATCAATTCGTAGGGCATCCGGCACGCCTGGGCGCACTCGCCGCGATTGGCCGAACGCCCGCCGAGCGCTTCGCTGGTGAGGCATTGGCCGGAGTAAGCCACGCACAACGCGCCGTGAACGAATACCTCCAGCGGCAATCCCGTGGGCTCGGCGTCCGCGCGCCCTGCCCGGTTGATTTTCTCAATCTCCGCAACGGAACACTCGCGCGCCAGCACGACCAGACTGCAGCCGAGTGCGCGCGCGAACGCCACGCCGGCCGCGCTGGTCACGGTCATTTGCGTCGAGGCGTGGATGGGGAAATCCGGCGAGAGCGACCGGATGAGCCGGCAGATGCCCACGTCCTGCACGATGGCGGCGTCCACTCCGGCGCGGATGATTGAACGCAGATAATCGCCCGCCGCCCCCAGCTCGTCCTCGAAGATGAGGGTGTTAAACGTGACGTAACCTTTCACGCCGCGCCGGTGCAGAAACTCCATCAGCCCGGGCAGGTCGCCGACGGTGAAATTATGCGCCCGCATCCGGGCGTTGAATTTTTCCAGACCGAAGTAGATCGCATCCGCGCCATTCTCGACCGCGGCCTTCGCGCAATCCCTGTCCCCGGCGGGCGCGAGCAACTCGGGCCACCGCGGAACGGCCTGCGCACCAGTCGCGAGATTTTCAATTGCGGGCGATTGCACCACGGAAGCAGCGTAGCAGGCTGGCATCGGAAACAAAGTTTGTTTGCAAAGGTGAGCTTGCTCAGGGAGCGACCGGGCCGACGCAATCCCTGCCGCAAGACTGCCCGACCCCCACGATCTTGGGTGCCAAGCCGGAGAGTGTCTGGCGTTTCCAAGCACCGCTGAAGCAATGTCTGACCGATCGTTTGAACGCCGGCGGCTGTGGCGAATCCTGACGGAACGCCGCGTGCGCTTTGCGCCTTTGCGTCCTGGCGCCTTTGCGTTTAACTCTGGGTCATGCGTGTGTTGATCGTGGGTTGTGGATACGTCGGCCGGCCGCTGGGAGCGGAGCTGGTGAAGCAAGGGCACGAGGTGTTTGGCTTGCAGCGGTCGCAAGCCGACGAGCTGGAGCGCGCCGGAATCAAACCCCTGACAGCCGACATCACGCAACCGGCAGCGCTGGCAGAGTTGCCGCGCGATTACGACTGGGTCGTGAACTGCGTGGCGTCGGGCGGTGGCGGAGTCGAGGATTATCGCCGGCTTTATTTGCAAGGCACGCGGAACTTGATCGGATGGCTGGCCGCAGCGCCGCCGCGGAAATTCGTTTACACCAGCAGCACCGGAGTTTACGGCCAGAACGATGGTTCGACGGTGGATGAAACCAGCCCGACCCAGCCGGAATCAGAAACCGCCCAAGTGCTCGCGGCGACGGAAAAGCTCTTGCTCGACGCAGCTTGCCAGAGTGGGAGTGGCATCGCCGCGCAAGGTTCGCGAGGACGCTCGCCTCACCCGTTTCCGGCGGTGATCTTGCGCGTGGCGGGAATCTATGGACCGGGCCGGGGCTACTGGTTGAAACAGTTTCTCCGTGGCGAGGCGCGGATTGAGGGGGCGGGCGGGCGGACGTTGAACATGATTCATCGGGACGACTTGATCGGCGTCATTGTTGCGGCGCTGCGGAACGGACGGGCCGGCGAGATTTACAATGCGGTGGATGATGAGCCGGTGAGTCAGCTCCACTTTTTCCAATGGTTGTCGCGCACCTTGGACCAGCCATTGCCGATCTCCGTGCCGGTTGAAGCAGCGGCGGCGCGCAGACGGGGAGTGACCGACAAAAAAGTTTCCAATCACCGCCTCAAGCTGGAACTGGACTATCAGTTTGCGTATCCGAACTTCCGCCAGGGCTACACGGCCGAGCTTGAGCGACTGAACCGTCCGGTGAGCTGACTCGGCCGGACGTGTCGCCGCCCGGCGGCGGCAAAGCAGCCTTAACCAATCCGGAACGAAATGCGGGCGATGACTTCGCGCCCAAAGCTGTTTTGCAGCCGATCGAGGATTTCCCGGCGGCGGTAGCGGACGATTTCGCTGAGCCAGACACTGGTGTCCACGTTCACGAAGAGCGTGCCGTTGCGAATTCCGGCGGGCTGTGCGTGCTGGGTGATGTTTGGATCCAGCAGTTCGTTCCAGACGCGGACGATTTCGATCTCGGCGCGCTTCTGATCCATGCGGAGGTCGGTCAGAACCTCGGGAAGGAGGTTGGCCAACGGCCGGGCGCGAATCGCCTGGGCGATTTCGAGTGACGAGAAATCCGCCCCCCGCCATTCAGCGAGGACGCGCTGGCGGGCGGTGCGAAGCAACGGGCCGCGCCGGGGAATTTGTTTGACCCGGGGCGGCATCATGCGATGGCAGTCATTACCGTGATCACCAGCTTACACGCGACCGGTGGCGCGTTACGAGCGTTAAACTCAAGTCGCTGTCGCGGCCGGTTCGGCGGTGGATTCCTTGGTGGCGCCACCCGGCGGCAGGGGTTTGCCTTCGGGATGTTCGTCGAGCACGAGCACGCCGTGCGGGGGCAGTTCGTAGTTGCCGGAGAAGGTGGTGCCGGTGAGAAAATCGTGCATGGGTTTGTAAAACTGGATGCGGACCGGGGTGTTTTGATGGTTGATCAGGAAGAAAATCTTGGTGTCGTCGGTTTGACGCAGACTTACTTCGACGTTGTCCGGCACTTTGAGCAGCGGATGGAGATTGCACAACTGCCGCAGCCAGATGACGAGGTCGTTGTAGAAATGCTGGCCGCACAGGGCGCCGATATAGACCGCCTTGCCAAGCCCAAAGGTGTTCATCGTCAGGACCGGGCGGCCCGCGTAAAAATCCTTGGCGTAGGTGGCGAGCACCTGACATTCCTTGGGCTCGATGACATCGCACCAGATGCGAGCCACGTGCAGATGGCTGGTGGGGAATGCGCCCTTGAAGGTGAGGTGATTTTCCTCGCCGGGTGGGAGCATGTCGAACTCCATGACTTCCAGGCCGAACAAATCCGTCATGTTATGCGGGTAGCCGCTGTCCGGCGCGATGTGATGCGCGTCCACAAGCCCGGTGTTGAACGTGCCGACGAGGGTGCCGCCATTCTGCACGTAAAGCTTGAGCCGGTCGGCCTCGCCTTCGGAGAGCAGGTGCAGGGAAGGCGCGAAAACGAGCCGGTATTTGGAGAGGTCTTCGATGGGGCGCGCGAAATCCACGGGCATGTTTTTATCGTGGAGCGCGTTGTAGATGAGTTGAATGTGTTCGCGCAGGCTGAAGTGTTTGTTCGGCTGGTTCGGCTGTTGCAGCGCCCAGTCGTTGTCGTGCGAGTAGAGGATGCACACCTCGGGTGAGACCCGGGAATTTTTCAGCGCCGGCGCGAGCAGTTTCAACTCCTCGCCAATCTGCGCCACCTCCCGGTAGATGCGGGCGTCCTTGCTCAAGTGATGCGGCATGACGGCGCCGTGGAATTTTTCCGAGCCGATGCGCGGTTGCCGCCAGCGGAAGAACAACACCGCCGTGGCGCCGCGGGAGATCAACTGGTAGGTGAACATGCGCAGATAGCCGGGGCGGATGACCGAGTTGACCTCCTGCCACGAGACGTTGCCCGCCTTTTGTTCCATCACCCAGAAGCCCTGCTCGCCGTCGGGGGCGCGCACGCCGGTCTTCTTGAGCGAGCGCAGCATGTCAATTTCGCACGCGAGATCGGCGGACTTGGGTTTGATGGCCGACGTGCTTTCGATGGAGACAAAATCAATCGAGTCCGCCAGATCGAAGTGGTCGAAGCGGTGCCGCAGCGCGCGCAGGTTGGTGGTGACGGGACATTGGGGCGAGAGTTCGCGCAGCAGTTCGGCTTGCATCCGGATGAACGCCACGATGGTGTCGCTGCAAAACCGGCACCAATCCACCGCGAGCGCCGGGTTATGCGTGGTGGGCGCGGCCATGGGCATCGGCACTTGCGTCCAGTCGGTGACTGTCTGCCCGAAATGCCGGAGGCCCATCAAAGTGTTGAGTTGTTTGATGCTCTCGTATTTGAGCTTGAGCCAGTTCTGCCATTCGAGGCGCGAACCTTCATTGAACGAGGCCTCGGTGAAATGACTGCCCACGCCGTTGTCAATCTGCCAGGCGATGAGTTGCGGGTGATCGCCCATCGCCCGGGCCAGTTCCTCGACGATGCGTTTGGCATGATTCCAATAGGCGTCGCTGTTGAGGCAGACGGCGCGGCGCGTGCCTTCGTGTTTGACCAGGCCGCGTTCGTCGAGCGGGAGAATCTCGGGGTGTTTCTTCGTCAACCACAGCGGCGGGGCGGCGGTGGGCGTGGCCAACACCACCTGGATGCCGGCCTTGCCCATCACATCCATCACCCGGCGCAACCAGGCGAAATCGAACTTGCCGTCCTCGGGTTCGCAGAGTCCCCAGGTGAATTCGCCGATGCGGACGACATTGAAGCCGGCGGCCACCATCAAGCGGGCGTCCACCTCCCACTGCAACTCGGGCTTGGCAGCCGTGCCCGCGTAGGGGTAAACCCACTGTTCCGGATGATAATCCACGCCAAAATACATAAGACACCTTTGGTTGTGCTGTTCGCGTTTGTGTGGCTTGCTGTTGGCGCGACTTTAACGCCGGGCGCCGACTTCCCGCAATGGTAAAGTGCAAGGAGAAAAACGCGGCGCGCTTCCGCCTGACGCCGCGGTCTAGCGCTGCGGAAATTTGTGATAAAGCAGCCAGTAAATGACCACGCCGGTCACGGAGACATACATCCAGATCGGCCACGTCCAGCGGGCGATTTTTTTGTGCAGTTCAAATTTTCGCCGCACCGCCCGGCTGACCGTCATGATCACCAGCGGCACAATCACGAACGCCCCGACGAGATGGGTGAACAGAATCGTCAGGTAGATCGGGCGAAACCAGGCCGGGTTCAGAAACCGGGTGTGGCCTTCCCCATAAACCTGTTTCATCTGATGGTGGTAATAGAGATAACAGACGAGGAAAGCGGTCGAGGTCGCCAGCGCCGCCACCATGCAGTTGCGATGCGCCGTTTTGTTCCCGCGCTTGATGCAGACGAAGCCAGCCGTCAACAGGGCGGCGCTCAAGCCATTCAGACTGGCATTGACTGCGGGCAGATCGGTGAAGCTCATGGCGTGTGCTCCAGCGCGCGAACGGTGGCCAGGATGTCCCGTTGCACGTTCGTCCATTCAATGCCCTCGCCGGACGACTCGAACACCCGGCGTAAGCGCGCCTGCGGATCCACCACCACGAAGTAAGTGCTGTGGATGAACAGGTCGTTTTCGTTCGCGCGCTCTTCCGGTTTGACCGGCACCGAGCCGAGCTTGAGGCTGTCCATGGACAGATCCACGATCGCCTTCTTTGTGCCGGTGAGAAATTGCCAGCGCTTCGGATCGGCTCCATACCGGGTGGCGTAGCGGGCGAGGACTTCGGGCGTGTCAAATTCCGGATCCGTGGTCAGCGACACCAGCCGTACCGCGCTGCCGGAGGGCAATGCCGCCTGGAGCGAGGCCATCCGCCGGCTCATGCGCGGACACGGCCCGGCACAGCGCGTAAAAATAATGTCCGCCACCCAGACCCGGCCGCGCAAATCGGCGAGCGTGACCGTCTGCCCGGCCTGGTTGGTCAGCGCAAAATCTGCGACCGGCCCGATCACCGCGGGGGCGATGTTTCTCTGCCGCTGCCGGGGTTTGGCTTTGGAAAGGACGAGTGTGGCCGCCATCAGGACAATCACCAGGCCGATTCCAATCCAGATGGTGCGGGAAATTTTTTGCGAGGCGTCGGCCATACACGGAAAGTGTAAGGTTGAAACTCCGGCTCCGCCAAGAAATTTGACGTGGCCGTCGGGGCGACGAAAAGATGGATCGAGATTTTGCTTGGCAATGTTCATTCGCGGGCGTAGAACCGTGGCGCTCTTTGAAACCGGCGGGCGCGTGTCCGCCAATTAGTTGCCGTCAAATGCAGGGAACGCCGTGAGAATCGGCGACGGTTGCGCCACTGTATCGGACTACAAGCTCCCACGAGCCACTGTTGAGTGAGTGAACTTCAGCGGGAAGGCGGGAGTGAGGATTGAAGCCCGGAGTCAGGATATCAAGTTTGATGGCACTCGTCCGGCTGAAAATGGTGGGGAGCGGAAATTGGAGTTGAAAACGCAAGGTGCGGTCCGGCCGCCCTTCGCTCAACTCTCAACCCAAAGCTCCCATCGCGTTCAGCCACTTCTCCGCCAAGAGAAGGATGAGGCCAGCCTGCCACTCTGTTTGTGGCGGGATTCGCTGAATGCCTTCATTCTCCGTTTTGCGTGGGATGAAGGCGTTTTTGTTGTAGCCGCCGAGCTAACGAGGCGGCCACAACCCGGCATCGGAATCCGCCTCCTTACGTCGGCGGCTACGAAGCTCCCTTCCTCTTTCGCGCTGGTCTCTCTGAAACCAAAACCCGTTCCGTCTTCATCGGCGGAATTCAACAGAAAGATCAGCATGAAAAAATATCAGTTGTTGTCGCTGGCCGTTGCCGGCGCGTTGTTCGTCCCCCTCGTCACCGTTGCGCAGTACGCGGATGCCGTGGTTTCCTACACCCCCGGCACGGGCTACCAACCCGGCTTCAACACGCCCGGGTCGGCGCTGGGGGAGCCATCGCGCGTTACTCCGGGCACGTTTGGCGGGCCGGTGGACCCGTTCAATCCGCCCTACCTGTCGAGCCAGGTCGTCTCCCTCGGCACGGGCGGTTCGGTGACCGTGCAATTTTTTTCGCCCATCCTCAACCGGCCCGGCAATCCGTTCGGCCTCGACTTCAATGTTTTTGGCAACGCGGGCTTTGTCGTCACCAACGAGTTTGACCCCAACACCTTCACCTGGATCGGGACACCCGCCACGGACGGCTCATTGTTCGGCAGTGATGCCACCGCCACGCGCGTTTCAGTGAGCGCCGATGGCACCCACTTCTTCACCTTGAATCCGATGTGGGCTCCGCAAGTGGACCGATACTTCCCGACGGACGGCAGCGGAGACTTCACGTTGCCGGTGGACCCGGCGCTCACCCGGGCCGACTTCGCCGGGCACGACCTTGCCGGAATCCGGTCGCTCCTCCACGGGGCCGCCGGCGGTGCGGGCTTCGACATCTCGTGGGCGCAGGATGACAACGGCGATGCCGTCTCGCTCACCCAAATCAATTTCGTGCGGGTGGAGAGCCTGGGTGGTGATGTGGAAATTGACGGTTTCGCCGTGGTGCCAGAGCCGGCGAGTGCAGCCATTCTCGTCCTCGCCTCTTTGGCGCTCTGGGCGACGCGGCGGCGGTAACTTTCGCTTCACCCGCATGTCTCGCGTTGCTTCTTTCCGAACTGCTCCGACGGTGGGCGGTGATCCGGCCCGCTGTCCGCTGTGCGGAAATCCGAACGCCTGCCAGCTTTGCGCGATGGCGTGTCCAGGACCCTGCTGGTGCCTGTCCATCACGATTCCGGAGGAACTGCTCGCGCGCGTGCCTGTCGCAGAGCGCCATCGCGCCTGCATCTGCCGCACCTGCGCCACCGCGTTTCAATGCGAGTCGGCGGCAACTCCGTCCCACGAACCGGCAATCGCACGCTTGCTACCTTTTGCTTCCGGTGAAGCACAAGGTTGCAGCACCCAGTTACGAGAATTTTCGCGCAAACCAAGCGCGGAGAATTCTCCCCCCGAACCGTCCCGCCGTAGCCGCCGAGGTAACGAGGCGGACGCCGAGGAGCGGTCGCACAGCGCGACACTCGATAATCGCCGACGAGCGGATGCAATTCCTTCTCCGCTTAATCGAGGCCAAGCCAGGCTGAATGCGAAGCGCGCGGCCCGGGTTTCACGAGCGCTTGGGTTGGCCGTCTGGCTGGCGCTTTGCCTGCCAGTCGTGATGCCAGCGGACACCTTCACCGAGGATTTCTCCACCGATCCCGCGGAAAACGGTTGGGAGATTTTCGGCAACACCAATCTCTTTCACTGGGATCGCACGAATCAAAATCTCCACGTCACCTGGGATTCCGCGCAAACCAACAGTTACTTTCATCGCTCCCTGGGAACGATCCTCGCGCGCGACGATGACTTCAGCCTGAGCTTCGATTTGACCTTCACGGACTATGCGTGCGGAACGACGCCGGGCAAGCCCTACGCCGCGCCCGTCGCCCTCGGTTTTCTGAATCTGGCTCAAGCCACCGATCCCAATTTTTCCCGGGGCGCGGGCGTCAATGCCACGTACGGTCCGCGGAATCTGGTCGAATTTAATTTCTTTCCCGCGTTCGATGCCTTTCTGCCCACAATTGATCAGGTCATAGTTTCCACGAACAACGTCTGGCTCTACAACGACGATAATCTGCTGGAACTGACGCCCGGCGAAACCTTCCGTGTGGCGATGGCTTATCAGGCCGCAACCCTGACCTTGACCACCATCATCAGCCACCACGGCGCGCAATATGGCCTGACGCAAACCATTCAGGTGCCGACCAATTTTGACTTCCGTGTGGCGACTCTGGCCGTGAGCAGCTACAGCGACGTTCGCGATATTGGCTCGGTGCTGGCTCACGGTGTCGTGGATAACTTCGTCGTCGTCACCCCGCCCGCACCGGTGGAAAATCTCTCGGGTGGTTTCGCGAGTGCGGGCTGGCAGGTGCAATTTAGCAGTCGCACGAACTGGCTCTACACGCTGGAGCGGACTTCCGATTTGCAGTTGTGGAACACGGTGTCACCCGTCACGCCCGGCAACGGCGCTGGACTGACACTGACGGACACGAATCCGCCCGCCGGGAACGCGGCCTATCGTGTGAAGGCTCAAAGGCCATGAACTTCAGCAACTCCCAGCGCCAGTCTCCACGTCCCGGAGAATCGCCAAATCACAAATACCAAACGAGCGAACTCCGGCTACGATTGTGGCTTGGTGAAACGGATCACTTTGAGCCGAGAAATCGGGAGCTGGAAGTTTCCCATCGGTGCGCCTTCACCTTGATTGAGTTGCTGGTCGTCACCGCTGTCATCGGAGTTCTCGCCGCGCTGCTGCTGCCGGCGCTCGCGCGCAGCAAGTCCGCGGCGCATCGAATCAAATGCGTGAGCAACCTGCACCAACTTGGGCTGGCCGCCCACCTTTACTGGGACGACAACGCGGGAAATTGTTTCCGCTACACCAGCGGGTTCACCAATGGTGGCCAGCTTTTTTGGTTCGGCTGGCTGGGCCCGGGCGCGGAAGGCGAACGCGCCTTCGATGCCACCACTGGCGCGCTTTTCCCCTATCTGGCAGGGCGGGGTGTGGAATCGTGCCCGTCGCTCAACTACGCCCTGGCCCGATTCAAACTTAAAGCGCGCGGCGCGACGTATGGTTACGGCTACAACCTCCAGCTGGGTCAGTCGGCCGTGAAGTTCGGTAAAATCACGCGGCCGAGTGCGATGGCGCTGCTGGCTGATGCGGCGCAGGTGAACATCTTCCAACCGCCCGCCTCGCCGGAGAATCCGCTGCTGGAGGAATTCTATTATGTGAACACGAACCGCAGCGAAGCCACCGCGCATTTTCGGCACGCGCACCGGGCCGACGTGGTTTTCTGCGACGGCCATGTGGCGCCTGAGACGATGGAACCCGGCTCGTTGGATTGGAATTTGCCGGGCCAGTTCGTGGGCCGGTTGCGGGCGGAGTTGCTCTCCCTTCCGTAACGACAAACATTCGGGAGCGCGTTTTCAAAACCGTTTTTCGCCTCGCCGTCCCGGAGAGCAGTCGCATTGCGCTGGTTGTTTCCCCAACCGCGAAATACGCCAACCACGCGAACCGAAGCGCCGTCGGCGCACCATCTTTGTAGAACTTGACCAACCGAAAAGGACAAGCTCCGTTCAGTAGCGACATATTCGGTGGGGTGGAGCTCCCGACGAGCCGTTTCTGGAAATGATGACGTTCGCCCCACCAAAAAATCATTCGCCCCTCAGGGCTGACGCATATCAATTTTTGAGGATCGATTTGAGGTAATCGGGGTCAAGGGCGGCCCGCAGTAGCTTGCCCTTGAGGCTGCGTTTGCAGGTTTTGTCCCTTCGCAGCAGGTTCACGGCGAGTCGTCGCGTGACGGCCAGGTCCTCGACGGCATACCCGCTGCGGGCGCGACTGTCGTCCTCCCCGAACACCATGTCCAGCACCCAGTGCAGACGGTTCTCGATGCCCCAGTGGCCGCGCACCGCCCGCGCAAACTTCTCCGCATCGTTGCCCAGGCTGCTCAGGTAGTAGCGCCGTTCCACGCTTTCCTTTCCGTTGAGCGTGCGCCGCGCTTCCACCACGCCCACGCTTTTCAAGCCTTCCCAGGCCTGCCGATCCGCAAACCACTCCAACTGCTCGGTTTGCCAGTAGCGCCGCACTTCCAGGCGGCCGTGTTCCTTGTCGGTCGTTTCCAGGGTGACCAGGTGCGTTTCCTGCCGGGCGATGGCTTCGTCCAGAAATGATTTCACTTCCGCGAAGGCCGTGCCTTGGTTGCCTTTGAGGGCCAGCACGTACTCGGCGTCGGCTTCCTTGATCTCTTTGGCGATATTTTTCTGACAGTGCAGCGCGTCCGCGGTCACGATGCAGCCGGCCAGTTCCAGCGCACGCAAAAGTTCCGGCACGGCGGTGATTTCGTTGCTCTTGTCTTTGACTTTGCGTTGGCCCAGGAGCAACCCGCTCTCGGTGGCCCAGGCGCTGACGATCACGCGCGGGTCTTCGCCTTTCTTCAACGCGCGGCGCACAGCCTTACCGTCCAGCGCCACCACTTCACCGCCCAGCACCGTGCGCACACTCTGCGTCCAGCGGCTCAGACAGTCGCTGAACTT
This sequence comes from uncultured Bifidobacterium sp., assembly GCA_964561105.1. Classification (GTDB taxonomy): domain Bacteria; phylum Verrucomicrobiota; class Verrucomicrobiia; order Limisphaerales; family JADLHS01; genus JADLHS01. Next base: position 1,119 of record CAZLOH010000002.1, on the reverse strand, counting down.
CACGGGATCTAGCGCTTGAAAGACGCGGTTGTAGGTGTCGTGCGTGGGGCGCCGTTGCGCAGCCGCAGGAAGGTCTTCAACCAGTCGAGCCGAACTTCACCGAACTCCTCCATGTCGTAGAAACTGTCGCCGCCGCAGAGGATGGTGCAGAGGGAAATCGTGAGGAGGTCCGGCAGATCGTGATCCACCGTGGCCGTGACACGCGGATCGGGAACTTCCTCCGAGATCGTGAGGAGACGGACGAGTTGTGTTTTCGTGACGTTCGTTGAGTTGAGATGCGTTTGCATCCCCTCTCATGTACGCATTGTAAATACAAAGTACATACTAAAATCACAAAATCTCACTCGTTGGGAGGTATGCGTCAGCCCTGAAGCTTTGGTGGCGATGCCTTGCCAAACAGAGAATTATGCCGTCAATTTAGTCAGGGACGGTTCGCCGTGTCTCATGCCCGGTCGCGGGTCACGCATTGCCAGCCTCCCGTCCCGGTTTGGGATCTTGTACCCCTTCGACCAACGACGTCGCAAACCGTAGCCAGCAAAGCATGTCCCAAAAGTGTCTAAAGATGTCCCGAAAAGGGGTAGATGAGATTGGCGGCCACACGGTATAAACACACATTCTTAATCGGGAATTGTTCCCGAGGGGAAGTTAGTAAATCAGGCCAGCAGGTTCAGAAGGCCGTTGCGACTCGCAAGTCCAGCCATTGGTGGATTGGTCACCTGCCGGTCGGAAAAAAGATCAGGAAAATGGAAACTACTATGAAAAACCAATACGTCGGAAAAATTTCTCGGCTGATTTTAACCGCAGTGATTTCAATAGGGGCGATCACAAGCGCTAGGGCTGCGTTGGTATTTGGCTTCCCGATGAATTACTCCACCGCTAATGTCGTGGGCACTGCAAAAGGGTTTGCCGGTGATAACCCAGGAAGCGATGCGAGCTGGTTGGCACAAAACATACTTAATGTGGTCGGCCTTGGTACAACCGCGACTGCTGTCTCGGGGGATCCAGAACCTACCCGTGAATATCACAGTTCATCAGTAGTGGATTACTCAGGAGCCGTATCAGGCCTAGGGATAATGCCTTTCGGGATTGATAGTTCATCGCGTCAGCAGAGTTGGAAGT
>CAZLOH010000001.1:79339-209415 GCA_964561105.1 uncultured Bifidobacterium sp. | reverse complement strand
TGCGCGCCATGTTCAACGCCATTGCCGTGAGTCATTTTCCTGATGTTCACATGAACACCGAACACGCCCTGCCGGAAATGGGCGACTGGCGGGGCGACCACTACAAGACCTCGGACGAAGCCAACGCGTGCGGCTGGCTGCGCTATCTCTTTGTGCGCGAGGAGGGCGATGAACTATTGCTGGGCCAGGCCGTGCCGCGCGACTGGCTGCGACCGGCGCAGCGCTGTGGCATGGAGCGGGCCGTAACTTATTTCGGGCCGGTGGACGTGGTCTATACCGGTGGCCGGAATGAAATCGCCGCGCGCGTGAACGGTCCGACGCGGAACGCGCCCCGGCGCACCCGACTGCGCTTCCGCGAGCCGGAGGGACGTCCGATTTCCGAAGTCACCGTGAACGGCCGGGCGTGGCGGCGGTTCGGCGGCGAGTGGGTTGACCTGCCGGGAGACATCGGTGCCGCTATCGTGATCGCGCGTTTCCACAGCCAATAGTGGGGGCGGGGCAGGGTTGCGGGCGGCGGGAGTGGCGGAGAGAGGGGGATTCGAACCTCGCAAAATCCCGGTGAAAATAACGGGAATCCGCAGCCTGACACACAAAGAGACACACAAAATCCAGTCGCGTTGGGGCCGGACTTGTCCCTCATTGTCACCGCATGGGCGGGACTCCCTGAGCCGCTGAAAGCCGCTGTTCTTGCGATTGTCAAAACCGCTCCCGCAGCCAATGGTTGAAATCCATATCGCACGCATTGTGGGCTGTGCAGGCGGAACGCCACGGCTAGGCCCACTTGGACATGGCCCGGGCGACCTGCTTGAAATTGGTGATGCACCATTTCGCGCCGTCACCGACCAGCGAAGCGCGCTTCTGAAGTGCAGCCGCCGCTTTGGGGCTGCGACGCGCCTTGCGGACTGCCGCCATGCGACTTGCCGCTTCCCGCTTCTTCACTGCCTCGAAAGACCCCGCTTTCACGCCGACATACATGCCGCAATCAGGCGGTGGAAGCAAGTTGCGACTGGCAACGATTTCGCCGGAAGCCCAAGAGTCTTCAATGAAATTTCTGTTCGGCGGTTGCTGACTCGTTCGCCTCGGACTCGACTTCAATGGTCTCCACAAGGCCATGTTCCGTTCCCTCGACGGCACTGTAGCGCGTTGGCACGGATTTAATGGCCTCGACGATACGGCCTTGAATGGCGATGGTGAGGCCGCGCAAGTTCTTGCCGACAACCCGCACGCGGTGTCGCAGAAACGAGAGCGTGAGCGTGTCCTGCTCTTTGCTGGATTCAAGCTCCGCCGATTCCAGGTGATGATACGAGAACAAATGCAGCCGGGTACGGCTGGACTCGATGCGCAGACTGTCAATCGGTTGATTCTCGCCATTTAGCGAGGTAGGACTGAGTTCGTAACAAGGTGATTTGCTTTTCATATTCCAATGCCGCGACTGCGGTTTTGAGGGGGAGGTTGTGCAATGACGATTTTCTTAGCCCAGCCTGTTGTCTGCTGGCGAACCGTCGCGTCAGACGGGACGGTTTCGGCTTGCTCGACGCCCGTAATCTTCTGAATCGCCTGCCATTCCGCCCGCCGCTGCATTGCTAAACGCTCGGAGCGTTGCACATTCAGCGCGAAGGCAAGACCGCGCCGCCACAACACGGCCAGCCGATGAACGGAATTCTGTTTTGGTTTGGCAATGTCCAAGGCCAAAGTCCGATCCCCGGAACGCGCGATGTTTTCGCGAAGCTGAAATTTGTCCGCCGTGAAAATCCGCACGCCTTTGCGCCCGCGTGAAATCGTCACGTACCATTGCTGTGCATTCGTCGCGGCCTTGACTGCCGAATCGGAAAACAAAACGTAGTCCACCGTCTTGCCTTGGGCGGCGTACGACGTGACGGCGTAACCGCGCCCGAATTGCCGGTAATCTTTTCCCAGCGTACGCCCGTCACTCAGCGCAATGCCACCGTCCGGGTGAACAGCCTTCACCGTGACCAGTTCGCCATTGGCTAGTTTACGCCCGTCCTTTGTTTGGCCGTTGGCTTTAAGTTGCAGCCGGTCGCCGCCGGACAGCGCGAGTTCCTTGGGCTGGCAAACCGTGAGCTTGTCCAGATGTTGCAACGACACCGGGCGGATACGGTCGCCAACCTGAATGAGCAAATCCTTTTTTGTGACGGCCAGCAGACGACCGCACTCGCCCGCTTTGAATCCGTTTGCGTCCCGATTGAATGCCAGCACGGAATCCGAATCGTAAAACCGTTTGTCGCGCTTCTGCGCGTTGGTCAAGTCCCGCCGTTCCAGCGCCGCGACGACGGTTTCACTTTCGCCAATCAGTTTCCGGCGTTTTAACTCCTGCCGCACCCGCTCATTGAGCTTGTGAATCTCCGCCCAGCTTTGCGACACGATGACTGTAGATTGCCCGGCCAGTTCCAGGAAATGTTCCGTGAGCTTTTCCTGTTGATCCGACAGCGTGCAGGAGACGATGGCTTTCTGTTGGTCGAGTCGGTCGAAGGATTGCGTCAATTGCCCGGCCTGCGCTTCGGTCACAGCATGTCGGTATTGTTCGATCCAGCGCCGTTCGGTATCGGTTTTGGCGGCTTCAGGGTTTTGCCGCCGGATATGGGTCAATTCGGCGTATTGCAGCCCGGAATACTTTTCAATCGCCCGCAGTGCATCCGACGCCTCGACGGCTCCATGTTGTCGGGTATCGCCCGACAGAATCACCCGTCCGTCATGCTCCTTTGCCAGTTGCAGCAATTGCAGCATTTGTTCGCCGCCGATTTGTCCGGCCTCATCCACCAACACCACCGCACCGGACGACAGGGAACGCTGCGCCAGAAACGCGCTGACGGTCTGAGCATTGTCGAGTCCGTCCCGCGCCAGGTCGTTGACCTGCTGGCGTTGCGGCGCGAGCACCTGAACTGTGTGGCTGCTTTGTTTGAGTGCCGACTGAACTTCCCTCAGTGTGAAACTTTTGCCGGTGCCCGCGCCGCCGCGAAACAGGGTCACAAAATCCCGTGACGACAAAATGTGTTCCACCGCCCGTTGCTGCTCCTGGTCGAGCAACGGATTTCCAAACGAGCCGGTCGGAGCGAATCGTTTGTGTCTGCCCATGCCATCCTCGGCAAGACAGACGATGTTCCATTCGCGGGTGATGACTTCGCGCGTGGTAATGCGATCTTGAAAGGATTTGTCCCGCACGTAGCCGCGCTGCCGGGTGATGGCCTGAATCTCCGGCAATCCCACGTTCTGACCTCGGGTGTGTTCCAAAGCGTGTCGCCAAATCTCGTGCTCATGGACGACCGACCGCCGATCAAACAGATGTTCCTCCGCCCACGTCACCGCTTGTTCTGCCGTGATGGTTTGAACGGGAGGCGACGGACGTTGCGAGAGGATACTGATTTGCCGCCGTTCATCCGACGAAAGTTGCGCGTTCCAGACCGACTGCAATTTCGTCAGGCCAATGTCTTTGATCTTCCGCGCCCGTTCCTTGTGCGCGATGTTCGCCCGAATCGCTTGGAGGTTCTGGCCTGCCTTCTCCGGTTCGCGTTCCAGCAATTCGCGCGTCTTTTCGTCAATCTCCCGATGCCGTTTGGAAAATCGTTCGATCAATTCCGGGGATACGCCTTCAATCTCAAAATCCCCGCGTGACTTATTCCGCAGCCGATACCCGAACCGATGCAGTGACCGGGCTAGGTCATGATAGTAAGCCTGTTCAATAAACTTCTGCGCCCGGAGTATTTCACAAGGCTCCAACGCCTTCCAACGGTTCTCGACAGCATCCTTGGTTGCATTGAACAGGATGCAATGCGTGTGCAGGTGCGGGTCCAACGCTCGCGACGTATCATGCCGGAATACCGCTCCCACCAGGTTGCCTGTCACCCGATGCGAAGTCTGCTTGTCCTTCCGCACCCGGGACGCCGCATAAAATTCCAGTTGTCGCAATGCCGACTGAATGGCCTCGTCATGTGCGGCAACAATCCGCTGATCGTCACCCACCAATGCCGCAATCGAAACGGACTTCGGCGGCGACAACGTGAAATCGTAAAACACCCGGCGATTGGCAACCTCACCCGTATCACCGGTACGTTTGGAGTTGAGCCGTTGCGTCAGCCGTTCCCCCGTTTGCGGATTCAAGTTCCGGCACAGACTGACGAAATCATCCGTCGTCGTATCACCGCGCAATCCCAACTCCTCAGCACCCTTGCCAATCCATTGACCCAACGTATTCCGACCAGCCATGTAGTAATCGCCGACGCGCAAATGCTCCTTAAAATACTTCTCAGCGTTCCCCAAACTGTACTGCGCTTTCATCGTCAGCATGGCGAAACGCTACGTCACGCCATCCCAAATCTTGCGCATGAGCGTGCGCAAAACAATCACGACACAATGCTATCAATAATCCGAACTGGAGACGGGACGCCTTACTCCTTGCGCGGCGCAAGGCGGTTTCCGAAACCACTTCGAGAAACCGTTTGGGAAAGAGTTTCCAATGAACTTTCCAAATCAAAGCGCGAGCGCGGCGGAACTCATCGCCCAGTACGGCCCGAAGCGCACCGGGCCATTCGTCAAGCTCCGCGCCCACGGCGAATTCATCCGCGAGCTGCGGCGCAATCATGCGTCCTACGACACCATCGTCGCCATTTTGCGCGAACGGCACGGCATTGAAATCAGCGACACGACCGTGCGGCAATTCTGCCGTGAGGCGCTGAAGGAGCCACCACCGAAACGCCGCCGACACTCGGCGCAGCCCGCGCAGGCGACCATTCCGCCCACCCCGCCGCCACCCATTTCCTCTCGACCTGTCCGCGCCCAACAACGGAGCGGGCCGCAAATCGCCGAGGTGGAATTCATCGAAAACCAACAAAGCTAACTCCATGAAAAAAAGACTCATCCTCATTCTTAACGGCAAGGGCGGTGTCGGCAAAAGTTTCTTTGCCGTCAACTTTGTCCAATACCTGAAAGACAACAGCATCCCCTTCGCCGCCTTTGATAGCGACGACGAGAATTCGACGTTGAAACGGTTCCACCCGGAAGTGGAATTCATCAACACGAGCCAGCCGACCGAAATAGACGGCATGGTGCAGGCGTTGGAACAGAATAGCGTGGTGGTCGTGGACTGCCGCGCGGCGTCCACCCGAATCTTTCTGGATTATTTTAAGGAAACGGAATTGCCCGTTGCCCTCGAAGGCTTGGAAGCACGATTGACCATCGCCTGTCCGGTCAATCATGAACTGGACAGCATTCACCAGATTCAACGACTGGTGAGCGAGGTTGGCAAACAGGTGGATTTTCTGGTGATCCGCAATGAAGTCCACGGTGAAGGGTTTGAATTATTCGACAAGTCCAAGCTCCGTCAAAAGATGTTGAACGAATTGGGCGCGAAAGAAATCGTCGTGACCAAAATGCAAAAGTGGCTGGTGGAGGGATTGCAGAAGACCAAGTTGACGCCCACCACGGGACACAAAAGCGGAGAGTTTTACCTGTTGGACCGGCAACGCCTGATCATGTGGCAGCGCCGGTTTTACGAACAGCTTGAATCCGTCAAGGAACTGCTGCTACCTGATTCGTCACTCACTCCAAAGGAGGCCCGCGCACGCACTTGACCAGCCCGCCGCGACCAACGCAGCTTTCGCTCAACTCACCCGGGCTTGCGGTCGCCCCGTCTCCCTACGCCCGCGCCCGGTTCGTTTCGCGAAAACTGCGCTCGTCGCGAGCGGCACTAACATCTGAGCGCAGCCGCGCTGGCTTCCGTCTGGCATTGGCGTTTCCGGGCTTGCTCTCTATGCGGTCACTACGCACCCGAAACGCCAACGCCAGACCGAAGCCGAAATTGAAACTCCCGGTGCCTGGCAACTTGAATTGATGATCATGGGTGAAATGCAAAATGCATAAATGCATGCAAACCATGCAACAGATGTTCCGTGAGCGTCACGCCGAGCCACGTGCTTTCAATTACCCACCACTCCTTTCTTGAGACTACCGGAAAAACTCAACATGACTTTCCCAGTGCGCGCACCAACGCGACCGCCAGCGGAAGGTGACTGGCATCGCGCAACTCCACGTGCGCCCCACCTGGCAACTGCACCAGCACAGTTGCCTCCACTGCTGGCGGCGCGACCACGGCTTCCAACAGCCGCAGCGGCAGTTTGGGTTGCGGTCGCTTCGTGCGCCGAGATTGCGCCACCCAAGCGGCGAAGGTTGGATACTTCAGGCCCGTCTGCCGCGCAAACCGGGCGGCCGACAACCCGCTGCGCTCGAACTCGGCGAGGATGACGCGGCGCTGCTCCCGGGACGTGCGCACGCGTCCTTTGCTGTCCAAGGTCCAAGGTCCAAGGTTGCCGGCAACTTCGAAATGACCGCTACGTGGGCGGGGAATCAGAAGGCTTCGTACTTATCATAACTCTCAGAGTTATGATAGTTGTCAGAACTTAACTAGTCGTTCCTGAAAAAGTCTTTTACGGATGGAGGGATGAAAGGGTGCGGGTTGGTGGGGTGGCGATGAAGTGCAGGAGTTGAAGGCAAAAAAACGCCACCGCCCGTAGCCACTTCTTCAAGTTCCACGCAGCAGCTGCCAGGAGCAGGTTTAATTGGTCTCCGACGAAGCCTTTGAGGAAGCAGCGCACCAGTCGGTATTGGTGTTTCAAGTGGCTGATGACCGGTTCGATCGCCGCCCGCCGGCGGAAGCGCGCCCCGCATCTTCGCACTCTCTCGTTTGCTCTGCCCGGGTTTGGGTTTGCCGGGGAGCAGCACTTCGATTCCGGCCACTGCTTTGCGGCCTCGATAGCCGCGATCCACGATGGCTTTGGCAGGCTGTTGGTCGGTGATGGCGCGGGTTTGTTGCAGCGCCGGTTGGAGCGCATCGCCGTCGTAAAGATTTTCTTCATGCGCCACCGCGCCGACGATCACTCCGTGGGTCTTGGTCATCACCACCGAGGCCTTGCTGCCAAACTCATACTTCTTATGCTCCTTGCCTTTGCTCAGGCAATAGACCTGCGGTTCGTGCAGCGAGTAGATCTTGTTCCGATCTCCCCGTTGTTGGCGCAACACGCGCCGATACAGGGCGAAGTTCGCCCGCTGCTCCGTGTGCACGGTTTCGGGCAGTTTGCGCTCCAGTTCGCGGATTAATCTGCCGGCCACAACTTTGAGCTTCCGTAACGCGCGGTGCGCGGCTTTCCGTTGCTTCGGGTCTTTGCGCCAGCGTTGGGCCAGCACGCAGTGCCGCACCGCCTTGCGGTAGCGGCGGCGCAGTTTCACCCCGTTGCGATCCGCCAGCTTCCAACAACGGCGGATGATTTTGTGACACGCCAGTTTTGTGTCGGTCGGATGCGTGATGTTTTTCTCCTGCACGGTCGTGTCCACCACGACTTCCGCCTCTTGCGCCTTGGCGCCGTGCAGCCGCGCGGTGACTTTGAGGATACGTTGGACCCCGGCTTCCCCAATGCGCTTGCGGAAATACACCAGGTCGCTCGGATCACACGGCACTTGCCACTGAAACTCGCTCATCCCACAGAAGTATTGCCAGTAGGGATTTTGCACCCAGCCCGCCACCACCGTCTCGTCGCCCTGGTTGAACATCTGTTTGAGCAACAGCAATCCCACCATCAGGCGCACCGGCTTGGCAGGACGGCCTGCCTCGCTGTAATACTGGCCAAACGCCCGCTCGAACTCGGACCACGGCAGCGTGTCGGCCAGTTGTTTGAGCGGTTGGCGCGGGTCCAGTTGCTCGCCCAGCGTGGGCATCAGAAAGGAAATTTGGTGCGACGCAGCGGGCTTGGTTTGCATCGCTCTGTTCGACCAGCTTTCCAAGCTAACCTTCAATTTCCCGGTCGAAAACTTCCGCCGCGCCTCGACACTCCACGCAACCATTCCAACGCCTGCAGATGATTTTCAGGAGCGACTAAATAGTGGTGCTCCGCGTGCTTTCAATTACCCACAAGTTTGCTGACAGTGTGCTTGAAGTTTCCGCATGAATTAGCTGTACAAATTTAGCCGCCTGTGGTGAAACACTGGGGATGCGAACCACAAACCATCATGCGAATCAGTGGAGCACCTCTCTGGGATGGGAGGACAAAGGCTGGGTCGACCAAGAACTCGCCGGAGCTTATTTTCAATGTCACCGGGCGGATTAAAACCAGCCATGAATGGGCACTTCAAAACCAGCCACTCTGAGGCGGGAGAGTCATAACAGTTTTCTGGTTTGTTTCAAGGAATGGTTGGCTGCGAGATAGAACGAGCCGGGGTCGTGCTGCGAGCCCTCAGCTCGCGGCCCCGGCGGTCGAAAGTTCGTTGGTCTTTCTTGATTTCTTGTTTTCAGCCGGGGGCAATGAGTCTTTGACGCGATAGCTGCGGCCGGTGATCGCGATGGTGATGGCGTGGTGCAGATAGCGATCCAGGATCGCCCCGGCAGTGGGCACATCGGAGAGCAACTTGCCCCAGTCTTCGAGTGGCCGGTTGCTGGTCATGATGGTCGATCGGTTTTCGTAGCGGCGCAGGATCACTTCCAGCAGGTATTCGCCGGATTGTTTGGGCAAGGCCTTGAGTCCCATGTCGTCAATAATGACGAGATCAGGCTTGAGGTAACGCCGGAGGGTTTTGTCTTGTTGTTTAAACGCTTCATCCTTCAAGAAGTCGCGCACGAGATCAAAGATGGAGCGGTAGAGCACGTCCTTGCCTTGCTTGATGGCTTCATAACCCAAGGCTTGCGCCAGGTGGGTTTTGCCGACTCCCGGCGGGCCGAGGAACAGGATGTCTTTGCCGTCGCGCAAATAGTTCCCGGCGGCCAGTTCGAAGATCTGTTTGCGGTTGATGGAGGGATTGAACTGCCAGTCGAAGTCTTCGAGGCTTTTGAGCGAGCGGAAGTCGGCGGCTTTGGTGCGGCGGGCGAGCAGGCGTTGATGGCGCACGTTGAGTTCGTCCTGAAAGATGAGTTCCAGGAACTCACCATGGCCCAGGCGCGCGGCGGCTGCCTCCTGTAATCGGACGGCGAGGGTTTGCATGAGTCCGGACAGGCGCAGTTGCCGGAGAGTGGTTTGGAGTTGTGTCATGTCGATGGTGTGGTGTTTTGGTTTGAGTTGAGTTCGATGCGGTAAGCTTCCAGGGAACGGATCAGGGGATGGCTTTCCAAAAAGTCCATTTGCACGACGTTGCCCGGCAGCGCCAGCAGACGCTTGAGGTCGCGCAATCGCCACGTGCCGTGATGGGTGGCGAGCCCGGCGGCTTTTTCCAGTTCGGCGGCGGGATGTTTTTCGGCCAGTTGCAGCAACCCTTGCATGACGCGCAGGCTTTGCGGGCCACGGGTTTGATGCATTCCTTCGGCCCAGGTGCCGGTGAGCGGACCAATCCTGCGGCAGCGATCCAAAAGGTAATCCGCACCGCGTTCGATGATGTGCCGTTTGCGGCTGTGCAGATGGGCGGGATCGGTGGTGAACTTTCCCGGCTCAGCCAGCGCGTGCAAGGCGATCTGTTCCCGGCGTGGGTTGTAAATCCGCAAGAGCCGCGTTTCCTGCCGCACCCACACCTGGCGTCCCACGTATTCGGGCGGCGCGGAGTAATACGCTTTTTTGAACTCCACGTAACCGTCGCGATGCACCGTGCGCTGTGCTTCTTCAAACACCGGGAAGAGACTGGCTGGAAGGGGCTGCAACGCGGGCCGCTCCACTTCCTCAAAAATTTTGCCGACCTGGCGGCGCGTGGTGCCGTGGATGCGCGTGTCGGCCACGCGCTTTTCCCAATCCGCCAGCTGAATGTTCTGCGCCGTCAGGCTCTCGAAGCTGCGGCCCTTGACGGCATTGTTCTGCGCATACTTGACGCCCGACTCCACCTTGCCCTTGTGCCGCGGCATCGCCGGTTTGGTCGGCAGAATGACGGTGCCGTAATGCCGGGCAAACTCCTCCAGTTTGGGATTGAGTTCCGGATCATACCAGTCGGCCTGCAGCACCCCGGCCTTGAGGTTGTCAGGAACGACCGTGGCCGTGACCCCGCCAAAGTAGCGGAAGGCATTTTCCAGACAGCGCAGGAAGCTTTCAGTGGTCTGCCGCCAGACCACTTCACTGTAGGCCTTGCGCGAATGGGCCAGCACCGCCCGAAACAGATGTGGACGACGTCGCTTGCCCTCGGTTATCACCCATGCACCCAAACCGAAATCCACCTGCAACTCCTGTCCCGGCGCGCATTCCATCCGTCGGAACGGCAGTTCGGTCCGCCGCGAGAGCCGGCGCACAAACCGCTTCACCGAGTCATAGCCGCCGGTGAACTGATGATCTGTGACCAGATCCTGAAAAATCCGTTGCGCCGACAACCCCGCCAGCAACCCCGTCTCAATGGTGGCGGAAAACGGTTCACATTGGCTGGTGCGACCGGCCTTGGACCCGGTGGGCACAATGGCGGGATTTGAGTCCGAATCGCTCTCAGACCCGGCGGGCGGAATGGCGGGTTTTGAATCCGGTGCTGGGCGATAACGGCGCACCGTCTCGCGATCGACGTCCAGTTCGAGCGCGATCTTCCGGGACGACCAGCCTTTGGCCGCCAGCATGGCGATTGAATGTTGCAGGCTCACAGAGAGTTGGTTCATCGCGCATCAGTGCGGCTCTCGCCGCCTGCTGCGCAATCCCACTCTCAAAGTGGCTGGTTTTCATCCGCCCATCCCTGGCTGGTTTTGACTGCCCGCTGACATTTTCAAGACGTGCGTCTGGGAAAGCGCTTACGCACTTTGCTCGGGTTGATGTCCAATGGAATTGGCCAGACTATTCCATTGGCTTGCCAGGATTGGGCTAATACCAAAGCAGCCTATCGTTTCTTTTCCAACCCGAGGATCACTGAGGAAGAAATTCTCAGCGGTCACTTCGCGTGCACACAGGCCCGAGTCGGCGCGCTGCAGCAGCCCTTGCTCGTGCTGCACGACACGACGGAGTTTTGCTTTTATTCCTCCGGCGAATCCATCGGTCTGCTCTCGACGCTTCCTTTTCCTTCAAAGCGCGACTACCGGATTCGCGGCGTGCTAATGCACTCCAGCCTTGCCCTGACGATGGATGGCATCCCGTTGGGGCTGCTGGCCAGCAAATTCTGGACACGTAAAAACTTCAAGGGCACAAACGCGCTGAAACGAAAAATCAACCCTACGCGCATTCCGATCCAAGAAAAGGAGAGTTTTCGGTGGCTGGAAAACCTGCGGCAAGTCACGGAGCTGATGGCGCAACCAGCCGACTGCGTTCATATCGCCGATCGGGAGGGTGACATCTACGAGCTCTTCAGCCTGGCTCACGAACTGGGTACAAAATTTCTGGTACGCACGTGCGTTGATCGTCTCGCCGCGGATGGGAGCACGACCGTGACAAAGATAATGAAACGGGTCGAGGCAAAGGGGGTTCACGAAATAGAAATACGAGATGAGGACGGGAACAGGGCCCAAGCCACCTTGGAAATAAAGTACGAGCAACTGTACGTTCGGCCGCCGCTGGGAAAACAAGACGCATACCCGGCGTTGGTCCTGAGCGTCATCCACGCGACCGAAAGCTCATCGCCCCGCAACCGCAAGAAAATTGAATGGAAACTGGTCACCAACCTCCCGGTCAATTCACTGCACGATGCCTTGGAGAAAATTGGATGGTACTCCTTGCGCTGGAAAATTGAAACGTTCCACAAAATTCTGAAATCAGGTTGCCGCATCGAGCAATCCAAGCTTCGAACCACGGAACGTCTAAGTAAACTGATTGCCGTTTTTTGCATTTTGAGCTGGCGGATCTTCTGGATGACCATGGTCTGCCGGATGAATCCGAAGCAATCACCAAGGATCGCGCTGACAGAAACTGAAACAATGCTGCTCGACAAGCTGAGCGGTTCGGCCCGAAGACTCATCAAATCCGAAAAATGCCTTGGCCAATATCTGTTCGCAATCGCACGACTGGGCGGCTACTTGGCCCGGGCATCAGATCCTCCACCTGGCAATACCGTCATGTGGCGCGGCGTGGCACGGCTCACAGATATTCACCTCGGTTTTCTCTTGGCGAAAGGAGATGTGGGTAATTGAAAGGCTCCGCGTGACGCTTACATTTTATTTGGAAAGCTCCCCTTAAACTGAGCCTCGTGACGCACAGTACCGGGCGGCGGACAAACCACTGCGCGCAAATTCGGTTGAGGTGACGCAATGCTTTACCTGCCTCAAAAACGCTGAATCACGTTTAAGTAATGAGTACCATCATTTGGGCGTGTTCTTTACGGGTAAGTTGTCCTCTTTGGCTTGGGAGACTATTTGGTGTGGAAGACTGGTGAAGTTAGTTTCGGAAAGCGTCGGATCCAGCCGAAGTGCATAACTCAGATTAGTGGTCGCCTCAATTGGGCAACCTTTGTCGACCCACGCACGCGCGAGTTCAATTCTTAGGATGGCCGCGCTTGGATGAATTCTCGTCCCTATTTCCAGCGTTTCGATAGCTTCCGGAAGTTTGCCGGACAGTCTGAATGCTTTTGCTAGCGCGACTCGTGTATCCAGAAGGTCGCGCCTGAGCTTAAGAGCATATTGTAAGTTCGTTATTGATGAATTGTAATTCGATCTTGCCAATTCGATTTGGCCAATAATAGTAGCGGCAGAGTAATTCAAAGTGGTAACAGCAGCAGCTCGCCTCCAGAGTGTTTCCCCATCCTTCCAGTAGCCTATTTGGCGGCGCGTCAAGAGCATGAAAGCGACCACCACCACGACTGCAAAGGTCGATAAAACTGTCCTCGAAATGCGGTTCGTTGCGATATCGCAAATGGACCACACTATTAGAATCAGCAAGCCGATTGAAGGAATGTACGAATAGCGATCAGCCATAGATTGGGTACCTGTCTGCATAAGACCGATCACTGGGAAAAGCGTTCCAATGAACCAAAGCCACCCTACGAATGCGTATGGACAGCGTCGTCTGCTCCACACGACGGCGATCGACACAACAACAAAAACAATGGTGCAAAAAACTACAAGGATTATCGGCCAATGATTAGGATAGGGATAGAGACACGCCAGATTAACCGGCCAAAACGAGTTTGCGACGTATCTACAGTACGCTACAGGCATGTTTTCAAGTCGCACATCGATAGGAAGATAGGCTACCGGCAGCATGCCAGGGTGCTGCGTGAAGCTGGTTAAAACACTAAATGAAAAGCTCAAAATGAAAAATGGGAGTTTCTCTTTGAAGAGGGTTAGAAACGAATATTCGCTCCAGCGCTTGAGTGGCCACACATCTAACAAAAGCAACACGCAAGGCAAAGTCACAAGCATAGGCTTCGACATCAAGCCAAGCAGAAGAAAAGCTATAGCACAGTAATAGTTCAATTTGGACCTGCGTTTAGCGGTTTTTGCCTGAAGAGCATAATTCGTATACGTGAGGATAGTTATTAAGAAGAAGAACGTGCTGAGAACATCCTTGCGCTCAGATATCCAAGCAACGGATTCCACACGCAGTGGGTGAATCCCAAAAAAGAGTGCAACCCAAAAGGATCTCCAAAATGCACCAGTCGAGCGTTGAAGGACTAAGAAAGCCAATACGCAGTTAAAGCTGTGAAGAATTACGTTAAGCAAGTGATGGCCGCGCGCATTGGGACCGTAAATCTCCCAATCAAGAATATGGGTCAACATGGTTAGGGGGTGCCAGTTCGCGACGACGGAACTTGAGAATGCCCACACTACGTTTTCAAATGTTAACCCTTGTTTTACATGCGAATTGCTTGAGACATAGCTAGGGTCATCATAGTTGCAGAAACCATTTAACAAGCAGGCTACAAATGTTTTCCACGTTACAAAAAATAGGACAACAGAGATAAGAAATACTCTCTTTTCGTAAACGAAGGCCGCTACGGAAGTGTAGGCAAGCTTCAAGGCCTTTGTCTTCATTTTGGTGATTGGATAGCTTAGATTTGCTTTGTGGAATTTTGGACAATTTCGGCAGAAGATAATAAATCGCCGCGATTTTTACGTGGTCAATTCCTGACAGGCACAAAAAGGGCGCTTCTGGAAAGCTACTCGCAGTCCAAGAAGCGCCGTATCCGTCAATTGCCGAAATAATAACGAGGCAGCCTGAAAGATGTTCGATCTCTAAGGCCCGACGCTTAATAGACACATACGCAGTAAAATTCCCCCGGTATAGACGAATATGTTGAAGTTGTGGTTCCTTCAGGGACCGTCGTCGTGTAAGTAACAGTCACCGCCGGATGTTCTATAGACCCCCCATGCAGTTTCGTACTGCAGGCCCCAGCTACGGTTGTGGTAGTGGAGACTGGAATCAAGTAGTACTTGTAAGTGACCGTTTGCACCGTTGCTATGCAATCAGCTGTATCATTCAGGCAGCCGTGATAGTTGGCGCCGGATGTCGAAGTATCAATCGCACAGTTTCCCGCATTTGCGGCATAGATGTCAAAAGCCACAATCACGGTTAGAACAGCCGTTAGGCAGATACATATGTATTTTTTCATGTTTTCTTCCTTATTGGTTTGTTTTTTTTCGTAGTTGCATGATCACAAATGGAACAATCACTAAGGCCAGGAGCGACCATGCAAAAATACTTTTCCTGTTAGAGGATTCGCCTCGATTAAACGCCTTCATTAGCTTCAGATCTCGCTCTGCTTGTTGTGCTAAATCCGGATTGTCCGCGCGTTTCCAAGAAGATCGCGGGGAAAGAATGTACCGGATCGACGCCGAAACATCGTTGCTCGAAGCCCTTCTGAAGCGGTAATCCTCAACCGAAATGCTTCTCGTTACAGAAGGAACTAACTGATCATCTACATTCCGGACTACTAACGTGTGTGCGCTTACGCGCGCCTGAAAAGCTGGATAAGGAAACAGTTCGGAGTAACGCAACTGCTCTGAATTCTTGGGTATTGTGATCCCGTTTGTCGTGAACCATTCCGCACAAGCATAACGCGCAACCACAAAGCCATGCGGAATGCTACGCCGGGATTCGAGCGCTTGCTGAAAGCTATTTCGAGCTGCCAATATACTATTAGGGACTTTCATGCCAGGCCTTATCATTTCCTCGTCTAGTGTTAGGTCCAAGTTGGTATTACGCACCACTTGACAAGCTTCAACAAACCTCCCTTCGGCTGTTGATGTGATCTTCCATTCAAATCCATGTGCATGAGCAGAAATACGTGAATGAGTCCACGGCAGAGGTATTTCATAAGACCCAGCCTGATTGGTTGATAATAACTTGGGGCACATTCCGTACGCTAACCAAATTACATCAAAGTCAATCCATTCATCGTAATCTCGGAGAAATATGGGGCCGGGCGATATCGTTGCCTTGATGTCGTTGGAACGGCTATTAGAGCCTATTTCATTACCAATGGGGAGAAAAGTGTACGTCTCGTCCCCATCATAGATTAATCCTTCCCAAGGAGTTTTCAATCCCACACCTGAATTATCCAAATTCGTTGCGTAGATGCTCCATCCACTGCCAGACATCTTAAAGGCAAACGCAACGTGTCTGCTCAAATTTGTGTGGACAATACCGGTCCGGGGATTTCGGCGCTCCGTATCATAGCGCCCTGTAACCTCAATCGTTTGCCCCCCCAACGCTGAATTAGCGGCAACGCTCATTAACAGTACGAAAACCCGAACAAGATTGACTGCATCAGGTTTGCCAAGTTCGCGGCCCAAAAAAAATTTGCACACAAGAAATGGCAGCATGGTGAGCGTCAACAATACCAAAGCAATGATAGGCATTATTCGTTCTTGGGTCTTGGTGAGGTGCAAGACAGAACCCCAAACTCCCAAACAATCACATGAACCGTTTCCGCCTGTATAGTAGTACGCCCATCGGTACCAGACCATCACAACAACGAACACCATGACGGCCGAACGCGCAGCCTTTCGACCTTTCCCTAAGTAACAAACCAAAGAGGTAACAAGTTCAAAAACTCCCGCAGCTAAGTACATCGTCTGATTTGTAACAAAAGGGAAAACAGGATTTAGTGAATGTTGAGAAGGACGATTGAGCGTGAATGCTGCAAAATGTGAAATGGCAAAAAGTAGAAGCAATACGCTCGACAACATATGTCCCAGTCCCTCAATCGTGCCCCACGGTAATGATGTCAGTCTCGACGAAGTAAGACCGTCGCCCCCCGCGCATGATTCTTTTAAATCTGCATCCACAAGACTGTTGTGAAAGAAGTTTGAATTTTGACGTGCTGAGGCAAAGACTAAGCATATTCCAGATTTGCGCAAGCTTAAAATGATGCTCCCCAGGGATTCAAACATCAGCGAAGGAGTGGGCGGGATATTTCTACCGAAAGAAGACTCTAAATTCAGTTCGAACCGCTAGCTTGACCGCTATTCGGAGGTGCGTTCGCTCGGGCGTCGGAGTTTTTTGCCCGGCTTAGCCCGGTCTGGACACACCGCTCCCGTCCTGAACTGCTCCGGTCGGTGGCGTGGGATTCGGTCTCAGCCGATGGTGGAGGTCGCTGCGCCGCCCTCCCGCCACCGGTTGTCGCCAGTGCTCCCACCTCCCCAGCCAACTGGCCGGCACTTCCACCCGCGCCAGCAGCCCGTGCATGTGCCACACCAGCATCGCCGACAAGCGGATGATCTGGCGCAGCATCGTCTGGGCCTACCAGCGCTGGCAGTCCTCGGGCAGGCACAGCAAGTTTCACTGTGACCAACAGGTTGCAGCTCACGACACTTGGAGCGCACCACGAAAAACGCGCCCCGAGTGTGGAGGCGGGCCAACCCGCCGAAGTCCAAGACCGCTCCAAATCAATCACATCGAGCAGCGCCATGGAAGCCCCATGAACATTAACTGGTTGACACCTTTGCACCTCGTTGTCCTGGCAGCACTGAGCTTTTCCGCCTCCCGCATGTTGACTCATAATATACGGAGGAGTTGAAGTGGGGTTTTGATCCTTCGTTAACTCATTGTTAACTCAAATGAGTCGAGCCGCCCGGCAGCAACATTTATCGCTTAGCCAACGCCTGTCGGCAACTCTCGGTCTCGAACATCTCTTTACCAAGCCGTATCGCCTCAAAAACCATCGGTAGGACGGAATAACGCGCAACCCAGCGCAGTGCAGGTCCACATTTTCACAAGCGCTCTCGATGCGGTAGATGATCGCGATTCCAGCGCACTAAAACTGCGTCATTCGTGTCAGCAAAAATGATCTTAAGCGAGGGCGATTCCACATGGCCATCACAGAACACGACATTCACCTTGCCAGCGTGGCGGGAGGAAGCAAAGCCAACACGTTCCATATGGGGTACTCCCCCTCGGCCAAAAACATAATCACCGGCAAAACTGTCACCAATCGCCATCATGTCGCCTGGTGCAATCACTTCAGACTCCTTAATAGGACGGAAGCCTTCAACGCGTGAGATCGGTTGGCCACTTAGGCCAAGATACTGATCCCGTGGGTTCAACCCCGAGATTCCGCAGCCGTTGTAGCTGTAACAATTTGTAAAACTGGGTGGATCTACCATGGACCAACGGGCTGACGGACACTTCCAAACACCTTCCGTCGAGTAGCTCTTCTTAGGCTGTGAAATGTCAAATCCACCGCGCTCAAGTTGATCCATCCAAGCGTATGATTGGTCGCCATTGTTGGTCCCGCCAAACAATGTTGGATAGACATGGTTGCCAGCTACGAAGCTCTGCAGGCCAACGCCTAACTGCCGAAGATTGCCAACGCACTGGATTTTCTGTGCCGCTTGTCGGGAGCGAGAGACTGCTGGCAAAAGCAATGCGGCGAGGACCGCGATAATTGCGACGGTAACCATCAACTCTACCAAAGAGAAGGCTACGGAATCTGCCACCCATTCTCGCTTCCTCGTCATAATAATTCAACTCCGTCAAAGTTGCGATGTTTCGGCAAAGCGCCCAAGCTCAACAACCCAGCCCGCAGAACGCATGCTTCCAACCACAGCTATCATGCCGGGCTGAATAGCATGAATGCTTGCGTGATGCGGGCAACCAGTTCGCACGCAGGGTATGAAAAATAATCTCGTTACTCCAAATCATAATACCTAAACAGACAGTCAGCAACCTCCGGCAAAGCCGGAGGCTTGAGATAGCGTGAACCGCTCAAAGCGGTTGTTTGTTATCGTGAGGCGCTCAAAGCGCCGCCATCTCCAGTTGTTCGAGGCGCTTGTCTTCCTTCTCTTGATCCTGGATATACCGACGCACGGCAGCCTCGTTCTTGCCCACAGTTGATACCCAATACCCCCGTGCCCAAAAATGCTGGCCGACAAAATTCCTTCGTCGCCCCGCATACACACGCGCAATGTGGATCGCGCTCTTCCCTTTGATAAACCCCATCACGCTCGACACCGCATACTTCGGCGGCACCGACAACATCATGTGTACGTGATCAAGCATCAAATGCCCCTCTTCCACTTTGCGTTCCTTCTGCTCCGCCAAATCCCGAAACACCGGCCCCAACTCCCGCCGCAACTGGGCGTAGAGTGCCTTGCGCCGATATTTCGGAATGAACACCACATGGTATTTGCAATCCCAAGTCGTGTGTTTCAATGTTTCATACGTTTGCATCGTCTGGCCTTTCGTAAACTTTGAGCGGTTCACGAAAAACAGACTCCGCAACGACTCCCGGAGCTGTCAAACTTCGGGAGTCTCTCCGGCAGAGCCGGAGGATTTCCTATGGATTAATCCTGCCGCGGGGACTGACAAGTCCGCAATGCGGCACATGCTCCGCTGAAACTGGGCGTAGATTGTCGACTCCGCGTCCTCGATTGACAAAAAAGTTACAACAAACTGGCAGCCGCTGGGTGCGCGTGCCCATGCGGCAAAAGGGCAAACCGCGCGTCATCACGCAGTGGTTGGAACTGCGCGAGATCCGCGTGCGGGTGCAGCGGGCCGGCCATTGCCCGCAGGAATTGCGGTTGTGCACCAGTCTGGCGGACCCCAAAAGAGCGCCGGCCCAGGAACTGATCGACCTTTACGCGCGGCGGTGGGAGCACGAATTGTATTACCGGGAATTGAAACAGCAAGAGCGAAGTGCTCCAGAGCCACACGCTGGAAACGGGCGCGCAGGAAATCGCGGCGGTGGTGCTGGCCAGCGTGCTGCTGGCGAGCGAGCGGGTGCGGGCGGAGGCTGGAGAAGTGCCTGCCCTGCGGGTGAGTTTCATCAAGACGCTGGAGCTGATGCGGCCCTTGTGGCTGACGCTGGCGCTGGGCGGGGACTTGTTGAGCGGGCGGTAGAAGCGCCAACTGACCGAACGCTTCCTGGAACGGGCCGCTGGTTATGTGACGCGGCGGCGGAGCCGGCCCAGGAGTTGTCCGCAGGCGGTGCGCCAGCCGGTGAGCGGCTGGCTGCGGCTGCTCGAAAACCAATCGTGGGCAGGCCCCGTGCGTTTCAAAGTTCTCTGACCATGAATTCCCGAAAGGCATTAGGGCAAGGCCAGTCCATTTTCTAGTCCATTTTCTAATTGCGTGCCAAGACACGTTTGCTACGATTCTATTTGTCATACCTAGTTCCTCAGCAACGAGGAATTCTAGTGTTTAGCTTGTGGCATCCAGTTGCGACAGATTAGTAGATGCGTGCTCCCTGCAAAAACGGCGGGACGCAATAGGCAAGATTCGCACTGTTTTCTCATCTGAGTATGGATTTGAGAACGAAACACAACGCAAAAAATACAGCCAAAGCCATGGGGTCGCCGAAGCTAATGAAATCCACCGGGGTACAAAGCGAGCGTCCTGCGACTGTTTTGGCTGCAACAGCTCGCGTCCTTACTTCTGAACGCATAAGACAATTCATAAAGTTCTGCCTAGTAGGCGGGAGCGGGGCGATTGTGGATATGGGGATGCTTTGGGTTCTTGCTGATCTGAAAACTCTCGCGTGGAATGTTACATTCAGCAAATTATGCGCGGCAGAAATCGCGCTCGTGAACAACTTTGTCTGGAACGAGTTCTGGACGTTCCGTGGTTGCAGACAGCAAACAAAGGTGTACGATTCCGGGCGTACCGGATCTGAATCCAACCTTGAAGACGCCGATAGGTACACCGCCACGCATTGTCTCCATCTTGCGCGCTTACACCGATTCCTTGTATTTAACGCGATTTGTGGGATTGGAATTGTATTTGCGACGATATTGTTGCACCTGTTCTACACAGTTCTGGACCTGAACCTCTATTTGTCAAACTTCTTGGCGATTGGATTGGTCACGATGTGGAATTTCGGAATAAATGCCCGGTTTAACTGGCGTTCGTCGGGTCTTCACAAGTAGAAAGAAAGCCACAAGTGTCCGGTTATTGGTTATGAAAGCTTTAAGCTTTTGGCGAACCATTCTAACGGTTAAGGTATTGTTATGGGCCGCAGCGTTGTTCGCCATGATCGGCTTTGACTTTAACGCAATAGAATTCAGATCGGCCTTCGCACGGTGGCCCGATAATGAAACCCCCATCTTTACTGCTAGGTTAGCCACATGGGACAGCGCCCATTACATGCTATTGAGCACAGATGGCTATCAGTCCGGCTCTCCTTCCTGCGCATTTTATCCATTCTGGCCGTTGGTAATCCGTGCGACGTCGTACGTGACCAAGATAGGTACGCTTGTTTCGAGCCTGCTGCTAGCTAATGCATTTTCAATGTTCGGTTGCTGGATGTTCCTCAGGCTAATCAGAATTCACGACAAGAATTTGCAGGTGCGCGACGCACTCATCTTTTTCTTAGCATTCCCCGGGGCATTATTCTTTTCGTTCCCCTACACGGAATCGCTCTATTTCGCTATGGTAATGGCATTCTTTTGGGCATTGGCGCAAAGGCATTATTTTTATATGACTTTCCTTTCGTTACTACTTCCACTCACACGAGCAGTGGGGGTGTTTATCCTGTTACCGTTTCTGTGGCATCTCTACGAGGAGCGAAAGTCTTGGCAGCATTATCTGTTGCTGTCGGCACCCATAGTCGGCTACGGCGCTTATTTTGGCCTTATGCATATATGGACAGGAAACGCCTTTGAAGGATTTGAAGCTCAAAAAGAGTATCCGTACTCCCCTTCGATCAAAAACATGTTCGACCTGCCAGCATTCTGGAGCGCATTCATGAACGTGAGCAGTGTAGGCGGGATGATGGATTCAGCACTGGATCGCGGCTTTTTTTTGCTGTTTCTAGCCTTCTTGCCGGCGGTTTGGAGACTCAACAAAACATGGTTCTGGTACACTCTGCCAACAGGGTTGGTGCCGGCAATGACAAGTTATTTCATGTCATACCGTCGCTACATTATGGTGTTATTCCCATTGTTCATCGTGCTTGCGCAATTGACGGTAAAAGGGCCGCGGTGGGTCTTTTGGTATTACGTGATACTGTTGGCGGCATTGCAGGCGTGGGCCGTAATGCGGTTTGTAAATTTCAACTGGGCGGGTTGAGTTGACGAGCGAATCGCTTTCGGAGTGCGGAATGAGTACCACTAAGCAACCTCAAGAAAGTAAAGCGAGAGGTTTTGCACTTTCCCTTATTCAGTGTTGGCCTCGCTCGCGCGGAACTGTGTTCAACTCATCGATTTGGGCTCTGTTTTTGATTGCGGCGCGGTTGCTTCAACATGAGCAATTGCAAGACTTTTGGTTGCTCAGTATCTTTGGGTTAATTGCATGGGGTATAGTCGCTTTTGCGCTGGCAGCACGATTTCAATATTGGCCATGGGTTGGATGGCCGATAGCGCTGGCGGGATTCTTGGCGCTGCAATATGTGATCGTAACACCGCCATCTGTTCGGCAGCATGATGTGGAAGGGCATCGCGAGTACATTGAGCATTTGACAACGGAAGGCAGTTTGCCGAACGTGCAGCTAGGTTGGGAAACATGGCAGCCGCCCTTGTATTACATTGCGGCTGCGGCATGGCGGTGGCTTTTTTCCAGCGTAACTTTTGCCGACGCTTTTAGGTCGGTTCAGTTTTTCGCCTCAGTACTGTATCTAACCGCCATAGTCGCCGCGCTACCGACGTTTCGACGACTTGGGTTTAACGACTTGGAAAGCGTCGCAGCGCTAGGGTTGTTAGCATTACTGCCTGGACACGTGTTTTTCGCAGGGCGGATCAATAACGATGTGTTACTGCCGGTCCTGGGGGCGGGGCTACTGTTCGCCACGGCGGAGTTCGTCAAAACCAAGGTTCCCATCACCGACAATTCGTCAACGGGAAAGCGTTGGTTGTGGTGGGTAGCGATCTTGTGCCCGGCATTGCTGGCAACGAAGGGATCATCTTTAGCAATTGTTGGCGGGGTGCTGACATTGGTTTTTTGTGTGGAGTCGCATCGATCAAACTGGCGTGCTGCGCTATGGCCATCTTGCTTGACCGCCTTGCCAGCCGTGGCTTGGCAAGTGTTTTGGTGGACGCGTACAGCGCTGCAAACGGGCAATCCACTTTATGTTAACGCCGCCTTACCAGACAATTTGTTAATTCACGCACCGATGGCGCAGCGGTTGTGCTCATTTGATTTCGCCGCGTTTCTTGGAGGTGGATTCTATTATGACGAGCCGATGCGGCAGTCGTATCCAACCGCGTTGGTAACAAGTCTTCTTTTTGGAGAATACGGAATGCGTGATTTAAACTTTCATTGGCCGGGATTGCTACGGTGGGGATGTCTCGGAATGTTGCTGCTTCTGGCGACAGGCGCGCTCATAATGCCGCGCTCTGAATTGCGACCGGTGTGGGTCACCTGTCTAGTGCTAGTCGTTTGCCAGACGTTGATAACCGTGACGTATGCCTTAAAATTTCCGTACGCCTGCAATCAGAACATGCGCTTTTTCGCGCCAGCATTCGTGCCGTTTTGCGGTTTGTTTGGACTGGGCGTAGCACAGTTTTGGCAACGTGGTGGTTCTTGGGCGCGAGGCGCGCTGGTGATAATTTTAGCAGCATGTCTACTTGGGCTAATAGACTTCTATCGATGCATGTTGTTCGACCCAAAAACTTGATATGAAAACGATCAGGCAGGCGTTCACTCTGTTGGAACTATTGGTGGTGATTGCAATCATCGGCATTCTCGCGGCATTGCTCTTGCCCGCGTTCTCCCGCACGAAGCAAAAAGCACAGGGTACATTTTGTATCAGCAATGGTAGGCAGTTAATGCTGGCGTTGCATCTTTACACTTCCGATTACAGCGATTGGCTACCACCTAACCCGGATTACCAGACCAACAAGATGTGGGTCTCAGGCGATATGGGAAAACCTGCGGACGCCACGAATACAGCGTTGCTGCTGGATCCAAGCCGTTCAGCAGTCGCCCCCTATGTTTCAGGATCAGCCAAGGTATTCAAGTGCCCGGCGGATAAGACGGTTCACGTGCGAACTTTTTCCATGAGCCAAGCGGTCGGAACCAAACCCGACACGCCGGTAACGGCGGTGGATGGACCGTGGTTGGATGGGACGCACAAGCACCAGGCCAATCGCCCGTGGCGTACATACGGTCGATTTTCCGACATAACACAGCCAGCACCGTGCGATTTATGGGTCCTGATGGATGAAGACCCGGACAATATCAGTGATGGATCCTTTGCGGTCTCGATGGCAGAGCCCACTGCCATACTCGACTGGCCGGGTGCGTACCACAATCTGGCTGCTGGCATTCACTTTGCCGATGGCCACACTGAAACACACCGTTGGAAAGACCCACGAACGCGGCCCGGCGGGCGCGTCTCAAAAGGATTGCATGTACAAACCCCGAATAACCCGGATATTTTGTGGTTGCAGAAAAAAACATCCTCGAAAGTGGAATAGTACTGTTAGCGGTTTCACTGCTGCTGGCCCTTCTGTTGCTAATTCTGTTTTTAGGGACGGTGCCGGGGTTCCACGGGGATGAAGCTTGGGCTGGCGTACGTGCGCATGAAATTCTCAATGGCAAGCGTCCCACGGCTGGGATGACTTGGTATACCGGCCCGATCCAACAATATCTCCTCGCTCCAATTTTGGCGCTTTTCGGCTACCGAGTGACCGTTCTACGATCTTTGACTGTCATCAACTCGTTGGTTTTCGTGGTGTTCTATTTCATCGCAGCAAAACGACTCTTCGGCGGTTTTGTTGCCGGACTTTCCGTGCTTGTTCTGGTCACACTTCCGGCCTTCACAGCTTACGGTCGTCTAGCTTACGAAGTCTTCGCGCTAAATCCCCTCTTGGCGGCGGGGGCAGTAGTGCTTTTGTTGGAGGCTAGGCATCGGACCGGATACATGCGAGCTGTGCTGTGGCTATTCTCTGGAGGATGCTTGGGGTTGGGAACTTGGAATCACTTAATCTTCGCCGCAGTGCCGGTCGCGCTACTGACAGTCGCTTTCTGGGAGCATCGGTTTTCGTTGTTTCGTATGCCTGCGCTATACGTGGTTTATTATGGCTTTCTGCTGGCGCTGGCACCAAAACTTATCTCCGTGCTTGTTTCTGAAGATTTAAGCAATGGCAATCTTGCTGGTGGCGTCAGTGGTGAGTTTCTGCCAAAACTGCTGCAACGCCTGAAAGAATGGCCCGGATTACTCGTCCAAATGGTTCACGGTTATCCGATCTTCCAAAGATTCACGGGCGAGGTCAGATTTCGTTCACCTGATCTGATCCTGCCTATTCTTTTGGCGGGACTGGCAATGCGATTGAGGCGAAAGGTGACGTGGGGAAAACAGGGGAAGAAGTTGCTGCTTTTTGGAGTCATCATTTTTCTCACCACCTTAGTTCTTTGCCCGAAGAACTCGGACAGATATTTCTTGTTGATCCTCTATGTCATGCCATTGATAGTAGCGTGCGCGCTCAATGAGTTTTTTCAATTTGCTCTAGTCGGCGGAGAAAAGAGCGCATTCAGTCTTTGGCCAAAAGGCGTGATTTGGCTGGCGTTATGCGCGTTTGTATCACTCCAGTTGGTGAGAACTGCTTGCAATTATTTTGCCATCCAGATTAGTACTCATGGATTGGTTTCTGAGTATCGATTTGGGAGCAAGCCCGAAACCAGTAGCAATTATATCAGAACTGACAGGCTGTATGACCAACTTGAAGCGTTGGGTGCCAGGCGGGTCTATGCTGAATTCTTCATCGCGATGCCTCTGCGATTTTATGACCTGAAGCAGGGAAGATTCGGGTCCGTTTCGATAGTTGATTCTTACAGTTCTGTTCCACAATCCGACAAGCTTCGGGAGGGGGATTATGCGGTGACTTATGTCGGCGGCCTTCGCAGGGTAAAATCGGAGGATTACAGAGAATTCGTGGAGGTGTTTCGCGATGAGCATTTCGTAATAATGAAACCTCGTGAAAGCAGGTCTCTCAGGTAATGACACAGAGCATCAGCAATCAGGAGTGTAAGTCTGCAACTGGTGGTTGTGCTGAAATGGCGGACCGCACATTCGCGATTGCACGGGAAGCGCCGAACTCAGGTAATACACCGTTTTTGAGTCCATCCCGCCGCAGGCTGGCTGTGATCGTGTTGGCGTGCAAAGCGGTTCTTGCGGCAGTCGCATTATGCGCCGTTACTTGGCTCCCTGCATTCAACCAGCGTGAATACCAGAACGACATTCATTGGCCGCGCGAAGGTCCGCCGACGCTGGCAACATACTTCGCGACTTGGGACGGGGCGCACTACTTGTTCCTAAGTGAAGCGGGGTATCAACAGGGAACGGCTTCGTGTGCTTTTTACCCGCTCTGGCCTTACTTGATCCGAGTGGTCTCATGGCTGACGTTTGGAAATCACTTTATTGCGGGACTTTTGTTGGCGAATATTCTCTCCGCCGTTGCTTTCCTCGTCTTTCATTATTTGGTAGAGCAGCAGCACGGGCTAAAGATTGCAAACGCGTCGGTGGCGTTGCTGTTGGCGTATCCGGGAGCGATCTTTTTTTCGTTCATTTACACAGAGTCGCTGTTTCTGCTGTTGGTGACGCTTTTTTTCCTGTGTCTGTTCAATGAGCGGTATATCTGCGTGGCGGCGATCGGATTTTTGCTGCCGCTAACTAAAGCCGTCGGGGTGTTTTGCGTTTTTCCGCTGCTGGCTCATCTCTGGTTGCGGCGAACGCACTGGAAGGCATATCTGACTTACTATGGGCCAATTCTCGGCTACGCGGCTTATTTCGGCGTCATGCATAGCACGATGGGCAACGCCCTGGAGGGATTTGAAGCGCAACAGTTCTACCCAAACCAGCCCTCAGTTGCGCACCTCTTCGATCTGCCGGCGTTTCTGAGCCATTTGTTCATGCCCCTGCGGCTGCATGGCATGCTGGACTCAATGATAGATCGAGGTTTGTTTATCCTGCTACTCGCTTGCCTCTATCCAATGTGGAAATTGAACAAAGTCTATTTCGTTTACGCGTGCTTCCTCGGTCTGATTCCGGCAGCGTCCTCATGGTTTTTGTCCTACACACGAAATGTGATGATGTGTTTCCCCCTGTTCCTCGTTTTAGCCCGATGGCTAGAGGACAAGGATGATGGATTTGCGCTTTGGTACGCGGTGGCGTTTTCGGGGATATTTCAAATCTGGTTTTTACTACGACATATCAATTTTGTATGGACGGCGTAATTCATGACGGCATTGGCACAAAGCGACTGTTTGGCTGGCGCACAATCGTAGCTGCGGCAGCCATGACCTTGCGCCGTGCTTATCACCATCCCATTCCGTTGGATGTATGGCTGTGGCTGCCAGGGTTGTTATATTATTTCTGGCTTAACCGGCTCATTTGGTTCGGTGCCCAGTTCGTGGAGCCGGCAGGTTTGTTTCGCGGTCTGTTGTTCCTCGGTTGCCAAGCCGCGTTGATGTTTCTAGCGCTAGTCACAACAGACGGATGGCTGGCAGGAGGCAGGAGACGCTGGCGGGTCATCTTCTTAGCGACCGTTCACATTTTTTTGGTAAGCCTATACTTAGATTGTGTGCTTTATCGCCTAATGTCGCTGCATCTTTGGCCTGCGGTGCAAATTCTCCTTCAAGGCGGCCTTGCCGCCTTGAAGCTCAACTGGGCGCATACGGGTATTGCGTCTGGGACGGTCGCGAATTACGGATTTGGAGGCATACTAGTGCTTGTAATAGCCTGCGGGTATCCTTGGGTTGCGACCACTCCACGCTTGATGTCTTGGCGTGCGGGCAGCCTCATTCGCGTGAAGTTCGGACGCCTAGCGCTTATCGGAGTATTCCTGTTAACTGTCTGTCAGGTGTTAAGCATCAGCGACGATCATGCTTGCCAGATTCATTTCGCCGAACTGAGAAAATCCCAACCGGTACATTTTGGCTTCCCTGAGCCAAAACCGGGGCGTCGCTTCATTATCCACGGTCTGCGTCCGCTGCGGGATTCCCAAAAGACAATCGCTGCCGTGGGAGCCATGGGTGTCAAAGCGGGCGCACATCCAGACATTTTTGTTTTTGTGCTGGAAAGCACACGGGCCGACTACATCGATCATAAGGCTACGCCCCACCTTGCTGCACTGCACGACGAGTGCTTACCGTTTCCGCAAGCATGGGCGGCGGCCAATGCCAGCCACGTTTCATGGTACACGCTGTTGACAGCTAATCATGGACTTTCTTTCGGCATGGATAAACGCGTCGCTACACACACAGGCAGTGTTCCATTGCGGTTGTTTCGCCGGCTCGGATACAAGGTGAACGTTCTTTGCAGTAGCACACTGGATTATCATGGGGTTGATCGGATGGCATTCGGAGACAATCTACAACTTTGCGATATGATGTTTGACGCACAAAAGTTGGGGCTCGGCGACGCGCCGACGCGTGACCGCGCTGTGAACAAACAGTTATTGCGCGGTTTGGACGAGCCTGCGGGCAATCGCCTCTTCTTCGTCTTCTATCATTCAACTCACCACGACTACGATTGGCCGCCTGACGATCCCGCTCCATTCATACCGTATGCAGCATCATGGAACTACGGAGACTTTCGCATCAATCCAGAAGGTCTCGAATTGATTGTGAACCGGTACCGTAACGCGCTTTATTTTCAAGACCGGCTCATCGGCGAGATTTTGCTTCGCTTGAAAGAGAAAGGCGCTTATGGAAATTCTATCATCGTTGCAACCGGTGACCACGGTGAAGAGTTTCTCGAACATGGGAAGCTGCTACACGCCAGCAACCTGTTCCGGCCACAAACTGCCGTTCCATTTCTCCTGCGTATTCCTGCTTCCATCATGCCGCTTACCAATGAAGCACCGCAACTTCCCGCAGCAACACATGTGGATTTGTTGCCAACCCTGCTGGATGTTGTGGGTGTCGTGGCCACAAATCTATTCGATGGGCAATCGCTTCTGCGCAAAACAGTGGATGAGTCAATCGTTGTGGCTGAAAATCATGACTTGGATCCCGTGCAGTTTTGTTTGCAATCACCACGTTACAGAATGTTCTTCGAATTTGAGCACGAGCGTCGGCCAACCACTTCGCAGCGGATTGTTCGTCTTCAAAGAATTACCGATCTCAGCGATGTTCCTGTGAATCTTGATTTGTCAGGCTTGGAAACAACAGAGTTGCTCCGGACGAATTATGCTACGACGCTGCGTTCACTTTTCTCCAACTGGAATTGGTGAGCGCGGTTCGTAGCTATGAAAATGAGTGCCAAATCAAGCAACGACCGTTCGGCGTGCCTTCCGCTTGGAATTATACGGCTCGCTCCCGCTGTCAAGGTCGAATTCCCCTGTAGCCCTTGAATTTCCACCTAATACCATCTGCCAAGTTATTCATAGCCGACTGGAGGCGGCTCCGAAAGCCAGCCGCAGGGAGGCTGTGAATAACTTGGCTGTCGCAGTCGCCACCGAAAAGATTCCCGGTGACATTGCGTCTGGCAGACGTTTTGCCGCGGCGTCGACACGGTCCCTTCCACCACACCTGCGAGGGTTGAGTCAAGTAAACCGACGACGCCGTCGGCTCGTGTTCAGAAGGCTGAGAGAACTTCACCCCACGAGGGCCACCGTATTAGGTCGACTATGAACCGGGTCATTCCGACCAGCGCTGTCGCAACCCAAAGAAAGGAATCGCAACAGATGAAAACATGGAACGAAGTCATGCACTTCGCCGGGTTTGATTGGGCCAAAGACCATCACGACGTGCTGGTGTTGGATGGTGCTGGAAAAATCGTCGTCGAATTTCGGTTCGATCACACCGCGTCCGGTTGGACACTTTGCCAGGAGAAACTGGCGCAGTTTCCACAGGTGGCCATCGCGGTTGAAGCCGGCCACAGCGCCGCCATTGAACGGTTGGTAATGCTGGATTATCGCGTTTATCCAGTGCATCCGCGCAGCTCTAAATCGTACCGCACGCGCAAGCTGCCCAGTGGCACGAAAACCGACCGCGCCGATTGCTGGGCGCTGGCCGATGCGTTGCGTCTGGAAGGGGAAAGCTGGCGCGTGTTGACCGCGCCGGAACCGCAGGTGCAACGGCTGCGGTTGCTGTGCCGGGATGAAGTGACGCTGATCGAACAACGCACGGCCCTGATCAACCAGCTTCAACAGGCGCTCTACGAGTATTATCCCGCCGCGTTGGAAGCCTTCGAGGATTGGTGTGCGCCGTCGGCCTGGGCCTTCGTGGAACGGTTCCCCACGCCCAGAGCCCTGGTGCAGGCCGGAAAACGCAAATGGCAAAACTTCCTGCACGCGCAGAAGCTCTTTCATCCAGAATGGAACAAGAAGCGGCTGGAGATATTTGCCAGGGCCGATCAGTTTTGCGGTGCGGACGCTACGATCGCCGCCAAGAGTGCGTTGGCGGTCGCCACCGCGACAATGTTGCAGACCTTGGAGGCGCAGTTGACCCGCTACCGCGCGCTCATTACTGAGTGCTTCAAGCAACATCCTGATCACAGCCTGTTCGCCTCACTGCCCGGCGCCGGCCCGAAACTGGCGCCGCGACTGCTAGCCGAACTAATTGCGCTCAAGGCATTGGCCGACGTGCCGCAAGCCTTGCAATGTCTGGCGGGCATGGCTCCGGTCAGTTACCAATCGGGCAAGGTGTCGGTGGTCTATCTGCGCTACCAATGCAACCGGTTCCTGCGAGCTACCATTCATCTGTGGGTTGATCTCAGCCGCCATTATTGCGATTGGGCCCGCATCTATTACGAGGCGCATCGCAAGAAAGGCCAGGGGCACGCCTGCGCGCTGCGCTGCCTGGGAATGCGCTGGCTCAAAATTATCGCCGCGATGATCCGCAACCAGACGCCGTAGACGCCGCAACGCATTCACGCAACCAGCTCCAGCACGGCTCATGGGTATTGCAGTTGCAGCCCATCAAAATCCAGAAAGGCGACAGCAACCGCTAAACGCGCGTGAAGAAAACAGCGGTCGGGCGGCTCGTGCTGTGCAAGGCGTTCCTCGCCCCGAAAGTCTTCGGGGCTGCGGTCTGCCTTGACAGCGCCGCCCGCCGCTGTGGGTTGCTCTTGAGGTTTTGCGTTCGCAAAACTGTGCCCGGCTTTGGGCACGGAACCAAACATGAAGACCAGTGAACAACTATTATGAAAAAGCACTTGCTCGCACAGAGAACATCTTGACCGCGTTCGCTTCGCCCGGGGAATGGCGCTTAGGAAGGCACGCTGGGAATGTGCTCGCTTATATTCTAGTTCGCTTGCAAGATGAGACTAACAAATCCACGGCCAAGCGCAGATGCTTCGCACGCGATCCCGATCTGAAGCCAGCCGTGGCAGGCCAGCCTCCAAGGTTTGCACGACTCCGGCCATGTCTGAAAACACGCGGTTTGGAAATTCCTTTTCCCGAAGCTCATCCCACAGATGTTCTTGGGGCTTGGGGATTGAGTTCGGGCGAATAACCCGGCAGCCGGTGCAGGCGGATTTTTTCCGGCACGACCAACGCCTTGGCGACATGCGAACTGGCTCCATCCACGACCTTGACGATGAAGTCTTGGGGATGAGCGGCGCTGACTTGAGCCAGAAAGGTTCCCATCTGTTCGGTGTTCATGGCCGAACAGATCCTCCAGTCCAGTTCTCCTTCCAAGGGACTGACAACACCATAGACGTACTGAAACTCCCGCTCGTAACCGTTGTCCACCACCAGACGTTGCGGGGCTGGCGCCCAGCAGCGCCGATCCTCACCATCCGTCCAAAGCGCGCCTCATCCTGAAACATCGAAACATCAACCGAACGCGCCGCCCCTTTACGGCGTCCTGAGTCAGCAGGGTTTCCAGCACTTCAGGGAGTTTTTTTCCAGGCTTCTTAAACCTCGGGTTTGCTCTTGGGATGGCGGGCCAGCAGTCGGTATACCACCGACGGTTTGACCGGCTGGCCAAGCCGTTGCGCCACAGTCGCGCGGCCGACGCCGAGAACCTCTGCCGTTTGTTCCAGCGTTGCCCCGAACAAAGCCGGAAGCAGCACCGCCTGACATTGTCGCAGGGACTCGGCTGAGGTTGAGGTGGCGGCGGTCAGTTGCGCCCGCTTCACGATGTGTGGATCAATCCGGCGTGGTCTTGCCATGCCGCAACCCTACCACGTTTAGTCTCATGTGCCCCCGCATTAACAGGATCGCGGTCTTGTTGGATGGCGACGCCCACGGGCCCAGACAAAACCAACCAGCACGGTCCCGATACCACAGCAGCGACTCTGCTTTCAGATAACCAGTGCAGGGCTTGCCATAAGTAAGGCGTTCGGTTTTCCGTCCACCTTGCCATGCACTAATTCTAATTCGCTTTCAAGATGATGCAGTTCAGGTTTCGTTTTGCACATCGCAGGAGTGGGCATGAAAAAGACTCGGAAGCAATCAAGCGGAACATAACATCTTTGACAAGGTACGGCGCTTGGCCGAGGAAAGGCAGCGGGACATCTGACAAAGGAATCACCACTGGAAACACGGAGCGATAAGACCGCGTATTTACGCTCTGGGCTCGTCTGCAAAAGGCAATGCAGCACCGCTGGGGCAACGCGACTCGGGAAAGCACGCCGTTGCCCTGGGATTCTCAAGATGCGCGCGTTTGCAAGGCTTGGAATGCCATCACCGATCCTCGAAATGCAGTAGCATTGGAAATCCTCACCCATCAATTGACTGCCGGGCTGCCATTGGAAATCGCGTGCATAGCCCTGCAAGTTTGCCGAAGCCGCCACACGAAGGAGCTTCAACCATGAATTCAACCGCGCCCGTCCGTGTTTTTTGGCGCACGTCGTCCGCTTGAAATTCTCCCGGCCTGTGTTATTGCTCGTTTCGAGACGAGCCAACTTGGTAACTCGATTCTCCTCCAATCCCCACCATGGGGCCGGACGACTGTTCCGGTTTTTCGCGCCTCTCATTGAGGACTTCACTGGCGAGAGTGTGGCCGTCCGTTTGCGGCCAGCTTAATGACCCCCCGCTCGAAAGAAGTAAATGCGTTTGTCGGTTGAGTGAAGCCGGGGAAAAAGAATCTCATTGGTCGTCGTGTCGCCCAACTGCGTTACGAACGCGGCTGGACGCAGGAAAACTTGTCCGACCGCCTGCATGACGCCGGCTGGCCGCTGTCGCGCAGCGAGGTATCCAAACTCGAAGGCGGCTGGATCCATGTTTACGAATTCCAGCTTTATTATTTCGCCGAGGTTTTTCGCGTTTCGGTGGCAGCCTTGCTGCCAGGCTTCGATCCAAGCCTGCCGGTTCACGGTAGCATCTTGAAGGGCATCCACCGGCGACCTGCGGTCGCCGACGCGACTGAACAACCTGGCGCGCACTTTTTCTTCCGGCGATCCGAAGGGCGCAAGGGTTCGTCGTCGGACTGGACTTGCCGCAAGAACACTTCTAAGAACTATGGTTGACAACTGTGTTCCTATCTGTCACAGTCTGTCTTGCCATGTTCATTCAGTTTCCGTTCATCGAAGTGCCCCTGGAACTGCGACGGATCGTTGGCGACCCGACGCCCGGCACGCGCGCCTTCCGGTGCGAGGGGACTTTCGCCGAGTGTGGCCAGTGGTATCAACTGCTTGGTGAGTACTACAAAGGTGATGTCGGGCTTTCGCCCAGCGGCGTTTCCATGTTTGTGCCCGTGACTCGGGCGGCAGTGCATAAACGCATTCGCGAGGGCAAACTGACGGCGTTCATCTTTTATATCACTCGGGAGGAAAAATCGTTTCTTGGGGTCAAACGCAAGGCCAAGTTGCGGCCCTACATTTTCCTTTCCGTGATCGAGTGCAAGGCGTGGGCGGCAGAAATGAAGCGCAAGGCGGGATACGTGGACGAACCGCAAGAAACTCTGATGGAACAGCGCAAGCGGCTGCGGCCTGTCGCCCGCGAGGATGAGCCGCGTTCGCCCCAGGAAGCAAAGGAAGCCGATGCCTTTGTGGAAAGCGACCCGAAGGACAAAGGGAATCGCAAGGTGGTCTATCACGAACCGCTCAACCGGGACGAACTTCAATCAGACGTGCATTTCCTCGTGGCCGAAGCTCTGGCCACCTTGCTGCCGGGGAAGAAGGGCGAGGAATACCGCAAGCGCATCGAGAAGGGATTAACGTGGGACAAAGCGGAAAAGAAATGGAAGTGGAAGGAGTAATCGTGTGAAAGCAGTTGAAACCCCTGGGTTCGGTGATCGTCTGATACGGCTGCCGGAGTTGGAGAAGATTTTCGGCGTGTGCAAACGCACGGTACGTCGCAAGGCGGAGAACGGTGAATTGCCGCCACTACAACACATTGGCCGCGCCGCCGGGATGCTGGAAAGCCACGTCAAAGCGTATTTTCAAAAACTCAGTCAGGTAGAACAGCGTTAGGCAAAAGGACAAAATATGATTGCATACGTTTATCGCATCAAACGCCGTCGCAACGGCAAGGTGATCTCCAGCCGGATTTGGCGGGCCCGCATCAAGCTTGATGGCCAGGGCAAGCCGCTCGATATTTCGCTCCGCTGCGCCGACAAGCAAACCGCCGAGCAAAAGTTGCGGGAACGCATCCGGGATGTTGAGCGAACGGCGGTTGGCCTGCTTGCGCCCACGGCGCAACGGGAGACGTTTGAGAAGGAGTTGCAGAAGTTGGCGGATGAATACGTCGCCGACTTGAAGGCGCTGGGCCGTTCTGCCGACCATGTGCGGCATGTGGATAATCGCCTTGGGCGCTTGATGAAGGAATGCCAGTGGAAAAACCTGCGCGATGTTACTGTGGATTCGTTTCTGCGTTGGCGCAGTCAGCAGACCTATTCACCCAAAACCATCAATGAGTATCATGCCGTCCTGTCGGCGCTGTTCACTTGGTTGCGCAAACAAAACCGGGCTGCGGTCAATCCGTTCGAGGTCGTGACCAAGGTGGACATGCGCGGCAAGGAAACCTTTCATCGGCGTGCCTTGAGTGATGACGAGGCGTGCCGGCTGCTTGCTGGAGAGCGTCGCTTGCTTTACTTGCTCGTGCTCCATACCGGGTTGCGACGTGGTGAAATCAATGCACTCCGCTGGGGACACCTGAACTTGGACAACCCCAATCCGTTTTATGCGCTTCCGGCCAAGTCGAGCAAGAACCGCAAGGAGCAGCCCCGCCCGCTCCATCCCGAGCTTGTAGCCGAATTGAAACAGCTAAAGACCACCTGTGGCGCGTCGGCTAACGCGGCCTTGTTTCCTGATGGCGTGCCGCCGATGGACGTGATTCGCGCGGACTTCGCCGCCGCAAACATCCCGGCGGTGGACGAGCGCGGCTATCGGTTGGACTTCCATGCGTTGCGTACGTCGTATATCACCCGGCTGCAACGGTCAGGTGTCTCACCCCGAGAAGCGATGGAATTGGCCCGCCACAGCGACATGCGGCTGACGATGAAAGTTTATACGGACGTGGGACAACTGCCGTTGGCCGCGACGGTAAGGCAGCTTCCGGGCTTCAGCACGAGCGGGAATGACACACAAAGAGACACACAAAAATTATTCCCGGCCCGTCCAGTCATGTCACCTGCGGTCCTTGGATTGAAGGCAATCAAAGCAGATAAAACCATTGAACACATTGGCGAAAATCACTGTCCGTCACCCCTTGTCACTTTGAGTCCCAAAATTGAAAGTGGCGGAGAGAGGGGGATTCGAACCCCCGGTAGTGTTTAGCTACTCACGCTTTCCAGGCGTGCGCCTTAAACCACTCAGCCATCTCTCCACCGTGGGCGTTACTCTGGCGCGAATCGCGGGTGCGGGCAATTCTTTTCCGAACGCACCCTCCTTCCGCACGGACGCCCCGGACCGTCGCCGGCTGGGGACATCCGGCGGACGGATCGGCGGACGAACGGACAGGATCGGGCGGACAAAACCGCTATCCGGTATCCGGCCAGGTTCAATACAGAACGGTCAACGGACAATTAACCGGGTGCCGCCTGTCCGTTGACCGTCCGGCGTATTGTCCCGGCATCCATTCCGGGCGTCCGGCATTGTAAATCGGGCGAGGGAAGTCGTATTCAAGCACGCGCCATTCGTCGTTGGTCAGGTTGCCGTTGAAACTGTATTGAAACGTCGCCTTCGCCGGCAGGTACAGGCCGAGCCTGGTTGGGTGCAGTTCCAGTCGCGGAAGCCGGACGAGTGTGCGGGCAACCGTTGGGCAGCTTCGTGAGCCGCGATGTGAAGGGCGGGGAACTCCGGGCAGGGTGTTTTAATCCCAAGGGTTAAAAGTTGGAGCGTGACGGAAGTCATCACCATTGCGCGTCGCCACCGTCGCCCCGTAACTTACTGCCATTGCGTCAATCAAACTATCCCACAGGGCTTGTGGCTGGCGCTTAACTTCCGGCGAGTGTTTGAGCCTTCCCCAGGTTCGCGCGGTGTCCGCGTTCCAGTCCAGCACTGCGCCACCGAACCGCAAAAGAAAATCTTCCAGCCGCTTGTTGATTTCGATCTTCCGGGCATGACTTGGCGCACTTTCCGCGCCTTCCTGAATTTCCGCCAGGACTGGGACGGGGACATACCATTCCACGCGGTTGCAAAAATCAACAACCTTGGTTTCCGGCTTTGGCTTCCAGAGTTCGGACAGGACGTTATTATCCAACAGAAAGGTCACTTGCGCGGGCGGAAGTCCACTGGGCCGATGGCGATGAGAGCTTGCAACGCCGCCGCACGGTCCAAGGCCGGGCGCACAGGCACAATCTTAAACATTGGTTGTCCGTGCTCCGTGATCGTAACCTCTTTGCCGCCGTGCATGGCGGGGCGGACAACCTTGGTCGTTTCGCGGCGTAGTTCCGTAAGCGTTGCTTCCACGCGGACAAACTACACACTTTTCATCGTCCTTCAACCCCAAACGCCCCCTGGACGGACACGGACGCCCCGGACCGTCGCTGGCTGGGGACAACCGGCGGACAGATCGTCAGGACCGGGCGGACAGGATCGTGCGGACAGGATCGTGCGGACAGGATCGTGCGGACAAAGCCGCTATTCGCGTCCGGCCACGCTCAATACAGGACGGGCGACGGACAATTAACCGGACACAGCCTGTCCGTTGACCGTTCGGCGAATTGTCCCGGCATCCATTCCGGGCGTCCGGCATTGTAAATCGGGCGGGGGGAAGTCGTACTCGAACACTCGCCGTCCGTCGTTGGTCAGGTTGCCGTTGAAATCGTACGTGAAGGCGTTGGTAGCCGGGAGATCGAAACTTGCCGAATCAACCGCCGTGCGGCTGGCGGTGTCTGTGGCGGTGGCGCTGCAGGTGTTGTTGCCGTCGGCCAGCGCCGCGCCGCTCCCGGCCCAACTGCCCTCGGCATATTGCGTCGCACTGCCCGTGGTCAGGCCCGGGCCGCTGACCGTCACATTAGTGATGCCGTAATCTCAGGCGTAGAGCGTTTTGCGCTCGCTGACGAGTCCGGCCACCGTGAGGGTGCCGCTGCGGGTGGCGTTCGTGAGTTCATTCAGAGTGTTCACACCAAAGGTTTGCACCAGCGCGTTGTTCGTGCGCCGGTTCAAATTCCCTGCCGCATCGTAGGCATACCCGAACTGTTCCTGCAATCGCGGAGTGTCCACCTACGAATAAGTGCTGTAATTGAAGGCATGGTCCGTTCCCTTGGCAGTTTTCAACTGCCCGATGTTGTCGTTACTCCGAGGCGAAGACGCAGCGTCCAGGGCTGAGCGGCAGGCGCGGGTGGCCGACCTGCTATCGAGCCGGCTTGAGGCGAGCCAGATTCCTTCTCACCTTTTGTGCGGGACAGCCGCTCAATTCGTCGAGTGCGTTACTTTGATTTGCTCATCACTACTACCAGGCAACGCTGCCGGTTTGTTGCCACCAATCATGAGTTGCCACACGTCCACATTGAGTTGCTTCCTTGCCAGCACTTTTTCCCAGGCCACTACCAAT
This sequence comes from uncultured Bifidobacterium sp., assembly GCA_964561105.1. Classification (GTDB taxonomy): domain Bacteria; phylum Verrucomicrobiota; class Verrucomicrobiia; order Limisphaerales; family JADLHS01; genus JADLHS01. Next base: position 172,337 of record CAZLOH010000001.1, on the reverse strand, counting down.
CCGCCCTTGGAGTAAACGCAGTTCTTCAATGACTGCACGTCGGCAAGCCAATTGACAGCGTCCTCCGTGGTCTTAAACCACAAGACACCTTCCTGAAGCACGCCCCGTGTGATTCCGCCATTGGACTTCCAATGCTGGCCTGCCCCGGGAAAATAAATTCCGAGACTACCGTACCACCGGGTTTTTCGCGGCCAGAGCTTGGCGGACCGAGTAGCGCCGTCCCACGTGTACGATCTCTCATAGTCCTGACCAGCTTCAACGATGATTTTGCTTTCCGGTGTGCTGGCGCTTATTTGCGTCCCAGGAGACATCACTATTTCGTTGGAGTGGGCGGTTGGAGGCCATGCCATTCCATTGGTGTACGCCAATTCCTGGCGCGCCACGCTTTGTTCTGCCTTGCGCCATTCTTCAGAAGGCGGTTCGTTCGTCATGCATCCTGCCATCGTTGCTGCGGCAAAAATGGCCGGAAGTAATTTAAGGATTTTAGTTTCCATTGCACTTTGAACGGGGTGGTGGGTCTGATTCGAACGCGTGTCCAACTGCGCCCAAGACACAGAAAACTGCTCCACCAATCTTGGAGTGGCAATTATTCGCGGGATCGGCCTTTGGTAGATTCTTCAAACACTTCGACAGATCCCAATCACATTTTCGGAGGCATTTGCCAAGTTGAAGCTTCGCGCTTTGCCACTTCTCTGGAGGAGCTGCCCGAAACTCGTCACGGCACGCGGCATGACACTTATCGTGCATCTCGTAGCATTTGTCTTGGCTATCAATCGCCTCCTTCTGATCCATCTTCTGGTCAACAACCTGCTCCCATGTTCCCTTGCAGCCAGCCGTCCAGTTTGGCCCGCCCCAATTGCCGTACCATTTCCACAAGCCGTCTGGATCGACAAAACGGGTCGGAGCATTCTCGACGAAGTCGTAAACGTGTTTGTCGAAATCTCCATCGAGAGGATTTTCGAAGCTGGTCATCGGATCGCGATTTAGCCACCGTTGCAGATTCGGCTCATAATACCGGAAGCCGTAGTAGTAGAGGCCGGAGTTGGCGCACCATTCCTTGCTGCTGAAGCGGTAGGAGTTGGCGTCGGCCAGCGGCCCGCTCATGCCGAGCAGGTTGCCATAGGGATCGTACTGGTAACGAGCGACGATGAAGCCATTGGTATCCACCAGTGCCGTCACGTTGCCATTGCCGTCCGAATGATAATAGGCATGGGCCGTAGAGGAGTTGGGAGATAGCAGTTGGGAGTTGGCCGTGCGCGCCAGCAACCCGCCAATGCCGCCGGCGCCTGGCAGGGTGCCGCTCAAATCATTGCCTCGGGTGTAGGTCACGAGCGTCAGATTGTTCCCGTCCCGCTCCTGTGTCACCAACATTCCGTCATACACATACCGCACTTCGTTGGTTAAGTTCCAAGTTCCAAGTCCCGAGTTCCAAGTGTATTCCTTCCGCACGCGCCGCCGCCCAAGCGCATCATACCGGAACTCACTGCGCCAGGCGCTGGCCACATACACGTTGGTCAATTGATTCTCGTAGTCGTACTCGAACACCCGCCGCCCGTCGTTCGTCAGGTTGCCGTTGAATTCGTATTGAAATGTCACCGTCGCCGGCAGGTTCAGGCCGAGCCCGGTTGGGTGCAACTCCAGTAGGGGGAGTTGGGTGAGTGGGCGGGCAACCGTTCGACGGCTTCGAGAGCCGCGATGTCAGGGGGAACTGCTGGGGGCGGTTGTTTTAGCGCAGATAGCTCACGCGGCGCACGCTCGGGATGTTGTCGAATCCTAGATCGTGGCTGATAATCGGCTCCCGGTAGTAAGCGGCAAAACCGGCAATCCAGTTATCATTCTCCCCCAGTCGCCGCCCAGCGGCCAGCAAAGCGCGGTCAACGTCCGCTGCGGATTGGGCGATGCCCTGATGCAGCGGATAAATTTTCCATTTTCGCAACCATTCCCAAGCGCGGTGAGACTCCGCAAACATTACCGCCAGTTCACCAGCGGAGACAATCGTGGTTCGGATCGGTTCGTTGCGATGGTCTGCCATGAACGCCGAAGCTGCGCCGCGCCGTTCGGTGCGTTGCTCCCGCAACAAGTCACTGAGGAAAGTTGTGTCCGCTATCATGGCCGATTCGAGCGTCGCCCGCGCGTGGCCAAAATCCGGTCAATCACCTTGATGTCCACGTCTGGCGCGGGAGTTGACCACAGCCAATCCAGGATTTCGCCGCAAGTATCGGCTGGTTGTGCGGACACTTCCCGCTCGATAAGGAATCGGGCGTGCGCCTCCGCGTTGCGATGGTTGGCCGCTGCCAGTTCGGCGAAACGCTGGATTACGTCATCCTTCAGATTACGCACAGTCAATGTTTTCATCGCTCACCATGCTATCATACCGCTTCTAAGCAGGCAATATCTCACCCCAAACGGACACCCTCCTGCGGACACGGACGCCTCGGATCGTCGCCGTCCAGTCCCATCCGGCGGACAGATCAGGAGCGCCGGGCGGACAGATTGGGCGGACAAACGGACAATTAACCGGGCGCCGCCTTTCCGTTGACCGTCCGGCGAATTGTCCCGGCATCCATTCCGGGCGTCCGGCATTGTAAACCGGGCGGGGGAAGTCGTACTCGAACACGCGCCGCCTGTCGTTGAGTCAGGTTGCCGTTGAAATCGTACGTGAAGGAGTTAGTAGCCGGGAGATCGAAACTTGCCGAATCAACCGCCGTGCGGCTGGCGGTGTCCGTGGCGGTGGCGGTGTAAGTGTTGTTGCCATCCGCCAGCGTCGCGCCGCTCCTGGCCCAACTGCCATCGGCATAGACCGTGGCGTTGCCCGTGGTCAAACCCGTGCCGCTGACCGTCACATTAGTGATGCCGTAATCTCCGGCGTAGAGCGCCTTGCGCTCGCTGGCGAGTCCGGCCACCGTGAGGGTGCCGCTGCGGGTGGCGTTCGTGAGTTCATTCAGAGTGTTCACACCGAAGGTTTGCACCAGCGCGTTGTTCGTCCGCCGGTTCAAGTTCCACGCCGCATCGTAGGCATACCCGAACTGTTCCTGCAACCGCGGAGTGTCCACATACGAATAAGTGCTGCAATTGTAGGCGTGGTCCGTTCCCTTGGCCGTCTTCAACTGCCCGATGTTGTCGTTGCTCCGAGGCGAAGGCGCAGCGTCCAGGGCTGTGCGGCAGGCAGACCGCCAAGCGGTCCAGCGACACTGTTGTTCCGTCTCGGGTGGCCGATCAACTTCACCGCGGCCTGAGCGGTGCTAAATTCCTCCTCACCGTTTGTGCGGGACAGCCGGTGGGTCACTTCCTCCGTTTGGCGATTGCGTCAGTCAGTTGTTTCTCCGTCGCGTCGTAGCTGGGGCGCGACGGAAAACTCACTTCCTGCAAATTCGGGGCGCTCAACAGCGCGGACATTTGACCGTCCATGATCCGGGTGTTCCCGATGATATTGACCTGGCGAAGTCGAGGCAGTTGCGCAACGGGCTGGAGGGATTCCAGTCGTCCACAGTCCTCCAGCAACAACCAATCCAGTTCGCGAAGCTGCTTGAAGGCATCGAGCGACGTAAGCTTGGGCGTCTTGAACAGCCAGAGCTTCTTGAGGGTCGGCAACCCTTCCAATCCGCCCCAGTCCTCCAAGTCGCGTGCGGCCTTGAAGATCAGAGATTCCAACTTGGGCAAGTCCACAGGCCCGATTCGACGGAACGTCGGCTCCGAAAACTCCGCAGCCTTGAGCTTCCGCAAATTGTTCAGACTGCTGAGTGCTTCACTCTTGAGACGCGCAATGAACAGTTGCTCAAGGTTCGCGCACGATTCGAGCGCGGTGATGAATTCGGCAGCGTCAACACTCAAGTCCTGCAGTTCAGGGAGCCGCCGAAGATCAACGGGGCCGTCGAGTGCCGGAGTTTGTAGTCGCAGCTTTCGCAAGTTGGTCAGGCGTTCAATTGGTCGAGCGTCCTTCAACTTCCAGTCAACAACGGTCAATCCTTCCAAGCTCGTGAGCCGGCCAAGAAAGTTGACGCCGCAACCGGAAAATACTCCGCGCCTCAACGCTAGCGACCTGATTCCTGTGGCTCCGAGCAAGGGCTTCAAGAAGGCACCGCCAGGTCCGTGATATTCGAGTTCCCATCGCTTTGGTTTCTCGTGCCGCAGCCAAATCATTCGTTACATCCTCCGCCCTTGAGAGCGCCAACGCCTGCCCCAATGGCGGCCCCGGCTCCGGCAGCTTCTCCAACTGTGGGAACGTAGTGATACAGCCCCGGACGCCCTCCCAACGGGTTCACGATATTTTCAAGGTTCCGAAGCCCTTCCTTGTTGATCAACTGCTGCTCGGCTCTCTCACGGGCAAGCTTCCCTCCCCAGACTTCCCATGTTGTTGGGTTGACACCTGGCGGCAACTTGCCGGTGCTTGCATGTCGGCCAAGCCGAGTCGCGATGTCGCCAGATTGTCCGATGTAATTACGACCAGTGCGGCCAGCAAACCGATAGATTCCAGATTCGGCAGTGCCGATGAGCGCGCGATCTGCGCCACCCGCGACCTTCGACACTCCTCCGGCCGGAAGCGCGAAGCTCAGCGCCTTTCCGGCGACTTCCCCGCCCTTATACCAGCCGGAACAGTGGTTCACTTGGTTGATGTCCATCCAATTTCGGGCGTGGTCAGTCAGGTTAAATGTCAAAGCGTCGCCCATCCCGGCTGAGAAGCTGGCTGCGGGGAAGATCCAATTCGGGACGTAGTCCGTCCAATGCAGCCCGTAAGGATCCACGTAGTAAAGCGGGCTGTTCGCAACGAACTGGTAGAGGTTCAAACCGCCCCATTCTCCGAAGGGGTCTCTGTTTGGCCACCGTTGCAGATTCGGCTCGTAATACCGAAAGCCGTAGTAGTAAAGCCCGGCGTTGGCGCACCATTCCTTGCTGCTGAAGCGGTAGGAGTTGGCGTCGGCCAGCGGCCCGCTCATGCCGAGCAGGTTCCCGTAAGGATCGTATTGATAGCGGGCCACGATGATGCCGTTGGTGTCCACCAGCGCCGTGATGTTCCCGTTGCCATCCGCGTGATAATACGCATGTGGCGATTGGAGATTGGACATTTCAGATCGGGCCAACAAGCCGCCGATGCCGCCGGCGCCTTGCAGGGTGCCGCTCAAATCATTGCCCCGGGTGTATGTCACGTGCGCCAGATTGTTCCCGTCCCGCTCCGGTGTCACCAACATTCCGTCTGACCCGAAACGCGCTTCAGGAGCTGAAATCTACATGCGCCCGACCCGCCGACCCGCCGGCGCCGGCAAATTTCTGCTGGTAGCACTGCGGATGAAATTGTATGTCTGATTTGATCAATCCATAATTACGCTATATCCATGAAAATACACTCACTGACAAAGCCCGCCGCCGGTCACAGATTTCTCCTCTCACTCGCGCTCGTGCTGGGGGGCGCGCTGACGTTGCCGGCGGCCGACCAGACCGTGGTGGGTTTCTCGCAGATCGGCGCGGAGAGCGGCTGGCGCACAGCCAACACCGAGTCCATCAAGGCCGAGGCCGCCAAGCGCGGGATTGAACTCAAGTTCGCCGACGCGCAGCAGAAGCAGGAGAATCAGATCAAGGCGTTGCGCTCGTTCATCGCGCAGGACGTGGACGTGATCGCGTTTTCGCCCGTGGTGGTGACCGGTTGGGAGCCGGTGTTGCGTGAAATCAAGAAGGCCAAAATTCCGGTGATCCTCACGGATCGCGCGGTGGATGTGACGGACGACTCGCTGTACGTGACGTTCATCGGTTCGGATTTTGTGGAGGAAGGGCGGCGGGCCGGCGAATGGCTGGCCAAGGCGACGGACGGGAAGGCGGTCATCGCCGAACTGGTGGGCACGCCCGGCTCGGCCCCGGCGATTGACCGCAAGAAAGGTTTCGAGCAGGTGCTGGCGAAGCATCCCGGCATGAAGATCGTCAAGTCGCAGAGTGGCGACTTCACGCGCGCCAAGGGCAAGGAGGTCATGGAATCGTTCCTCAAGAGTCCGGACGCCAGGACGATCACCGCGCTCTTTGCCCACAACGACGACATGGCGCTCGGGGCGATTCAGGCGATGGAGGAGGCGGGCGTCAAACCGGGCAAGGATATTTTGATCGTTTCGATTGACGGCCTGCGCGGCGCGTTTGAGGCGATGGCGGCGGGCAAGTTGAATTGCACGGTGGAATGTAATCCGCTCATCGGACCGCAACTGTTCGACGCGGTCGCCGCGATCAAGGCGAAGAAAAAGTTGCCCAAGCACATCCAGGTGGCGGAGGGCGTGTTTGTGCAGGACCAGGCGGCGGCGGAGTTACCCAAGCGGAAGTACTGAGGCGCGGTTGCTCTCCCCCATGGAAACGGAGGCGACAGCCCTTTTGGAAATTCGTGGTCTGGCGAAAAGTTTTCCGGGCGTCAAAGCGTTGCAGGGAGTGGACTTCACCGTCCGGGCCGGAGAGGTGCATGCCTTGATGGGTGAGAACGGCGCGGGCAAGAGCACGTTGATCAAAGTCCTGACGGGCGTTTATCCGCGCGACGCCGGGACGATGCGGCTCGCCGGCGTGGACATCCGGCCCGATTCGCCCAAGGCGGCCGAGGCGCTGGGCATCAGCACGGTGTATCAGGAGGTCAATCTCATCCCGCAGCTTTCCGTGGCGGAAAACATCTGCCTGGGCCGCCAGCCGACGCGCCTGGGTTTCATCCGTTGGGGCGCACTGGCGCGGCGCGCGGAAGCGGCGTTGGCGCGGGTGGATTTGCAGTTGGACGTGGCGCGGCCCATTGCGTCGTGCTCGATTGCGGTCCAGCAACTGGTCGCCATCGCCCGCGCGCTGGATATTTCCGGGAAGCTGTTGATTCTGGACGAACCCACCTCCAGCCTCGACGAAAAGGAAGTCGGGGAACTGTTCGCCGTGCTGCGCAAGCTTCGCGCGCAGGGCCTGGGCGTGGTCATCGTCACGCATTTTCTCGAGCAAGTGTACGCGATTTCGGATCGCATCACGGTGTTGCGCGATGGAAAACTGGTGGGCGAGTTTGCGACCGACCAACTGCCGAAGTTGCAACTCGTGAGCCACATGATCGGACGCGAGATCTCTCCGGCGGACCCCGGCCCACGTTCGACGGCAGCGGCCGGAACGACGGCCCAACGGGAACCCGTGGTCGAGTTGAAACAACTGGGGCGCGCGGGTTCGATTGCGCCCATGGATTTGCGGATTGCGCCGGGCGAGGTCCTGGGTCTGGCGGGGTTGCTCGGTTCCGGGCGCACGGAAACGGCGCGGCTGATTTTCGGCATAGACCGGGCGCAAACGGGCGAGCTGCGCGCTGGCGGCCGGGCGGTTTCCCTGACTTCGCCGCGTCAGGCGGTGCGCGAGGGGTTCGCGTTCACGCCGGAAAATCGCAAGGTCGAAGGCGTGATTCCGCATTTGTCCGTGCGTGAAAACATCGTGCTGGCGTTGCAGGCGCGGCAGGGGACGACGCGCGTGCTCTCGCGGGCGCAGCAACTGGAAATCGCCACGGAGTTCATCCGCCGGCTCGGCATCAGCACTCCCGGCCCGGAGCAGGCGGTGATGAATCTGAGCGGTGGCAACCAGCAAAAAGTTTTGCTCGCGCGCTGGCTGGCCACGCAGCCCCGGCTGTTGATTCTGGATGAACCGACGCGGGGGATTGATGTGGGCGCGAAGGCGGAGATCGAGAAAACGATGCGGGAATTGCGGGCGCAAGGCATGGCCATCCTGTTCATCAGTTCCGAACTGGAGGAGGTGGTCCGCGCCTGCGGACGGGTGGCCGTGTTGCGGGATCGCGCGAAAGTCGGCGAACTGGCGGGCGACGAGATCAGCGAAGCCGCCATCATGCGCACCATTGCCGGAACCTGACATGGCCACGGAACGATTCGAGCACAAGCGGGTCCATTGGTGGACGAGCCTGGTCTGGCCGGTGGCGGGGCTGGCGTTGCTGTTGCTGTTTAATTTGTGCTTCACGCCGGGCTTCTTCCAACTCGAAGTGCGCGACGGCCACCTGTACGGCGTGTTGATTGACATCCTCAATCACGGCGCCAAGGTGATGTTGCTGGCGCTGGGCATGACGCTGGTGATCGCGACCGGAGGTGTGGATTTGTCCGTGGGCGCCGTGATGGCGATCGCGGGCGCGGTGGCGGCGCAGTTGATCAACCGCGCGGGCGTGCCGTTCCCCGTCGTGATCGCGGCGACGGTGGCTGTGGCGTTGCTGGCGGGGTGCTGGAACGGGTTGCTCGTGGGGGCGTTTCACATTCAACCCATCGTGGCGACCTTGATCCTGATGGTCTCGGGCCGGGGAGTCGCCATGTTGATCACGGGCGGTCAGATCATCACGTTCACGGATCCGCGTCTGGTGTACATCGGCAACGGTCACTGGCTCGGGCTGCCGTTTCCGGTGTGGCTGAGTCTGGGCATGTTGCTGGTGACCGGCTGGCTGACGCGCCGCACGGCGGTTGGTTTATTCATTGAAGCGGTGGGCGACAATCAAACGGCCAGCAGCTACGCGGGCGTGAATTCCTCCACGGTGAAGTTTCTCGTCTATGTCTTCAGCGGGCTGTGCGCCGGGCTGGCGGGACTCGTCGCGGCGTCAAACATCAAGTGCGCCGATGCGAATCACGCGGGCCTCTTTCTGGAACTGGACGCGATCCTGGCCGTGGTGGTCGGCGGAACGGCCCTCACGGGCGGCAGGTTTTATCTGGTCGGGGCGATGGTGGGCGCCTTGTTCATCCAGACGCTGACGACGACGATGTATATGCGCAACGTCAGCGCCGATGTCGCGCCCGTGCCCAAGGCGCTGGCGATTCTCGTGGTGTGTCTGTTGCAATCCCCCACGGTGCAACGGCGGATGGGGGCGCTGTTGAAACGGAGGCCGGCATGAAACTCGTCGTGCGCGCCAGATACATTCCGCTGCTGGCCACGGCGCTGGTGCTACTGGGCATTTATGTGGCGGGCTGCGTCTCGTTCGACCGGTTTTCGTCGCTGCGCGTGGCGGTGAATCTGTTTGGCGACAACGCCTTTCTCGGCATCGCCGCAGTCGGGGCCACGTTCGTCATTTTGTCGGGTGGAATAGATTTGTCGGTGGGTTCGGTGGTGGCCTTCACGAGTATTCTGGTCGCCTCGCTGGTCGAGAAACATGGGTGCGGTCCGTTGACGGCCATCGGGCTGGCGCTGCTGGCCGGCACGTTGTTTGGCGCGGGCATGGGTTGTCTGATCCAATGGTTCGAGCTGCCGCCGTTCCTGGTCACCCTCGCGGGAATGTTTCTGGCGCGCGGCGCGGGCTTTTTGATCGAGCCACAATCCCTCGGCATCAAGCACCCCTTCTTTCTGGAAACGGTCAGTGAACAGTGGTCCGTGCCCCTAACCGAGCGGGTGAGTCTGCCGTTCACCGCCACCTGTTTCGCGGTCGTCGTGCTGGTGGCGTTGGGGGTGGCGCATTTTACCAAGTTCGGCCGGAATGTTTATGCGCTGGGCGGCGACGAACCATCCGCGCGCCTGATGGGGTTGCCGGTGGGGCGCACCAAGATCGCCATCTACGCCGTGGCTGGACTCTGTTCCGCGCTGGCGGGAGTGGTGTACGGGTTTTACACGCAATCCGGCGACCCGGCGTCCTGCGTGGGCCTCGAACTGGACGCCATCGCGGCGGTGGTGATCGGCGGCACGTTGCTCAGTGGCGGGGCGGGCTTTCTGGCCGGCACGGTGATGGGCGTCTTGATTCTGGGATTGATCCAGACGCTGATTACGTTCAAGGGTGATTTGAACAGTTGGTGGACCCGGATTGTGGTCGGGCTGCTGGTATTCGTGTTCATCCTGTTGCAAAATTTTATCTCGTCGGCCTCGGAGCGCCTGGGTGGCAAACGCGGGTAGCCCGGAACCTCGCACTCGTTGCGCCGGGTTGGGTAACCCGGCTCCAGGACCGGGCTGGTGAGGCAGGTAGGCCGCGTGCCCCCACGCGGCGGGGTGTCAACATTCCAAGCTGCGTGCGAATATGCAGCTGTGTGCTGCCGCCCGGCCCGAGCGGGGTGGCGGCGGTTCGAGGGTTGACCAAAGGACAGATCCAAAATGAACGCGATGACATTTCGACGCCGCCTGCTCCGAACGGGGCTGGTGACCTTGGCGACAATCGGCTGCGCTCACGCGGCCTCCGGCGCAGTGCCGAACAAGAATCTCGCCGACGCTCCCGCGTCGCCGGCGCGGGCGGAGGCTGGACGGATTTATCGGGCGCGCGTGACACCGCATTGGTTCGCGAACAATACGCGATTCTGGTATCGCAACGATCTGCGGGATGGGGCGCGGGAATTCATTCTGGTGGACCCGGCATCGGGCACGCGGCAACGCGCGTTTGATTCCGAGTCGGTGGCCAAACAGATCGGCGAGGGGACTGATGCCGCGCGCCTGCCGGTGAAGGAACTCAAGTTCAGCGACGATGGCCAGACGGTGACGTTGTTGGGCGAGACACGGAATTGGGAGTTGGATCTCAAGTCAGGAAAGCTGCATGTGGTTACGGGCGATCACGCCGGGACCGCGCGCGAGGGCTTGTCGGCGGATTTGCGTCCGCGTCCCTCGACGCGCACCGGTGAGGAAACGGAAATCACCTTCGTCAGCCAACTGGATCGGCCCGTCGAAATCTTCTGGCTGGACGACCAGGGAGCGCGACGGAGCTACGGCCGGATTGCGCCGCGCGGTCGCAAAACGCAGCACACGTTCAGCGGGCATGTCTGGCTGGTGGCGGATGAAAATGGCACGACGCTCGATGTCTTCGAGGCGACGGACGAGCCGGACGTGGCCATCATCGGGGCCACGCGGCCGCGCGCGCCGGTGTCGCAGCCATCGGACCGGCGCCGGCGCAATGAACCGGCGGGCCGCTCGCCGGATGACAAATGGACGGCTTTCATCCGCGACCAAAATGTCTTCCTGCGCGGCGAAGACGGAACAGAAATTCAACTCAGCACCGACGGCAGCGCGGACGATGGTTATGGCCAGCTCGAGTGGTCGCCAGATTCAGAGACTCTGGTGGCCTGGCGCACGGTGCCGGGTGATCACAAGGAGGTGTATTTGATCGAGTCCTCCCCGCCCGGCGGCGGCCGCGCGCAACTTGAAACGCGCGAGTACGCGTTGCCGGGGGACAAGTTCAAGCGTTCCGAGATCAATCTGTTCGACGTTGCGACCCGGAAGCAGATCAAACCGGCGGTGGACCGTTTCGAGGCGGAGTCGGACTGGCCGCGCCTGCACTGGCGGCGCGATGGCCCCCGGTTTGCTTACGAGCAGGTGGATCGCGGACACCAGCGGTTGCGCGTGATCGAGGTGGACGCGCGTTCCGGCGCGGTGCGTAATCTCGTAGATGAGCGGAGCGACACCTTCATCTGGACGGCGCACACGGAGGCGTTCCAACCGGTCACCTGGCTTACGCAATCGGATGAAATCATTTACCTCTCGGAGCGCGACGGCTGGCGGCATCTGTATCTGGTGGACCCGCAATCAGGTGCGTTGCGACAGATTACGAAGGGTGAATGGGTCGTGCGCGGGATCGAGCGCATTGACGAGGAGCAGCGCCAGATCTGGTTTCGCGCAAGTGGACGTCATCCCGATCAGGACCCGTACTTCCTGCACTACTATCGCGTCAATTTCGATGGCACGGGTCTGGTCGCCCTGACCGAGGGCAACGGCAATCACAGCATTGAATTCTCGCCCGACCGAAAATATCTGATTGATACCTGGTCGCGGGTGGACGCGCCGCCGGTGAACGAGCTGCGCCGCGCGGCCGACGGTCAACTCGTCTGCCGGCTCGAGGAGGCGGACATCTCAGAATTGACGGCCAACGGATGGCGGCCACCGGAAGTTTTCGTCGCGAAAGGGCGCGATGGCCGGACGGACATCTGGGGCGTGATTTATCGTCCGCGGAATTTTGATCCGACCAAAAAATATCCAGTCATCGAGGACATTTACGCCGGACCGCAGGGATCGTTCGTGCCCAAGAGTTTTGGCGGGCCGCGTTATCAATTGCTGACCGACGCCGGTTTCATCGTGGCGAAAGTGGATGGCATGGGCACGGCGAATCGCTCGAAGGCCTTCCACGATGTGTGTTGGAAAAACCTCAAGGACGCCGGCTTTCCTGACCGGATACTGTGGCATCAAGCGGTGGCGGCGCGGTATCCCTATTACGATCTCAGCCGCGTGGGGATTTACGGAACCTCGGCCGGCGGTCAGAATGCGGCGGGCGCGGTGTTGTTTCATCCCGAGTTCTACCGGGCTGCCGTGGCCAACTCGGGTTGCCACGACAACCGCATGGACAAGGCGTCCTGGAACGAACAGTGGATGGGCTATCCTGTCGGGCAGCAGTACGCGGAATGTTCCAACATCGAAAACGCGGCCCGGTTGCAGGGGCACCTTTTCCTCGTCGTCGGCGAACTGGACCAGAACGTACCGCCGGAATCCACCCTGCGCTTCGTGGACGCCTTGATCCGGGCCGGGAAGGACTTTGATCTTCTGGTCATTCCGAATGGCGGTCACGGCGCGGGCGGCGACTATTACCAGCGGCGACTGAAGGATTTCTTCGTTCGCTACTTGCAAGGCATCGAACCGGCCAACCACAACGCCGGGCAGGAAGCGCCCACGCGCAACTGAGAATGCCCGGCCGCTCAGGGGTGCGCGGTGGCAATGGAACCGCAAATGGAGCGCCGGTCTCCGACCCGGCTCGATACAACGCACTGACCGGCGTGCCGGATCGGAGATTGGCGTTCCGGCTCAAGTGACGGCTTGTGCCACACCCGTCCGCCAACGAAAGCCGCCTCGGTTTCTCAGTGCCAGGTAACTTTTTGGGAGATTCGGTTTGTCTCGCGAAGCTGTTTTCGTAAAATCCGCGCAACTCAAACCACACTCGATGACTTTGCTCGCCCTCGCGACCCCCAGTTCACTCTGGCCCTTTGTGGTCCTGATCGTGTGCGTGGCCGCCATCGTTTTGATGATTACGAAGCTGCGGATCCACGCCTTTCTGGCACTGATTGCCGCGGCGTTCCTCGCCGGCTTTCTCACCCAGCACTTCAGCGACGCGCAGATCAACAAACTCTCGCCCGCCTTGCGCGCGGATGCGCGGGCGAATTCCTGGATTGCGTCGGTGGAACTGACCGCGGTCGAATTCGGCGCCGCAGCGGGCGGGATTTCCATTTCCATTGGCCTGGCGTCCATCATCGGTCTGGCGCTGATGGAAAGCGGCGCGGCGGACAAGGTGGTGCGGCGCTTCCTCGGGGTGTTCGGTCAAAAGCGCGCCGCCCTGGCGTTGCTGGCCAGCACCTACATCCTTTCGATCCCGATCTTCTTCGACACGATGTTCATGCTGATGGTGCCGCTGGCGCGGGCCCTGCGCTTGCGCACGGGCAAGGATTACATTTTGTATCTCATGTGCATTTGCGTGGGCGGGGTGTTGACCCACTCGCTGGCGGTGCCGCATCCTGGCCCGTTGGGCATGGTGGATAATCTGCGCGTGGATCCGGGCCTGTCGTTGATCTGGGGGCTGCTGGCGGGATTGGCCCCATGCGTGGCCGGCTACTTTTTCGCCCGGTGGCTGAATGGCCGTTTTGAAGTTCCCTTGCGCGAAACGGCCGGTCTGTCCCTGGTGGATCTGCGCGAGGTGATGGATAAACCGGAGGAGCAGCTCCCAAATTTTTTCTGGAGCATCATTCCCGTGCTCCTGCCGATTGCGTTGATCTGCCTGGCGTCGTTCTGCAAATTGACGCAGGACTGGCCGGGCGTGGTGAACCTCGTCGGCGGCAGCGATTCGTTCGCGGCGGTGGCCAAGGTGGCGTTGTTCGTGGGCAACAAAAACATCGCGTTGTTGATTGGCACGGTGATCGCGCTCTGGGTGTGGGCACGGCAACGCCGGTTGAGTTTCACCGCGCTCGGCGACCTGCTGGGGCCGCCGCTGGAAACCGCCGGGGTCATCATCATCATTACGGCGGCGGGCGGCGCGTTCGGGGCGATGTTGCGCAATGCCGGCGTGGGCGAGGCCATCAAGGCCGTGTCCGCCGGCCACAGTGTGAACCTGGTAATCCTCTCCTTCTTCGTGGCGCTGACGATCCGGTTTGCCCAGGGTTCGGCCACGGTGGCCATGCTCACCACTTCGGCCATGATGTACGAGGTGATTCAAGGCGTGAACCTGCCGTATCACACCCTGTACCTCTTCCTCTCGATCGGCTTTGGCGCGTTCAGCATTTCGTGGATGAACGACAGCGGGTTTTGGGTGGTGAGCCGGCTTTCAGGCATGACCGAGCGCGAAACCCTGCGCACATGGACGGTGACCTGCCTCGCGACTGCCATCTTTGGCTTCGTCGAAGTCTGCGTGCTCTCGACGTTGCTACCGTTGAAGTAGCATGGGTCAATCCGGATTGCCGTCTGGCGTTCAACCTGGGAATCCGGGCGTGAAATGCCGGTGTGCAGTGCTCGGTTGTGACTGCCATGGGCCTGGTGTGGTCCGGCCATCAGTTGTCACCGACGAAGGGTGACTTGTCCGATTCAGGGCCGAAGTGCGTAGTTACCCGGGACGGATGAGGCGAATGAGGAAAGAGTCGCGACGCCCGAACTGTGAAATGGGGCGGCTGTTCGCACCAGTAGTTCTATCGCCCCACGCCATGTTATTGGAGCGGTGGTCCAACAATCTCGATTCCATGTTGAGCCGCGATCGCTGTGAGCGCCTGGATCGCCTCAGCCGATGGCGCTCCCGCAGATTCTGGCAACCCCGGATGTTCCGCCGGGCGGCCCATGGTGCGCACGAATCGTTCGAAATCCCCATGCACCGTCACCGTCAAAAAGCGGCCTCCCGTGGAGGACTCGGCGCGGTAAGTATGAGTGATGCCCTTCGGCACGAGCAGGATGTCGCCGGGCCCGACGCGCTGTTCCTGGTCTTGCACCTTGATACGGAATTGGCCTGCGAGGACGTGGAAAATCTCATCTTCCGTGCGGTGTAAGTGCAAGGGTGGTGAATCGCCCTGGGGCACGCGATGCTCCAGAATCGAGACGCCATCCTGGCCATCCGCCTGGGACACGCGGACGGTCACGGACGAGTTCAGGAACCATAAATGTGTTACGCTCATGGATAGTCTTTGCGGCTATGTGGCTCTCAATTCTCCCAGGCCGGTAGTGGGCCAACGGCCCAAGCTCAGTGACCCGACCCTGCGGGACGCCATGATTGCAACCGGAGTGTGATGGCCGGGTTCGTTGCCGCGCATGGCAGGCGTGTTCATCTGAAAACCAAATACAAGATCACCGGTAAACCAACGAGAAAAAACCATCCCAGAATCGAAATGAAAACCCCTGGGGTCTGAACATTCACGTAGCCATGCGAAAGTAGCCGGTGATGCTTCCGATCGCTTCGGGAAACCAGATAAGGGCCAGAGGTAGCAATAGACCGGCACACCACGTCAAACCAGTGACACCCGCCTGTTTGATTGCCATTACTGCGTAGCCGATCGCAACCACCAGACTGAGAATCTTTCCAATCGTGATTTGAATATATCCTTCAAGCCAATCTCGCTGTGGCTAACGTCCCGGTTCACCGACCCCGCGTCAAGGAACCCGAACTGACACCACGACGCAAGCGCGAGATTCGGTGCAGCCGCCTGGTTGGGCGATTTCTTCAAGCCCGAGTCCGAGGAGGAAACCCGTGATGGATGTAAACGCAAAGAACAAGAGCACGCACAACAATCCCTCCTCGCGCGGATTCAGGCCGCAGGCCGCGTCCCGGCGGGTCTGTGCAGATGGATGCGGCCGGATGTGGACAATCGGATCGGCCATTCCGTAACTGCGGGAATTTTCAGTCGCCCATGCAGGGCTTGAGATTTGTTTGACGATTAACCCAGGGCGTTGCCCTGGGTTATCGTCTGCCGGGCTTACAGCCCTGGATGTCATCGGTCGGGCTTGCAGCTTTGGGTGTCTGCTCGCACCTGGAGCCAAGCCGGGTTACCACCGGCGACCCACGCTGGGATCGGATTCAAATCAGCCCCAGAGCCACCATGGCCTGGGCAACTTTGATGAAACTGGCGATGTTCGCGCCTTTGACGTAGTTGCCGGGCACGCCGAATTCCTCCGCCGTCTCGTAGCAGCGTTGGTGGATGCCTTGCATGATGGTCGCCAGCTTTTTTTCGGTGAACTCAAAATCCCAAACATCACGGCTTGCGTTCTGTTGCATCTCCAGGGCCGAGGTGGCCACGCCGCCGGCATTGGCGGCCTTGCCGGGACCAAAGGCGGTGCCGGCTTTGAGGAAGACGCGGACGCCTTCCGGGGTGGTGGGCATGTTGGCGCCTTCGGCGACGGCGAGGCAGCCGTTCTTGACCAGCGTGGTCGCATCCTTGCCGTTCAGTTCGTTCTGAGTGGCGCAGGGCAGGGCCACGTCGCACGGGATTTTCCACAAGCTGCCTTTGGCCACGTAGCGGGCGTGTTTGCGATGGGAGACGTAATCCTCGATCCGTCGCCGTTCCACTTCCTTGAGTTGTTTGATCAAGGCGAGATCGAGGCCTTTCCGGTCATGGACAAAACCACCGGAATCCGAGCAGGCCACCACTTTACCGCCCAGTTGTTGCAGCTTCTCGATGGCGTAGATGGCGACATTGCCGGAGCCGGAAACGATGCAGGTTTTGCCATGCAACGATGCTTTTCGCGCCGCCAGCATTTCGTTCAGGAAAAAGACCGTGCCATAACCCGTGGCCTCCTTGCGCGCCCGGGCGCCGCCCCAGTCGAGGCCTTTGCCGGTGAGCACGCCCGACTCGTAGCGGTTGGTAATCCGCTTGTATTGACCGAACAGGTAGCCGATCTCGCGGGTGCCCACGCCAATGTCACCCGCCGGCACGTCGGTGTATTCGCCGAGGTGCCGGTAGAGTTCGGTCATGAAACTCTGGCAGAATCGCATGATCTCCCCGTCCGATTTGCCTTTGGGATCGAAATCCGATCCGCCTTTACCGCCGCCGATGGGCATGCCGGTGAGGGCGTTTTTGAACAGTTGCTCGAAGCCGAGGAATTTGATGATCCCCAGATAGACCGACGGATGAAAACGGAGCCCGCCTTTGAACGGTCCGAGGGCGCTGTTGACCTCGACGCGAAAGCCGCGGTTGATCTGCACCTGACCATGGTCGTCCTGCCATGGCACGCGGAAAATGATCTGCCGTTCCGGCTCGCAGATGCGCTCGATGATCTTGTGTTCGCCAAACTCGGGGTATTTGCCGAGCACCGGCCCGAGCGATTCCAACACCTCGCGGACCGCCTGGTGGAATTCCACTTCGCCGGGGTTTCGTTTAACGACCTCTTGAAAAAGGCCGGCCAGTTTTTCGTCAATGTTTGTGTTCAGCGTCATAAAATTGTGGCGGGAGTAGATGGAGGAGCGCGGCCGGACGGGCAGGGTGGCCGCTAAAATGGTTGCGTTTTAATCTGGCACAGCAGCATCAGTAAATACTGGAGGGGAAGATAAAGCAGGGAGGCGAGGAACATCAGGCGCGCGGCGGCTTCGGTTCGTTGTATTAGAAAGCGGATGCTCGCAAAGCTGAAGCCGAGATTTAAGACCAGCGTGAGCGGCCCATACCAACCATGGACGAGTTGCCAGAACACCGGAAGCAACGCGACGGCGAACAGCAACGCCGTAAATCCCATCGCCTCGAGCGCAGTCCAGAAGCCGCCGTGGTCACCCGGGCGCAACACCTGATAGCCGGCCCGCTGATATTCCAAGCGTCGCCACCAGGCAATTGCCAGGAAGTGCGGAATCTGCCAGAGAAACAAAACGGCAAACGCCACGAACGCCCAGCGGCCAAACGCGGCGTCCGTTGCCGCCCAACCGACCAGCACCGGCAAAGCGCCGGAAACCGCGCCCACAAGTGTGCAGGCCGGGGTGATCCGCTTCAGGGGAGTGTAGGCGAACGCATAAACCACAAACGCGAGAACCGCCAGCCCCAGCGCGCGCAAATTGACACCCAGACCCAGCCAGAGACTGCCGATGATCAGTAGCAGCCCGCTCAACCAGATGGCTGAATTCCGTTGCAGCCTTCCCGAAGCGACCGGCCGGTTTCGGGTGCGAGTCATCAGCCGGTCGTACGAAGGCTCCATGGCTTGATTTGCCACGGCGGCGCTGCCGGCTACCAACGCCGTGCCGATCAACGCGTGCAGCAGCACGGACCAATTCGGCAGGAGGGCGGACTCCAGGGCAAAGCCGACGAAGGTCGTGGCAACCACCAACCCGTTCACCCGTGCCTTGGTGAGCACGAGGAAATCGGAGAGCCGGCCGCTCGTTGCCGCGGCTGATTCCAGATCGAGGCCCACCGGCGACAAAATGGCCGGGGCCGGCGCGATGGATTCGTAGTCAAGGCGCGGTTTCATGTTGCTCGGTGCTCGATGGCCACACTGGGTGATGGCGGCGGACAAGCCGCCGACGGCGGGAAAAATAGACTTGTTAAATCGGATGTCAACGTCCACTTTTGGTCATGCAACTGATCTCGCGGACTTCGGAATATGCGCTGCGCGCGGTGCTCTGGTTGATCCAGGAGCCGGCGCGCTCGCAAACCACGCGCCAGATTGCCGAGGGCACCCGCACGCCGCCGGACTACATTTCGAAAGTCCTGCAACTCCTTGCCAAAGCAGGCCTGGTGCGGGGGCAGCGCGGTCTCGGCGGTGGCTTTCAGTTCGCCGGTGATCCGGCGCAGGTCACGGTGCTGGCGGTCATCAACGCCGTGGATCCCCTGGAGCGCATCCACACCTGTCCGCTGGGCTTGAAAGCGCACGGGACGAACCTGTGTCCCTTGCACTGCGGGATGAATGACGTGGTGACACAGATGGAAACGGCCTTTGCGAAGACAAAACTCACGGATCTGCTCAACACCAACTCGAAATCCGTCCCGCTCGGAATCAAGCTCAAGACCGCGCGGCGGCTTCCGGTCGCGGCCTGAGCCGGAACGGGCGCGGTTTTCGCGGGTGACTTGGTCGCAGCCAGCGAGGAATTGCGGAAAGTTTGACGCGCGTCAATTCAGGTCGGATGAATGATGGTAGGCTGAAACATTATGAATGAGCAGTCATCGTTGGAGGCAGGCCACGAGAAAGTCGTGACCGTGGACGTGCGGGAAGACATCCGCACGGGAAAGGAACCGTTCTCGAAAATCATGACCGCAGTCGCCGGATTGGCGGCGGATGACCGATTGCGGTTGCTTGCGCCCTTCGAGCCGGCACCGTTGTTCAACGTGATGGCAAAAAAAGGTTTCGGGCATGCGGCGCGGCCGATCGGCAACGGAGATTGGGAAGTGTTGTTCACCCGCCAATCCGCCGCCGGCGTGCCGAACACCACGCCGCCGGCCCCGACCAGTCCTGCCCGCAATCAAACGGCCGCCACGCCGGCCGATATTCTGGAAGTGGACGCGCGCGGACTGGAGCCGCCGCAACCGATGGTGACCATCCTTGAAGCTGTTGCCGGATTGCCGGAGGGTAAAATTTTGCACGCCCGCACCGACCGCCGGCCGATGCATTTGTATCCGCAACTCGAGGAGCGCGGGTTCACCGCCAAAACATTGGAGCAAACGGATGGCAGCTTCCTTACCCATATCTGGCGGCACTAAACCGGTTTCGGCGCGGCCGGCGGTTGCCACTTCGCCGACCGGAGCCAATGCCCCGTCGGTGGCATTGCCACTGGCGTTCGTGTTGACCGGGCTGCTGGCGTTGCTGACCGGTGTGGCCTGGATCATCGCGCGCCCCGCGATTCTCGCCGGTTATCATTACAACCAGTACGTCATCGCCACGACGCATCTGATTGTGCTCGGCTGGCTTTGTTCCATCGTGATGGGCGCGATGTATCAACTCGTGCCAGTGGCGTTGGAGACAAAACTTTACAGTGAAAAACTGGCTCGCTGGCAGTTTGTGTTTCACGTCGTGGGTTTCATTGGCATGGTCTGGATGTTCCGCGTTTGGAACATGAAACAAGTGGGACACTTTGGTTGTGTGTTCGCCACGGGCGTCGGCTTGTTCGTGTATAACATCGCGCGAACATTGCGGCGCGTGCCCAAATGGAATGTCGTTGCCACGGCAGTCACGGCCGCCCTGGGCTGGCTTGCCCTCACGGTGACGGCAGGGCTTTTCATCGCCATCGGCAAATGCACGTATGAAACGACCGCCGGACTGGCCACGGCCGAAGGCGTGCGAAATCTGGTGAGCGGCTTGCGTCAACTCGCCGGATTCATGACCCACTTCGACGCCATCAGCGCCATGCACGCCCACGCGCATCTTGGCGGCATTGGCCTGTTCACGATGATGATTGTGGGTGTCTCCTACAAACTCATTCCGATGTTTGCCTTGAGCGAGGTTCAGAGCCAGCGCCGCGCGGGTTGGAGCATCGCCTTGTTGAACATCGGTCTGGCGGGAGTGTTTGTGACCATCCTCGTACGTAGTCCGTGGAAGCTGGCCGGCGCGCTGGTCGTGGTCGGGGCGCTGGTGGTTTATGGAATTGAACTGCGGGCCATGCTGCGGGCGCGAAAACGACGCGCCCTGGACTGGGGGCTCAAATACTTTCTCACGGCGGTGAGCCTGTTCGCGCCGTTGGCAGTGTTGGCGATCGTCCTCTCCTGGCCGACGTTGCCGTTGAATCCAACCACCGGTCAGTTGGAAAATGTCTATGGCTTCCTCGGGCTGGTCGGCGTCATCTCGTTTGCGATCATCGGCATGCTCTACAAGATTATTCCGTTCCTGGTCTGGTTCGGGTGTTACAGCCGACAAATCGGGCGGGCACCCGTGCCGGCGCTCGCCGACCTCTATTCAGCGAAACTTCAGGCGGTCGGCTACTGGAGTTTTCTGGCCGGCCTGGTGGTCACATGTGCGGCGATCATGTTCGCCAACGAAACGGGAGTTCGGTGGGGTGGTGTTCTGCTCGCCGCGAGCGTGCTCACACTGGCGGGCAACGTTGCGTTGATGCTTTCGCATTATTTCCGGCCCGGTTTCAAGCCGCTGGCGGTGCCGTCGTCAACCCTGCCGAAAACCGCATGAACCCGACACCGCTGGACGAAGCCACCATTCTGAAAACCTTGCGGCAGGTGATTGACCCCGAGATCAACTGCAACATTGTGGACCTGGGGTTGATTTACAACATCACCATCACCGGCACGAAAGTCTCCGTGGTGATGACGCTCACCACGCCGGGTTGCCCCATGCACGAAAGCATCCGATGGGGTGTCAACAATGCTCTGCTCAATCTCGAAGACGTGGACGACGTGGAGGTGGAGGTCGTCTGGGATCCGCCATGGAATCCCTCGATGATGACAGAGGCGGGCCGCGCCGCGACCGGCGTGGGGAATGTTTGACTGCAATTTTCGCTTCGTCCGCGTCATTTGCCGGAAGCTTGACCTGAGTCAAGGTCGCCGAAACTACGCAGACGTATCAATGGGGTGTGATTGCCCCGGCCGTTCCGCGCTTGCCTGACGATGCCGCACCGGCCCCGGAGCCGGTGGTCGGGAACTATTTCGTCGCGGTATATCCGCCGTTCTCGGCGTGGGATTCCGCGCAAGTGCCCGCTCTGCATGAGGCTCTGGCCCGGCCGGCGACCACCGGGCCGCTGGGGATTTACGTCCATCTCCCCTTCTGCCAGCAGAAATGCGACTATTGCTACTACCTCTCCTACATCGCGCAGCCAGCCGCCGTGGTGGATCGGTACCTCGAAACCGTGGTGCGGGAATTGGCGCTTTACTCGCGACGGCCGGGTATTCGCGGGCGCTCGCCGGCTTTCTTGTATTTCGGCGGCGGTACGCCTTCCTCACTCAACTCCCGGCAGGTTGAGTATCTGGCGACGGGGCTCCAGCGCGGCTTGACCTGGAAAGCTATCGAGGAAGTCACCTTCGAGTGTGCGCCGCGCTCGGTGCGGCCGGAGTTTCTGGAGACATTGCGCGGAGTCGGTGTCACCCGGTTGAGCATGGGGGTGCAAAGTTTTGACGACGAACTGCTCCAACTCAACGGCCGGGTGCATCTGGCTGAGGACGTGGTGCGAGCCTATGAAATCATCCGGCAAGTGGATTTCGCCTGGGTGAACCTGGATTTGATGTGCGGTCTGCTGGGCGAGACGGACGAACAATGGCGCGAATCTGTCCGGCGTGTCATTGCCCTCGCGCCGGACGGTGTCACCATTTACCAAACCGAGATCCCGCACAACACGCAGACCTATCGCGCGTTCAAGGCCGGGGTCGGTCCGGCCACGCCGGTTTCCTGGGAGACCAAACGCCGCCGGTTGGCCGAGGGCTTCCAGGAATTGGAACGCGCGGGTTACACGATTGTCAGCGGCTATAACGCCGTCAAAGACCCGCAGCGTCATCGCTTCTGTTATCAGGAATATCTCTGGCGTGGCGCGGATATGCTGGGCTTGGGGGTGGCGGCGTTCGGCTATTTCGGTGGCGTGCAGGCGCAAAACGAAATCACGGCGGAAACGTATCAGGCTGCTGTGGCGCGGGGAGAGATTCCGGTCAAGCGCGCCCTCAAACTTTCCCGTGCGGACCAGCTCGTGCGAGAGTTTGTCCTGCAACTCAAACTCGGAGAAGTATCGCTGGCACCTTTCCGTGCCCGGTTCGGCGTGAATCCTCTGGAGGTGTTCGCTCATCCGTTGCGCGCCCTCGCGGCCGAAGGCTGGCTCAACTGTACGACCGAGTCGGTGCAGGTGACGCGCGCGGGATTGCTGCGTGTGGACCGGCTGCTGCCGCATTTCTACGATCCCCAATTCCAATCAATCCGTTACACTTAAAACCATCAACCAAGGAAAATCATGAGTTCTTCCACCGCTGCCTCGAACCACAACGCGTACGACGTCGCCGTCATCGGCGGTGGCCCGGGCGGCGCGGCGCTGGCCACGTTTCTGACGCGGGCCGGGCATCGTTGCGTCGTTTTTGAACAGGCAAAGTTTCCGCGCTACCACATTGGCGAATCGCTCGTGCCGCACACCTACGGCATCTTTGACCGCCTGGGTCTCCTGCCGAAGTTGCGCGCGTCCGCGTTTCCCGTAAAACAGAGTGTGCGTTTCGTCGCCCCGGACGGGAAAGCGTCCCTGCCGTTTTATTTCTCGGAAACGATCAAGGGTGACGGCGCGCGCACCTGGCAGGTCGAGCGCAGTCAGTTTGATTGCCTGATGCTCGATCATGCCCGCGCGAACGGCGTCGAGGTCCACGAACAAACCGGCATTGAGAAAGTGCTGTTTGAAGCGGGACGCGCCGTGGGTGTCCGGACCAATCCCACGAATGGTTCACCCATGGAAGTGCGGGCGAAAGTCGTGGTGGACGCCTCGGGGCGGGCCTGTGTCATCGGCCGGCAACTGGGACTGCGGAGTGAACTGCCGGAACTGCGCAAGGCCACCGCGTGGAGTTATTTTCGCGGCGGCAAACGGCAGCCGGGCATTGATTCAGGCGAAACCACGATGCTGCTCATCCCGGGCGGCGGCTGGTTCTGGTACATTCCGCTGCCGGACGACATCGTGAGCGTGGGCCTGGTGGCGGACCCTGATTATGTATTTTCGGAATCGGATGACATGGAGGCTGCCTACCAGCGCGAAGTGGCGCGTTGCCCAGCCCTGACCGAACGGTTGACTAATGCGGAACGGGTCGGGCCGGTGCGAGGCGCGCGTCACATGGCTTATGTGAACCGCCGGACCTCGGGCGACGGCTGGGTGATGATTGGAGACGCGCGCGCTTTTCTCGATCCCATTTATTCCTCGGGCCTGTACCTCGCGCTCGCTTCCGCCGAACTCGCGGCTCAGTGTATTGATACGGCCCTGAAGAGTGGTGACGTCTCCGCCGCCCGGTTGGGTAGTTTTGAGCCGGCGCTGAT
Source organism: uncultured Bifidobacterium sp. (assembly GCA_964561105.1). Taxonomy (GTDB): domain Bacteria; phylum Verrucomicrobiota; class Verrucomicrobiia; order Limisphaerales; family JADLHS01; genus JADLHS01. The sequence goes on along the minus strand of CAZLOH010000001.1, from coordinate 148,556 downwards.
GCAGGGAGTGGAGGTGGTCCGGCGTCTCATCCACGCGTTCTATGATCCGAAGTTCAGCTTCATGGATTTCGCCCGGCGCTTTCCCGAACAGCGGACCGCGCTGATTGACTGTCTCGTCGGCGACGTCGTCAAGGACATGAGCGCCTTCACCACTGCGCTGGCGCAGATGACGCCGCCACCGCCTCCGCTGGGTTCCAATCTTCCGCCCCTGCCCGTACCAGGTGCGAGCGGCGCGTAGCACGAAGCGGTTTCGCCAACCGGGCACGGAAGATCCGGTGCTCATTTTCGACAGGCTGCAATCGAGTCAGCCGGCGATTCTCAAGCGCCAACTGAAATAAAACCAGCGCACGATCACCTGCGCATTATGGTGGTAGTGTTTGGCTGGTTGGCGACCTTCGGGAACGGCTATTCCCGAAGGCCGATTTCACCACCCTCGCGGTTGACCGATCGCTGATTGTAAATGGCAAGTTCTTGACTTGTGTCAAAGTATTCGCGGAGCCGAGTCCTATAGTCCGGCTAATATAACTAGCCATGAAGATTGCGACTATCTACTTGTGTTCAATCGCTCTGTGTGCTGCGACGCTTCAACTTTCCGCCCAACCCACCATCTCAGCCTCGCCCGCCGGTCGCGCGGTTTACGACCAGCACTGCGCCGCCTGCCACGGCACGAGTGGTGATGGCAATGGCCCGGCTTCGGTCTGGCTCTATCCCAAGCCGCGTAATTTCAGCGCCGGCCAGTTCAAAATCAAATCCACGCCCGGGCAGGCGCTGCCCACGGATGCAGACTTGATGCAATCCGTCACTCGCGGCTTGCCGGGCAGTTCCATGCCGAGTTTTTCCTACCTGAGCGAACCAGAGCGGCAGGAGGTGGTTCAGTATGTCAAGTATCTGACGGCGCGCACGGACAACTCCGGCCAACGAATCAACCTTTTCGAACAGGCCGCTCTAAACAACCAACTCGCCCCACCCGTCGTCGTGCCGCCCGAGCCTGCGGCCGGGGTGCAAGAACTGACTCTGGGCCGGGACGTTTTCAAGCGGATGCAATGCGCCTTGTGCCATGGTGAGACGGGTGCCGGCGACGGGCCACAAGTGCCCACACTCAAGGACATTTCGGGACTGCCGGTGCGCCCCCGGGATTTCAACACCGGCATGTTTCGCGGTGGCCACACGGGCCAGGACCTCTACCTGCGCATCAACAACGGCTTGCCTGGCACGCCGATGATTCCGTACGGCGATGACCTGCTCAAGCCCGACGAACGCTGGGCGCTCGTGCATTACGTCCAGTCCCTCCGGCGCACGGATGTTTCCGTCAATGACCTGCTCGCGCCCGAAGACGGCTCCATTCACGTCCAGCGTGTCCGCAAATTACCCACCGAGCCGACGGACGGCTTCTGGGACACACTCGATCCCGTCCGCGTGCCGCTCAATCCCCTCTGGCCCGAGCCGAATCAGGTCTATGCCGTGGCCGTCAACGCGGTGACCGATGGCAAAAAACTCGCCGTGTTGCTCCAGTGGCGCGATGAATTGCCACAGAACACCGCCATTCGCGTGCAGGATTTTCAGGACGGCGCGGCGCTCCAGTTCTCGCTCTCCGGCAAATACGGTTTCCTCGGCATGGGCGACAAGGACAATCCGGTCAACCTCTGGAACTGGAAGGCCGGCTGGCAGGCCGAGGGCGGCGCCGTGCCGGACATGGATTCAGTTTACCAATCCATGCACGTGGACGCCTGGACCTTCACCAATTACAGCACCGCCGTCAGCGCCGGCAACGTCACTTCGCAGCCGCACAAATCCCCGATTGAAGACGCCAATGCCGCCGGCTTTGGTTCGTTCAAGTCGCAGCCGACCAAACAGCAGAACGTGCAGGGCAAGGGCATCTGGCACGACGGGTTCTGGAGCGTGATCTTCATCCGCGATCTCAAGTCGAAGGACGCGGATGACGTGAAATTCCTTGCCGGCAAATCGGTTCCGGTCGCGTTTGCCATCTGGAACGGCGAGCAGCACGACCGCAACGGCCGCAAGATGATCAGCAACTGGTATCAACTCACCCTCGACGACGGCAAAGGCAAGACCGCGCAACGCTGACGCGAAATCCGAAACCCGAAAACCGAATGACGAAGGAAATCCGAAATCCGAATGTCGAACCAGCGCCGTGGTCAGCGTCCGCCAGGAGCGCGGAATTCATGCCGCTTCAAAGCCCGCGTGTCTGGACGCTCTCGGGAGAATCCAGTCCGCTCATATATCGAAAGCTGAGGCGGGCTGAAGCCCGCGCTCCTCTCGCTTCGGACTTCGAGCTTCGGACTTCTTTCGGATTTCGTCCTTCGTCATTCGGATTTTCTCCCAACTGACTTTCTATGAACAACGAAAACAATCTTTCCCGCCGCTCCTTCCTCCAGCGCAGCGGCCTCGTCGGCGCGGGCATCACCGCCGCCCAATTCCTCCCGCTCCGCTTCCTCCAGGCGCAGCCCACCGAGGATGTCGCCAACCCGCTCGCCGCCTATCCGAATCGCGACTGGGAAAAACTCTACCGCAACCAATACGCCTACGACCGCGAGTTCTCCTGGGTCTGCGCGCCGAACGACACGCACAACTGCCGCATCACCGCGCACGTCCGCAACGGCGTCATCGTCCGCCTCGGCGAGCAATACGACGTTCACACCTACACCGACCTCTATGGCAACCACGCCACCGCCAACTGGGGCAATCGTCATTGCGCCAAGGGCTACACGTTCCATCGCATTCTCTACGGCCCGTATCGCCTCAAGCATCCCATCGTGCGCCGGGGCTGGCGGCGCTGGGCCAACGATGGCTTCCCGGCGCTCACGCCCGAGTTGAAGGCGAAATATAAATTCGACACCCGGGGCACGGACAAGTTTGACCGCATCTCGTGGGACGAGGCGTTCAGCTACATCGCCAACGCGCTGAAAGCCATCGCCACGCGCTACTCCGGCGAGGCCGGCGCGAAGCTGCTCGCCGAACAGGGTTATCCGCCCGAAATGATCGAGGACATGGGCGGCGCGGGCACGCGCACCATCAAGACGCGCGGCGGCATGGGCCTGCTCGGCGTGCTCGGCAAGTATGGCATGTATCGCCTCTGCAATTCGCTCGCGCTCTTGGACGTCCACGTCCGGGGCGTGAAACCGGAGGACGCCAAGGGCGGCCGCGTCTGGTCCAACTACACTTGGCACGGTGATCAAGCGCCCGGCCATCCGTGGGTGCATGGCTTGCAAAACAGCGAGTGTGATTTCAATGATCTGCGCAACGCCAAGCTGATCATCATGAACGGCAAGAACCTGGTGGAAAACAAAATGGCCGACGCCCACTGGTTCATCGAGTGCATGGAGCGCGGCGCGAAGATCGTCGTCATCGCCCCCGAATACGGTGCGCCTTCGACCAAGGCCGACTATTGGATTCCCGTGCGCCCCTCCACCGACGCGGCGCTGTGGCTGGGCGTCACGCGCCTGATGATTGACAATAAATGGTATGACGCGACGTTCGTAAAGCAGTTCACGGATTTCCCGCTGCTCGTCCGCACCGACAACGGCCTGCGCCTGCGCGCCGCCGAGGTGTTCCCGAACTACCAGAGCACGCTGCCCGCCGACGGACCGAGCAAAAAGATTCAGGGCATCACCGACGAACAGCATGCGAAGCTCGGCGATTTCGTGGTCTGGGACGCAAAGACCAATTCGCCCAAGGCGCTCACCCGCGACATGGTGGGCGGAACGCTGGCGAAGTCAGGCATTGACCCTACGCTCGATTGGAAGGGCAAAATCAAACTCGCCGACGGCAGCGAAACCGAGGTCGCGACGGCGTGGAATCTGTATCAGATTCACCTCAAAGATTACGACCTCGACAGCGTGGCCGAGATCACCAGCGCCCCGAAGGACATGATCGAGCGGCTGGCGAAGGACATCGCCACCATCAAGCCCTGTGCGATCCATCAGGGCGAAGGCATCAACCACTGGTTTCACGCTACCGAAGCCAATCGCGCGGCGTATCTGCCGCTCATGCTCACCGGCAACATCGGCAAGCCGGGCACGGGCTGCCATTCCTGGTCGGGCAACTACAAGGCCTCGATCTTCCAGGGCAGCAAGCTCACGGGCTGGGGGTTCAAGGGTTGGATCATGGAAGATCCGTTCGAGCAAAATCTCGATCCCAAGGCGCACGGCCGGGATGTTCACGCGCACGCCTACACCAAGGACGAAGAACCCGCGTATTGGAATCACGGCGACCGCCCGCTTATCGTCAACACGCCCAAGGAGGGTCGCAAGGTGTTCACCGGAAAATCCCACATGCCGTCGCCCACCAAGGCCATCTTCACCACCAACGTCAACCTGATCAACAACGCCAAGTGGGCGTATGCGATGATCAAAAACGTCAATCCGAACGTGGAATTGATTGTGACGATGGACACGCAGATGACGGCCAGCGTGGAACATTCCGACTTCGGCCTGCCGGCGAACTCCTGGGTCGAGTTCCAGGATTTGGAAGTCACCGCCAGTTGCTCGAATCCGTTCCTGCAAGTCTGGAAGGGCGGCATCAAACCGCTCTACGACTCGAAGGATGACCTGACCATTCTCGCCGGCATCGCTGCCGCGCTCGGCAAGGTCACCGGCGACAAACGCTTTCACACTCACTTCAAATTCGAGCACGAGGGCAAGCGCAAGATTTACCTCCAGCGCCTGCTCGACACCAGCACCACCACCGCCGGTTACACCGTGGACGACATCATGGCCGGCAAATACGGCCCGCCCGGCGGCGCACTGCTGCTCTTCCGCAGCTACCCGCGCATCCCGTTCTACGAGCAGGTCCATGACAACGACCCGTTCCACACCGAGACCGGCCGCATGAATTCCTACACGGACGATCCCACCGCGCTCGCGTGCGGCGAGAACTTCATCGTCCATCGCGAAGGCCCGGAAGCCACGCCGTATCTGCCCAACGTCATCGTCAGCACCAACCCGCTCGTGCGCCCGAATGATTACGGCATCCCGCTCGACGCCGAACACTGGGACGAACGCACCGTACGCAACGTAAAGCTGAGTTGGGCCGACACGAAGAACTCGAAGAATTTCCTCTGGGAAAAAGGATTCCAGTTCTATTGCCTCACGCCCAAGTCGCGTCACTCGGTCCATTCGTCCTGGGCGAACGTGGACTGGCATCTCATCTGGAACTCGAACTTCGGCGACCCGTATCGCGTGGACAAACGCCTGCCCAACGTCGGCGAGCATCAAATCCACATGAACCCGCAGGCCGCGCGCGACCTCGGCATCGCCGACGGCGACTATGTCTATGTGGACGCCAACCCCGCCGACCGTCCGTATCTCGGCGCGACCCCGAGCGATCCGTTCTACAAAGTCAGCCGCCTCATGCTGCGCCTGACCTACAACGCCGCGTATCCCTACAACGTCGTGATGATGAAGCACGGCTCGTTCATCGCGACGGAAAAAACTGTGAAAGCGATGCAGACGCGCCCCGATGGCCTGTCGCTCACCGAAGAGGGCTACATCTCAAACTTCCGTTTCGGCTCGCAACAATCGGTCACGCGCAACTGGCACATGCCGATGCACCAGACCGACACGCTGTTCCACAAATCGAAGGCGTATATGAGCTTCCTCTTTGGCGGCGAAGCGGACAACCACGCCGTCAACACCGTGCCCAAGGAATGTTTGATCCGGATCACCAAGGCCGAGGATGGCGGTCTGGGCGGTCGCGGCCCGTGGAAGCCGGGCCAAAGCGGCATGTCCCCCGATGCCGAGAACGACAAGATGAAGAAATACATCGCCGGCAATTTCACCGGCAAGGGCGAGGGCGGCGGCGGCGCGACGTTTGAATGAACCTTTTGTTGCAGCCGATGTAAGGAGGCTCTGACTAAACCCGAAACGCGAAATCCGAATGACGAAAGAATTCCAAGAACTGCGAGGTGAAAACGGAGCGCGGCTGTGTCTGAAAGACCAGCCGCAGCAACTCCGCTGCGGGTCACGCCCGAAAAGCTCTCAGGTCGCTTGGACTTCCCTCACCGCTGCGGCTGGTGCTTCGCACACAGCCGCGCTCCTTGGCAGGAAATAAAGTTATGCCCAAAGGCGAATTCGATTTTGAAGATCCGTTTGAACTGAACGGCATGGCCTTCATGACGCATGAAGACACCACGAACGACATGGCCGAGACGTTCATCGAGGAATTCATGCGCATGGGCTACGGCCACCAGCAGGTGCTCGCGCTGTTCCGCAACCCGCACTACGTCGGGCCGAACATGGCGTTCGAGAAGCGCGGCGAGCCGTTCATCCGCGACCTCATCACCGACGTCTTCGCGCGCTGGGGAAGGAAAGCGGAGTGGCCGGGCGTCGCAACCAATCCCCTCACCCCGGCCCTCTCCCCTTCCGAAGGAGAGAGGGAGAATCGTCCGCCGTCTCAACGCGAATCGGCGACGCCGGATGGCACGAGCAGCCTCGAATTTTCCAAAGCGCGTTCTTTGCTGTCCCCTCGCCCCCTCGGAGGGGGAGAGGGTCAGGGTGAGGGGGCGCGCGGCGAACCAGCAAACGGCGCGGACACACAACTCACGAAGTCGGAAACGAGATTGACCGACCCAACCGGAGCACCTCTTCCCGAATACACCGTATGACCGCGACCCGTTTAACCATTCACTGATCTAACCGTTTAACCGCTTACCAACATGAGCAACGTCCTCAACTGGCAACTCGGTCGCGACATGGAATACCCCTACGAGGCGGCGTATCCTGACCAGCAGTTCGCCTTCGTCTTCAACACCAACCGCTGCATCGGCTGCCAGACCTGCACCATGGCCTGCAAGTCCACCTGGACCTTCTCGAAGGGCCAGGAATACATGTGGTGGAACAACGTCGAAACCAAACCCTACGGCGGCTACCCGCATCATTGGGATGTGAAGACGCTCGACCTGCTCGAACAGGCGAATCCCGGCGGCCAGAACTGGGGCGGCAAACCCGAGGACGTCAAAGCCCCTTACGGCAAGTTCAACGGCAAAACCATTTTCGAAGCCACCAAGACCTTCATCGGCCCGGAAGGCGCGAACCGCGCGCTCGGTTACCTGCCCACGGACGAGGAATGGTCCGCGCCAAATCGTTACGAGGATCATCCCGTCGGCAACGAGAAGGGCGTGAAGGGCCAATACTTCAAGGGCGGCGAACTGTTGCCCGAGCACAAGACGTGGTTCTTTTATCTCGCGCGCATCTGCAACCATTGCAGCTATCCTGCGTGCCTCGCCGCGTGCCCGCGCAACGCCATCTACAAACGCCCCGAGGACGGCATCGTGCTGATTGACCAGGAACGCTGCCGCGGCTACCGCAAGTGCATGGAAGCCTGTCCCTACAAGAAGACGTATTACCGCGGCACGACGCGCACGAGCGAAAAGTGCATCGGCTGCTATCCGCGCGTCGAAGGCAAGGACCAGGCCGGCGGTGGCCTGCCGATGCAAACCCGTTGCATGTCCTCCTGCATCGGCCAGATCCGTTTGCAAGGTTTGATCGAGATGAACAAGGACGGCACCTGGAAGGAAGCCCGCAACAACCCGCTCTATTACCTCATCCACGTCGCCAAGGTCGCCCTGCCGCTCTATCCGCAATTCGGCACCGAACCCAACGGCTATTACATCCCGCCGCGTTGGGTGTCGCGTCCGTATCTGCAACAGATGTTTGGTCCGGGGGTGAACGCCGCCATCGAAAAGTATTCCGCGCCCGACCGCGAACTGCTCGCCGTGTTGCAACTCTTCGGCAAGGACCAGCGCATCTGCCATCGCTACGAAATCAAGGAAGGCCCGAAGGTGTTCGAGACCGAGGTGCGCGGCAAAAAGTTCGTGATGTATAACGACACCATCATCGGCTACGCGAAGGACGGCACGAAGATCATCGAAACCACCGTGGAAGAACCCCTGCACGTACGGGACGCCAAACATGCCAACTCCATCTGATCCCCGCTTGCGCGGCGAATGGGCCGCCCGGACCGACACGCCGAAACGCTCGGTGTTTGGCAACTATCGCGCCGACGATTCTGGTAGCAGCGGGCGTGAGTCCGCTCCATCCAGTCAGAGCCGACTCACGTCGGCTGCTACAGAAGACCAGGCGACGCTCCAAGCTGCGATTGACCTCGCCGTCGCGCGTTCATTCATCCACCGCTTTCTCGCCAAGGCTTACGAGGATCCCATGCCGGACACGTGGCGTTGGCTCACGCAAGCGCAGACCATCAACTCCCTCCGCGCCGCCAATGTCTATGTCGGCCAGTCCGTGCTTGTCAGCGCCGAGACCCTGATCCAAGCGTTCCTGCCTCCGGCGTTCGACTCCTTTCTCAACGCCTACATCGCCACCTTCGGTCACGCCGCGCGTGGCTCCTGCCCGCTGAATGAAATCGAATACGGCGACATCAAAGCCGACCCGCTTTTTCAACCACATCGCCTCGCCGACCTCGCCGCGTTTTATCGCGCCTTCGGCCTGGAAGTCGCCGAGGACGCCGGCGAACGCCACGATCACATCTGTCTCGAACTGGAATTCATGTGCGTCCTCGCCGCCAAGGAAGCCTACGCGCTCGAACACCAGCACGACGCGACGCAACTCGCCCAATGCCGGGAGGCGCAAAAGAAATTTCTCCGCGAACACCTCGGTCGCTGGACGCCCGCGTTCACGCGCCGCCTGGCCGCCGCCACCAATGAACCCACCTTGCGTGCGCTGGCCGAGTTCACCCGGGTATTCATCGAATCCGAGTGCGCCCGTTTCGGCGTGAACCCGGGCAGCGAGGAATTGTTGCTCCGGCCCGTGGACGAAACCGCCGACCGCCTGTGCGATTCCTGCGGCATCCGCGACCTCCCACCCGGCGCGCTAGCCGCCACATGAGCCATGCAACTCCGCTACGACGAGGATTTCATCGAAGCCGCCGTCTTCCTCCGCGCCAGTGGACGGCACAAGGTGCTGCAACCTCTTGTTGCATCTGCAACAAAAGGTTATAGTCTGCATCCGCTGCAGATCGCGCGCTTCCATCGCGAGCGTGAGAGGCTCTACGGCATACCTGATCCCGACGAGCGCAACACCGCATTCTTCAAACTGCACCTCGACTGGTTTCGTGAATGGAGACTGGAGAAGCCGCTGACGGATACACTTAAGGAATTTCCCCTGGTGCGCGAGCAACTCGGCACGCTCGCCGTGCGCAAGACCACCGGCAAGAACGACGAAGGCGCGGAACTCTACGTGAATGAAGCCGGCGAGCGCACCGGCCTGCTCGCGCTGCGACTGGAGCGCATGATAAACGACGCGTCGTTGCGTGACTACCTCCGTCACGAGTTCACGCACCTGCACGACATGCTGAACCCTGAGTTCGGGTATTCGCCCGCGCTGGACCTGCCTGGACTAAACGCCGCCCAGAAGCGCCTCGCCCGCGAGCGGTATCGCCTGCTCTGGGATATTACCATTGACGGCCGGTTGGCGACCGCCGGCCACGCGCCGATGCAACCCCGCGAGCGCCATGCGGCCGCCTTTGCGCGCGGCTACTCGTTCTGGTCGGAGCCGAAGCAGACCGAAACATTTGCCGCGCTCTGGCAAAACACCGTCCCGCGCCACGTGAAATTCATTGCACTCATCGCCGACCCGCGCGGGTTGCGGGATGTTCAGCGTCCCGCACCGGGAGCATCCTGCCCGCTCTGCGACTTCCCCACATTCGACTGGGCTGACACCGACGGGTTGCCAGCGGAGATTCTTGGGCAAATCACCGCCGAATTTCCGTCGTGGCTTCCCGGGCAGGGAGTGTGCAATCGTTGTGTCGAAACGTATCAGGCCGTTGCCGACGCGCGATTGCACCCGATGTGCTGATGGGACAGAATTCAGCCATGCGTGTTGAGCAACTCTTCATTTCCCCGGGCCACAATTTCTTTGGCCACCACGGCCAGCCTGCGGGGCAGCATCCCATCGTTGCGACGGAAACGCTCGAGTGCGTCGCGGGACGCGGCATTCGGGGTGATCGTTTTTTTGACTTCAAGGAAAACTACAAGGGGCAAATCACGTTCTTCGCGATGGAAGTGTTCGAGTTGCTGCGTCACGAACTGAATTTGCCGGACGCGTCGCCCCAGGGAGCACGCCGCAATGCTTTTGTGCGCGGCGCGGATCTGGCGGCACTCATCGGCCAGCCATTTGAAGTGCAGGGCGTCCGCTTTGTCGGGGTGGAGGAGAGCAAACCCTGTTATTGGATGAATTCGGCGCTTGGCCCGGGGGCGGAGGATTGGCTGCAGGGTCGCGGCGGATTGCGCTGTCGCATCCTGACTGATGGCGTGTTGCGGCATGAAACCTGAAATGAATTTCAGCGCCGTCATTCTGGCGGGCGGCACGACGTGACATATGCCGTGCCTTGAGCCGGACGGTCTGACAAGACTTTCTCGCTTCATCCGACCGCTGAAGCGGTGACCGGATCTCCGTGCGCCCGCGGCAAATCAGTCATTTACCAAAGTGGATAGATCGATCCACGAAGCCCCGGCTTACGGCATCGCGCCGCGCACCGCCCGGTAGAAGCGCTTCTCCTGGCCAGGCGGCAGGTTGTCGGTAAATTCCAGGTGGCCTGCATCATCAGCAATCAGAACAATTAGTTTCTGCCACATGGGCGGGTTCAGTGTGTCGGTGTACTGTACGGTGTATGTGAACCCAGGATAACCGGCAAGTGCCCCACTGGCCGCGCCGCCTGCCGGAGTGACCAAGGTCAGGATGTCCGCCACCGGAGGGTCGGGCTGGACAAGCACGCTGACAAGGCCAGTGGCTCCGTTGCCGCGACTGTCATGGATTGCATAGTGGAAACTACCGGGGTTCGTGTCGCCAAACGCAGGCCAGTAACTGATTGAGGAGTTGGAAAGGCTAAGGCTGGCTCCGATGGGCTGGGCGTCCATCACCGCTGACAGGCTCAGTTCGTCGCCATCCGGATCGGTGTCATTGGTGAGCAGGTTGGCGACTGGGATCAGCGTGCCTTGCGTGGCGAAACGAATCATGCTGTCGGCGTTTGCCGTTGGCGGTTGATTGGTAGGGGCGGCGAGCGCTGCTTCTGCCATTTCCATCAGGTGTCCGAAGTGCGGCGGCTGGATATCCTCCAGTGGCAGGCCGTGGCCGGTCTGAGTCCATTGCTTGGCATCCACGATGGCGCGCCAAGCTCGTCGGTAGATGAGACGGGCGCGGACGCGCAATGGGCCGCCTTCCGGTGGGACCGCAAAGGAGTAAGAAGTAGTATCAGCGGTATTTGCAGCCAGCCGAGAGTCAAACAAAACGCTGTCCGCCTCGGTGAAGAAGACGGGGCTGTTGCCGAGGGCATCGCGATTAACAAAAGCGTAGAGCTTGCCGGGTTGGCCCGCGTAGTAACCTTGGGCAGGATCACCCACGCCGCCAAGCGCGTGAACGGTTTGGGTGCCGGTATGCGTGAGCGGTAGGTGATCGGAATCGCGCCAGGCTTCGACAAGCAGGATGACGTTGCGGACGGTGACGCCGGTGGGGACATGATGGCCGGCATGCGCGTTGGTGACTGTGACCTGCACCTGCAGCACGTTGCCGTTGAGCGTGACTGCAAGCTGTAGTTCGACGGCGTTTTCGAGGAACTCCGGCGTGGTGCCGACGATGGTGTGAGAACGGATGGAGTTGGTGGATCGAGTGAGCGGCAGGATGCTGGACACTTGGGTGACGCCGGAGGGCGGCATGTGACAGGTCACGCAACTGGCGTAGTTGGACGAAAGTGGATTGCTGTAATCCGAATTGAGCCATTCGAGATACGTCGGCTCGGAAATTGGGCCGGTGTAGGTATGGTTTTCGTCTGGGTCGTTGGCGTCCTGATGGCAGACCGCACAGACTTGCGCGACCAGTTGCGGCTGGAAAGCAGGCCGCATCAAGCCGGCGGAAGTGTAATCCGTGTCTCCGAGCACACCATACTGGACTTGATGTGCGCTGTCGGTCGGGCGCGAGAACTCGACCGCACCAGGGAAGATTCCAGGGAAGTTAATCTTATTCGTGTCCACATTGGCGATCTTGTGGCAGACCTCGCATGAAACACCATGAACTGTGGCCGCATCGGCCGTCAGAGTGAGATCCTGCAACGGCGTGAACGGAGTATGAATCCAGCGTTGCGGCTGATGGCAGGCAGCACACTCGGCATTGGGATTGTTGGGCGCAAGAACGGAGTCGCGCAAATAAACGAAGCCATTCGTGCCGTTGGCGGTGCCGAGGCCACTGTAGGTATCATGAACCCAGGTATTCGATCCGGCGCTGGCCATCGGCGTGCCCTGCCATTGCGCAAGTTGGTTGGGATGGCAGACACCGCAAGTATTCGGCGAAAGCACAACGTAGTTGGAGTTCTGCATGAGGGGAACGGGTTCGAGCCACAAGTTGACGTTGGTGGCGGGGGCGTTCGTTGTGACTGAGGCGTTGTAATAGCCTTGCTGCGCACCGACGATTACAAGGTCGGTACCGTTGTTGATTAGCAGGGTAAAATGACCATCCGCCTCGGTGTTGGTCTGGTGGGCGGTGGCTTGCAGGGTAACTCGTGCGCCGGGTATGGGCAGCAGTGTGACGGCGTCCCGCACGATCCCGGAAATGCCGGACGGGGCGAGCGCGTTGACGGTGAGTTGGAAGCTGTTGCTCGCGCCAAGGCCGCCCGCATCCGTAACCGCGACGGTGATCGTGGTGATGCCCGACTGGCCGACCACAGGCGTCAGGGTGAGGGTGCGGTTGGTGCCACCGCCTCCGATAATCAGCCCGGCGTCAATTAACGCCGGATTCGACGAGATGGCGGTAACGACGAGATTACTCGCGGCGGTTTCAATGTCGCTCACTTGAAAATTCACCGGACTGGAAGTGGTGTTTTCGTCCAGCGCAATGCTCGCGAATTCGGAGATGGAGGGTGGATTGTTCACGTTCGGGCCGGTGAGCAGGAGGTGGTCGAACGTAGCCGTGCCGAGCACACTGTTGTCAGCTGAGGTTACGGCAAGACCGGCGTAAATTGAACCGGTCATGCTGATCGCCTGCGGGCTGCCCACCTGTGTCCAGTTGGTGCCATCGGCGGATTGATAGGCTGTAAAGGTGTTGTCGCGGCGCGTAAGCCTGACCCAATAGGGCGCGACATAGGCGTCGCCGGCAGTATAGGAACTGAAACCGTCCGGTATGAGTCGCCGGGTGAAGGAGATGCCCCAATCGGGGGTGCAACCGACGAAGGCATGCTGCGATGCGGCGTCCAGGCTCTGCCGGAGCATCACGCCCGCCAGCGCCCACGAGGCCGTGCGTTGCTGGCTACCTACACGCACGGTCAGCGTTGCGTCTCCGACCAACGGGCGGTACATGAAGTGGAAACTGTCTTCTGGATCCCAGATGTCCACGCCAGAACCGGTGAGTGTGAATTTGCCAAGGGCGTGGGCAGCACTTCCCACGATACCGACCGGGCCGACGTCGTGATTAGTCCAAGGCGACGGTAGGCTGAAGATTGGCGGCAGGCTTGCAATCCACTGGGTGAGAATGTTGAGCGCAGCAGTGTCCACGAGGGTGCGGCCGAGCGGGGGCATGCGCAGGGCGGGGAGTGCGGTGGCCTGCCGGAAGTGCATGATGGATTGCGTGACACTTTGCGGCATGACGACGCGCGCGTTGGTAACGCCGAGAGTATTGCGCACCAGACCGCCCACAATGTTTTGAGCCTCCAGCGGCGTGTCGAAACGCGCGTCGAAGTCGGCACGAACACCGTTCGGACGGTGGCAATGGGCACAGTTCGAGTCGAGATAGGAGCGGACCTTGGTGGCGAGTGGAGCTGAGGGGTGATCCAATGGGAATGCCTGCGGCAGGGAATCGAGCGTGACTTCGGCGGGTGCGTTGTCAAAGTAGCCCGCGTGGCCGAGAGCGCGCAACTGGTTGTCGGCCACGCTGGTTTGCGGGTAGTAGAATGTGTGGTTCAACTGGCAGGTGCGCGGACCGAGCACGCCGCCGGCGTTGGCGTTGTGGCAAACGCGGCATTCGTCGCGCGAAGGATAGTTCCAAATCTGCGTGCGGACACCGGTCGCGGTGGTGATTAGGATGTTCTCCGCGAGACCATCGGAAAGCAGATCGGCATCCGAACCGTCCGCGCGCCACTTGTAAGTAAGCCCATACCATTGTTGGTTGGTGCCATGCACGAGGAGTCGGGTTTCCAGTCGCTTGGATACGGTCGGATTGGTGTCGTTGATGGGCAAATCAAAGTGCTTCACCAGCACACTACCGATGGGCCAGTTCCAGTTGCCGTTGGTGGCGAAGCTGATGGTTTCGTCCGTGCTATATGGCGCGCCATCGTTGGGGACCGCCAACCAACGTTGCGTGTGGGCGCCGTCGGACCAGAGCGGCGAGGCGACATCGAAAGGCACCAGGACGTCGGCAGGAGTGAGCGAGGCAGTGTTGGTAAAGATGCCCGTTTGGGACAGCAATGCGGGCGGTGGCGTCGTTTGGTTGGCTGTGGCGGCCAGCTTGTATATCCCCTTGCCTTCGCCATAAACGCACATGTAAAGCTCGTTGCTTTGATCCAAACCGAAACTGGTCAGGCTGTAGATACCATCCGGAACGGTGCAGAGCAGCGTGACCGTGGTGGGATGGATTCCGTCATAGCTCATCTTCCATACCCGGCCGGAACCATTGTCGCCGAAAATATACTGGCCAGAGAGCGATGGATGGGCTGAACCTCGATAAACGTAGCCACCAATCACGCAATTATTGTTGTTGGCATGCGGATAATCGTACACGGGTGGTTGGTCCGTGCCGATCAACGAACCAGGCTTGGTCTTCGGACCGGAATTCGCACCCTCCTGGTAAGCCCATTGGCTATTCCCTCCCTTCTCAATCAAGGAGACCTCTTCCCACGCACCTTCGCCAACGTCGCCCACCCAGATTCGGCCGCTAGGCGGATCGTAGGTCATGCGATGCGGGCTACGAAGACCGATGGCGTAGAATTCTTCCAACACTGAGCCATTGGTGTTAACCCAAGGGTTGTCGTTGGGGATGAAATAATTCGCGGTAAAGCTGTCGGGCCACCCAACCGGCATATTCCCCGTGGTGTTGCCGTTCTGCGGCTGGCGACGGATGGGATGGCTGCGGCTGGAGTCCATGTCCACATCAATCCGCAAGACACCCGCAAAAAGTCCGTTGGTAATCGTCTGGGTGTTGTCCAGCGAATCGTTGCCTGTCCCTTCGTCTCCGTTGCTCAGGTACAGAAATCCATCGAGTCCAAAAAAAATCCCGCCGCCATTATGCCAGAGATGCTCATCGTACTGATTGATCAGGACAAGTTCGGATTCGGGATCGGCTGTCACGGCCTCGTCTGGCACAGTGAAACGACTCAGCCGGTTGTAGGACTGCGTCGTGTTTGGAGCATTGCCGCCGACTTCCGGGCCGACCGGTTGAGGCGAATAGTTATAATAGACATAGATGTAGTTGCGATTTGATGAACCCGGTTGGCCGAATTGCGGGTGAAGCGCCAACCCGAGCAGCCCGCTGTCGTTGTAGCCTTGTGTATGCTGCGATAGATCCAGGACCAAAGTCTTGTTTGTAGTGTCAGTGATGTTGGGAATGGAGAAGATTCGCCCTTCGCGTTCCAACACGTAAAGCCGGTTGGTCCCCGGTTGCGGAACCAAACCAACCGCATTGTTGAAAGCCAGATTTGGGAAAGCCTCGACGGCCGACCAGGCCGTGTCGCTTCCGTTCGCCAAAGGCAGCGCGCCGTTTAGGAATGCCCCGACTGCGGGTCGTGTGTCCAACCCGTACGGCTGGGCTTGAGCATGAGTTAACTGGAGCAACAACAGGACGCCGATCAGCCGTAATCCGCGAAGCGTGGAGGTCGCTGAGGGTTTCATCGTCCAGTATGGAAAGGGAGAAGGAATGCTGCACGACAAACTGCGCCAGTCACGGATCGCTCGATTCGATACTTCCAACGGTTTCATATCATCACCCCGGTGCCTTAAGACAGCTGTTACTTGCCGACAGACCAAGCTTGGGTTGTTCCAGAATACGCTGCCGCGTGGCCGATTCCTTGACTTGCATCAAGGTTTCGCTTCGAAGACTTGCCTTGCTTGTGGGCAACGTGCGACCCCGGTACGCTACCAATAATTCCTCCACCCAACCGGCAGGTGCTTCCCGCGCTGTAGGGTGGGTCCCTGGTTTTGTGTCAGGCGTTCGCGTCCTCAAAATGGTTCGACTGGAACTGTTGATGGATTCTTCGTTTGCAGCGCATCACCGCCGCATTTCCGTCGTGGCTTCCCGGGCAGGGAGTGTGCAATCGTTGTGTCGAAACGTATCAGGCCGTTGCCGACGCGCGATTGCACCCGATGTGCTGATGGGACAGAATTCAGCCATGCGTGTTGAGCAACTCTTCATTTCCCCGGGCCACAATTTCTTTGGCCACCACGGCCAGCCTGCGGGGCAGCATCCCATCGTTGCGACGGAAACGCTCGAGTGCGTCGCGGGACGCGGCATTCGGGGTGATCGTTTTTTTGACTTCAAGGAAAACTACAAGGGGCAAATCACGTTCTTCGCGATGGAAGTGTTCGAGTTG
Source organism: uncultured Bifidobacterium sp. (assembly GCA_964561105.1). GTDB lineage: Bacteria > Verrucomicrobiota > Verrucomicrobiia > Limisphaerales > JADLHS01 > JADLHS01. The sequence goes on along the minus strand of CAZLOH010000001.1, from coordinate 132,017 downwards.
CTGCGTCACGAACTGAATTTGCCGGACGCGTCGCCCCAGGGAGCACGCCGCAATGCTTTTGTGCGCGGCGCGGATCTGGCGGCACTCATCGGCCAGCCATTTGAAGTGCAGGGCGTCCGCTTTGTCGGGGTGGAGGAGAGCAAACCCTGTTATTGGATGAATTCGGCGCTTGGCCCGGGGGCGGAGGATTGGCTGCAGGGTCGCGGCGGATTGCGCTGTCGCATCCTGACTGATGGCGTGTTGCGGCGTGAAACCTGAAATGAATTTCAGCGCCGTCATTCTGGCGGGCGGCGAGTCGCGGCGCATGGGGCGCGACAAGGCGTGGCTGGAACTGGACGGTCAGCCGCTGGTGGCTCTGGCAGTGGAGAAGGTCCGTGCGCTGGGCGTCACCGAAATTTTCATCTCCGGTCGCGCGGGGCGGGACTACTCGGCGGTGCCGTGCCCGGTGTTGTTTGACCGGGAGCCGGGTTTTGGTCCGTTGGGCGGCATCGAGCGGGGACTGCACGAATGCACGTCGCCGCTGCTGCTGGTGCTGGCTGTGGACCTGCCGCGCATGAGTTCAGCTTTTTTGCAAAAACTGGCTGATCGTTGCGACCGGCTGACTGGTGCATTGCCGATGCTTGCTGGCGAACTGGAACCGCTGGCCGCGATTTACCCCAAGCGTTGCCACGCCCTGGCTGCCGATGCCCTGGTCAAGTCACGCCATTCGGCGCGCGACTTCGCTGCCGCGTGCCGGACTGAGCGGGCCGTCCGGCTTCTACCGGTGACCGAGACTGAGGCCGGATGCTTCGCCAACTGGAACGAGCCGGGTGACATCCGGCCGTTGGATTAGCAAGCGACTTGCGGATTTCAAGGTTTCACCGCCACAAGACTGATGGCCGCCAGATGTTGTCGCTGCCGGCGGAACATTTGCCGCATGGAGAACACCCGTTTTCGTGCTTCAGAAGAGCGGAGGACGTTGAAGACAAAGCGCAGCGCCCGCGCGAATCCTTCATCGCGGATCAGGCGACGTGGTTCGAGCAGGTGCATTTTGGTCGTGGCTTCGGCCGCGATCTGGAAGCCCGCGCCTCGCAGGAGTTCGCGCCATTCGCTCGTCGTCAGCGGCCGCGCGCCGACGTGGATGTTGCGCGACATCTCGCGGCTGATGTCCTCTTGCGCGGCCTTGGGCAAGTCGTCTGGTGTGAGGCTCAACTCATGAATACCATAGCGACCGCCGGGTTTCAGCAAACGGAAAGCCTCCGCCACGATCCGGCGTTTTTGTTCCGGTCCCTGCATCGTCAGCATTGCTTCACCATAGACGACGGTGGCGGATTGATCAGGCAATCCGGTTTGCTCGGCGCTGCCCAACTGACAACGCTGGTGTGGGCCGTGCAGATAGGCTTGCACCTCCCTGGAGGCGGCTTCATCCCGTTCGACGGCCGTGTAGCTGGCGGGTTGCCTGCTCAACGTCAGGCGCGCGGTCACGCCCATCCCAGGCGCAAACTCGACCACCGAGTCGTGCGACTGGATGCCCAACCGATCCAGCATGACACGGGTTAATTCGAGGCCGCCCGGGCGGAGTACGCGCTTGCCCAGTTTGGCCAGCAACCAGTGACCGGGCATTTTGTGCAGGTTCTCGGAAGGTGAGTCGTGCGTTTCTGCAACGGGAGGATAAACGGTGGTGGTGTTCATGTTTTCAAAGTTAAGTGTTCAATGGACCAGCCAACGGAGGCGACCGTTTCACCGGTGCAAAGCCGGCTTCTCCCGCTGGCACGAGTGCTTCGGCTGCGTTCGATCCGATCCGCGTCTGGTTGTTCATCGCTTCAATGTAGCTGCAGCGCGGTCATCGTGCTGTCCCTGGATTGCAAACAATTAGCGGCCTCTTGCAACCTGAAACGAGACGGCGTTTATTTCCCGCTCTCAGTTCCGTCCATCAGTCCGCGATAAACCCATTCGCACCGGATCAAATGTCCAGCGCCGCTCGCAACTTGGCCGGCTGTCTCACCAGGTCCGCCAACGTGTAACCGTCCAGCACCTCGAAAAAGGCCGCCGCCGCTTCATCCAGAAAGCCCTTCAACCGACAGGCCGGGGCCAGCCGGCAAGTGCGATTTGCTCCGTCCATACAGTCAATCACCGTTTCCGATTCCTCGCCGAGGCGGACGATGTCACCCAGGCGAATCTCCGCGGGCGTCCGGGCGAGGGTAAAGCCACCGCCAATCCCGCGGTGCGTTGCCAGATAGCCGCTGCGGCCGAGATCATGCACAATCTTGACCAAATGATGCCGCGAGATGCGGTAGGTTTGCGCCACTTCATCCACGGTGATGCGCGCAGGACTGCGCAGCGCGGCCTGCATGAGCACCCGGAGCGAGTAATCGGAGTAGGCGCTGATTTGCATTGGCGGAGAAAAATGGCGCGGAAAAGAAATGAAATCAAGCAAAACATATACTTGAAATACAACTTTATGCCCGCTATGCTGCGGTCGTGAGGATTCGAAACGCCGGATGCCGGCGACGGATTTCTCTGGAACAATACATCCTTGGAAATGAAAACAATAACTGCTGAAACCACCGTCGGCGATATCGTCCGCGACACGCCGTCCCGCGCGCGCGTCTTTGAAAATCTCGGCATTGACTACTGCTGTGGCGGCAAGAAGCCGCTGGCGGAAGTCTGTCAAACCAAGCATCTCGATCCGGCGACGGTCATTGCCATGCTGAACGCGCTGGACGCAACACCGGCGACCGCGTCTCCGGCCAATCCCGGAGCGATGGGGTTGGCCGAGCTGTGCGATCACATCGAATTTGTTCACCACGGCTATTTGAAGGAAGAACTGCCGCGGCTGGATTTCATGACGCGCAAGGTGGCGGCGGTGCATGGGGAGCACGAACCGCGTCTGCTCGAAGTGCGGCGGGTGTTTGAAACCTTCAATGCGGAGATGACCACGCACACGCAGGAAGAGGATGAAACCGTTTTCCCGGCGATCCGGCAGTTGGAGGCGGCCAACGGCGACAAAGCCGCCGTGGCTTCCGGACTGAAGGCCACGCTGGCCAAGCTCGAAGCCGAACACGACAGCGCCGGGGCGGCGTTGGATCAGTTCAAGGCCCTGACCGACAGCTACACGCCGCCGGATTGGGCTTGCAACACCTTCCGCGCGCTTTACGACGGGCTGGCGCAACTGGAAAAAAACATGCACCAGCACGTTCACAAGGAGAACAACGTGTTGTTTCCACGAGTGCTGGCGGTCAAGTGACCATGCAGGATCAGCCGACCATATCCAGGGATCAGTTGCCTTCGCATCCGCCACTGGCGATTAACGCAGACCATGCCAAGCGGGTTTATGAAAGTGTGTTCGGGATGCTGCCCAGCGTGGAGAATCCATCTCCGTTGGTGCGCATCAACCGGCTGAACCCGATCCCGGCTTTCCAGCTTTTCGCCAAATTGGAATGGCAGAATCCCTTCGGGTCGGTGAAAGACCGCGCCGCTTGGGCCATGCTGCAGGATCTCGAAGCGCGCGGCCAGGTCGGGTCGGGTCGAGGACTCGTCGAACCCACCTCGGGCAACACCGGCATCAGCCTCGCCGCCATGGCGCAGGCGCGCGGGGTGCCGATGCGGGCCGTGGTGCCGAACAAAATTCCGCTGGAGAAAAAGGTTCTGCTCAAGATTGTCGGCGCCGATCTGGATGTCATCAACGACGCGCTGTGTCCGGCGCCGGGATTGGGTGACGGTTCCATCAACCTGGCCAAGACTTACGCGAAAGCCTCCCCGGATCGTTATACGATGCCCAACCAGTATGAGAATCCGAAGAACGTGGAGGCGCACTACCGGAACACGGGGCCGGAGATCTGGCGGCAAACCGATGGCCGGGTGACGCACGTGTTTGCTTCCCTGGGCACCTGCGGGACGGTGGTTGGTCTCAGCAGGTTTCTGCGCGAGAAAAATCCCAAAATCAAAGTGATCGCTGTACAGCCGACGGAAGGACACGACGTGCCGGGGCTTCGCAACGTCCGCCAGTTGGATGTATCGAAACTGTTCGACCGCTCGTGCCTGGATGACATTCTGGAGATTGACTACGAACTGGCGTATCGGCGGGCGCTGGAGCTGTGTCGGACCGAGGGGCTGCTCGCCGGGCCAAGCTCCGGGCTGATCCTGGAGGGCGCGCGGCAGATCATCGCGCGCGACCAGACGGGGTGCGGCGTCATGATTTTCCCGGACAACATTTTCAAATACGTTTCGAGCATGATCAAACATCTCCCCGAACTGGCGACGGGGACCGAAGCCTGAAAGAATTATGAGCAACTACACAAATCCTGAAGTTCTGGTCTCCACCGATTGGGTGAAAGCGAATCTCGACCAGCCGGGCATCAAGCTGGTGGAAATTGACGTGGACACCAAGGCCTACGACGCCGGCCACATTCCCGGCGCGATCGGCTTCAACTGGCAGACCCAACTGCAAGATCAAGTCGGGCGCGATGTGGTCAGCCAGGCCGCTTTGGAAAAGCTGTTGGGGGAGGCCGGCATTTCTCCGGAAGACACCCTCGTTTGTTACGGTGACAACAACAACTGGTTCGCCGCCTACGGCTTTTGGATCTTGAAGCTGTACGGCCATCGCGATGTCCGGTTGATGAACGGAGGCCGGAACAAGTGGTTGAACGAAGCGGACAAACCGCTGACCACCGAGAAAATCAAGCGCCCGGCGGTCACGTATCGCGCCGCTGCCGCCGATGCATCACTCCGCGCGCTGTTGCCCGAGGTTTTTGCGGCGGTCGCGAACGGCAAATGGAATCTCGTGGACGTGCGCAGTCCTGACGAGTTCACCGGCAAGGTCATTGCCCCTCCTGGCATGACGGAAACAGCGCAGCGCGGCGGGCACATTCCCGGTGCGAAAAGCGTGCCGTGGAGCACGGCGGTGAATCCAGATGGCACCTTCAAGTCGGCCGATGAGTTGCGCAGCATTTATTTGGAGCAGCGCGGAGTGGATCCCCAGAAGGACACCATCGCGTATTGCCGGATTGGCGAGCGTTCCAGCCACACCTGGTTCGTGCTGAAATATCTGTTGGGCTTGAATGGGGTGAAGAACTACGACGGAAGCTGGACCGAGTATGGCAACCTGGTGGGAGCGCCGCTGGAAAAAGGTTGATGCATGAAACGCATCGGCTTGATCGGCGGACTCAGCCCGGAAGCCACGGTTCATTACTACCAGATTCTCTGCCGCGACTATAATCGCGCGGTGGGAGCACTGAACTTCCCGGAAATCACCCTGGTGAGTGTGAACCTCCAGGACTTCGTTCACCGGTTCAAGCGGAATGACTGGGACGGCGTGGCCGCGAACTTGTTGACCGCGCTGCAACGGCTGAAAAATGCGGGGGCGGAATTTGCCGCCATCCTCGCCAACACGCCGCACAACGCTTACGACCTGCTCCGGGCCACCACCCCGCTGCCGATTCTTACCATCATGGACGCGACCACGGCGGCCTTGGTACGTGACGGGCAACGACGGGTCGCCTTGCTCGGCACGAGAGCCACCATGGAGTTTGGCTTCTTCCAAAAATATTTTGCCGCGGCCAGCCTGGAAACGCTCGTGCCGGAGGCGGCGCAACGACGTGAGCTGGATCGCATCATTTGGGAGGAACTCTCCCATGGTGTGATTCAACCCGCATCCCGGGCGGCGGCGCGAAGAATGATCAATGATTTGCAGATGCAAGGAGCAGCGGCGGTGGTGCTGGGATGCACGGAATTATGCCTGCTGATCAAGGAAAGCGACACCGCGCTGCCGCTGTATGACACGACGCGCATCCATGCCGAAGCCATCCTTGATTTCGCGCTGGAAAGAAGGCACAACGAGGTCGGCCATGAGTGATGATCGCAAACTCCCCCTGGTTTACTCCTGTTCGGGCGCCTCCAGTGCCGCGCAGATGGCGAACCATATCGCCATCAAACTGGACCGCCTGAACGTCGCCGAGATGTCCTGCATTGCCGGTGTGGGCGGCGACGTGAAGCCACTGGTGCGTACCGCCAAGTCGGGCCGGCCCATCATTGCGCTCGACGGTTGTCCGTTGCACTGCGCGGCTCAAATTCTCAAACGGCACGGACTGACCGCCGACCGCCATTTCGATCTGAGCAAAATGGGTGTACAGAAGAAGCAGCACGAGGATTTCGATCCGGCCCAAGCCGCCGAACTGGTGCAGCGCATCGTGGCGGAGTCGCAGTTCTCGCTGGCATCCACGCCGGTAGCAGCAACACCAAGCCCGGCACCAGGCGCACCCCAAGCAGAACTGCCCGAGCCTTCCAGTCCGGGGTGCGACGCGAAGGAATTCAAGGATGGAGAGCCATCTGCGCGAGGCGACGTCCGGTGAAACCTCCCATCCTACGTGCCGGCGAACCGCCGCAGCGGAGAGTCGCCGCCGGTTCGTCTCGCAATTGCAGCGAACGCCACGAGGCTTGAGTTGAATCATCCATCGCCATTTGGGTTTATGAGCAACACCGACAACGGCCAGCCCGTCCCGACCATGATGTTGGGCGACGTTGCCTCGTCCGGTCTGGCGCGCGGGCGGGCGCTGTTGTGTGATTGCGCGAAGCACGTCGTCGTTTCGCGCCGACAGTTGACCGCGGCGGAAGCGGAAAAGGAGATCGAGCGGTTCGATGAAGCGGTCTCGGCCGCGGAAGGAAAATTGCGGGAGTTGCAAACGAATGTCCGGCGAACCTTGGGAAAAGCGGAGTCGGAGATTTTCGGGGCGCAAATCCTTCTCCTGCGTGACGTGCAACTGCGGGATACCGTTCGGGAAATTTGCCAGCGGGAACGGCTGAACGTGGAGGCGGCGCTGGAGGAAGCGATCACGCGTCTGGTGGCGGTGTTCAGCCGGCTCGAAGATCCCTACTTCCGTGAGCGCGCCGCCGATTTGCACGATGTGGGCAAGCGGCTGCTGGATCATCTGAGCCAGACGGTGTCCGCCACCATTCCGGAGCATCCGGAAGGGTGTGTGTTGGTCACGGATGAATTGTTGTCGTCGGCCGTGACGCAGTTGGAAGGGCGCGGCGTGCGCGGACTGGTGGTGGAGAAGGGCGGTCTGACCGCCCACGCGACCATTCTCGCGCGGGCTCTCGGCATTCCGATGCTCGTGCATGTGGCCGAAGCCACGCATCGGGTTCGTCCCGGCGATCTGGTCATCCTCGACGCTCTGGCGGGGCGCGCGTTTATCAATCCCGAGCCAAAGTTGCTGCGCCAATACGAGCAATTGGAGGCCGACCTGCAAGCGCATCAGAGCGCCTTGAAAGACTTGATTGGTCTGCCGGTGGTCACTTTGGATGGCGTTGAAATCAAGCTCTGCGCCAACGTCGGGCAAACCGCCGATGCGGTGACCGCCGCCCAGGCCAAGGCGGATGGCGTTGGTTTGTATCGCACCGAGTTCGTATTTTTTGTCCAGGACCACTTCCCTTCGGAGGACGAGCAATACCAGTTCTATCGCACGACGGCGGAGTACCTCCAGCCGGGCCAGACGGTGATCCGGGTTCTGGACATCGGCAGCGACAAACCGCTGGCCTACTTTCCGCTGGCGCGCGAGGTCAATCCGGCGCTGGGTTGTCGTGGCACACGATTGCTGCTGGAACATCCCGCCATTCTGCGCACTCAACTGCGGGCGATTCTCCGGTTGAGCGCAACCCATCCGGTTGCCATCCTCCTGCCGATGATTGGCGGCCTGGATGATTTGCGCGCCGCCCGGGCAGCCCTCGAGAGCGCCAAAGCGGAACTGGCTTCGGCCGGCCAGCCGTTTAATCCCGCCATCCCGATCGGCGCGATGATCGAAACTCCCTCCGCCGCGCTGCTCCTCGGGCCACTCGCCGCCGAAGTGGATTTTTTCAGTGTGGGCACAAATGACCTCGTGCAATACCTGCTCGCGGCCGACCGCATCAGCGGCGAAACCACCCCGGCTTATGAACCGCTGCATCCGGCCGTGCTCCAGTTGCTTGCCAAACTGGCAACCGCTGCCAACACCGCCGGCAAACCGATCTCGTTGTGCGGCGAAATCGCCAGCGATCCGGTCTTTACCGTGCTCCTGCTTGGGCTGGGGTATCGGAGCTTCAGCGTCAGCCCGGGCCGGTTGCTGGAGATCAAACACGCCATTCGCTCGACCCGGTTGGCCGATGCCGGGAATCTGGCAACACAAGTTTTGTCGCTCCACTCGATCCCCGAAATCAAAGCGCTGGTGCAGGCCGACTGGAATCGCCGCCGCCCGGTAGCCTCGCTGGACATCGGTTCCGCCGCGCTGGCGATGCCTTCGTCCGTGGCGGTGACCCACAATGTTCCGCTGCATCGTTTTGAAATCGTCACCGGGGAGGCCTCGGCTGCGTTCCTCAGTTATACTTGCGAAGGCACGCGCGTCATTTTCGATCACACTTACGTACCCGACGAATTGCGCGGTCGGGGGCTGGCCGCGCGTTTGGTTCGGGCGGCCCTCGAGGTCGCGCGACAACAGCATTGGACAATTGTTCCGCGCTGTTCCTATACTGCTGCGTTCGTTAAACGAAATCACGAATTCGCTGATCTCGTGGACGAGCAATCTGAGTCACGATGATCGCGTATCCCAAAATCATCCAAGGCGGCATGGGCGTCGCAATCTCCAACTGGAGGCTCGCCCGGGCCGTGTCGCGCCTCGGGCAATTGGGCGTTGTGTCGGGCACCGGCATCGAGACCATCCTCGCGCGGCGGTTGCAACTGGGGGATCCGGACGGGGAGGTTCGTCGGGCGCTGGCGCATTTCCCGTTTCCGGCCGTGGTCGAGCGCGTGCTGGCCGATTACTTTGTTGCAGGCGGCAAACCCGAAGGAGCGCCGTTCCGCCTCGTCCCGAAGGCCGCGCTCAAGCCGGGGCCGCGCTTTGTCGAGCCGGTCGTGCTGGGCGCGTTCGCCGAAGTATTCCTGGCCAAAGCAGGGCATGATGGATTCGTGGGCATCAATCTTCTTGAAAAAATCCAACTCCCCACCTTGCCCGCCTTGTACGGGGCGATGCTGGCGGGTGTGGACTGTGTGCTGATGGGCGCGGGGATTCCGCGCGCCATTCCCGGCGCGCTGGATCGGCTGGCGGCCGGCGAACCCGCCGAGTTGAAGATTGACGTCGAAGGGTCGCTGCCCGGCGAAGAATTTTTTTCCACCTTCGATCCCCAGGCGTTCTGCGGTGGAAACGCGCCCAAGCTCCAGCGCCCAAAGTTCGCCGCGATTGTTTCCTCGGCGACGCTGGCCATCACTCTGGCCCGCAAATCCAACGGTCGCGTGGATGGTTTTATCGTCGAAGGCGAGCGCGCGGGAGGTCATAACGCCCCGCCGCGCGGCCCGATGCAGTTGAGCGCCAAAGGCGAGCCGGTTTATGGTCCGCGCGATGTCCCGGAGCTGGAGAAAATCCGTGCGTTGGGACTGCCGTTCTGGCTGGCCGGTTCTTACGGTCATCCGGGAAAACTGGAAGCCGCCTTGCAACTCGGAGCCGCCGGCATTCAGGTGGGCACCGCCTTCGCCTTTTGCGAAGAATCCGGCCTGGCCCCGGAGCTGAAACACCAGACGCTTGAGCTTTCGCGCCAGGGTAAAGTGGAGGTCTTTACCGATCCGCTCGCTTCGCCCACGGGCTTTCCCTTCAAGGTGGCAGCCGTCCCCGGCACGCTTTCCGATCCGGCGGTTTTTGCCGCGCGCGAGCGGCTCTGCGACATCGGGGCGTTGCGCCGGCCTTACCGCAAGGCGGATGGCGAGCTCGGGTATCGTTGCCCCGGTGAGCCGGTCGAAGACTATGTGCGCAAGGGCGGTCGCGTCGAGGAAACCGAAGGCCGCAAATGCGTGTGCAACGGCTTGCTGGCCACGGCCGGCTTTGCGCAAGCGCTGTCCGCCGAGGCGCAGGAACCGGCCCTGGTGACGGCGGGCAACGACCTCGACCAGATCCATGAATTTCTTCCGGCTGAAGACGATTCCTACACCGCCGCCGATGTGATCCGTTGCCTGCTGGCGCCCGCGTGAAGGTTTTTCCCATCTCAAGCCATGGAATTTGAGGCGACAACGTGAATGATAAACCCGCACCGGACTGGGATCCCAAATCCCCGGAAGTCCTGCGGGACCAGCGGGCCGCCTACGATGACCTGCGTCGTCGCTGTCCCGTGGCTTACAGCGAGTTTTTGGGCTGGTCATTGTTTCGCCACGCAGATGTGATGCGCGTGCTGCTCGATCACAAGACTTTCAGCAATGCCGTTTCGCAGCACCTCTCCGTGCCCAACGGCATGAATCCGCCGGAACACACGGCCTACCGCCGCATCATCGAATCCTACTTTTCGGCGGAACGCATGACGGCGTTTGCGCCGGTTTGTCATGAGATCGTGGTGAGACTGGTGCGGGATTTGATCGCGCGCGGCGAAGCCGAATTCGTCGCCGGCACGGCGTTCCCGTTCGCGGAGCAGGTGCAATGCGCCTTCCTTGGCTGGCCCGCCGAGTTGCACGGGCGGCTGGCCAGTTGGACGCGCAAAAACCACGCCGCCACCCGCGCGCAAGATCGCCAGGCGCTCTCGGAAATCGCGCTGGAATTCGAGGGCCTCATTGATCATCTGCTGGAAACCCGTTTGCAGCGTGGCACCAACGCGGTAACGGACCTGACGGCCGCGTTAATGAAAGAAAAGGTCTGGGGGCGGCCGTTGAGCAACGAGGAAGTGGCCAGCATCCTGCGCAACTGGACCGTGGGCGAAATCGGCACCATCTCCGCGTCCGTGGGCATCCTGGTTCAATATCTGGCCGACCACGCCGAACTGCAGACCCGGCTGCGTGCCCAACCGGAGCTGCTCCCGGCGGCCATCGAGGAAATCCTGCGCCTCCACGGTCCGCTGGTCTTGAACCGGCGCGTCACCACCCGGCCGGTTGAAATTGGCGGTCGAAAAATTGGCGCGGGTGAACGCATCTCGGTGATCTGGATTTCCGCGAATCGCGACGAAGCGGTGTTTGAAGACGCGCACACCTTCCGGCTCGAGCGCGATCAGAGCCAGAATCTGCTGTACGGCGCCGGGATCCACTACTGTCCGGGCGCGCCGTTGGCGCGGCTGGAGTTGCGGGTGTTTCTGGAAGAACTGCTGGCCCGCACGCAGTCGCTGGCGCTTGTGCCGGAGCAACCCGCCCAACTCGCGAGCTACCCGGCCAGTGGCTTTGCCACCTTGCCACTCCACGTCCGGTGACGAGGCGATGCGTGCGAGTCATGACTTGAGGAATATGAGTGACCAATCACTAGCATGGCTGGGTCCCTTCAGCAAATGGTTCCGCAGGTTTGCTGCCTCGTGCCTGCTGGTGGCCGTCGTCGCGACGAACGCGACGATCGTTCGAGCCGAGCCGCCTCATAGCATCGTCATTGATGGCAACTTTGCCGACTGGGCCGCGGTGCCGGCGCATTATGATCCGGTGGGGACCAATATCCATAACGGCATTCCGAACACCCACGACACTGATGATGGCCCGGCCGACCACATCCCAACCTATGTGAATCATCCCGATGTGGATTTGCTCGAGTATAAGTTCACGCACGATGCGTCGAATTTTTACGCCTACTTCCGCTCCGCGGGGTTGATTGGGAATACGATCGGCAACGCGACGCAGCACGGTCGTTACTACGTCATCGTCACCATTGACGTGGACAACAATACCAACACCGGTTACGGCCTGCATGACGGCGGCTATTTCCCGACCAGCGACGGCTACGACATGAACATGGAGTTTGAATTTTACAACGGTCATCCCAACAAAGGGAATTACCTGAACCACGGCGCCACGAACCAGGTACAAAAGGATGCGGCCTTCCGCGACCAGACGAATGGCATTGTGCGGGTGCTGCCGGGCTCGTACGCGTATTATCCGGAGTGGGTCTGGTTTGACAACCCTACGAACGGCACGTATCGCCTCCCGGCGCCGGACGATGCGGCCAGCATCACCTTTGTCACGGACAAAGGACCAAGCTATCAAGGGATCATTCGCCTGGCGCTCTCGGCGGATGGCCACGAGGCGGAGATGGTGGCGCCGTTCCGGGGCTTCATGCGGGATGCCACCCAGCCCCACACCTCGGCCAAGCCGATCGTCGCCTTGGGTAAGACCATGAAAATCTCGATGTCCCTCGAAGCGAGCGGCGAACTGGCTCCGGACGGCGAGTGGGCTTCCAACACGGCGGAACCGATTGAGAATTACTATCTGGGATTTCCGCCGCCTCAACTCGCGATTGCGCGGTCGGCGCAGAACGACCGCGTGGTCTTGTCGTGGCTCAGCGAGGCCACCGGCCTGAAACTTTTCCGAAGCACCAGCCTGACCAATCCAGACTGGCAATTTGTGCCCGGCTCCGACACCACGAATCAACTGACCTTGCCGGCCGGCCCCGGCGCCGCCTTTTTCCGTTTGGCAGAACCGTGAGCGGCATTCGATTGCTTCAACCGTCGGCACATTCGTCCGAGCCAGGAAGCGGCTGAACAATCCCCGCCGCGCGAGCGCGCCTGATTTCGCATTGGCCGATCTGTTCGATGGGGATAACCTTGGTCCATGATTGCTTTCGATGACGCGCACCGGGCAGTTCACTATCCCGCTGATCGTCGCTTTCGCGTCTGGGTGCGGCCAGACATTCTGGTGGTGGTCGGTGGACTGATGCTGGCGCTGATTGCGGCAGCCTGGATCCAGTTCATGATGGCCGGCCTGCCTCCCTTGCCACCGGTGCCGCCAACACCTCAAGGCTACCCCAACTACCTGACGCAGCCGCATGGCTTTCCGCTCTGGTTGCGGCTGAGCCATTTTTTGAATTTCTTTTTCACGATGCTGTTGATCCGCAGCGGGCTGTCCATCCTGATGGATCATCCGCGGCTTTATTTCAACGACCACTGCACGCCGGGCAGTGAATGGATTCGCTTTACCCCGCTTACAGTTCCCCGCGACCGGCTGTGGACGGCCAAGGACGACGCCCGCTATCTCTCGCCGCTGATCTCCACGCCGGGGTACCGTCACACGATTGGCATCGCGCGCGTCTGGCACTTTATCAATGTCCACGGATTCATCCTGACGGGAGTTTGTTTTTTCATCCTGCTGTTCGTCACGGAACAATGGCGGCGGTTGGTTCCCGCTTCCATGCACGTGCTCCCGCAGGCCTGGCAGACGTGGGTGCATTACGCCACGTTCCATCTGCCGCCCGAGCCGAATGGATTCTATGCCTACAATGCGCTGCAACAGGTCGCCTATTTCACCGTGATATTTGTTTTCGGCCCGCTCGCCATCCTCACGGGCATCGCCATGTCACCGGCGGTGGTGAATCGTTTTCCGAGGTATCCGCGCCTGTTTGGCGGCCGGCAATTCGCGCGTTCGATCCACTTCCTGACCATGGTGAGTTTTGTCGGTTTCATTGCCGTGCATGTGGCGCTAGTGGTGCTCACGGGATTCGCGCGCAACATGAATCACATCGTGCTGGGCACGGACGACCTGCGCCCGCACGGAATGATGATCGGCTTGGTGGCCATCGGGGTGGTGATGCTCTCCTGGGTGGCGGCGCATTACCTGTCCTGGTTCATGCCGCGCCGGCTGCAACACGCGTTGAAACTGGTCACCTATCCGATGCAATTGCTCACGCTGAACCGGCTGCTGCCGCAACCCCATTACACGACGGACGACCTTTCGCCCCACTTCTGGCCCAATGGAAAACTGCCCGTCAGCCGGCAATGGAAACAATTGGCGGCGGACGGCTTCCGGGATTACCGATTGAGGATTGGCGGGTTGGTCGAAAGACCGGTCGAACTCTCGCTGGCGGACCTGGCCAGACTTGGGGAATCGGAACAGATCACCATGCACCACTGCATCCAGGGCTGGAGCGGCATCGCGCAATGGCGCGGCGTGCGCATGAAAGCGATCCTCGACCTGGTGCGCCCGAAACCGGAGGCGCGCACGGTGGTGTTCCATTCCTTCGGTGAAGCCCTTTACGGCGGCGCGTATTACGACACGCAATCCATGGAGAACGTGCTCAAGCCGCAATGCCTGCTGGCCACCCACATGAACGGGCAACCACTTTCGGAGGTGTATGGCGCGCCGGTGCGGTTGCGGGTGGAGAATCAACTGGGCTACAAAATGGTCAAATGGATTGACCGGATCGAGTTCGTCGTCTCGGAAAAAAGCGTCGGCGCGGGCGAGGGCGGCAAGAACGAGGACGACGAGTATTTCGATCTGCTGCCCAACATCTGAACTCCGATGGTGGCGGTTTTCGCGCTGCGAAAACCAGCGCCGCGCCGAGCGACGCGCAACGGGCTGGGTAAAGCAGTACGCCTCGGGGAATGCGGACCGCCCGCTGGACGCGGGCGGCGTGCTCGCAGCGCGAGTACGACTACCACCCCGCGACAAGCACGGCCGTTCCGCGGCTGCTACCCGTGCAATTTCCAGATCTGTCGGAGGCCGCTTGCCCATTCGGCAAGAGCTGCTCGCGCCAGCGCCGCCTCCGTGAGTTCCTTGTTTTGATGCGCGACGTAATCGTTGCGGAAAGTATTGATGTTGCTGACCAGCTTGTAGGTTTCCGAAGGCACGCTGCGGAACCGTTGCTTCACGAGGCCGAAGATCGCATCCGTTGGCCCGGTTGATCCGCTCGCGTATTCCAGACACCAGCGCAGAAGGCCGATGGGGCTCATGCCGTTGTGATCCACCAACGTTCGTCGTAAATCTTTCCCGCGCCGCCGGCACATTTCGGCTTCCTGCTTCGGTAGATGACTCACATCCGGCTCGAAAAACTTTTGTTGCGCCGGCAGTGCGGTGGGAATGTCCGGGCCGAGGAACTTCAGCATGACCGCCCGCGACGCTTCATCCAACGGGCCAAGCAACGGCGTGAACACGGGAGCGAAGGATTGCCCCTTCTTTTTCTCCGTGAATTGAAACAAGCTGATGGCCTGTTGCACCATTTTCTGGTGGGCGGGCGGCAACGCTGCAAAGTCCGCCTGGTTGATGAACGCCTCGGTTTCATCCGCGCGCACTTCACCGAAGGCCAGCGTCAATTGCGGCTCGGCGGCCTCATCCATCAAGTCTTGCAGCGCCGGCCCGCAGGTCCGCGCCAGCACCTCCAGCCGGTTGTCGCTGAAGGCTTCAAAAGTCTGCTGCGGCACGTAGAGATACGACCACTTGGTTTTGCCTTTGGCGGCGGCCTGGCACCACGCCACCGCGGCCCTGGCTTTCACGGGCACATCCTTGTCCACGCGGCCTTTGGTTTCCACGAGCGCGTAATGGCCGCCGCTCAAGCGCGCCAGAAAATCCGGCGTGTAAAAGGCGAGCTGGCCGTTGCCGCTCAAATAATCCACACGCAACGATTGCGGCCCGGCGTTCTTGCAAAACGCCTCCACGTCCGGCGCCAGGTCGAGAAACTTGCACATCGCCACTTCCAAATCGCGATTGCAGGGCGCGAGGTTGAACAAGGTGCGCTTCGCCGGAATGGACGGGCGATGGGCCGAGTGGGTGACTTGAAACGGCTTCCAAAGGGAAACGGACCTGCCCGCGCTGGACGCCCGCCGTTCTTCCTTGATGGTTGTCCGCTGCAAAATCAACGGCACGAAGGTCGCCCGCACATGCTCGCGGACATCGGCTTCGCCGATCCGGCTCAACAGGCGCGGGTCGAACAGCGTCAGATTTTCCTCGAACAACATCTCGGTGAGAAACGTTTCCAGCAGCGGCGCGAGCACCGCATGTGTTCCGCGCAGTCCGCAAATACGTTCCAGTTCTTCACGATAAAACGACACCGCGCCCACCCCGTTCTCGAGCAGCGGCAGCCGGAGGTTCATGGACTCAACGAGTTCGTCCGTGATGAGATGCCGGCCTTCGTATTTGATTTCTTCGGAGCGCACCGCGCCAACAGGCAGCGGACGATACTTCGCGAACTGCTGGCGCACGTCGTCCTTCGTCAGCGCTTCCAGCCGGGCCGTCCGGCTGAATCCGCCGCTCACCTCCGGCAACACGATGTCGAGTTTCGCAAAATCCTTTTTCTCCTTGTCGGGGTAGATCGTGACGGTGGTCTTCGGGACGTTCTCAACGTCGAATGTCTCGATGAACAGGCCCTCCTGCTCGAGTTCCTGCGCGTAAAGACTGACGAATGCCGGATGCTCGACCACCGTGACCAACTCCGCCGCCTCGCCCGGGGGCGTCATCCGGCGCAGACCCCGGCCCAGCGTTTGTTCGGGCAGGATGTTTGCCTTCGACGTGTAAGGCCGCAGCGGAACAATCGTCGTGACGTTCCGCACGTCCCAGCCTTCGCGCAGCATCAGCACCGACACGATGCAGGCGTAAGGGTTCTGGTCGGAATCAATCTGCCGCGACAACTCCCGCAACGCCTTCAGATCCTCGTCGCTGATTTCTTTCTCACTCTCCTGGAAAACGGGGTAGCCATTCTTCCGGCCGCCGATCCATTTGATTTTCCCTTTGAGATTCGTGTGCAGATTGGTCGTCCGGCCGTTCAACTCCTGGAACGCCGGGTCAGTGTTCAACCGGTGCGCAATCTGATTCGCATCCGACGTGTCTTCCGTCATCACGAAGAGCAACGGCTTCTTGCCGCTCTTTTCCCATTCCTCCTTCGACTTCAGCCAACGCGCGTAACCAACCCGCAGTTGCTCTTCAAATTTCTCCGAGGCATCCGTGCTGGTGCGTTCCGTCCACTTCCCGCCGCGCCCGATAATGGGCGTTTTGACAATGCCCCCGTCCACGGCTTCACCGAGCGGCGTGTCGCAGACGACGTGCTGGAAAATCTGTCCCTTGTTGTCTTTCGGCGTGGCGGAGAAATCCAGTTGCGCCACCAGCCCGCTGCCGGTCTTGGCGGCAATCGTTTCATGCAGGAACGCGATGGATTGATTTGCCGCGGAGTCCGCGTCCCACAAATGATGCGCCTCATCGTTCAGCACCATCACGCGCGCGTGGCTCGTGATGCGTTTCCGCAACTCCGCGCCCGTGTCCAGCGCCTTGGCCTTTGAAACCGCCGGGCCAACCCAATCGTAGGTCTCCGCCTCCTTTTTCCGGCGTTCGGTGTCGTAGAGCCGGTGGATGTTCGTCAGGTAAAGCGTCCCGCCCGTCGCCGCGCCGCTGGCCTCGTCTTGCAGCACCACCGACAGGTTCCAATCACCACGCCACGCGACGGGGATCAGCGGGTCTTTGTCGAAAACATCCGGCCCGCCCTCCGCCGGTTTGAAATCCGTCTTCAACCGCTCGAACACCGTGAGATTCGGCGCGATGACGACGAAATGCTTCGCCATCGGCGAATCGCTCTCGCGCAGCGCGTGGAAATAACTCCACACGATGGCGAGGCTCATCACCTTGGTTTTGCCCGCGCCCGTCGCCAGCTTGAACGCATACTTCGCCCAGCGGTCATCGTCGGGATTCACGCCCAGCGCCGCCGTTTCCGCGCCCGGCCCGGCGAACTCGCCCATCAGCGGCGTCAGCGAACGGATGCCGCGCACTTCGTAGAGGTAAATCAGCGTTTCCACCGCCTCGCGCTGGCAGAAGTAATAGCGAAATGGAATCTGCTGGCCGCCGGCTTCAATCAAATGATCCCGCCCGAACCAGTGATGCAGCAACTCCCGTGTCGTGTCCGATGCGCCCGCGTATTCCGTCTCGCGCCATTGCTTCACGAACGAGCGCAACGATTGCGCGATGGCAATCTTGCTGGGACGACGGCCGTTCTTGACCTGCGCCGGTTGGCCGCCCTGCGCGCGGGCGCGATGCAGGTTCGGCTCTTCGTGCGGCGCAAAGAGCGGTTCGACAGCGGCAAGATTGACGACGGGTTCAGGCATGGGGTTCAGGATGCTTGCCTAATTTGCGAAAAAATCCGATGATTGAGGCATGAAAAGTTACACCGCCGTTGTTGAACGCGACCCGGATACCGGACTGCTCGTGGGTTACGTGCCCGGTTTTCCCGGCGCACATTCACAGGCGGAATCACTCGATGAGCTTCACGCCAACCTCCGCGAGGTGATTGCCATGCTGCTCGAAGACGGCGAACCGAAGTTGGAAGCTGAATTCGTCGGCACGCAAAGCATCGCCGTGGCCTGAGTATGGGTTCTGTGCCCGTCCTCAAGCCCGCCGAAGTCTGCCGGTTGCTTGAGCGGCTCGGTTTCGCCAACGTGCGCCAGCGCGGTTCGCACATCCAATATCGCCACGCCGACGGACGCGGCACGACCGTTCCCATGCACAAAGGACGCGACATTGCACCATCGCTGTTGCGGCGGATTGCCCGCGACGTTGGCTTGACCGTCGAGGAACTTCTCCAGAACCGTTGATGGGGTGGAATTGTTTGCTCATCGCCAACGGCGATGCGGCCTTCAGCCCAAGGTTGCCGCAACGCGGCTACCTTGGGTTTCGATTTGAAAGGGAAAAAAACCCCAACGGGGTTGTGGCAATTCTTCGGGCGCGCGGGTGACGCAACCCCGTTGGGGTTGAATCTTTTTTCGCCGGTCACCCAGGGTAGCTCGTTCCTCGCAACCCTGGGCTGGATGACGGAATCCCTTTGGGATTCTCCAAACGGACCGGTCTTCACACCTTCACCTCCACCGTGATGCTTGTGTCGCAGCCGAACACGTCCACCACCTTCACGCAGGCCGTGTATCTGCCGGGCTTGGGATACTTGTCGAAACCCGCGTCACTCACGGTTTTCAGCGAGCGATCCTTGCGCGTGCGGTAATCCTGCCAGTGATGCTCGAACGGCTTGTCCTCGTGCCAGTTGAAATCCACCGCCCAGAAATCAATGAAATCGAAGCCGCTCTTCACCGCGCGCTCCTTCAATGCCGCCAGTTCCTTGCTCGGCACTTCAGCGAGAGACGGCAGGAATTTGGTGAGCTTGATGTCCACCGCCTTACCCCTCACCCGTCCTGCGGACACCCTCTCCCCATCCGATGGGGAGAGGGATGGGGTGAGGGGACGATACACCACCTCCGCCTCCAGCACCGCCACTTCCAGAAACGGCGGCGGGCTGGTGCGGTTCTTCTCCATGATTTCGCGCGGAATCGGGATGAGCTTGATGGTCACCCCTTCGCTCGCCTCCAGCTCGTGGCAGACCAGCCGCAAATCCATCTCGAATTCCCACGCCAGACAATGCACTTCCTTCGCGCCCGCCTCGCGCGCGGCTTTGGCCACGGCGCGCACCTCGTCGCGCGTGAGGATGCTGTCAATGCCGTCCACGAAACAGAACGCCCGGCCCTTCCTGCCGTGGAGATAGGGGGAGGATAACGAACGCCCCCTCACCCCGTCCCTCTCCCCCTCGGAGGGGGAGAGGGTGGCCGATAGGCCGGGTGAGGGGTTTCCCAGCACCTCCGCCTGGTAAAAGCCGAGCACCACTTTGCGATGCTCCTCGTCCGCGCCTTGGAGCCGTTCCTTCTGCCACCACTGGCGCTCGTAACGGCCGAGGTTGTAAACGTCGAACGCGCGATACGGCTGGCCCGCGTCGTGCAACGTGCGCTGCAACTCGATCAACCGCTTGCGGCTGGTGTGAATGGCGAACCGGCCCAGGTCCGACATGAGCCAGCGCCGCCCCAACCGCTCCGCCACCGCGCCCGTCGTGCCGCTGCCGCAGAAAAAGTCGGCCACCAGGTCGCCTTCGTTGCTGCTGGCTTTGATGATGCGTTCGAGAAGGGCTTCGGGTTTCTGAGTGGAATAAGTAACGGATTCGTTGCCGCCCTTGAGCATCGCAATGTCTGTCCAAAGATTCGGCAGCGGTGTTCCTTTCGACTCATCGAGAAACATTTTCAGTTTTGGAATTCCATTCGCATTCCAAAAGATACGCCCTTGCGTTTCCAGTTCCTCCATCTTTTCAAGTGTATAAGCCCAATGCCGTCCAGGACGTGGTCGTGCGCCTTTCCATTCGTAGTCTGCTTTAGTCCCCTTTCGATCGCCAGGCGCCATCAAGTCTGCCAACGCATACTGACGGCCGCGTTCGTCCACATTGGAATATGCCTTCTCAATTCGTTCTTCGGTATATGGCAGAAACTGCTGATTCCATTTTGGAGATTCCGTTTTGCCATAGAACAAAATGGTGTCAGTCACGACGGCGAGAGTTGTTCCTGCCTTGTTGGAGTCTTTGCGCTTCCAGAGTATTTCACTTTGAAAGTTTTGCTCACCGAACACGTTGTCGAGTAACAAACGCAATCCACTGTTCATTCTCCAATCGCAATGCACATAGATGCTTCCTTTCTCCGAGAGCAATTCCTTCATGAGCGAGAGGCGCTCGAACATCATGTGGAGGTAGGAGTCCGTGCCTTTGCCCCACATGTCGCGGTAGGCGACCATTTCGAGCGTGGACTGGTCTTTGGCCACGGTCTCCTTCTCGTCGCCAATCGGCACGTCCATCGTGAAGTCCGCGCCCACGTCGAACGGCGGGTCAATGTAGATAAGGTCCACCCGGCCCTTGAACTCGGCCAGCAGGCTGGCCATCACCAGCTTGTTGTCGCCCCAGATGAGCCGGTTGCGGAAGGCTTCCCCCTCACCCGTCCTGCGGACACCCTCTCCCCCGACGGGGGAGAGGGACGGGGTGAGGGGGCGGGCGGCCAGCAGTTTCCGCTCGAACATCTCCATCTGCCCCTCGGCGGCGGCGCGACTGCGCGGCTCGTCAATCGTCTCAATCTTTTGCAGCGGCATGGCGCACCCGGCCACGTCCACCGCGCGGCGGTTGCCGTATTCATCGTATTTGCCCTCCCAGACCAGTTCGGTCTTGAGCTGGGAAAGCGGATGCGGATTATCGAGTCCATAACGGACGGTCGGAGGTTTCGGATTCTGATTGTTAGCCATGGCGCGTTGGCGGCAGAAGGTAGCGAGCCGGACGACAGTTGCAAAGGTTCGATTGCCCTCGGTCGCATCCCAGTTGCTTGCCGGTGGTGCTGGTCGCGCTGCGACCAGCCCGTCCGCGCCGAGCGGACGGAATCGGGCGGCGGTCCCGAATCACCGAAGCGGTTCGGTCTTCGGGCCGACGCCGAATCACCCCGCTGAAGTGGGATGTAAATGAGATTGACGGCCGCGTGCAGGGTGAGTTTGTGACATTTGCAGGTCAGCCTGCTTCGGCGACCAACTGGCGTGGCGGGTTTCAAAGTTCTCCGCGAAAAATTTGGGCAAGCAGGCCGTGGAAAGTTCGTTGGCCCTCGTTATTTTGGCCGCCGAGATGACCTGCCGGGCTGGCCATTTCGGATCGGCTTCGCTGGCCGCGCGTTTTTGGGTTTGCCTTTGTCCTCACCCAACTCCGCCGCGCGCTTGATCGCCTGCAATTCCTTCACGCGGATGGAGGCCAGACCCCGGATCGGAAAGTGCATCAGATAGGTTTTGGTGTTTTCAATTTCCGGCTGCCAGCCGAAGTCACATTCCCGGATGCCGTGAAAGGTGTTGAAGGTCACCTTGCCGATAAAGCAAACCACTTTGGGCCGGCGCAACCGGATAATCCGCCGCGCGCGGCGCACGCCCATCTGCTCCTCGCCTTTGGTCAGTTCGGTCACATCCACCGTCGGGCGATCCACCAGGTTCACAAAGTTCAGCGCGTACTGCGGCATGAATTTGTCATCGTAAATGCGCTTGAGCGATTCATCATTTTTGAGATCGCGGTCCAGTTCGTTCAACAGGCCGGCGCGATTGAGCAGATACCAGAACATTTTGTTGTTGGAAAAGGGCACGCCCCGCCGATGAGAACCCGGATGCGGGTTGATGCCCACAAACAGGATCTTCGCCTGGTTGGAGATTTTGTAGTCAATCATGGTCGGTTATCGTTGAGGCTGGATCCACCACGATGGCCGTTGACGGCTTGGCCTTTCGCCGCACGACTTCGTTGGGGTAGGTGATCGTGGTGCCACGCCGCCGGGCAAAGGGCGTCAGCGTGTGAACCTGACGACGAGTTGGGCTCATGATGTCTTCGGTGCGGATGCCGCGGACCAGCAGCGCGTCGGCAATCAACGAACGATGACACCGCCACGGGACCGCCTCGGCGCACATCAACGCAATCCGGTCGTGCCGGGTCAGGCGGATCAACTGTTTCAAGCTCCGGGCAAATTCCGGGGTTTGCATGTAATCGGCAAACCCCCGGAACGAGGCATTGCGCCAGCCTCGATTGAGTGGCGAATCGCGTTTGGCATGACGCAATCCGCCCAGGCCGGGAAGATGAATGTAGCTCAAGCCCGCCTGCGGCAAGGCTGTCGCGAGTGTTTCCAGGTTAAACTGCGGATTGTGCCGCGAGCGGGGCACGGTGCGCACATCCACCACGCGCGTCACTGCGTGAATCTGCAACAAACGGATGAATTCGGCGAGTGGCCGCGTGGAATGTCCGACGGTCAACACGACGGGCATTCCGTTCGACTGCGTGCGCGGCTTCCTCGCTTGCATTGGCTCAGTGGGTTGACGGTGCTCGCGACGAAATTTCCGCAACGGTCAGTTTCGGAAACTCGCGCGGTCGTCGGCTTCGAGCCAGTCAAACGTCGTGCTTTTCTCCGGCTTCAGTCCGAGTTTGGTGCAGCGTTCGACGAAGTAGGAGCGCTTGGCCGGATCCTTCATCAGGCTGTCGGCTTCCACGGCATCCGACCAGGCTTTGATTTCCTTGGGTGTTTTTTTGGTGCCGTTGGCGTTCAGCCAGTCGCCGACTTCTTCGTACGTCTTCGCTGCCTTGACCGCCGCCGTGAACTGTTGGCTGGTGATGCCTTTGAAGCCGAACAGCTCGTTGTCCACCGGACAATCGTAATTATACTCGCCGAGCTTGCCTTTGAGGCTGGCGCGGCATTTGTCCGTCGCTCGTTTCGCAATGACGAACCCACCCACGCGTTCGCGCGGGCTGGCGGGGGCTTGTTTGGTCAGATCGCGATCTACAATCGGTGTACTCATGATTCTTCCTTGGTTGTTTGGTTTCTTGGTTCAGTGTGCAAATAAAAAAGCGGCATTTACTTCGTCGCCTGGGAATGGGCTTCGACGAACCACAGCCATTTGTCTATGCCGCGCGAAATTTCGGTGAACAGGTCCGCGGTGTCGGCATCGTCCAACTCATCCGCCTCGCTGATCGTGTTGCGCGCTTCCTGTCCAAACGTGGAGAGGGCGCGGGCCACGGCTTCGACGTGCGCCAGGCCATCGGCGATGGTCAGTGGATACTCGTCGAGCCGGGAGCGGGCCGCCGCCGCCCGCACCGTGCCTTCGGCCACACCGCCCAGTTGCACGATGCGTTCGGCAATCATGTCCACGTAGGACTCCACGGCTTCCGCCACCTTGTCGAACAGTTCATGCAAGCCGATGAAACTCGGCCCTTTCACATTCCAATGCGCCTGTTTCAACTGCATCTGCAGATCCACCGCGTCCGCCAAGCGCTGATTCATCAAGGCGTTCAATTCCGACCGGCGCTGGAGCGAGAGGTCGTTTTCGGTCTCATACATTTTGGGCGCTTCGGTTAATGTCTTTTTCATGTTTAAGTGCGAGTTAATGGTTGAACGGATGTTTTTTGTGTCAAAGAGTTCATCAACTGGTCGAACGCCTGGTTGAATTTTTCCACGCCTTCGTCTTCCAGTTGCTGGGTCACCTGATCCAGGTTGAGGCCTGCTTGCGGAAGCTGTTGTAAAACCTCCCGCGCTGCGGCGACATTCTCTTCCAAGCGGAGCTGGGGCTGGCCGTGGTCGCGATAGGCGTCCAGGGTCTGGACCGTGACCGTGTTGACCGTGTCCGGCCCGATGAGCGATTCGACATATTTCAGATCGCCATAGGCGGGGTTTTTGGTGCTGGTGCTGGCCCACAACAGCCGTTGGACGCGGGCACCCCGGTCAGCCAGTTTCCGAAAGCGTTCCCCTTGGAAAATCTCTTTGTAATTCTGATACGCCAGTTTCGCGCTGGCGACCGCCACCTGACCGCGCAGCTTCTTCGCGCTTTCGGCAGCGGTGCCGCCGGACGCGATCAACTTTTCCAGCATCGCATCCACCAGCGTATCAATGCGGCTCACGAAAAAGCTGGCCACCGAGGCGACGTGTTTGACGGTTTCACCCCTCGACGCCCGTGCCTCCAGCCCCGTGAGATACGCGGCGGCGACTTGCTGATAGCGCGGCAGCCCGAAAAGCAACGTGATGTTGACGTTGATTCCTTCACTGATGAGTTGCTGGATCGCCGGCAGTCCGGCTTTCGTGGCCGGGACTTTGATGAAGACGTTGGGCCGATCCAGCGCCCGCCACAAACGGCGCGCTTCGGTGATCGTGCCTTCGGTGTCGTGCGCCAGGTGCGGATTGACCTCCAGGCTCACATAACCATCGCCCGCCTGCGTTCGATCATACACCGGGCGAAACACGTCCGCCGCCTCCCGCACGTCGTGCTGGCTGAGCGATTCATAAATCAACGTGGGGCTCCTGCCCTGGGCCGCCAGTTTCCCAATGTCGTCTTCGTAAATCTTGCTGCCCACGATGGCTTTCTCGAAGATGGACGGATTGGAGGTCATCCCGCTCAACTCGTCTTGTTGGATCAGTCGTCGTAGTTCACCGCTGGCGACCAGATCGCGCCGGGTGTAATCCAGCCAGATGGACTGGCCGAGTTCATTCACTTTCAACAAGGGATTGGTTTTCATAATTATTTCAGGCGACCTTTGAGATCGTTCGGGCGAAACGGGCCGGGCTCGGCGATCAACGCGCGCGCCGCATCCACCTGGCCCCAGACATTCCACAACAGCACGCCGCGCACGCGGTGATCTTTCAGATAGTAAATGACCCCTTCCTGATTGGGTTGCTTCCAGTCGGCAACGGTTTCGAGCCGCGCATCCAACTCGCCGACGGCTTCGTATCCCAGCTCGAACAGGTCGGAATAAAACGAAGGCAAATGATCATACGGTTCGGATCGGCCCGCCAGGTTGCGCCCGGCCAACCGCCCCATGGAATTCGCATTGTCCTCGTGTTCGACGCGCAGGCGTTTGCCCAGGGCTTTGTTGGGGAACGAAGCCACGTCGCCCGCGGCATAAATCTCCGGCTGGCTGGTGCGCAGGTATTCATCCACGACAATGCCGTTTTCCACCTTCAGCCCGGCCGCCTGCGCCAGCTCAACATTCGGTTCGATGCCGAGGCCGGCCACGACACCGTCGGCCACGATTTTCCGGTGGGTGTCGGTGTTCAAGACGCATTGATTGGCGAGCGTTTTCAAACCGGTGACTTTTTCCCCCGCCACCACCTCCACGCCTTTTTGCTGGTAGAACTTGGTAAGGAATTGCGCTAGCTCACGCGGGAACACCCGATCTCCGATGTCCTTGCCGGGAAATACCAGCGCCACTTCCTTCCCGTTCAAGGCCAGCGCCGCCGCGATTTCCGAACCGATGAAGCCGCCGCCGATGACCGCGAATCGCCGACCCTCCGCTGTGAGCGCGCGCAGCCGGCGGTAATCCGCCCAAGTGCGAAAGTAAATGATCTGCTCTTCATCAAACGGGAGCCGACGCACCCGACCACCCGTTGCCAGCAGGAGTTTCTGATAGGTGAAAACTTCTCCGGTCTCTGCCACAACGCGTTTCGATTCGGGGACGATTTCCTTGATGGTGCAACCAAGTTGAAGTTTGACCTGTTTGTCGTCCAGCTTGCGCCAGATGCCGTCCTCCGGCTTGCCTTTCCACAACGCTTTCGAGAGTGGCGGCCGATCGTAGGGCGCGTCCGCTTCCGAGCTGATCAATCCGATGCTTCCGGTGGAATCTACTTCGCGAATGCCGTCCACAGCGGCGGCCGCAGTCATGCCACCGCCAATGATTAGATATTGGTAATTTGTCATGGTTGAATGTCTCCGGGTTTTCGATGCGACCTGCATTCCCAAAAGTTTTTCATCAATCCGCTCGAACGGTTTCGTTCACCCACCACCATACGCGCTCGCCGACGGAATGAAATTGAGTGCCGCAATGATTTCGTTTCGGTCAAAGGATTAGGCGCAATAAGCAAAATGCGTAGCAGTGGTATCAAAATACGCAGCCGTCGAGGTAACGAGGCGGGAGGATTCGTGCCTCCGAGGGATTCCGTCTCCTCCCGTTGGCGGCTGCTGAGAATCGTCAGTCAGCTTAACATCATATTCTCGCCCGCTGCCGGACAGAAAACAGTGGCTAGCTCGGGCACCTCACACTCGTAATGCCGGATTGGGGAAACTGGCCTTCAGGATTGAGCGAACAAGGTTTGTAGGCCGCGTGCCCTCACGCGGCGGGGCGTCAACCTTTCAAGCTGCGTGTGAAATATGCAGGCTGGGGGAAACCGCTTGCAGACGCCTGGCAGAAACCGTCAGCCCTGGTGACGGAGCGGGTCGACGTCCAGCAAGGATCGAATCTGTCCGGGCTTCAAAGCGGCGGCGTTGCGCACCACCTGTCGGCCGGTGGCGCCGATTGCTTCCGCGCCTCGCACGTCCATCGTGTGGCTGTCGCCCACATGGAGGAGTTCAGCCGGTGTCACCGCCAGTTCCGCCGCAGCCCGCCGAAACACTCGCGGGTCGGGCTTGGTCGCGCCAACCTCACACGAGATGACGAAGCTGGAAAAGTACGAGGTCAGTCCGAGCTGTGTGAGCAATGGACGCAAACGCTCGTCCCAGTTGGAAATCACACCCAGCTTGAAGCCATGCTGGGTCAGGGCGGTGAGGGCGGGATGCACATCGTCGTAGAGCCGCCAGGCGTCCGGTTCGGAAAAGCGCTCGAACACTGCGGGAAAGTATTCCGTCGGCAGGCGCGCGCCCGCCTCGCCCCACGTCTCGCGCACGAGCGCAAACCAGCTTTCCCGCGCATAATCGAAGCCGGCGTGCGCCTGCCAAGCGCGTTTGAAATTACCCGTCAACCAATTGGGGTCAGCATCCCGCACACCGAATCGTGCGGCCACCCGGGCATAAACATGCCCCACCGACGGCCACGGCTCGATCAGTGTGCCGCCGACATCGAACGTGATGGCGCGGAAGTTCGTGCTGGGGCCAGGTGTGATCACAAAGATTGGTTGGTGAGGAGTTGTTGTCGCGCTTCCGGTTCAAGCAATCCGCTGGCTGAGCCGAATGATTTCGTCCCGGGCGTTTAGTCCGGAAAGCCATTCGGGCGGCAGGGTGGCGACGGAAAATTTCGCACCATAGACCAGCCCCAGGATCAGGCCGCGCGCGGCGCTGTCGCCACCGGCCGTGGCGTTCTCGATCAACGCGGTGGCCGGATCATCGGGATACCGGAGCAGGAGATGACAGATTCCCGGGAAGGCGTGGTTGGTGTGGCAGTCCAGGCCATGGGCCTTCAGCGCGGCGGCATCGGTCGCCTCCGAACCGGCTGATTCCCGCGCGGCGGCGAGCCAGTGGCTTGACAGCGCCGGCCAGGTTTTCGCGGCCATCACCGAAACGAGTCCGTCGGCGATGCCGGTGCCGGAACGCACGGCCAGAACGACGCGACCGAAGAATTCCGCGGATTCCACCACCTCAGCCACGGGATGGGTGAAGGCCGTTTCGCGTCGCGCCGCGTCCAGCAACGCTTCGGCGTTTTCCCAGCGCAAAAGAAAAAGCGGGCCGAGGCGCGCGGCGCCGCCAAGGTCATGCGAGTCGGAACCCGCGCACTCCGGCGGAAGGCCGGCCTGCAATCGCTCCAGGGTCTGGCGGGTCGCGCCGTCGCGATAGGAGGTGTTCGCGGGAGTTTCCCAGAACGCGCGCCAGCGGGCGGCGAATTGTCCGGGAGCGAACCCGCCCGCTTCCGCGACCGACTGCAGCAGCACCAGCGTCTGGTCGCCGTAATGGGTGAAATCACCGGCGGACTTCCCAGTGTGATATTTGGCGAGGGGCGCATGGTAGGAGGTGACGCGCCCGAGCTTCACGCGGATTTCCTCCTGATCGTAAATCCAGTGCGGGCCGAGTGCGAGGGCGTCGCCGATGAAGGAGGCGAGGAGGATGTTGATATTGCGGTCGTGCATCGTGGTGACTGGCGTATTCATTGGTCGGTATTCGGTTTGAACGCTTCGTTGCGCCTGTCTGTTTATGTGCCCGAGGCCGCGAATCGTGTGGCCGAAGGCTGCGGCAAAGTCGGCGAGACGATTCAGCCGGGGCGCATACGCCGCTGCCCACGAAACGGGGGTAACGACCGTTCGGCATCAACGTAGCGTCGCCGGAGAGCGCTCGTCAAATGCGTGGGCGCGGCTGGGTGCGATTGAAAGTGGCGGTCAGGGCGCCACACCGGGCAGGCTTGGCGAATTTTCCCCCCGTCACCAATCCCGGCATAGTTCCATCGCAGACTGTGTCAGAATGATGGGGTCAGAATCATCCCCGCATCATTCTGGCTTCATGATTCTGACGGGGAACGCGATCATCCCGTCTTGGCGCAGAGCCCAAACTGTGGTTAAACGAAAACGTCGCGCTTCCGCGTTTCCGCCGGGGATCAAATTGACCCTTGAATCGGCCCGACAAAAATTGGAAAATTTATCCGTCATGAAATTGTTTCCGGGATCACTGAATTTCATTCCTGTTTCTCACGCCGCCTGAACCAGCAACCGATTACCAATGGCACGACCACAACTTTTCCCAAGAACTCCCCAGCTCACCGGCGATGACCCCTCGGCCAAACGCGAAGAAATTCGCGCCTATTTTCACGCCACGTTTGATCGTTACGAAAACCTGTTTGAAACGCTGCGCACGGAGGCGGGTTACTACCAAAAACCCATCTCCTTGCGTCACCCGCTGATTTTTTACTTCGGTCATACCGCCACTTTTTTCGTGAACAAACTGATTCTGGCCGGACTGCTCACCGAGCGGATTGATCCCCAACTGGAATCCATATTTGCCGTTGGCGTGGATGAAATGAGCTGGGATGATTTGGACACGTCGCATTACGAATGGCCCACGGTAGCGGCGGTGCGCCAGTACCGTCGCACATTGCGCCAGGTGGTGGACCAGCTCATCCGTGACCTGCCTTTGACCTTGCCGATCAACTGGAAAAACCCCTGGTGGGCCATCCTGATGGGCATCGAGCACGAGCGCATTCATCTGGAAACGTCCTCGGTTTTGATTCGTCAACAGGCGTTGGCTTACGTTCAGCCACATCCCGACTGGCAACCCTGCCGGGAATCCGGCGCGGCCCCGCGCAACGAGTTGGTCCCGGTTTCAGCCGGCCCCGTCCGGTTGGGTAAAGATTTCGCAAACCCGATGACCTACGGATGGGACAATGAATTCGGCCGGCATGAAGCGGACGTGCCGGCGTTTCAGGCGGGCCGCCACCTGGTCAGCAATCAGGAATTTTTGGAGTTCGTGGAAGCAAACGGTTACACGACCGAAAAATACTGGGAAGCGGAAGGCCGGTCCTGGCTGAAGTTCGCCGCCGCGCAAGGGCCGACGTTCTGGATTAAAAAGGATTCCGGATGGCATTTGCGTCTGATGACGGAGGAGGTGCCCATGCCGTGGGACTGGCCGGTGGATGTCAATTATCATGAGGCCAGGGCCTTCTGCAATTGGAAGGCGGCCGCCACCGGCCAACCGGTGCGCCTGCCGACGGAAGACGAATGGTATCGGCTCTATGACACGGCCAAGCTGACGGAGGTGCCGCCCCACGCAGCCGCCGGTGGCAATCTGCACCTGGATTTTTTTGCCTCCAGTTGTCCCGTTAACAAATTTCCGCAGGGCGAATTCTTTGACGTGGTCGGCAACGTCTGGCAGTGGACGGAAACGCCCATCTACCCGTTTGCCGGTTTCGCGGTGCATCCACTCTACGATGATTTTTCAACGCCCACCTTTGACGAGCGGCACAACTTGATCAAGGGCGGCTCCTGGATCGCCTGTGGCAATGAATCGTTGCGCAGCTCGCGCTATGCGTTCCGGCGACATTTTTTCCAACACGCGGGATTCCGATATGTCGTCGCGGCCACGCCGCCCGCGCCAACCGGCTCGCGTTATGAGACGGACAAACTGCTCTCGGAGTACGCCGAGTTTCATTTCGGCGACACGTATTTTGGCGTGCCCAACTTCCCGGCGGCGCTGGCGCAAATGGCCGTGGCCGCCATGGGCGACCGGCCTGCGCGGACGGCGCTGGATCTGGGTTGTGCCGCCGGGCGGGCGACGTTTGAACTGGCCCGCCATTTCGACCGGGTCACGGGCGTGGATTTTTCCGCGCGGTTCATCGGACTGGGCGTGCAACTGGCGCAGCAGGGGCGGCTGCGTTACACCGCCACCGAGGAAGGCGATTTGGTTTCCTACCAGGAACGCACGCTGGCCGGCCTGGGCTTGGATAAATTCAAGGACAAGGTCGAATTTTATCAGGGCGATGCGTGCAATCTGGCGCCCAAATTTGCCGGTTACGACCTGATCCTGGCGGCCAACCTGATTGACCGGTTGTATGACCCGGCAAAATTGTTGACCACGATTCACACGCGCCTGAACCCGGGCGGCCGGTTGTTGATCGCTTCGCCCTACACCTGGCTGACGGAGCATACCGAGAAAGAATTGTGGATTGGCGGCTTCAAGAAGGACGGCGAAAATTTCACCACCCTGGATGGGCTCAAGGCGATTCTGAGCCGGAATTTTAAGCTCCTGCGGGAGCCGCAGGATGTGCCCTTCGTGATTCGGGAAACCCGGCGCAAATATCAACACACCTTGGCCGAGGTGACGATTTGGGAAAAAATCTCGTGACGGAAAAATCAAACTCAACCATGACCAGCCAGACTGCGACGGCCGGAGGCTTTGATCAGGAACTTAGTCGCGCCGGCACTCACAGCCTCAAGTATGACGCGCGAGAGGACGTGTTTGGCCAAGCCGACGTCATCCCGCTCTGGGTGGCGGATATGGACTTCGCCACACCGCCCGCGATTACGGAAGCGCTGATGGCTCGGGCCAGTCATCCCATCTACGGTTACACCCGCTCACCCGAAAGCCTGTTTGAAGCCGTGGTGGACTGGATGCAACGGCGTCACGGTTGGACGGTCCAACGCGAATGGATCGTCTTGTGTCCGGGCGTGGTCCCGTCGTTAAACGCCGCCGTGATGGCTTTCACCAACGTCGGCGATCCGGTCATCATTCAGCCGCCCGTCTATTTCCCGTTCTATTCCGCGATCACCAATAACGGTCGAACCTTGCTGCCCAATCCGCTGCGCCTGGAGCATGGCCGATACGCCATTGAGTTCGACCATTTGCGGCAATGCGCCCAACAATCGCCTCTCTTGATCTTTTGCTCACCGCATAATCCCGTCGGCCGGGTCTGGGACAAACCGGAACTGAACCGGCTGTTGGAGATCGCGGAGCAACAGGACCTGATAATTTTGTCCGACGAAATCCACAACGACCTGATTTATCCGGGCAACCAACACCACGTCCTGGCGGCATTGGCGGAAAATCCCGCCCGCGTGATCACGGCGCTGGCCCCCAGCAAAACCTTCAACATTCCGGGACTCAATCTTTCTGTGCTCATCATTCCCGAGGAAAAAAACCGCGCCCGGCTGGCGAAAGTCTTTAACGCCTTCCACGTCAGCGCCGCCAATCCCTTCAGCCTCGTGGCCTTTGAAACCGCCTATCGGCAGGGGGAAGGCTGGCTCGAGCGCTTGCTGAATTACTTGCGCGACACGCGTGATTGCGTCGCGGCGTATCTGACGGCTCACCTGCCCCGGATAAAACTGATTCAACCCGAGGGCACCTTTCTTTTATGGCTCGATTGCCGCGGCCTCAACTTGACGGACGCGCAACTCAAACACTTCTTCATTCACGAAGCCGGGGTCGGCCTGAATCCGGGAACGCAATTCGGCCAGGGGGCGGGCAGCGGTTTCATGCGCTTGAATATCGGCGCGCCGCGCGCAACCATTCTGAAAGCGCTCGACCAAATCCAGCAGGCCGCGAAGAAATTGCCGGGCGGATAATCGGCTGCTGCGGCTGCAACCGGTTCGCGCCGCCGATCAATACTTCAATACGCGCGCGAGAAAGTCCTGGCTCTGCTGCGTCTGCGGGTTGTCGAAGACTTGCGCCACCGGGCCGACCTCGGCGATGCGACCTCCGGCCAGCAGCGCAACCTGGTCGGCGATGCGCCGCGCGAATCCCATCTCGTGCGTCACTAAAATGAGTTCGCGCCCCTCGTCGCGCAGTTCCCGGATCAAGTCCAGCACCTCGGCCGTCATCTCCGGATCCAGGGCCGAGGTCGGCTCATCGAAGAGCAGCAGGCGCGGCTTGATGGCCACGGCCCGCGCGATGGCGACCCGCTGCCGCTGACCGCCGGAGAGCGCGGCTGGTCGTTTGCGCGCGTGCGCTTCGAGCTGGAAGCGGCGGAGAATCTGGTGGGCGACCTCGGCGGCGTCGGCGGCCGGGTAGCCATGCACTTTCTCCAACGGCAGCGTGATGTTCTGGAGCGCGGTCAAGTGCGGAAAAAGGTTGAAGGTCTGGAACACCGTGCCAATCGTGCGCCGGTGTCGCCGCAGGCTGGCCTCCTCGAACTGCAGCGGCTCTCCGTCCAGTTCCACCGTGCCGGCATCGGGATACTCCAGCCCGGCCAGGATCCGCAACAACGTGGATTTACCGCCGCCCGACGGCCCGATCAACACCAGCGTCTGCACCTCATTCAGCGCCAGGGTGACTTGATCCAGCACGCGATGGCCGTCAAAGCTTTTGTCCAGGTTGGCGAGCCGAAGCTTCATGCCCGTTGGCCGTCGGCCGGGCGCGTTTCAAGTTTCATACTTCATGCGCTGCTCCAGCCAGCGCGTCCAGAGTGAGATCGGCAGCGTCAGCAGCAGGTAGCCGACGGCCAGCGGGACGTAACTCTCCAGCGTGCTGAACGTGTACGAGTTCACCTGTTGCGCATTAAGCGTGAATTCGCTGATGGCGATGATCGAAAGCAGCGAGGAATCCTTGATGAGCGAAACAAATTGCCCGGCCAGCGGCGGCAAGGTCTGTCGCAACGCCTGCGGCAGCACGACGTAGCGAAACGTCTGCGCGCGCGTCAGGCCGATGGCCCGGGCGGATTCGAGCTGGGACTGGCCGACGCTTTCAATGCCCGCCCGGATGATTTCCGTGAGGTACGCGCCGCTGAAGATGGCCAGCGTCAGGATGCCGACCACGTAACGGTTCGTCAGGTGGACCGCGCTGGCCACCACGTAGAAAAAGATCAGGATCTGCACCAGCAACGGCGTGCCGCGGATGAGTTCGACGTAAATTTTGCTGAAACAGTAGAGCGGGCCGAAACGGCTCCGTTGCCCCAGCGCAAAAAACAAACCGAGCAACGTGCTCAAACCCAGCGCCGCCACTGAAATCCAGATGGTCGTCAGCCAGCCGGCGAGGAACATCTGACGGTAGCGATAGACCGCGCCCCAATTCCAGTGGTAGTTCAGCTTCAGAAAGGAAAAATAGAGCGCCCCGGCCAGGAGCAGGCTGACGAGAACGAAATTAAACACGCGCGCCGGCCACGGCAGCGTGGTCGGCCGGCCGTCGCGCGGAGCGAAGAATAGCCGTGCCAGATTCAAAAGTAGAAGGGGATGTTCAGTTGCTGAAAGGTTGCTTTCTGTTCCTTCAGCCAGCGGTCGCTCAACTGCCCGAAACCGCCGCGCGTCCGGAAATCTTTCAGGAAGGCGTTGATCTGGCGCAACCGTTCCGGGTTGTCTTTGCGCACCCCGATGGCCCACGGCTCGGCCTGGAACGGGCGCAAGAGCGCGCGGGTGGTGTCGGGATTGCGCTGCCAGTATTTCAGCACGTTCATCTGGCCGTAGATGAATGCGTCGGCTTTCCCCTGCGCCACTTCCAGCACGCAGGCCGACTCTTGATCGAGCACCAGCACTTTTGCGCGCCGGATATGTTCCACCGCATAGAGCTGACCGGTCGTGCCCTTTTTCACGACGATGGTTTTGTCCGGTTGATCCGCGTCTTGCATCGTCTGAATGTTCGCCTTCGCCCCGACCAGCAGGCAGAGGCCCGTTTGCAGGTAAGGATCGGAGAAATCAATGGACTTGGCCCGTTCCGCCGTGGCCGTCATCGAGGAAATAATCAAATCAATCTTGCCCGTCTTCAACGCCACGATCAGTCCATCGAAGGGAATGTTTTCAATGACGACCGGCTGGCCGAGATACGCGCCCAGCGCCTTTGCCAGGTCCACGCTCACACCGGTGGGGTGGCCCTGCGCGTCAGTCATTTCAAACGGCGGATCGGCCAGCTCCATGCCCACCACCAATGCGCCCGGCGACTGACGGCCGCAGCCGCCGGCCACCAACAAAGTCAGTCCAACGGCAACCACAATCAGACTCCGGAACATGCGGGCAATACTACGAACAAATCCAATCACCGACCAATAACTTTTCAATAAACATTCCCGAAACCGGAGCGCCGATCTCCGATCCGTCGTGAATCTGCGGTCAACTGCGCCGCGCCGGGTCGGAGACCAGCGTTCCGCTGGCAGTTCAAGGTTGCGACGTGCATCATATCGCGGAAGTTGTAACTGCCCGCGAGCTTGTTGCTGGTAACCGCCGAGGTCACGAGGCGGACTTCCTTGAGTGGCCGTGCGTCCTGCGGCCACGCATCAGCGACTACGGTGCCGAGCTTTCACCGGCGAATCTTTCAGCGAACTCTCACCCCGGCATCGTTGATCCGGCGGCATCAGTTTCCATTTGCGTTGGCTGCCGCTGCCGTGAGCCAGGATGGTGCGTCCGCCCGACCGGTGTTTCATAACGTAACCTGGTCGGAAGTTGCGCCGTCGGCGGACACGGTTTTCGCCAGAATCAAACGCGAGACCACGGGCGGCGCGGGGTCAATGTGAAAGCCGAGCACGCGATTGCGCACGGCGTGATCCGCCACGGTGAAACGCTCGATCTGGCGCTGGCGGTCCAGCCAGGATTCCACCACGTAGGTCTCCACGAAATGCGCCGGATCAAACGGATCGCGGAACAATGACCAACGGATCGCGCCATCCCGCCGGCGCACCCGGCCCAATTCGTGCGCCGCCGGGATGAATTCCGCCGCGCGCGCCGGATCAATGCGGAAGTTGACGGTGATCAGCACCGGCCCGTCCTCCGGATTGGGTTCAATCATCACCTGTGGCGCCGCCCGGCTCAGGGCGTGGGCAAGCCGGCCGGGGGAAAGATCGAGGCCGGTGTAGGTGCCGAGCGGGAAACGGCGTGCGAACACCAGCCCGACGATCAGTCCGGCCGCGCCTGTCGTCAGCGCGTACGCGGTGCCCAAGTGTTCCGCCGCGATACCCCAGACGGCGCTGCCAATGGCCATGGCGCCCTGGAACACCATTTGATAAATGCCCAACGACCGCGCCTGCACCCACGCCGGCACGGATAATTGCACCGCGATGTTCAAACACGAAGTCGTGCTCGTCCAGGCCATGCCGCCCAGAAACAACACCAGCGCCAACGGCCAGAACCGATGCACCCACGCCATGACCAGCAACGTAATCGCGAACGCCAGCGCCGCCGTGGTGATGATCGCGTCCGCCGCCAGTCGCTGCCGCAGCCGGGGCAGCAGGATCGCGCCGGTGACCGCGCCCAGGCCGATGCAGCCGGTGAGAATGCCGTAGCCCAGCGCGCCCAGATGCAATTTCTCCCGCGCCACCACGGCCAGCAAAGCCCACATGGCGCTCACGCAAAAAATTTGCAGGAAGGCGCGCACCAGGACCGCCCGCATGACCGGCGTGAACCGGGTGTAACGCAAACCCGCCCGCATCGAGGCCAGCAGCCGTTCCGCCGGCAGCGCGCTGGTGAACAACGGCGTGCGTTTCCAGCGATAAATCACGATCAGCACCGCGGCGAAGGAAACGGCGTTGAGGAAGAACACGACGCCGGCGCCGAACAGCACCGTGGCAAAGGCGGCCACGGCCAGCCCGCCGGCCGCGGGACCGAGCGCCCGCGCGATGTTGAACGCGGCGCTGTTCAACGCGATCGCTTCGGGCAGTTCCTCGCGCGAAACCATTTCCGGAACAATCGCCTGCCACGTTGGCCCGCTCATCGCCGTGCCCAGACTGATCAGAAACGTCAACAACAGCAGCGACCACGCGGCCACCAGACCGGTCAACGTCAACGCGCTCAAAATGCCGGCCGCCACCAACATCCAGCCCGCCCAGAACAGCAGGATTCGCCGCCGATCCAGGATGTCCGCCGTGGCCCCGGCCGGCATACCCAGCAACAACACCGGCAGACTCGCTGCCGTCTGCATCAGCGCGATGAGCAACGGCGACGTGGTCAGCGCCGTCATCAGCCAGGTGCCGGCCGTGTCCTGCATCCAGCTCCCGGTGTTCGAGATCACCGACGCCATCAGGCGGTCGCGGAAGAGCGGACGCCGCAGCGGCGACCACACCGAATGAGCGCCGGGAGCTGGGCTGGTTTCAGTCATGTATGGTCATCAAGTTGCATTTGTTCGCCACCGTTTCTGACTCACAGCCGTGGGTCCACCGGCTCGCTTGACGACTCGGGCTCATGCGAGAGGTTCGGCCACGAATTTCCAAATCGCCGATGGACACCGGCCTACGTCCTATTGAATGTAGCAACGACGGACGGAATTCAGCGCCAAGACCAGACGGCAGCATGTCCGTCGGCTTGAAATGCTTTCGCGCAAACGTGCTCTTGCCCGAACCGGACACACCGATCAGCACGACGAAGGAGAGTTCGGGGATGGTGAATTTCATTGGCGCGTTGTTGTCATTCGTCGCGGCAGTTTAGCAAAGGGCTGGCAGCCCGAAAGAATATAGCCCAGGGCAAAGCGAGCCTGCGAGCGCCGCCCTGGGTTTGGCCATGTATGAGTTTACAAGCCCTGTAAGGGCGGCAGAAACTGCAATCAGAGCGAGAAGTAGAAATCGCGCATCTTGCCTGCCATGAGTCGCCGCCTCTCCGCGAGGAAATTATCGTAGTCCGCCAACTCCATGTCGAAAACGGATTCGGGGATGGCGTTCATGCGGAAGTTTGCGAGCAAGGCGTTCATCGAATCAATCCGACCGTATCTTGTTTCTCCGCCGTTGCACTGGTCCTTCACTCCCGCCAGATACTCCTTCGGCGACCGGCTGCCGATGCGGATGTTGATCTCCGACTGCATGTAGGCGTAGTTCGCAACCTGGTTGTAGTCGCTCTTTGACAAGCCATTGTTCTTCAAATACTGCTTGGGGAAAATGTGATGGATGTCTCCCTTGTGCGTCACGAGGTCATGCACGGAAATATCTTTCGAGAGGAAGCCCTTGTCACCCGCCCGGATTTGCGTCGCCAGGAAAACGAGGAAGTTCGGATTGCTCGCCACGGGCGTATTGAGCGCCTGCACGAGCGAAGCTGACCAGAACGCTTCGGAGAGTTCGGCGACTTCGCGGTCATGCAGCACCGCGTCAATTCCCCGGCTGGCAATCTGTTTGATATCAAAGTCAAAGGCCGATTCAGGCGAACCGCTATAACGCCCAGTGAGAATGCTCATCACGAACCACCGGCGCACGGCGCTTTCGATCTTCTCGGCGGATATGCCCAACTGGCGAAGCTTGAGATAGACGATGTAGGCGAAGTTCACTGCGCTCGTGGAGCGGATGAGTCCCGCATCCACAAAACCAGCCGAACGGAGAATCATGACAAAACGCTTGAAATTCGTTTCATTGCTAAACTGATCCACGCCGGCACGAAGCTGGGAGAACGACTTCTCGGCAATTGCCTCGTCGAATGATTTGGTCTCGAAATTGCGCCCGGAGAGCAGGCTCACCAAATCCGAGAGGCGACCGCGCTCGAACTCGGACGTAAAAGCAACCCGCAAAACGTCGGTGTAATCAGGATCGTAGAGGTCATCGTTTTCGTTTCGCAGCCAGGCCATGCGCTGGAACTCCGCTGTAGCGGCGAACTCGGCGTCTCGCTCGCGCAACTGCTCAAAGAACTGCGGCGCAATTGCCAGATGGCAGAAGTAGTCAATGCATTTGCGGAGATGCGCCCCATTGTAGGTCTGGTTGGCGGCAATCTTCGACATGGCGAAGTCGGCCTGGCTCAGGACAACGCCCTTCGAGTTGATGCGGATGAAAATTTCGGTGACGGTTTCGATGTCGAGGTCGGCGTCGAGTTCAATCAGTCCAATTTGCTTGCTCTTAATTTGCTGAAGCCGCTGAACTCGATTGAAAACCTCCTGCTGACCCACAGCTGAATTCTTGGCACAGTAGTCTCCGACGAGGCGAAAGATGTCCAAATCACTGTGGAAAAGGTCCGCGATGTCCGGCAACCAACTCGCGTCCCTCAAAATAGCCGGGTTCTGGACTTCAAACTGTTCCTTGACCGGATTGAACGCGATTTTGATGCGAATACGACGGTATTCTTGATCAACGACCTGTTGCCCGAGGATGGCCGCCGTCAGCGCGGTAACGCGCTGCTGGCCATCAATCAGAATCTTCTTTCCGTCGGACAACGTGCCGTCTTTCAGGCGAACATTGGGGTTCTTCCACGCGATGAGATAGCCAACGGGAAAGCCTTGATAGAGGGAGTCCATCAGGTCGCGCACCTTCGTGGCGTCCCAGACAAACGGGCGCTGGATTTCGGGAATGGCAATCTCTCCGGACAGAACCCAAGCCAACACAACTTCGATGTGATATTGATTAACGGCGTATTTCTGCGAGCGCGTGTTCATAGCGATTGGCGGAATCTACTGTTCTCGTGGGCGAATCGCACGCTCGAAAAATCAGCCTGCGTTTGGCAAATTTCTTTCGCCCCTTCAGGGCTTTGAACTCATTCGTTCGTTGACCCAGGGCGGTGCTCGTTTCACTGCGCTTGGCCTGAGCTGTCTTCTTTCGAGCTTTCAGACCTGCAATTTGGTGGGCGCGGCAAGGCTTGCATTTAATCCAAACACTCCCATCTGCGTCGGTGAACCGACGGCGGGATCCTCCGGGCCAACGGGCACGAAGCGGACGTCGTAGCCGAAACGGGCGGCGACACCACTGGCCCAAACCTGAAACTCCGCGCGTGTCCACTCGAAGCGATGGTCGCGATGACGGAATTTGTCAGCCGGGAGCGTCTCCCACTTTGCGCTCGGCTCGGGATTGATTGTCACATTCATAAACAAAACCACGGCAAGGCCGTCACCTTGTCGTGCAGGCGCAGTGGGCGGTCGCAGCGGCAGATGATGTAGCCGTGCCTCGCTTTCTTCGGATGTTCGCGCAGGAAAGTCAGCAAATGCCGAGCATCGGTGAGCGCTGGACGTTCCGTCCACTTCACTTCCACCGGTGCGAGCCGTCCGCCGTGCTCAATGATGAAGTCCACCTCGGCGCCGTCCTTAGTGCGGAGATAGTGGAGTTTGCCGTGGCCCAGATATTGCAGCCGCTTCCATAGTTCCAGGCCGACCCATTGCTCGAAGAGCGGGCCGGGGTTCGCCCGGACGGTATCCAGCCCGGCGGCCAGTCCAGCGGCGGCGTGGCGAACACCGAGATCGAAGAAAAGAAAGCGATCCGTCGAGAGCAGATTCTTCCGGTCGCTGCCGCTGAAGGCAGGCAAGCGGAAGCCAAGAAACATATCCTCCAAAAGCTGGTAGTGGCTCTTGACGGTCGGGACCGAGAGGCCGATGGCACCCGCAATTTTGTTGTAGTTCACCATCTGGCCGGATTCGGTGGCGGCCAGCCGAAGAAACCGGATGAAAGCGGGCCAGTCTTTCACGAACGCCTCGCGGCGCATCTCCTCTTCCAAATGCAGTTGGGTGTACGCCTCGAGAATCTGGGCGCGTTGGGTCTTCGGGCTGGTGACGACGCCGGGTAATTCGCCAAACGCGAGCCGCTCCAGGAGGTCGGCTTCGGGAAAGGTGGCGTATGCGGCCTTCCGGCCCGGCCACGGCAGTGGCAAGGGAGCCGGGGCGTCGAACTCGATGGGTGAAGCGGGGGCCGGGCGCTCGACCCGTGTGAGCGGGAAAAGCCGGTGCAGGAAACTGCGGCCCGGAAGGAGATTCGCGCCCGTCTGGCGAAGTTTGCGGGCGGAACTGCCACAGAGAATGAAATGCCAACGCCGCTTCTCGCGGTCGTAGAGGTGCTGGACCGAATCAAACACGGCCGGCACCGATTGCGCCTCATCCACGAACACCCAGGTGGATGGTCCCTTGGCCGGAAGGCTTCGACAGAGCGTGATGAGCCGGTCCGGTTCGCTCAGATACAGGCAACGCTCTCGGGGATTGGAAAGATCCACCACCGTGGCGCCATCCGGCAGCAGACTCCTGACCAGCGTGGATTTGCCGGTCTGGTGGGCGCCAAACACAATCTGGACGAAAGGCCTGGTGAAATCCTTCTGCCACTTGCTTTCGGACCAGCGGGAAAACATGCTCGGATGATATACGCCACTTTTTGAAAGCCCATATTAAAATAATCGCCCTTATTGAAAGCCAGCTTTCAAAGTCTCGCCCTGGTCAACGGCGAGTCTCGAGCTGGGAGCGGTCAAAGCGAAGACGCCCATCTGCGTCGGCGAGCAGACGGCGGAATCCTTCGGGCCAACGGGCACGAAGCAGACACCGTAGCCGAAGCGAGTGCCGCCGCAGTGGCACAGACCTGAAACTCCGCCACGAACCGTTCTTCTTGAATTCCATTGTGTCCGCTCAAGCCGCGTGGGACGGCTCGAAATGATTTCGGACTCGCGCACAACTTCGGCCAGAGGATGAACACTTCGAGGTTTGATTTGTCCATTTTTAATGGGGGGATGAAAGACGGGTTGGTCTTCCAGCGCCTTGCATCCCGGGGAATTTGATAGATCGCGCAGCTCTTTTCACCAGCGCCGGAAAGTCGAACTTGTCATCGGTTGAGAAGGGCGGGCGATCCCGAATTAAAACTGAAAATGAGAGAGTGAAAGTTTATGAATGCGAACAACAACAAATCAAAGACGGTAATCATCAGCGTCGTGGCGCTGGTGGTCGGCATAATCATTGGCGTGGTGGGAATGGATTCCCGGGCCAAAGCACATGATCAAAATGCCGGCCCGAGCGCGGCGGCCAGCATCACCCCGGCCGCTTCGGCGCTTTCCGGCGGCCCGACGCTCACCAACCAGAATCAATGGGATCCGTTCCAGCAAATCCAGAGTATGCAGGCGCGGATGAACCAGGAGTTTAACGACATGTTTCAACAGTTCCGCGCCCAGCCGCAGTTCAACGTCGTCGAGGGCAACCCCAACTACGCGCTATCGCTGAACGTGCAGGACCGGAAAGATCATTACGAGGTGCGGGCATATCTACCCGACGCCAAAGCGTCGGATGTGCATGTCTCGCTCGACGACGGTCAGACGCTCAAGGTTGACGTCAACACCAAGCAGAGCAAGTCCTCCGCCCAGAAAAACGAGACGTCGCAGATGGCCGAATGGGGTCAGTATGAACAAATGATTCAACTGCCCGCGCCGGTGAAGGCCGACCAGATGAAGATCAAGCGCGAAGGGCACGAACTGCTCATCACCATTCCCAAGGCCGCATAACGGAGCGCTTCGCCGCCGCTCGAAGCCGGGCGGTGGCGGTGGCATCGCCATCGCGCCTCGGAGTTGAGGCGCGGAGTGAGCGAGGCGGAAACACGCAGCTTGATGGCTGTGCCGCGAGCTGCGTATGGTTCAGCTTTGTGATTCCACCCAGCGGATGGCAAAACTGGTCAGGCTGTGGCCATCCGAGAGGTCCAGCTTCTGGCGAATGTGATCCCGGTGCGCCTGCACGGTTTTTTCGCTCAAGTGCAGCGTGCCGGCGATTTCTTTGGTGCCCAGCCCCTGGCCGGTCAGCTCAAACACCTCAAATTCGCGGTCGCTCAATTCGTGAAAGGGAGAGGTCTTTCGATCGGTCCGGTCTCCGCCCACCGCGCGCAAGATTTGCCGGGTCATGGCCGCGCTCAGGAAAATTTCTCCTTTCAGCACGTCGCGGATGGCTTGCAAGAGTTTCTGCGGCGGCGCGTCTTTGCTGATGTAACCTTTCGCTCCGGCGCGCAGCGAGCGCTCCGCATACACCGATTCGTCGTGCATGGAATGAACCAGCACGGGCAACTGCGGATGGCGGATCTTGATGTCTTTGATGAGCTCGAGGCCGTTCTGCCCGGCCAGTGAAATATCCACGATCGCGAGATCCGGCCGCACTGATTCGATCGCGGCCAATGCCTGCGGGATGGATTCCGCTTCACCGCACACCGTCAAATCGACCTCGCGTTCGAGCACGCGGATCAGCCCCTCGCGCATCGTGGGGTGGTCGTCCACCAGCAACACGCGGGTTTTTGCCCGCTTCGCCACCGGAAGCGGCGCGGATGTCTGGTCTTTGGTGGATGATTTCTTGCGGCTCATTTTTTCGAGCAAACGGTCTGGTCAGGTTTGGCGCGCCACAAGCAGGTCAACACCGTGCCGCCGCCCCGTTGCCGTTGCACTTGCAATTCCGCTCCCACCACGCTGGCCCGATGATCCATGATCTTCAAGCCCATTCCGTGACGCTGCGCAAAATTCCGGGGCAATCCCCGGCCGTCATCCTTCACAACCAGTTCAACTTGCTCACGCGTCTGGGTCAACCGGATCACAATGTGGGTGGCCTGGCCATGCTTGAGGGCGTTTTGAATGGCTTCCTGCGCGATGCGAAACAAGTTGATGGCGACCGACCGATCCTCGATCAACACGGGTCGGGGACACACGACGTGGCAGGAAATCCGGTAAATGCTTTTGATGTTGGCCGCCAGCTCTTTCAACGCGCTCATCAAACCATCCGCTTCCAAACGGATGGGCGAAAGCCCGCGTGCCAGGCCGCGCGCTTCGCGGATGGCCTGGCCGAGCAGTTGCGTGATCCGCCGGGCGTCTCGCGCTGCGGGCGACGATTTCTGCGCCAATTCCTCTGTGAGCACGTGGCTGAGATACGCGATGCCGCGCAGGCGCTGGCTCAATCCATCGTGCAGGTCCTGCCCGATCCGGCGCTGCTCGCGCTCGGCGATCTCCAGAATTTCAGACTCCAGGTGCTTGCGATCCAGATAGAGTTTCAAGTTTCTGGCCACCGCCTCAATCAAGTTGCGTTCCTCGGCCAGGAACGCGCCCTCCCCTCGCGCCGGACGCCGGGCCAGATAGACGACTTCCACCGCACCCTGTTGTCCATCCGTCGTGGTGAAAACGGCCCGCTGATGCCAGCGGGAAGAGCGGAAGTTGGGAGTTTGGAATTCCAGTTCGCCCCACCGCACCCGGGCGGCCGTGAACTCGGGATGTTGCCACGCCGGGGGCAGCAACGCGGTGATCTCCACCAGCAAGGTCCGGGTTGATTTCTCCTCGCACTGGAGCAAGTGCGCCACCGCATACATGGTGGAGAGTTCTTTGACCCGTTCCCCCAGCTCGCGCACGAGCCGGTTGCGTTCGGCCTCTCCGCGTTTGCGCGCGCCGATGTCGCGCCCCACGGTCGAGAAGCCGAGCAGTTTTCCGTGCGCATCCTTGATCGGCGAAACGGTGAGCGAAATGTCCACCGGCCGGCCGCCGCGGGCGCGACGCACGGATTCATAGTGCTCAACCCGTTCGCCGCGGAGGAGTTTTTTGCGGATGGCCTTCAGCTCCGGCAGGCGATCTTCCGGAACGAGAAACTTGTATCGGCGGTTAAGCGCCTCCCGGGCCTGGTAGCCAAAAATTCGTTCGGCGCCCGCGTTCCAACTGATGATCGTGCCATCCAGTTTGTGGCCGATGATGGCGTCGTCCGATGACTCCACGATGGTCGCCAGCAAAGCCCGTTCGTTTTGGACGGAGTCCGGTGTCGCCGCACGCTTGGCTCCGGCCGAGCGCGAAACCTTGCGGCGGCGCGGCGCTGACGTTCGCCTGGAGTTCCCGGCCATGACGGCGAATGGTCAGGCGGCGGCGGGTTTTTCTTCGGGCGTGGCGTTCGCTTCCGCCCCCGCAGTGGGTGCCCGCGACCCATCGCTGCCGATGGCTTCCACCGGGCAACCTTGCTTCGCCTCTTCCGCGAGCTTGCGCTCCTCCTCCGTTTCCGGCTGATGATAGACATAGCTGTTGCCATTCTCTTCAT
This sequence comes from uncultured Bifidobacterium sp., assembly GCA_964561105.1. Taxonomy (GTDB): domain Bacteria; phylum Verrucomicrobiota; class Verrucomicrobiia; order Limisphaerales; family JADLHS01; genus JADLHS01. Next base: position 88,240 of record CAZLOH010000001.1, on the reverse strand, counting down.
CACGACGGAAGACGCTGGGGGCGGTCTCGCGGCACAGATCGCAATCAATGCAGTTGGAATCCACAAACCACGGCCCGGGCGCATTTTGCGGCAGGCGGCTGTCTTTATCGGCCATAGTGCTGGTCTCGCTTTCTCTTGAAATTCATTTCTTTGGGTGGCGCTGGCTGCCGGGTTGAGCCGAAACGCGGGACGCTTCATCCGGAAATTCCCAGAGATCATCTTTGCCGAACTCGGGACAGCACGAGCCGCTGCCGGTGTAACAATCCTGACATATCGTGCGGTCACCCAAACGGTACGCGCCGAATCGGCCGCACGCTTCGCACACTAGGTTTTCGTTCAGTTGCGGTCCCGTCCTCAGCGTCGGGATCGCTTTCTTTGCTTGTTTCATATTGCCTCCGCTTACGAGTTAAATGTGAATTGCCAGGCCGTAAGCCTGGCCGGTTGCTTCATGCAGGGCTTCGCTCAAAGTAGGATGCGCGTGAATCGTCGCTTCGATGTCTTCGTGCGTCGCTTCCAGTGTGAGGGCCAGCCCCAGTTCCCCAATCATTTCGGTCGCTTCCGCGCCGACAATGTGGGCGCCCAGAACTTCGCCGTGCGGCTCGCCGAAAAGAATTTTCACGAAGCCGTCAATCTCGCCGACGGCGCGGGCCTTGCCGCTCGCGGAGAACGGAAACTTGCCAACCTTGAACTTCAAGCCCTTTTCCTTCGCCGCGCGTTCGGTGAGGCCGACGCTGGCCACCTGGGGCTGACAGTACGTGCAGCTCGGGAAAGTGGTCACTTTTTTCGGCGTGTGATCAGTGAACATGCCTTCCACGGCTTGAATCGCCTCGTAGCTGGCGACGTGCGCGAGCAGCGGCGCGCCGATGATGTCGCCGGCGGCAAACACGCCGGGCAGGCTCGTCTGATAGCGCGCATCGGTGGCGAGGTAGCCGCGGTCGGTGAGCTTGACCGCCGCGCCGCCGGGCAAGAGCGGTTGCACGCCAATGGCGACGAGGCCGACCTCGGCTTCAAGCGTTTCCCTGGTCTTGCCTTCCACTGCAATCCGCACGGTGTCCGGGCCAGCCTCCGCCTTCACAACTTTCGTTCCGGCCAGAACCCGGATGCCGAGCTTCGCGAAGGCTTTTTCCAACGTCTGCGACGCTTCCGTGTCTTCGAGCGGCAGAATGTTTGGCAGCATCTCGATCAACGTGACCTGGGTGCCAAACGCGTTGAAGAAATAGGCGAACTCGACGCCGATTGCGCCCGCGCCAATGATGACAATGCTCTTCGGCTGTTTTTCCAGGATCATCGCCTCGCGGCTGCCGATGACGGTGCTGCCGTTGAACGGCAAACCGGGCAGCGGGCGCGAGACGACGCCCGTGGCCAGCAACACCTTCGCGGCTTCCAACCGTTGCGTCTTGCCGTCCCGGGTTTTTACAGTCACGACCCCGGCGCGTTCGAGCGATCCCTCGCCGAGCAGGTAATCCACCTTGTTTTTCTTGAACAGATATTCGATGCCGCCGGCGTTTTTGTCGGCCACGGCGCGCGAGCGTTTGATCACCTGGCTCCAATCAAAGCTCAGGTTGTCGAAGCGGAAACCGAATTCGCCGGCGCGATGTTTCATCAGGTGAAACAACTCGGCGTTGCGCAACAGCGATTTGGTGGGGATGCAGCCCCAGTTGAGGCACGTGCCGCCCGCGCGATCCCTTTCCACGCACGCCACCTTTTTCCCGAGTTGCGCGGCACGAATCGCGCCGACGTAGCCGGCGGGGCCGCCGCCAATGACAATCAGGTCGTAGTTCATGAACTCAAAGTAGCAACATTACCGGATTTTCCAACAACTGCCGGTGCCCGGTGAGGTCCAACCACAGCTCGCTCGTTTCAAACCTCAATGGAATCTTTCAATTCGTCGCGAATCCATTCCACCCGGCGCGGACCCAGGGGCGAACCCATGAGGTCCTGGTAAACGCAGCAATATGCCTTGTGACGGCGGCTTTCCGCATCGCGATTGATGACTCGAAACGGAGTTCTCCGCCAGCCCGTCGCCCAAAGCGCAAGCGGTCGCCAACCAACGCGGATCGGCTCACAGCAGCGTTCGCGCAAGTCTTGTTTCACCGCTTTCCGATGGAACATTGCCCCCAAGAACCAAAGAAGACCAAAAATTCCCAGCGTAGCTGTAATCATCAGATACGGTTTCAGGCTTTCGCTCATTGCCCCCATCTCTCGCGATGCGGCTGGTTGTCATAGTTCCACCGCCGTGCGGCAGCGTCAGTGAATTCTACCCACTTGAGCCAGTGCGCCCATTCAACGTGGCCATCGAGAAACAACATGTTTCCTCCTTGACTATGCACCGTTCCTATTCGAGCGGGCCGACGCGAACTATCTTCATGCGGGATGTATGGATTAACAAATATCCCCCAAGCCGCCAATTTCACCCAATCAAAAACAGCGTGATTGGTCGTGCCGCTGGTGTCGTCGCCGATGGCGATCATGTCTGCGGGTGCTCGAATTTCGCTTGGCGTCCGACTGATGGTATCCGAATCTAACGGTGTTGCTTTGACAAGCCCCCAGTTCGCCACAGAAACACCGTTCGCGTTCATTGCGTAGCAAAAGGGCCGGTTGCCCTCAATGTTTGTGGGATACATGTAACCCATCGCTGAAGAATTCGTCGTCCAGCGGAAAAAGGCCGGGAATGAAGGGCAATTGAACACCTCCAGATTGTTGTTGAGATACGGTAGAATAAGCGCGTTCCAGATACTCAGCGCCGACCCTTTTGGATTAGGGTCGCCTCGTCCCGCACGAATCCAGCGAAAAGAGGTGGGATATCGGTTGTGCTCGTCGGCATAAAGGTTCACGGCCATTCCGCACTGACGGAGATTGCTTTGGCAAACGGCGCGTTTTCCTCTTTCCTTGGCGCCGTTGAGCGCGGGCAAAAGCAATGATGCCAGTATCCCAATCACTGCGATGACGACAAGCAGTTCGATCATGGTGAACGCCATTCTTGGCAGCGATGGGTCGTTTGCGGCCCGCAGGCACACTCTTTTGTCAGGCCGGCGGTGGCGGGCGATTCGCATTAAAACTGGGGAGGAGTGCATGATTTTAGTTCGATCACGCCAGTCCATAGTCACACATGCAAAGCCATATACCAGAACCATGCAAATGCCAATAGACTGGCGCAACAGCCTGGAATGCGAATCAACTGCCAGCCATCTCCATCGTCAGGACCGGGCTTCTTGTAAATGTACAAGTACACGAATACAGCAATGGCAATATAGCCGAAGCCACCCCACACGGCTGCTTCCCCTTCTACGGGATACAACTTGCCCAACCGGGTTTTATACCCGATCAGCCCTGGCCCCATGCAACGCCCATTCAACGTGACCAAGCATTTAATTCCGTAACTGAAGGGAAGCAGCCAGAGTGAGTTGATCAAGACCCGTATGGTCAAGAGCTTGATTCGACCTTGTGGTTTTTGGGGCATATCCGACTACTGCTATAGGGGAACGCTATTCAATACGGCCATAGGCAATCTTGCCATCCGCCGCTTCCGCCTTCGTAGAATCCAAGTGGGCATGGGTCGAAGATGGGAGTGGTAGTGCTAATCAAGCCTCCTGGCATGCCGGGGATGGAACTTAGGAACTCCTGAATCTTGAGCGACAACAATGCTGGCGCAGCCAAATCGCGCTGATTCTGAACGTCACTGAGATAATCCAAGATTCGCTCCCTAAAATCCTCCATCTCGCCAGAGAGGTTCATGGCAAATGACATTTCATAAAATCACAGCAACATGCGCACGGGGTTTTCAATCAGCCGGCGCAAGGCGGCCAGATACTGCGCACCGATCGCGCCATCCACCACGCGATGGTCCGCGCTCAGGCCGATGGCCAGCCGATGGCCAGGCACGATTTGATCCTGCGCATTGACGACCGGTTTCTTCACGATGGCGCCGATGGCCAGGATGATCGCCTGCGGCGGATTGATGACGGCCGAGAAACTTTCGATGCCATAGCTGCCGAGATTGGACACGGTGAGCGTGCCGCCCTGGTATTCCTCGGGCTTGAGCTTCTTGGTGCGGGCGCGCGTTGCGAGGTCTTTCACGGCCTCGCTGATTTCGCGCAGCGATTTCTTCTGCGCCTGGCGGATCACTGGCGTCACCAAACCATCCTCAATGGCGACGGCCACGGCCAGATGGACGTCGGGGTATTCGATGATGGCGTCGCCCGCGAAGGAGGCGTTGACGCGGGGAACTTCCACGGCGGCGGCCACCACGGCGTGGAGAATGAAATCGTTGAACGTCAGTTTGGCGGCACCGCTGGCTTCCAAGTCCTTGTTCAACTGCGCGCGCAACTGGACCAGTTCGCCGGCGTCCACTTCGATGTTGAGATAGAAGTGTGGAATCTGCGTCTTGCTGGCGAGTAACCGTTCGGCGATAACCTTGCGCATCCCGGAAAGCGGAATGCGTTTGGCCCCGTCCGGCAGCGGACCCGGCATAATCAGCGTGGATGCGGGCGCGACCGGGCGCGAAGATTGCACCGGGACCGATTCCAAATCCTTTGCCACCACGCGGCCGCCGGGGCCGGTGCCTTGAACCGTCGCCAGGGAAATACCCTTGGCGGCGGCGATCTTCTTTGCGAGTGGCGAGGCTTTGATGCGACCGCCGGAAGCTGCCGAAACGCTCGAAACCAGAGTCACCCTTTCCCCCTTCACCCCCTCACCCAAAGCCAATGGTGAGGGGGAGGTGTGGAGGGGGAGAGGGTCAATAACGGCGGGTTGCGATTTTGCCCCCGGCTTGGCGGAAGCTTCGGGTGCGGCTTGCCCCGGGCCGGCGGCTGCGGCGGAATCCTTCGGCGCCGCTTCGCTTGCGCCCAGGATCAGCGCAAGCCTTTCGCCCAAGCGCGCTTTGCCTCCGTCCTGGACGTAGATTTCTTTCAGTGTCCCGCCGTCAAACGCCTCCAACTCCATGACCGCTTTGTCGGTTTCAATGTCGGCGAGGATGTCGCCCGCGCTGACGGCGTCGCCCACCGCCTTGTGCCACTTGACCACGGTGCCTTCGGTCATCGTGTCGCTCAATCTTGGCATTTCAATATAGACCCTCTCCCCCTTCACCCCCTCACCCAAAGCCAATGGTGAGGGGGAGGTGTGGAGGGGGAGAGGGTGATTCTGGTTGTAGGCCATAATGACAGTTTCGTTTTAGCAGATGCTCCGCGCCTTTTCCACAATGCGTTCCATCGTGGGCAACTGCAATTTTTCGAGCGGCGGACTGTAAATGGCGGGCGCGTCCAGCGAGCAAACCCGCAGCACCGGCGCATCGAGATCGTCGAACGCCTGCTCCTGGATGGTGGCGGCGATCTGCGCGCTCACGGCGCAAAACGGTTTGTTTTCGTCCACCAACACCGCGCGATGCGTCTTGCGCACGGACCGCAGAATGGCTTCCTCGTCGAGTGGCCGGATCGAGCGCAAGTCCAGCACCTCGGCTTGGATGCCGTGCTCGGCGGCGAGCACCTCGGCGGCGTGCAGGCTGGTGATGACCGCGCGGCCATGGGCGATCAGCGAGAGGTCCGTCCCTTCGCGTTTCACGTCGGCGACGCCGAGCGGAATTAAGTATTCCGCTTCGGGCACTTCCCAGGTTTCGCCGTAGAGCAGCGTGTTCTCCATGACGAAGACCGGATCGTTGTCGCGAATCGCGGTTTTCATCAGGCCCTTGGCATCATAGGCCGTTGCGGGGCAAACCACCTTCACGCCGGGGTTGTTCGCCAAGATGCTTTCCGGCGTGTGCGAATGGGTCGCCCCGACATTCGTGCCGCCATTGGCCGGCCCGCGAATGACCAGGGGCAGATGGATGAGTCCGCCGGACATGTAACGGATGCAACCGGCGTTGTTGACGATCTGGTCGTAGGCGACAAACGCAAAACTCCAGAACATCAACTCGATCACGGGGCGCAAGCCCAACATCGAAGCTCCGACGCCAAGCCCCACGAAGGCGGCTTCCGTGATGGGGGTGTCGAGCACGCGTTTGTCCCCGAACCGCGCCAGCAACCCTTCGGTCACCTTGTAGGCGCCGTTATATTGCGCGACTTCTTCGCCGAGGATGAACACGTTTTCATCCCGGGCCAGCTCCTCGGCCAGCGCGTCATTCAGGGCTTTGCGATAAGTGATTCGGGGCATAAATCAAATGGCGGTCCGGTGCTAGGTGTTGAAGAAATATTTTCCCGTGGCCGCCGCTTCGGTGCGCTGGTCCACCTCGTAATACACATCGGAGCAGATGTCCGCCGGTTCCGGCAACGGGCTTGCCGCCGCGAACGTCACCGCCGCTTCCACCTCTTTTTGCGCGGCGGCGTCCAGTTCGGCGACCTCCGCCTCCGTGAGCATCCCTTCCTCGATCAGGCGCGTTTGCCAGAGCTGCAACGGGTCATGGAACTTGCGATACCGTTCGATCTCCGCGGCGTCCCGGTATTTCTTCGTGTTCGCATCCGACACGGAGTGGCCGTAGTAGCGGTAGGTGTCAATCTCCAGCACCGTGGGCCGCGATTCGTCGTGCGCGCGCTGCAGGGCCGGCCAGGTCTTGGCGCGCACTTCGTAGATGTCCGCGCCGTTCATCCGATCCCAGGCGATGTTGTAGCCGGCGGCCCGGGCGGCGAGGCAGGTCTGAAACGCCGAGGACCGCTCCAAGCTGGTGCCCATCGAGTACTGATTATTTTCGATGATGTAAACCACCGGCAGATCCCACAGCGACGCGAGGTTGAGCGACTCGCGATAGACTCCCTGATTCGCCGCGCCGTCGCCGAGGAAACACAGGCAGCAACCTTTCACCCCTTTATACTTCAACGCGAACGCCAGCCCGAGTCCCAGCGGCGTCTGGCCGGCAACAATGCCGTGGCCGCCCCAATAATTTTTATCCGGCGCGAAGAAGTGCATCGAGCCGCCCTTGCCTTTGGAACAACCGGTCGCCCGGCCGAATAATTCCGCCATGCACTCGTTCATGGACATGCCCATCGCCAGCGCGTTGCCGTGGCTGCGATATCCGGCAATGACATGATCGTTCTCGCCGCACAACGAGAGCGCGCCCACTGCGACGGATTCCTGCCCGGAGTAAAGGTGCAGGAAGCCGCCCATTTGACCGCTGGTCTGGTATTGTTTGAGCGCTGTCAATTCAAACCGCCGGATGCGCAGCATCTGATCCAGCAGGTGAATTTTTTCTTCGCGGGTCAGCCGACGGTTGATGTCGGCTTCGGCGAACGCAGTGGCAGCAACAAGTGTTTCCATGTTAAGTCAAATCAGTCTGGGCGGCGCAAAACTCCGGGACTGACCGCAGCCGGTCGGCCGTCGTTTGTCTGGCCCCGGCACCGATGGTTCGTCCCCGCCCAACCAACTGCGCCAGCTTCAGATGTTTCCCGGGCTTCGGACGCCGTAAGATAACACTGGCCGCGAATCGTCCACAAGCCCAGCCCAGCGTCCCAACGTCGGGAATTTAATCCGAGCGATGCGTGTTCCCGCGGCCGCAATCGAATTGCAGCCGGGCGGGTCGGCGCCAGGTTCATAACGACCTGACAGATTCAAGTTCATTTCGGTTCGCCAGCACGCGGCACAGAATACCTACGTTAAAGCTGTATCGCAAATACATCTTTTCCTTGACTGGTTTTGGATTTCGACGAATTTGAGGTGGCTTTGGCCTCGAGCGAGTTGAAGTTTCGCCGACCGCCAAGGTCGCAAACACAGGAAACGCGCCATGAATCAGGATCAATTATTTCTACTGAAACCCAATTTTTCCGACCAGGGAAAAACCTATTACTGTCCCTATTGCGCCGAGGTGCTTGGTCTCCGGGAGTTTTATCCTGCGCTGAAAGCCAGCAGCGAGATTCACTGGGTGGATTTTGCCCGCCCACGTCCGGAGCTGGTGGCGCTGCTCGGTGAAGACCACCAGAGTTGTCCGGTGCTGGTGCTGCACGCCAAGCCCGCGAACCTGCCCGCCTCGGTCCCGGTGCAATACGCCAACGGACATGCGTTCGTGGAAGGGGCGCACGAGATTGGCCAATATCTGGCGCACGCGCAGGGCATTGGGCTGCCACATTGAGAATTGATCGCGTCAAAAAAACGGCTCAACGATTTTGAACGATACCGGTGAAGAGCAATGGCGGCACCGCTGCCGGGTGGAAGCGCGCCTCGCGAAACGAAGTCAATTTGCCGGGCTGGCGAAGTTTCGGCGCGAGGTGTCGTCGCGTTTTGCACCGTCGCCGATCCGTGCCGACAATGCCGCCGCGCGTGTGCCTGGCGGGTTGGCCGGTGAACAAAAGTCGTCGGCGGATCTATAATCGGACATTGACATCCGATTAAACCGACATAACCTGAATCCATGAGCTGCCTGGCGTCCCGGCTGTGTCGGTCGAGAATGGCAGACAGCGCCCAGGCAAAGCGACTTACATTACGAAAAATAAACTATGAATACCTCCACCTCCTCCACGGTCACCGACCCGCTGCGCGATCCCAAGGTTGTTTTTGATGTTCGGCTCATCCCTGGCCGAGTGAAGCACGCCCAGATTTTCCAGCGCTGGACGGAATTGCCGGTCGGCCAGTTTTTCGTTCTGCTCAATGACCATGATCCCGTGCCGCTGCGGTATCAGTTCGATGCGGAGTTCAAAGGGGCTTTCGCCTGGGAGTATTTGGAAACCGGGCCGGAAGAATTCCGCGTGAAGATTACTAAACTGCGGGATTTGAACCGCCCGGCTACTACCACTGATCCGTTGCGCGATCCCAAGGTCGTCTTCGATGTGCGACCCATTCCCGGTCGTGTCAAGCACGCCCAGATATTCCAACGTTGGACGGACCTGCCAGTGGGCCAGTTTTTTGTCCTGCTTAACGACCACGATCCGGTGCCGCTGCGGTATCAGTTCGATGCGGAGTTCAAAGGGGCTTTCGCCTGGGAGT
>CAZLOH010000001.1:0-79239 GCA_964561105.1 uncultured Bifidobacterium sp. | reverse complement strand
ATCTCGAGAAAGGGCCGGAAGAGTTTCGTGTGAAGATTACCAAACTACATGCTCTGGATCATCCGGCCGCACCTGCTCCGGTCCCGACCAGTTGCGGCTCCGGTTCGACTTCCGCCAACGATCCGCATCGTGATCCCAAGGTGGTTTTCGACGTGCGAGAGATTCCCGGGCGGGTGAAGCACGCCCAGATCTTGCAACGCTGGCGGGATTTGCCCGTGGGTGGGTATTTTGTTTTGCTTAACGACCACGATCCGGTGCCGCTACGCCGGCAGTTTGAGGCTGAATTCAAAGATGCATTTTCCTGGGAACATCTGCAACGCGGACCGGAGGAATTCCGCGTGAAAATTTCCAAACTGCGCGCTGTGGACGGGGCCGCCGCGCCAGCTCACACCCACACCGGTTGTGGCTCGGGTACGACGGCGAGCAGTTGCGGCTCAGGCACGGTGACGACGGTATCAGCGGGAGTACAGCAAATTGATGTGCGCGGTTTTGAACCCCCGGAGCCGCTCGTGCGGATTCTTGATGCCCTCGAATCGTTGCCGGCCGGAGCGAAGTTGCGCGCCCAGACGGATCGCGAGCCGTGCCATCTATTTGGCGAGGCGAAGCAGCGTGGGTTCAGCACCGACTGCCAGCAGCAGCCGGACGGCAGTTGGCTCACCGTACTTGCGCGTGCCTGAATCATCACCTCAACGTCCGGCGGCAACCGCTCCCTCTGCGCTCAATCGTCCCAGTTGGCTGGCGGCGCAGGGTCGGTTGCCGTTGGCGTTCATGGGGCTGGCGCTGGTCTGGATCGTGGTCGCGACCGGCTTGCTCGTACTCCAGCCGGAACTGCCAGGACAGTTCTTTGCGCTGCCGTCCGTGGTCACATTGACGCATGCCTGGGTGCTGGGTTTCTTCGTCACGGTGGCGTGCGGGGCGGTGTATCAACTCGTGCCGGTCGCGCTGGGCACCACGTTGTGGAGTGAGCGTCTTGGGTGGGTGCATTTCGGCCTGCACACCGTCGGCGTGCCTGGGATGGTGTGGTCTTTCTGGCATTGGAATTTGAAAGCGCTAGGCGGATTTGGCGGGGCGGTCGCGCTCGGCGTGGTGTGCTTTGCGTTGAATACGTGGCTCACCGTAAAAAGCTCCGCCCGGCGCGATGTCACCGCGTGGTCCATCATTCTGGCCACCGGTTGGCTGTTGTCCACGGTGCTGGTTGGGCTGTTGCTCGCCGGGTTGCTGCTGGCCGCCGATCAGGAATGGGGTTTTCTTCCCTTCAATCAGGTGGCGCTGCTGCGCGCTCATGCGCATCTGGGGTTGGTCGGATTCTTCGTCACGCTGTTGCAAGGGGTCGGATTTCAACTGGTCCCCATGTTCACGCTCGGCGAGGTGCGGCGCTGGTGGCTGGCGAAGACGGGGCTTTGGTGTTCGCAATTGGGGTTGCTGGTCCTATTGCCCGCGCTGGTCTGGCAACTCAGTCTGCTGGCGCTGGCGGGGGCAGTAGCCATCACCGCGGGTTTGATTTTTTCCGGGGTCGGTTTGAAATACGCGCTCGCCACGCGCAAGAAACGGCGTCTGGACCCGGGCTTGGTTGCGTTCCTGCGTGGTGGCATCGGCCTCTGTGTCGCCGCCCTGGCCGGAACGGCGCTGGCGCTCCCCGGCTCGACGCGGGGCATGGCGTTGGGGGGATTCAATGCGATGACCTACGCGCTGCTCGGCGTTTTTGGCGGATTGTTGCCGTGTGTGGTTGGAATGATGTGCAAGGTCGTGCCGTTTTTGACTTGGATGCGGGCGTACGGTCCGCGTGTCGGCCGCGGGCCCACGCCGCCGGCCCATGCTTTGACGCACCCGCGCCTTGAACGCTGGGCGCTGGCGTTGCAACAGTTGGCCGTGGTGCCGCTGCTCATTGGCGCTTGGACGCTCAATGGTCTCTGGCTGCGTCTGGGTGCGTGGTTGCTGGCGGTCGGCGTGGCTCTGTTCGTCGCGGACATGGTTGGCGTGCTGAAACATCTTTGGGTTCAGCCGTCGTCCGCGCCGGCGCCGGTGCTAAATCCAAAGCCCATCTCATGAATCCGACACCTGATCCCACCGCTGACAGTGCGCCCGCTGCGCCCGAGCAAGCCGGCCACCGGGGCGACGGGGGCGTCGCGGCCACCGGGGCGACGGGGGCGCCGCAGCCACCCACCACTGACAGCGCGCCCGCTGCGCCGGACAACGCCCTCGTCTGGGAAACGCTCCGCACCATTCCCGATCCCGAATACGGCCTCAATATCGTGGACATGGGATTGATCTACGCGGTTGAGTGCCAGGACGGCAACGTTGCCGTGACCATGACGCTCACCACACCGAACTGTCCGTCCGGTGAGTGGATTTACGAGGGCGTCAAGACGGCATTGAACGGACTGGCTGGCGCGAAAAAAGTCGAAGTGGCCATGGTCTTCGATCCGCCGTGGACGCCGGAAAAGTTAAGCGCGGAGGGGCAACGCCAACTTGGATTTGGCTGAGACGAAATCCAAAGTCACCCGCTCCCCCTCCACCCAGAACTCAGAATTCAGAACTCAGAACTCAGAACTTTGGCTGAGGGGGTGAAGGGGGAGAGGGTCAATAAAGGTAAGCACATGAATGCCATTGCGGATATGTCCGCCGAACATCAGATCATTGCGCGCGTCATCAATTCTTTGCCGGAGGCCGTGGCGTCCCTGGCGCAAGGACGGCGACTCGACGTTCAAAAACTTCGCGGTCTGGTGGAGTTCCTGCAGGAGTATGCCGACCGGCGGCATCATCGCCGGGAAGAGGGCATTTTCTTTCCACTGCTCATTCAACGCGGGGTGCCGGCGGAAGGCTGCCCGATTGGCGGACTGAACAACGAACACGCCAAAGGCCGCGCCCTGGTTTCCACCCTGGCCGAGGCGATCACTGGCTACGAACAGCGCTGCGCGGGAGCTGATGCTGTTTTGCGGCAAACGCTGCAAGACCTCGTGACGCTTTACCAAAAACATCTCTGGATGGAAGATGCGATGGTTTTTCCGATGGCGGAAAAGCTCGTCACCGCCGACGACGATCAAGCATTAAAAAAGCAGTTTGCCGATTTGGACCGTGCTCTGGGCGCGGCGACCGTCGCGCGGTGGGAACGGTTTGCGGAGGGGCTTTCGTTTCGCTGTGCTGAGGATTCCGGCGAGAAGTGAGCGGCCCGGGCAATTCTCTTGAGCTGGTGGCCCACGCGTCCCTCCTGTGCTTGCTGCTGGCAGCCGTGAAAGAAGCGAGGTGGATGCAGGTGAATGGCAATACGATCCGTTCTTGCTGCGGTGATGATGCGAGAGTTCCAGGAGCAAAATCCTCCATTGGCGAAACCGTTTTGTGGACGTTACTCCCGAAATCGGCGGAGAACCCAAAAGCGCAAATCCTTGACTTGCCTCAAGGCCATCCGGTTCCAAGCTCCTTAATCTTATTGCTGTGACGACAAAACAAATCGGGTCCGCTTCATTCATCATCGGGTTGGGTTTGCTGGTCGCCGGCTGCAAACCTTCAACGGAAGAGCCGGCGCCGACGAGGCAAACTCAAGCATCGAATCCCGCCGCCGCACCCGCCCAGATTTCCTTCTCCGATCTGACCGTGCCGCCTGAGCCGCAAGTGACGGCGCAGATGGTTGCCCAGGGCAAGACCGTTTATGAACAAAACTGCCTCCCCTGCCACGGGGACAAGGGCGATGGCAAGGGGGAAGCCGCGGCATTCCTGCTGCCGAAGCCGCGCAATTTTGTCCAGGCCAATTATCGCATGCGCACCACGCCCACCGGTCAGTTGCCTACGGATGCGGATTTGTTCCGTGCCGTCTCCCTGGGCATGGTGGGCACGCCGATGCCACCCTGGCGGTTTCATCTCAGCGACACGGATCGTTGGGCGGTGGTCGAATACATCAAGACGTTTTCGCCGCGCTTCGCGAACACCAACGACAATCATCCGGCTGTCGTGGACCTGGGCACTCCGCCCCCGCGCAACGATGCCGCCTTGGCCGACGGAAAAGTGCTTTTCACCAAATTGGCCTGCATCACCTGCCACGGCGAATCGGGTCGGGGCGACGGCACTTCGGCCGCGGCGTTGGTGGATGACAGCAACACGCACATTGCGCCGCGCGACTTCACCAAGCCGGGCGCCTTCAAGTCCGGGCACGACACCAAGGACGTTGTGCGCACCATTCTGACCGGCTTTAACGGCACGCCGATGGTCGGTTTCAACGGCGCGATTCCGCCGGAGGACGCCTGGAAGCTGGCCTATTACGTCGAAACCTTCGCGAAGCCCGCCTCGGCTGCGCCCCTCAGCGTCGCGTCGCGCGGTCTCGCCGAACAGGAAAAATTGGGCGAACCCGACGTGCGCATCAACCTGGTTGAACGCGCCTGGAAATATCACCCGGACCTCATCCGTGTGAAGAAAGGGCAGATCGTCGAAGTCACTTTCGAGCCGACGGAAAACGGACTGGGCGCGGGGCACGGGTTTGCCATCAGCAGCTATGACGAGGAAGTCTTTCTGAACGGGGCGATGGCGGGCGCGCCCAAGAAGGTGAAGTTCCGCGCCCATCGTGCCGGCAAATTCACCTTTTACTGCGCGACGCAGTGTTCGCTCGGCCGGCTGCACCCGGAGATGACGGGCACTTTCATCGTCGAGGATGAGTCCGCCAAACAACAATCGGCGTCCGCCCAATAAAATTTTTGCTTTGAACACCATGAAGACCATCCATTGCCTCATCCTGGCCACCAGCGCCGCCCTCCTGGCCGCCGGCTGCAATTCCGATTCAACCGCGAAGAAAGAGAAGGAAGCCGCGCAGAACAAGTCCGCCGCCGAACAGGTTTATGTGCCGCCGGGCAAGCTCGACGAATACTACGCCTTCCTGAGCGGTGGCCAGAGCGGCAGCGCATTCGTCTTTGGCATCCCGTCGTGCCGGTTCATCAAGGAGATTCCCATCTTCGAGCCACGGGCGGCGCTGGGCTATGCGAACAATCACGATTCCGAAACCTACAAACGACTGGCCGCCACCGGCCCGCTCTGGGGCGACACGCATCATCCAGTGTTAAGCCAGACGGACGGTCGCTACGATGGTCACTGGCTCTGGATCAACGACAAGGCCAACGGCCGGGTCGCGAAAGTGGACCTGCGCACGTTTGAAGTCGCCGTCATCACGACCGTGCCCAACATTCAGGGCGCGCACGGCCTTTCCACGTTTTTGCCGTCGGGCAAATACGTTTATGTGAATGGCGAGCTGGAGCAGGACGCGGTGAATAATTCAACCGACCCGGCCACCTACCGGTCGGCGATTGTCTTTCTCGATGCGCAAACCCTGGAAGCCAAGTTTGAGGTCAGCTTTGCCGGCAACGCGGACATCGCCAGTTCTGGCAAGGATGGTCGCTATGTTTTCTCCACGATGTACAACACGGAGAATGCCGTTTCGTCCGAAGGCATGATCGAGCGCGACCGCGATGCGGTGGGCGCGATTGACGTGCCGCTGGCCGAGAAAGCCGTCGCCGAAGGCAAAGCCACGATGATCCACGGCGTGCCGGTCATCGAATCGGAAAAAGTGCCCGGCGTGCTGACACTCATTCCCGTGCCCAAGAATCCCCATGGCTGCAATGTCACGCCGGACGGCAAATACGTGCTGGCCTGCGGCAAACTCTCGCCCACGGTCTCGATCATTGACGCGCACACGCTCAAGGTTGTGGCCGAGCCGGAAGTCGGCCTCGGCCCGCTGCACTCCACCTTTGACGATCGCGGCAACGCCTACACCTCCCTGTTCATTGATTCGCAGATCGTGAAGTGGAACATCGAAAAAGCCATCAAGGGCGCGCCCGATTACATCGTGGACCGCGTGGACGTTCACTACAACGTCGGCCACACCAAGGCCGCCGGCGGGGATACGAGCCATCCCAGCGGCGACTGGTTGCTCTCCTTGAACAAACTCAGCAAGGGCATGTTCCTGCCGGTCGGCCCGGCGATGCCCGAGTCGCAGGAACTCATTGACATCTCCGGTGAAAAAATGCGCGTCGTCGCGGCGTTCCCGTCGCTGCCGGAACCGCACGATGCGGTCTTCCTCCCGCGCAAGGTGCTGGAAGATTACGTGGTGCAAACCTACACCCCGCCGCCCACCGCGGTGAAGCTCGGCGAGGAAAAAGTCGTCCGCAACGGCAACAAGGTGGAGGTGTACATGACCTGCATCCGGTCCAAGTTCATGCCGGAGCAGTTCGAGGTGCATCAAGGCGATGAAGTAAAATTGCACCTGACCAACGTCGAAACCGTCCGCGACATGACGCACGGCCTGGCCCTTTCCAAGTACGGCATCAACGTCGCCGTTGACCCCGGGCAGACCGTCGAGACGACGTTCGTCGCGGATAAGCTGGGCACGTACTGGTATTACTGCACGTGGTTTTGCTCGGCGTTGCACATGGAAATGCGGGGACGGTTGCTGGTCAAACCTCCCGGCACGCCGTTGAATGAAACTCTCGGGCCAATCACCAAGGCGGAGAAAGCCGGCAGCGCGGGTGGGAAGGAGGCGTCCTTTGAATAATCCATCTCCCACGCCCCGCAGCGGCCGAATCATCAGTCTCACTCTGGTTGTTGTGGCCGCTGGTTTGTTCCTCACCAGCCTCAAGCTGCCGCTCTGGCAAATGCGGATGGAAGCTCCGCAATACCGCGACGAGGAAGCCCTCCGTATCGCGGTCCATCCCAATGCGCTTCAGGGCGACATCCGGGAACTGTCGGTGCTGGATCGGTATATTGGCGTCCACATTCCACCGACCCTGCCGCAATTCAAATGGTTGCCCGGCACCATCATCGCCGGCGCAATTCTGGGAATCTTCGCCGCGCTCTTGCCGCTGACGGTTCGTCGCTGGGCGCTGGTAATCGTGGTGGTCGCCCTGGCGGCTGCCTTCACCGGAGCGTCGGTTCAAGCGGTGAACCAGATGCACGACATCGGCCACAACCGCGACCAGCATACGCCTTTGGTCGGCGTCAAAGACTTCACCCCGCCGTTTCTGGGCACGACCAAGATCGCGCAGTTTGAAGTCAGTTCGCGGTTCGGACTGGGCGCGTGGTTGATTGGCGTGGCGATGGCGTTGCAACTGGGCGCGGCCGGGTGGAGCCGGAAACAAACCGTCGCCGTCGTCGCCGATGAGCGTCAGCCCAAAGACCCGCCACGCGAAACCGTGAGCCGGCTCAGCTCGGCGGCCACGCACTGAAATGAAAGCCACGCGCATTCTGTTTTTTTCCGGTATCGCTTTGCTGGCGGCCGTCTTTGTTGTCGGCATTTACATCGTGCCGAAGCTCCAGTCCGGCAGCCCGGCCACGGCACGCCAGAGCGATGCGTCGCGCGTGTCGCTGGCGGATGTGTTTGTGGATGCGACCTACGCCACGCCGGAGTTCGTGAAGCGCGTCAAGCTGGAGCCGTATCTCCAGCAATGGGAAGGCCGGGCCCAGCCGTTTCTCATCGGGATCAACACCCACGTCGGCACCATCGCCGATCTCGATCTGCGCAACAAAGTGCTCATCGAAGACAGCAACGGCGACCGCTATCCGTCACTCGGAACTCCCGTCGTGTTGAGCGAACATCACAACATGTATCTGGTGGTCTTTCCGCTGCTGGACAATCACGGTAAACCGATCTTCGCGGCCAAGCGCGGCCATTTTCGCCTCCTCGTCGAGGACGTCGGCAAGACTCCCGAGCGCGTGTTTGAGTGGAAATTGCCGGTGGTTGAACCCGCGCCCGCCCGCACCGTCGCGAGCACCTTGATGCTGGCGCTCGGCGTGATCGGCGCATTGATGGTGATTCTCAGCCCGTGTGCGATCGAACTGACGAGCTATTACACCGGCATCATTGCGGGGGTGGTCAGTTCCGCGGCCATCGCCGAACGCGGCGCGCGAATGCCGCAGGCCGTGCGCGGACGCATCCTGCGTAACCTCGCCGCGTTCGTCGCCGGTTTCACGATTCTTTACATGGCCAGCGGCGCGACGGTGGCCTTCATGGGCCAGCAATTACTGGGCATGCAGGCCAGGCTGCAAGCGGGTGCCACGCTCACGGAACTGTTCTGTGGAACTCCGCCCAACGAATTGAACGCCGCCATTTCCGCCGCGCCGACCGAAGCCGGCGGCCACCTGAATCACGGCGGGCGATTCGGCCCCTGGACGCGCTACGCCAACTGGCTGGGCGCTTCGTTCCTGATTTATTTCGCGCTCAAATCGGTCGGCGTGTTGAAGCGCGGCGGGCAATGCTTCGTCTGGCTGGGCCGCTGGGGACGCAAGTTCCGGACGGGCATCGCCGCGGTGGTCGGGCTGGTTTCGCCCAAACGCGCGGCCGTCATCCGCGCGCCATCCGCCAGCCTGCGTGAGCCGGGCAACATCACCGCCGCCAATTCGTTTTGCGCCGGCTTGGGACTGTCGGTCAGTTGTCTGACCTGCATGGGTGGCGCGATTCTTTATCCGCTACTCATCTTCGTCGGCACTTCCACCTGGTATTGGGGCGCGCTGATCCTCGGCACGTACTCGCTGGCGTTGGCGATTCCGATGGCAATCATCGCGGTTGCCGTGGGCAACTGGAGCTGGCAGTTCGTGCATCGTCCCTGGCTGACCCGCGGACTGCAATGGACCAGCGCCACCGTGATGATCACCGTCGCCGTGCTGATTGCCTTCGATCACACCCGCGTCATCAACTCGGTCGTGTTCACGGTGCTCTCCGCGTTGGGCGGCAATCCCGGACCGACCGTGGCCCAGTTGTGAAACTGGCGCTGGCAATCTTCTTCTGCTCGGGTTTCGCAGCTTTGGCGGCCACCGTGACGGTCACCGATTCAATCGCCCGCGCCATTGCCCAAGCCCGGGACGGCGACACGGTGCTGGTGTCAGGGCCGGCCACTTTTCGGGAGCATCTGGTCGTCAACAAATCCATTCAGTTGCTCGGGACAAATGCGCCGGTGCTGGACGGTGGCGGTTCGGGCACGCCGCTCATCATCGCGCAATCCAACGTCACCGTCAGCGGGTTTGTGATCCGCAACTCCGGTCGCGATCTGGCGGCGTTCGACTGCGCCATCCTGATCAATGCGCCCCACACCGGCATCCACGACTGCCGGATCGAGAGCGACGCCTTTGGCATTTACCTCCATGGAGTCGGCGGTGGTGTCTTGGAACGAAATGAGATTTCCGGCGGCAAGCAGCGCCCGGCGGCGCAGCGCGGCAATGGGATCCAGCTTTGGAAGACCCGAGGCAATCGGATCGTCGGCAACCACATTCACGACAAGCGCGACGGCATTTACTTGTCCTATGCCGACGACACGTTGGTGGCGAACAACGAAGTGACCGACTCCCGCTTTGGCATTCACTACATGTATTCGCATCAGAACCAATTGCTGACGAATTCGCTGACGCGAAATGTGGTCGGCGCGACGCTGATGTTCGGCCGCCAATTACGCGTGGCGGGCAACCGCATGATCGCGAATCGGCGTCACGGCCTGGTCCTCAAGCAAGTGGACAACTCGCGCTTCCTGGGCAATCTCGTCGCGGGCCAGAACCGCGGATGCTTCGTGCAGCAGGCGAATCAAAACCGGTTTGAGGGAAATGTAATCGCGACGAACGACATCGGCCTCTATCTCAGCAATGCTTCGGAACAAAACGCGTTTGTCGGCAACGCATTCATTCGGAACACGGATCAAGTCTGGCAACCGCCCTTTGAGACGGAACAAGGTCGCCAAGGGCCCAACACATTCTCCGAAAAGGGTCAGGGCAACTATTGGAGCGATTACACCGGCGGCGACCGCAATCACGATGGCATTGGTGATACGCCGTATCATGAGACGGACGTGTTCGGTTACATCGTGGATCGGCACCCGACGGCGCGCGTGCTTGCGCTCAGTCCCGCCCTCGCCGTGCTTCGGAAGGGGGAAGAACTCATGCCGCTCCTGGATACGACCGGAGTGACGGACCTCGCGCCGTTGATGCGACCCGGGGCCGGTGGGGCAATCAAACCCGGACAAAAATTGGCCGGCAGAAACAGTTCCAGCCGCCTCCAGCCGGTGGCGGCCAATGCGCGATGAACTCGTATCTCCAAATCTCCGGCCTCACGAAGCGCTACGGCGCGACCGTAGCCGTGGAGAACGTGAACCTCAGCGTCGAGGCCGGCAACGTGTTGGCGTTGCTCGGCCCGAACGGAGCGGGCAAGTCCACGCTGTTCGGCTGCCTGTTGGGGCTGACCCAACCCACCAGCGGAAGCATTTTGTTTCAAGGCCGGCCGATGACCGACGCAGATCGAGCGGGCTTTGGTTATGTGGCGGAACGCGTCTCGCTGTATCCGCAACGAACCGTTGGGGAGAATGCCGAGTTCTTCGTCCGGCTCAAAGGACAGACGCGGGCTGACGTGGAGCAGCAACTTGAACGCGTCGGGCTGCGGCGTGCGCGCGATCGCAAGGTGCGGCAGTTGTCCAAGGGCATGTTGCAACGGCTCGGACTGGCCATCGCGCTTTGTGGGCGTCCGGAATTGCTCGTCCTGGATGAACCGTTCAACGGCCTGGACCCCGTGCTGCTCGACACCTTTCAGGAAATTTTGCGCGAAGAAAACCAGCGTGGGGCGACCTTGCTGATTTCCACGCACACGATGTCCGCCGTTGAACCGCTGGCCACGCACGTCGCCATCTTGCTTCAGGGCCAATTGGCTGTCGCCGGGCCGCTGGCCGCGCTCCGCGCCGAACACGAGCCGAGCGATTCGCTGGAGGCGATTTATCATCGCATTGCGCGGCAACAGCCCCGGGCCGAGGAGGTTTTCGCGTGAAGAGCGTAATCAAAAGCGGGGCACTGGAGGGTTGGAATGGCGGGAAAGCGGCGGCAGAACCGCTTCCCGCCGCTCCATCAATCACCCGCTCCGTCCCGGCGTTCCGCCAGGTCGCAATTCTGGTGGCCAAAGAATTTGGCGACCGTTTTCGCAGCGGCTGGGTGATTGCCTGTGTGCTCGTCTGGCTGGGCGCGATTGGTTTGACCAGTTTCTTCGGATTGTTGCAGGTCGGCCGGATCGGGATGTTGGGCTACGAACGCACGGTGATCAGTTTGCTCAACCTCGTGCAATATCTCGTCCCGCTGCTCGGTTTGTTGCTGGGCTATGATCTCATCGTCAGCGAAAAGGAGGAACAAACCCTCCGGTTGATCGTGGCCGGTGGGGTGAGCCGGACGCGGCTCCTGCTGGGGAAATTCCTCGGCGGCTGCCTCACCCTCGCGTTGCCGCTCACGCTCGGCTTCACCATTGCCGGCACGGTCATCGGGTTGATGGCCAGAGGAGATGGTTTGGGGTCGTTCTTCAAACTCGCGCTGTCGGGACTGGTGCTGGGCATTTTGTTTCTGGGCATCGGGCTCACGCTTTCCGCCTTCAGTCGGACCCGCGTGCAGGCGCTGGTCCTCGCCTTACTGACCTGGTGCGGGGCGGTATTTGTGTTCGACCTGGTCGCGCTGGGCGTGTTGTTGTCCACCAACTCCATCGCCGCCGCCCAGGACATCGAATTCATCTGCGACGCCACCCATGTCAATGCCGCGGCGGACTTGCATTCGGCGTACGACAACGTGGCGGATCGGCCGGCGCGAACGGTCACGACCAGTTCCGCGCCGTCTCTCGGCTGGCTGGCAGTCAATCCGGTGGATTTGTTCCGGGCGCTGAACCTGCCCCGGCAGACGGGGATTCAAGTGCCCGCGCTCACGCTGTTGTTGGCCGTGACGGGTTGGCTGACGCTCACGCTGGGCGCAAGCCGTTGGCGATTGCGCCGCACCGACCTTTGACCAGGGCGCATGAAGCCGAAAGTAATCATCTCCGGTCTTTGCGTGCTGACGCTGGCGACTGTGCTGGCGGTTGTGGTGTTCAGTCGGCACCATCCGCCGCCGACGGACGCGAAGACGTTCGAGGTCATGGGACAAATCCGGAGCGTTGACACCAACGACCAGACCATCCGCATCACCCACGAGGAAATCCCCGATTACATGCCGGCCATGACCATGCCGTTTCCGGTGAAAGACCGCGCGCTCTTGCGAGGGCTTTCAGCGGGTGACCGCGTGCAGTTCGAACTGGTCGTGACCGAAGACGATTCGTGGATCGCCCGGATCGAAAAAATTCGCGACGGTGCGTCCGTTGGGCCGGCTGCCACCGGGGGCGACGGGGGCGTCGCGGCCACGGTGGAGGCCGAACGTGTCCAGGTGGGGGAACTGGTGCCCGATTTCACCCTGACGAACCAGGCGGGGCGCGTGATTCACCTGCGCGACTTTCGGGGCAAGGCTGTGTTGCTGACGTTCATTTACACCCGCTGTCCGCTGCCGAATTTTTGCCCCTTGATGTCGAAGAATTTCTCCGAGCTGGAACACCGTCTGAGCCGCGAGTTTACCAACCGGTTCCACCTGGTGAGCGTGACCATGGATCCGAAATACGACACCCCGCAAGTGCTGACCGACTACGCCGCGCGTTACCAGAATCAGCCTCTCCCCCTCCACACCGAACTCAGAATTCAGAACTCAGAACTCAGCACTTCGGGTGAGGGGGTGAAGGGGGAGAGGGCCAACGACGATGCCAACCCGCAGGATTGGACGTTTGCCACGGGGAGCGAGGAGCAGATTCAATACATCGCGGGTCTGATGGGGCTGTATTACACCTGGGAAAGCGGGCTGATCTCGCATGATTTACGCACCGCGCTCATCGGGCCGGACGGCAAGCTGGTCCATCTGTGGAAGAGCAACGTTTGGACACCCTACGAAGTGCAGCGCCTAGTGCGCGAGACGTTGGCCGGAGCAAAGGGCAGGGCGACCCGGTAAGGTCGTAACGCCGCAGTTTTGCTGGCCGGCGACGGACGGGCCAGAGTCATCCTCTCACCCAAAGTTCTGAGTTCTGAGTTCTGGGTGAAGGGGGAGAGGGTCAATAACCAGAGTGCAGATCCCGCGTGAACAAACGAAAACACCCCGCGCCAGGACGCGAGGTGTTTTGCTTTGAGAGCGGGCAACCTGGCTTACGAGCCGACGCTGGCGAGTTCTTCGTTGGTCGTCACGTTTTGGATCTTGAACTGTTCGGCGTGCATCCCAGGGTCGGCCCGGAACGAGAGTTTGCCGAAGTAACGCTTCTCCATCTCGATGAGGTGTTTCTCGTCCTCGGTGCGCAGCCGTTCGAGCACGGTCGGATGCACGACGATGCGAAGCTGGAAGTCCGATTCGTCGCGCGTGCGTTTCTTGAGGATTTCCTGGAGCTTGCGCTGAATCTCCACGCTCATCGTCTCGGTGCTCTTGACCTTGGCGCGGCCTTTGCAATACGGGCAGTCGTCGTACACCGCCGAGCGCACGCTTTCGCTGTGGCGTTGGCGGGTCATTTCCATCAGGCCAAGCTGGGAGATGGGCAGGATGTGGGTCTTGGCCTTGTCGCGGCGCAAGCCGTCCTTCATCCGGGAATAAATGTTCTGCTGATCGCGTCGTCCCTTCATGTCAATGAAGTCGAGCACGATCAAGCCGCCCATATTCCGCAGGCGCAACTGCCGGCAGATTTCGTCCGCGGCCTCCTGATTCACTTTCAAGATTGCCGCCTCCTGATCCTTGCCGCCCTTGTGCCGGCCGGTGTTTACGTCAATGGCCACCAGCGCCTCGGTTTCATCAATGACGATGTAGCCGCCGCTCTTGAGATGCACCTGGCGCGAGAAGGCGTTCTCCAATTGCTTGGAAATGTTGAACCGATCGAAGATGGGCTGGGCTTCGTTGTAGAGCTTCACCTTGCGGGCGGAACGGCGGGAGATTTTGGAAATCATCGCCTGCATGGCGTCGCACGCCTTGGGGCTGTCCACCACGATGCGTTCGACGTCCTCGGTCAGGAAGTCGCGCACGGTGCGTTCGATCAAGTCCGGCTCCTGGAACACGCAGGTGGCGGGACCCTTGTGCTTGATGTTTTCCTGGACGCCGCGCCACTCCTCCAGCAGCAAGGCGAGGTCGCGCACAAAATAACGCTTCTGCTGGCCTTCGCCGGCGGTGCGCATGATCACGCCCATGCCGTCGGGGATGGCGAGTTCGCGGAGAATTTTCTTCAAACGCTGCCGCTCCGGCTGCTGTTCGATCTTGCGCGAGATGCCGGATTGATCGGAGTTGGGCAGGAGCACGAGGTAACGACCGGGCAGGACGAGGTTGGTGGTGATGCGCGGCCCTTTGGTGCCGATGGGGCCCTTGGTGACTTGCACGATGATCTCCGAACCGGGCGGATAGAGACGCGGGATGTCCTTCTGGGTGATCTTGGGTTTGTCCCGCTTTTTATTGGGGCGATCCACGATTTCCACGCCGCTGTCGAATTGGTTGGGCACAATATCCCAGTAATGCAGGAAGGCATTCTTCTCGAACCCGATGTCCACGAAGGCGGCCTTGAGGCCGTCCTCCAGGTTGCGGACCTTGCCTTTGAAGATGCTGCCGACCAGCCGCTCCTCGGTGGTGCGTTCGATGTTGAACTCTTCGAGCTTGCCGTCCTCGGTCACCGCCACCCGGGTCTCCAGCGTCTCGGCGTTGATGAGCACTTCCTTGTGGATCCTCTTCTCCGGGCGGATCAAGCGCTGGACTTTTTTGACGAGCGTGGTGGCGACGTCGGTGATTTTGTCCACCAGGTTGCGCGAGTGGTTAGCCACCTTGACGGGGGCAAACGGCTTCTCCTCCTCCACCTGGGCGGGAGTGTCGAGGTGCGGTGCGCGGAACTCCTTCTTGCCTGGTTCGGGCGCGGGCGCCGCCGACCCGGGCGCGCCTTCCGGTGGCAGGCCGGCGGCGACGTTCTCGGCGCGCTCGATCTCATGTTGATGGCGTTTCTCGTAAACGTGCTCGACGCCGCCGACGACTTCGCCCACGGCCTCGGCGCGCGCTTGCGACGCCTCCTTGTTGTTTTTTTGCTGGTTTTGACCCAGCCCGCCACTCGGGCGAAAACGCATTCCGCGTCGGCGTCGGCCAAAATTTCGGTCACTCATGTTAGTACCCTTTGCGATAGATGTGAACATTTTGAAGCAGGCCCATGGCGATCAACGAGCCAATCACTGAAGACCCGCCGTACGATAACAGCGGCAGTGGAATCCCCGTCACAGGCATTAATCGGATGTTCATTCCGATGTTGATGAATACGTGGCTGAACAGGAGCGTCACCACCCCCACCGCCAACACTTTGCCCAGGCGATCGCGCGCCTGGCCGGCAATCCTCAATCCGGTGAAGAGGACCACCGCGTACAGCGCGAGCACCGTCACGCTGCCGACAAATCCCTTCTCCTCCGCGATGACGGAGAAGATAAAATCATTGTGCGCCGCCGCGGGCGGCAGGAAACCCAGCGCGGTCTGGTTGCCTTCGCGCCAGCCCTTGCCCCAGAAGCCGCCGGACCCGACCGAGATCATGGCCTGGTGCGACTGGTAGGATTTTTCCTTTTGCAACTGTTGCGCCCGCGCCCGCTCGGCGGGGGTGGCGTTGGCGGGCGCGAAGTCGCGTCCGAAATAAACCAGCAACCGCTGGCGTTGATATTCTTCGAGCTTCACCGTCCACCAGCCCGGCGGCGCAAACAGCACGTCCACGAGGAACAACGTCCCGGCCACTCCGGCGAGGGCCACCAGCCGCAGCAGATACCGGTGCGGCACCCCGGCCACGAGCATCATGGCGAAGCCGGTCGGAATGAAAACCAGCGCCGAGCCGAGATCCGGTTCCTTCAGAATCAACACAAACGGCAGGGCCATCATCCCCATGGCTTTCCAGAAGTTGCGGGGCAGGCGCAGTTCATCGGGTGGCCGGCTGAGGAAATTCGCCAGCGCGAGAATGTAGGCGAGTTTCGCGAATTCGGAGGGTTGCAGACTGAAGAAACTCAAGTCGAACCAGCGGCGCGCGCCGTAACGCGTCGCGCCCAGCACGAGCACCGCGCCGAGCAACGCCACCAGCGCCCAGTAGGCGGGAAACGACCAGCGGCTGAGCGTGTGATAATCCACGCAACACAGGGCGGCGGCCGCGCCGAGGCCGGCGCAGTACCAGATGACCTGGCGAAACCAGCTTTGCCGGATGAGGGAGAGCTGCTCGTTTGCATCCCCCGCCGTGGTGGCACTGAAGACGAAGGCCACGCCCACGAGCATGAGGCAAAAGATGGCCGCCAGTTGCAACCGATCCACGCGCGGACTGCTTTCGTTGAGGCCGAGGGAATTCATCGGTGGGTGGTGGTCAGGACCGTGGTCGGCTCGGCTTTCCCCAGCTGTTGCAGGGCCACATAAACATCGTGGCCAATCGGCGCGCAGGTCGCGCCGCCCGACGCACCATTTTCCGCCATGACGACGACGGCGAATTGGGGATGTTCGTACGGGGCGAAGGAAATGAACCAGACGGTGTTCTCAATCTGGCCGTTGACTTCGCGCTCCGCGGTGCCGGTCTTGCCGCAGATGCGCAGGCCGGCGACGCGGGCGTGTTGTCCGGTGGCGTGTTCCTCGATGTCCTCGGTTTCAGCCAGCATCGCGTCACGCACGATGTCGAGGCTGCGGCGGCTGACGCCCAGTTGGTCGCGCACCTGGCCCTTGGGAAAAACCGCGGGCGGTTCGAATGCGGTCGGGTCTTGCGCTTCCAGCCGGTCCACCAGTCGCGGGTGCAACACCTTTCCGCCGTTGGCCAGTGCGCAGGTCATCACGGCCATCTGCAAGGGCGTGACATCCATCGCTCCCTGCCCGATGCTGATATTGGCCTTGTAACGCGAGTTCCAGTTTTGCTCCTCGCCGAACTTGGGAAAATGGCCGGCGGTTTCCTGCAACAACGGCACCCCGACCCGTTCGCCGAGATGCAAGCGCCGGCCCAGTTCCACCACGGACTCGAACACGTGCGGCAACGCCCCCACCTGGATGAAATAGGAATTGCTCGAGCGGGTGATGGCGCGTTTCAAATCGTAGTCTCCGGGCGGGGCGGTGTCCCGGAAGAATTTGCCGGCCACATAAATGCCGCCCTTGTTGGCATTGCGCGGGTTGGGTTCGACCCGGAAGAGACGGTTGGGGTCGAGTCCGTTTTCGAGCGCGGCGAGGGCCACGACAGTTTTGAAGATGGAGCCCGCCTGATATTGCTCGCGGGTGGCGCGGTTCTTTTGCACGCCCAGGTCTTCATCCTTCCAGCGCGCGAGTTCGCCCGGCGAAAAACCATTGATGAAATTATTGGGGTCCGAGACCGGCGCGGAGGCCAGCGCGAGCACGTCGCCCGAGTCCACCTGCATCACGACGACGGCGCCCTTGCCATCCGGGCCGAGGTATTTGCGGAGCGAATTTTCGGCGGCCTGCTGAATGTCCAGGTCCAGCGTGAGCACCACGTTTTCTCCTGGTTCAGCGGGACTCCAGATGGTTTCGGTCTGACGATAGCCAAGGTTGTTGACCTGAACGGATTTCGCCCCGGCGCGTCCGCGCAATTCCGAATCGAAGCCGCCTTCAATGCCAACCAGGCCCTTGTAGTCAGGCAGCCGGTAGGAAAAGTAAGCATCCTCGCCCTCGGCCGAACTGTCATCACGCCGCACGTAGCCAAGCACATGACACGCGGTGCTGCCGTGGGGATAAAAGCGCTCGGACTGCACGTCCAGGTCCACCCCCAGGGAATTGATGGCGCGTTCCTGAAAGTGCGCGATGAGTTTGGGGGAGAGGTGATCGAGAACGGTGTAGGGCAGGGCGCGCTGCTGTTCGTAGTGCCGGGAAAAATTCGTGTAGTCCAGCGCCAGCGGCGTCTGGATCACGGTGGCCACTTGCTGGACCACTTTTTGGGCCGCGAGATACCGGGCCTCGCGTCGGATGTTCACCAACCGGTCGCCCGTGAGCCGGACGTACTGGGTTTTGACCGTTTCAAAGCCGAGCCAGTCCTTCCAGAACGGCAGATCGTTGGTGACGACGCGGCGCGGGCGGACGCGCTGGTATTCCCGTTTGTAGTTCGGGCTGAGTTCCTCGAGGTAGAGACTGATGCTGTAATCCGGGCGGTTCTCAGCCAGGACGGCGCTGTGGCGATCCAGGATCTTTCCGCGCACGGCGGGGATGCGCACGGAACGGAACGACTGGGCCTCAAAACTTTCCTGGTATCGGCTGACGTTGACAATCTGCGTCCACCACAACCCGGCCAGCAAGACGGCAAAGCCCAGGCAGAACGTCAGCGCCAGCAACTGGAGATGCGCGTCGTTCTTTCTAAGCTGGTCGAAAACTATCATCGGCTTTCCGTTTCAAGTCGGGCGTCCATGATCCAGGGCGCGAGCCCAGCCGGCGTCGTCCGGCCCGGGCGCGACGCAGGATGGCGGAATTTGATTGCGAGATTGTTCCTCATCAATTTCTCCCCCGGCGGATTTCGCGGTCGGGCCGGAAGCTGGTTTCCACCACGCGCTGGTAACCGAGGGCGTTGTTGAGCCAGTCGAACAGAAAAAACAGGATCGGAGTAGCCACCCCGCCACCCACACTCAGCACCACCCATTGCCAGAGTGAGCCCCAGCCCAGCAACGGCGATTTGCCCAGCGTCAACAGAATCAAGACCGACAGCACCGGCGCCACCGCGCTGGCCACCAGGCCGAGCGCGAACCGGGCTGAACCATGTTCGTGCAGCAGCAGATCGCGCCGCCATTGAATCAGAAAGCCCACCGTCAGCAGCGGCAGCACGCTCACGCCGAGGGGATTGGCCGAGAGCGAGTCGAAGAGCATCCCGCCGGTCACCGCCAGCAGGAGCATCATCGCCGGGCCTGCGGTCAGGGCGGTGTAAACCATCAGGGCGGGCAGCAGGTCTATTTGCGCGCCGAGCAGGTGACGCAGGCCGTTGAACGTGCTTTGACCGAACACGGCCAGCAGCGCCGCGATCAAAATCAGAATGTTGGGCAACCAGGTCATTCGTTATTTTCTCAAGTTACAAGTTCGGAGTCCGGTGTCCACCGTTGACGGGCGCATCTCCGTTTCCTGCCGGTGGCCACCAACTGAGTTGCGCCCACGGTTCAATGTCGGGCGGACGCAATCGCCGGAGGCGGCTCAAGGCGGTGGACGCGGAGCGGTGGGTGTTTCGTTTCATGGCAACATCACCCACACTTCCTCAAGGGAATTGAGCCGGGCGGCAAGTTTCACATCGGCCACGGTGTAGAGTCCCGACTCGGCCGGATGCGCATCGGCCACGGTGCCGATGGGGATGCCTTGGGGATAAATCGCGCTCAGTTCGCTGGTGACGACGAGTTGTCCCGGTTTCAAATTCGCGCTGTTCACAAAGCAGGTGAACTTCACAAACGAGCCATCAAAGGGACCGCTCCCGGCGACGATGCCGGTATCGTTGCCCGGATTTTTGACGACGGCGGGAACTTTGCAGTTCGGGTCGCCAACCAGGATCACCTGGGAACGTGTCAGGCTGACAACGGACACCCGGCCGATCAAGCCGTCCGTGGTGAGCACCGCCAGGTTTTCCCGCAAGCCATCCCGCGAGCCGAGATCAATCTGGATGGTGCGCCACCAGTTGGCCGGATCTCGCGAGAGCACGCGGGCCAGTTTGACTTTCCACGGCGATTGCTTCTGCCAGCCCAGGAGTTGACGCAACCGTTCGTTTTCGCGGCTGATCTCCGCGGCTTGGAGGGCCTGCAGACGCAACTCCTGGTTTTGCCGGTGCAGGGTTTCGTTGACACGGATCAATTCGCTCCGGGGCAACAGGGCATCGCCCGTGCGGGCTGCGGCTTGTTGCGCGCCGCTGGCCACGCCGAAGAGCGGCAGGAAAACGCTGCCCAGAGCGAGTTTGAGGCGCGTGGAAGTGCGGCTTGGCAGGTTCAACACCAGCAAAGTCAGCAGCGCCACGAGGGCGACGGCAATGTGATACGGCCGCTTAAACATCTGTTCGCGTCATGCGCCGGGGTAACCGGCCTTCGCACGGCGAACGCGGGAGGAGGAATTACTTGGCGTTGGTCGAGACCCGTTTGAGAAATTGGAGTTCCTGTAAGACCCGGCCCGTCCCCTCGGCCACCGCGGTCAGCGGGTCGTCGGCAATGTGGACGGGCAGGCCGGTTTCTTCAGCCACCAATCGGTCAATGCCGCGCAACAACGCGCCGCCGCCCGCCATCACAATGCCGCGATCCACGAGATCGGCGGCGAGTTCGGGCGGGCACCGTTCCAGGGTCAGCCGGATGGATTCCAATATGCTCGAGAGCGGTTCCTGCAAGGCCTCACGAACTTCTTCCGAGCGGATGGTCAGCGTCTTCGGCAGACCCGAGCTCAGATCGCGACCCTTGACTTCCAAGGTTAATTCCTGCTCCTGCGGAAAGGCCGAGCCAATACGGATCTTGACCTCTTCCGCCGTGCGTTCACCAATCATTAAGTTGTAGGCCCGTTTCATGTGCGCCACGATCGTGTCATCGAATTCGTCCCCGCCCACCCTCAGGCTGCGGCTGAAGACGATCCCCGCGAGCGAGATGATTGCGATTTCGCAAGTCCCGCCGCCGATGTCCACGATCATATTGCCCGCCGGTTCATGCACCGGCAGACCGACGCCGATGGCCGAGGCCATGGGCTGTTCGATCAAATACACTTCCCGCGCTCCCGCGTGCGTGGCGGAGTCCTTCACCGCCCGTTTCTCCACTTCGGTGATGCCGGACGGCACGGCCACCACGACGCGGGGGGCGATGAGTTTCCGGTGATGCACCTTTTGGATGAAGTGGCGCAACATGGCTTCGGTGATCTCGAAGTCGGCAATCACGCCGTCCTTCATGGGGCGGATGGCCACGATGTTGCCGGGCGTGCGCCCCAACATCCGTTTGGCCTCCTCACCGACCGCCAGCACGTTGGTGGTGCCGGCCTGAATTGCCACGACCGAGGGTTCTCGCAGCACGATGCCCCGATCTCGTACGTAAACGAGCGAATTGGCGGTGCCGAGGTCTATCCCAATGTCGTTGGAAAACAGACTTTTAATTTGCGCGAACATGAATTGAACCTGACGCGCGCCAGTAAAGAGAGATACCCCGTAGGGGTCAAGCCAATACCCCATGCCAACGGCCACTCCGCCCAAACCTCCGTGCCCGCGCGCCACCTCGGTTTCCAAGGCCAATTTGACAGCGTTCCACCGGGCCCCGGCACGCTCCACTCCATCTCAACATCCTCCGTCCGCCAGCGTATGCAGGTTAGTTTTCAATGGCTGTCTGGGATTCGATGTTTGGAGTTTGGTATTTGGAGTTTCCCCAAACTGGTCTGCCGATTTTTGATTGCGTCGCGTCCAACCCCCCGGCTTCCTATGCCCCGTGTCGAATTTTCGCTCCACCACCCGCACCTGGCTGCCGGTCCTCATCTGGATGCTCGTCATCTTCTCCGCATCCGGGGACACCCAGTCCGCCTATCATTCCTCCCGCATCCTCGAGCCGCTCCTGCGTTGGCTCTTCCCCCACATCCAACACCATCGGCTCTGGGAGATCATCCTGTTTGCCCGCAAATGCGCTCACCTCACGGAATACGCCGTGTTTGCGGTTTTAATCTGGCGCGCCGTGCGGTCGCTGTCCGCGCCCAACACCGGCTGGTCCTGGCGGGTCGCGCGTAATGCCTGGTTCTGCGTCGTTGCCTACGCCATGAGCGATGAACTGCACCAACACTTCGTGGCCACCCGCCAGGCCTCGATTTGGGATGTGGTGATTGACTCGATGGGTGGCGTGCTGGGCTTGTTGCTGCTGTATGCCTTCGGTCGCTGGCGCAAATGGTGGCCGATCCAACCACCGACCCAGGCGACGACCCCGCCGCCGTGATCCGGGTTCGGGCGAACGATTCCTTCGCGCGGCAGTATTCCAAGGCAAATCACAATTGGGAGCGCCCGTTTCGCATTGTTCGAGGTCGAAAAAAGGCTAGATTCAGGCCATGTTAACCATTCACAAGCCAAGCGATTTGAAAAGGTCAGTGGGCAAAGTCTTGGACGCCGCGAAGAAACAGCCTCAATACGTCGTGCGCGGCGAGGTGCTGCTGGTCATTCGTCGGGCCGACACTGTGCCTGAGTCTGGCGAGGCAGAGGTGTTGACCTCGGCCAAACGCCGGGCGCAACTTTGGGATGCTCTGTGACGGCCATTCCACAACCCGGGGAAGTCTGGTTTATTGACTTTGGGGTGGATGAAAAACGCGTCACGCGCTGGTAGTGGCCTGCAAGCGGAATGCACGACTCGCTTTGGCTACGGTTGTCACTATCACCGCGCAGCTTGGTGGGACACCGTTTGAGGTAACATTACCCCGCGTGTCGTGGCCTCGCGAACAAAGCTACATCAATGCACAAAGCATCCAGCCGGTGTCATTCACTGAGTTTGCCCGCAGGGCTCCTGGACGCTTCGATGCCGCAGTTGTTGAAAAGTCCGGTCCGCCGTAAGCAGTTGGCTCGCCTAATTGCCAGGCCTTCAAGTCCGGTTCTGAGGAAGGTGTCCCTCACCGAGCTTTCAATGCTGACCCCATTTGCCATCCACCAGTCGCCAGAGGCCAAGTGGATTGGTGTCCTTCAATTCATCCGGCAACGCGGCTTCCGGTAAATTTTGATAACAGATGGGTCGCGCAAACCGCCCAATCGCGCGCGTGCCGACCGATGTCGAACGTCCGTCCGACGTGGCGGGATACGGTCCGCCGTGCGTCATTGCGTGACACACCTCGACGCCCGTCGGAAAGCCATTGAAGACGAGGCGACCGGCTTTGGCGGCCAGCACCGACAGAAGCTCGCGACTCCCGGCGAGTTCTTCCGGCGTTGCGTGGAGGGTGGCGGTGAGTTGACCTTCCAGCTTGAGCGCGGCCGCCAGCAGTTGCGCGCGCGTGGCCGACCGCACCACCAACGTGGACGGGCCGAACACTTCGTCCATCAACCGGGGATTGGCCAGGAAGGTTTCCATGTCGGTGACGAACAACGCCGCGCCGGCCTGCGCGTGGCCCGCGCCCGATCCGGCTGGCACGCTGGCGACGCGGATGACCCCGCGCCCGGCGGAAAACTTTTCCACGCCCGCCCGATACGCGGCGCACAATCCCGCCGTGAGCATCGTGCCGGGCGGAGTGGCGGCCATGAGCGCTGCCAGTTTTTTCAGGAAAACCTCGGTGGCCTCGCCGTCTTCGACAAAGACCAGCCCAGGGTTGGTGCAAAACTGGCCGACGCCCAAAGTCACCGAGCCATGCAGGCCGGTGGCGATGGCTTCCGCGTTTTGTTTCAAAGCGCCGGGCAACAGAAACACCGGATTGATGCTGCCCATTTCGGCATAGACTGGAATCGGCTCGGGCCGCGCCGCCGCCGCATCCATCAAGGCGCGCCCGCCGGCGCGAGAGCCAGTGAAACCTACGGCTTTCACCAGCGGATGTTTGACGAGTGCGATGCCGACTTCACGGCCCGCACCGTAGAGCAAGGAGAAAGTTCCTTCAGGAGCCCCGCAATCTTTCACGGCTTGTTGCACCAGCAGGCCGACGAGTTCGGATGTGCCCAAATGACCGTGATGCGGTTTGACGATGACGGGGCAACCCGCCGCCAACGCGGACGCCGTGTCGCCGCCGGCCACGGAGAACGCGAGCGGAAAATTGCTGGAGCTGAACACCACCACCGGTCCGAGCGGCGCGAGCAAGGATCGCACGTCCGGCCGGGGCAGCGGTTGGCGATCCGGCTGGGCGTGATCAATCCGCGCGTCCTGCCACCAGCCGGCTTCGATCACCGAGCCGAACAGGCGCAACTGTCCGCAGGTGCGCGCGATCTCGCCTTGCAACCGGGCCGGCGGCAGACCGGTTTCCTCCTGGGCGCGCGCTTGAATGGTGGGTGCGCTCGCTTCGATCAACTCGGCGATGCGGCGCAACAAGTTCGCGCGTTGCCGGCCCGGCCACTGGCGATAATCGGCAAAAGCTTCGGTGGCAAGTTGCGCGGCGGCGTCCACGTCCGCCGCCGTGGCCCAGAAGTAATCCGGGGCGAGCGTCGCGCCCGTGGCGGGATTGACCGCCGGCGTCGGTCTGCCTGCCGGCTTGACCCGGTGTTGACCGATGATTGAAAGCCCTTCGAGTTTCATGTTTCAAAAAGATTTAACCATGGATGGACACGGATGAACACGGATTTGTTGAAGCGGCGGCCCCACGCTGCAGGCTCTCGGACTGCTGAAAGAATTTCAGCTCCAGAGCGGTGCGCCGCGCCGCAGCCGGGACTACACGGTCACGCGCGGCCTGGTCTTGAGCGCCTGCCTCAAGGTCGCGAGCGCGAGGTTGCGTTCCGTGCCCACGAGCACGCAACGCGGGGCGCGGACTCGTTCGTCGCCCCGACCGGTTTCCTGTTGCACCAGTTTGATGAGTTGCACGAACTTGGGCACGGTATCCATGCGGAGCAACGGTAGAAACCATTGGTACAGCTTCTCGGCTTTCTTGTGTTCGCCGCGCCGGGCGTAGTTGTAGAGCGCGACGGATTCGCGGGGAAAAGCGTTCACCAGCCCGGCGATCCAACCCGTCGCGCCGGCGCGGATGCCTTCGACAATCAAATCATCCACACCCACGCACAGCTTCAATCGGTCGCCGCAGATGGCCTTCAGTGCGGTCACGCGGCGCACGTCCGCGCTGGACTCCTTCACCGCGTGCAGGTTGGCGTGGGTGTCGGCCAGTTCCTTGATTTGCTCCGGGAGGAAATCCGTTTTGTAGGAAACCGGATTGTTGTAGAGCATGCACGAAAGATTCGCCGCCTGGAGGATCGGCTCCACATGCGCCTTCATTTCGCGCCAGTCGCTCGAATACACGTAGGGCGGCAACACCATCAGCCCGGCGCAACCCACGGCTTCGGCGGCGCGCGCCAACTCGACCGCTTCCGCCGTGCTCAACGACGCGATACCCGCCACGACCGGGACGCGTCGGGCGATCGCCGAAGGCTCTTGGACTGCGGCGCAACGCGCCGCTCTCGATGGGAGCGAAGCGACTCGGTCGCCGGTCCAAAGCGGAAATCCTTTCCGCAGTCCCAGGGCCTTCGGCGGGGTGCTGACGGCGGCGACCAGGGTTTTCAGGATGGCCACTTTTTCCTCGAAGCGCAGCGTCGCGCTCTCCCCGAGCGAGCCGAGGGCAACGATGCCGGTGCAGCCGTTGTCCACGAGCCAGCGCGCGTGCCGGGCCACGAATGGATGGTCCACGCTGAGGTCGGGTTTGAAGGCGGTGGTCATCGCGGGGATCACCCCGCGCCAGGGCATGGCTGGTTTGGTCATTGCGTGTTCGATCTGAAACTAACGGTAACGATCCGGCGAAAGCAACGCGAGATCCGTCGTCAACTTTGCGCCGGAAAGAATTTCCGCCATCAGCTTGCCGGTGATTGGCCCGAGGCTCAAGCCCATCATGCCGTGGCCGGTGGCAAGGGAAAGGTTGGTAAACTGCGTCGTGCGGCCGAGGTAAGGCAGGCCGTCCGGCGAACACGGCCGCAGACCGCGCCACGGTTGGATGCCATCGAAATCGGCGGGCGTGAAATCGAGGAAGTAGCGGCAGAAGGAATCAATGATGCCGCGCACGCGGACGGGATTGATGTCCTCGTTCAAGCCCGCCAGCTCCATCGTCCCGCCGACGCGTAGCGCGCCGTCCATCGGTGTCACAGCCACGCGCGCCTCGGTGCAGATGGAGCAAATCTGTGGGAGCTGGCGCGGCTGGGGGAGCGTGAGGCTGTAGCCTTTGCCCGCTTGCAACGGAATGTTCAGCACCGCTCTGGGACTGCGGCGCAGCGTGACGCTTTGGCTTCGCGAAGTCACGTCGCTCTGATCCAGGGCTGAAATCGGTTCAACAGTCCCCGAGCCGGCGGCGACCAGACTGCGCACCAGCAACTGCGACCACGAACCGCCGCAGATGACAAATTCATCCCCTTCGATCTGCTTGCCGTCCGCCGTGGTAATTCCCCGGACGTGGCGAAGGTTCTCTGTGTTCCATTCGAGCACTTCGCTCTCCCAACTAAAGTCAACACCCAGCCGTTCGACTTCCGCTTGCAGCGCCGCCATGAATCGGCTGGTGGGCAGGTGACAATCGAGCGGGAAATACACCGCGCCCGCGATGTCGAGTCGCGCGCCGGGATCAAGCGCGGCGGTCTGCTTCGCATCGAGCACTTCCGCCGGGATGCCGAGCGCCCGTGCCTGCTCCGCGGTTTTGCCTTCCTCGTGCAACGCGTGCTCGGACTGGCACAACATGAGCAATCCCTTTTTGACCAGGCCGAAGCCGTAGCTGACGTAAGGAGGCGGAAGGGGGCTGGGCTGGTCAACCGCTTCCGCCCCCGCGCTTCGGCGGCTGCATTGCTCATCGAATTCCTCGAAGCATTTTCTGCTTGCGAGTGAGAGGTCGCGCAGCAGCGGCGCGGCGCGGCGAACGTGGTCGGCGTTGGCCGCGCGCCAAAACTTGTGGCCCCAGTCCAGCAGGTCTGCGTCGAGCCGCGGCTTGATGTAAAATGGTGATGCGGGATTCCACATCCATTTCAAGCCGAGCGCAATCATGCCGGGCGCGGCGAGCGGAATGAAATGGCTGGGCACGATCATGCCCGCGTTGCCAAAGGAACAGCCATCGCGTCTCGACGCGTTGCGTTCGACGACGGTCACGGAAAACCCGCGCCGGGCGCAGTAATACGCGGTGCAAAGCCCGATGACTCCGCCACCGATGATGACGACACGTTTATTCATTCAGCCGTAGGCTCTGGGACTGCGGCGCAACGCGCCGCTTTCGGGGGTGGAAGGTCGCTCCGCTCCCAATCCAGAGCTGCAATTTTTGCAGCAGTCCAGAGCCGGAGCCGGAGGCGAAGCTGAATGTTTTAGTCATCAAATTCATCCCACACGTTTACTCGATCCGTTTTGAACCGCGCCACGCTCGCCACAAAGGATTTCGGCGCATTGGTCTCGAACCAGGCGGCGCTGCACCAGCGGTAGTCGCGCGCCCGCCGGACCAGTTGGTGATGCACCGCGTTCTCATTCACGTAGCGCAGGCGCGCCAGGTAGGAAGTTTGATGCGTCAGCCGGGTTTCGCGATAGTTCATCCAGACCCGGCGACCACGCTGGCCGGCCAATTCGTTGACGCGTTGCGCCGAGGTGCGATGGAGGTTTTGCAGCCAGTCGCGGAGCGAGGCGGCCGAACCGGCCGGGGACTCAGCCACGAGATGATAGTGATTGGCGAGCACCGCCCAGGCGCGCAGCGTCCACCCAAATTTCCCAGCCGAATCAATCAAACGATGGGTGACGGCTTCGAGTTTTGCGGGTGAATCCAGCAGACGCGCGCGTTGATAGGTGCTGGCCGTCACGAAGTAGGTGCCGGGGTGGAACAACCAATGGGGCGGGGCATGCGGCCAGGGCGGTGTCGCCGAAGGCTCTGGGACTGCTGCAAGAATTGCAGCTTTGGTTTCAGGCGGGAAGGGGAGCGGCGATGCGGGCCGCAGTCCCAGGGCCTCCGGCTCTGGACTGCGGCAAGGATTGCCGCTTTCCGGTGGGCCGCTCCGCTCCCGATCCAGAGCTGCAATTTTTGCAGCAGTCCCAGAGCCTGCGGCGATGCCCCAGCAGAACGGGTCTTTCTCCTCCAGCAACAACGTCGCTTCCGCATTCACGAAGGCGGTGCCCGTGATGATCGGGGAGATTTTTCCGGCGGCGCGGTCGAGCCATTGATACTCTCCAGCGAACGTGCTGCCGATGATGCTTTCCTGAATCCACGTTTCGCCTTCGGCCAGTTTGCCGTCGGCGGCGAGGCAGGCGAGCTTGGCGCTGGTGCCGGTGCCGCAGGGGGAGCGATCGTAGGCTTTGCCGGGACATTGGACGAAGTTGCGCGAGTGCGCGCCGGCCACGGTCGGCGGTCCGAACAATTCAACGTGGTCAATCTCCGGGAAGCCTTGGGCGTTGATGGCCTGCCGCACCCGCCAGCAATAGTCGGTGAGCGCATCGGTGTTCGCGAGCGCGAGGTGCTGACCGTGACCCGCGACGAGGAAGAACCAGTTGCCGCCCCACGCGACATCGCCGGTGACTTTGCCAATACCAGGGACGTCCACGGTCACGGCTTGCTTTGCGCGCCAACTGGGGACATTGGCGACCGAGACCTCGCCGCCCGGATGCAACGTGGCGGTGACGATGCCGACGGGCGTTTCAATCTTGTGCTCGCCGGGCTTGATTTGGCCGAGGTGTGCGAGGGTGACGACCAGACCGATCGTTCCATGGCCGCACATGCCGAGGTAGCCGACGTTGTTGAAGAAGATGACCCCGCACGCGCAGGATTTGTCCTTCGGTTCGACGAGCAACGCGCCCACAACAACGTCCGATCCGCGCGGCTCGTTGACCACGGCGGACCGATAGTGATCGAAGTCGCGCTGAAACCGCTCCCGCCGCGCCGCCAGGGACCCGCGACCGAGATCGGGACCACCCGCGATGACGATGCGGGTCGGCTCGCCGCCGGTGTGGGAGTCCACAATGTTGATGCGCTGCACGACAGGATGGTAGCGGTCAGGCTCAGGCGCGTCTTGTTCAATTTGTTCACGAGGCGCACTCCAGTCGTTGAAGCGGCTCCAACCTCCCTGCGGCAGCGGCCACCGGGCTGAAGTCACGGTGCTAACGAGCAGCGGTCAAAAAGACAAACTCGGTTCGGCTTTGTCCGTCCGGGTTACAAGCCTCGATCCAGCCGACCACGCGTCCAACGCCATCCCCTCCAACCTCTCCAAAACAAAAACTTGTCCGCCGATTGTTCCGGGCGTAATTAACTCCCATGAGCCAAGCCTTCCAGTTGACCTTTGGTCCACGAGTCCCGGCTGATCAATGCTGTTAGGCCACCAACACCATGTCTAAGATTAGAACCAGCGTTCTTCTTGCATTGGCGATGCTGGCGTTCCTGCTTGGTGGGATGCTAATGGATGGCGGCGCGTCCTTGCGACCGGTCAAGGATTCGACTGGCGCGGTGGTATATCAGAGGCCTGGACGCATATTGATGGAGGCGGACCATTGGAAAGACATACGCAGGAATTGGGTGGCTTTCCTTTCGTGGCTGCTAGCGGCTGTGCTCATTTTGTGGTGTGTTATCCGGTGGATTTCTGACTTTTTCAGGAGACTCAATGCGACATGAGTTTCAATTTTGTTGGCCTAAACCACCAAAGGATTGGAAAGGATTGAGGCGCAGAGGGGCGTCGCTTGGCTTGCGACTCACAAGGCTACTCCGTGAGAATTTCGCCCAACAAGGTCACTGGAGCGAACAGCCGCCCCGCTTCGCAGTTGGAGAGTCGCGGACTTCGGCAACGCGCACTAGTTGTCGGCAGTCACGGGCGTTATCACGGCGGGGCGGCTGTCGCTCAGGTTCTTTCGTCGTTAGACCATTCGCCATGAAAGCTCTCCTTGCATTGATGCTGTCATGTTTCCCCGTGCTAGGTGGGGAGACTTTGGTGCACCTCAAGTCTGGCGAGACGAACATGGTGTCCTACGGCTTGTATTGTGTAGTCAGCGATTCACGGAGCGGCACGAATACTATGCCCGGAACTGATTTGCTTTTGACCATTCGTAACACAGGCGCAAAGTGGATTGGCACGCAGGACGTCTCGGTTGAGGATTTCAGCTTGCGCGACGCGAAAGGTCAGGAGCTGAAGATTTGGCGAGGGGACGCATCTTCATCCGGCATCGCCTATGGAGATGTTTGCGTCATTCATCTCCTCGTTGCCGAGCCAAAGGCGCAGCAACCTTGGACGTTGCGTTTCAAGTCCAAGCCGAAGAGTATGGTTTATGTGGACTTGACGATTACGGGTATTGAGCCACGAAAGAGATAGTTGGACACCGATGCACACGGATAAAAAGAGAAAGCCGCGTTGAAGCTGTTTCCCCCCGACGGGAGAACGAATCGAGGATCATTCTCATCCGTGTTCATCGGTGTTTATCCGTGGTTTGTTCACTCTAACTGTGGAATCCAGGACAAGCGCATCATTCTGACCCCATGATTCTGATAATGGAGTTGTTCCGGCTCGCGAGGACGCTCGCCCCATTGGTACGCAAATTCCGAAGCCCGAAATCCGAGGGCCGAAAGAAATCCGAAGTCCGATCACCGAATGATCACCGGTGAGGAGACATCGTCCGCTGGTTCACTCGTTCGCGTGAATTGTTTCGGAGTTCGGAATTCGGGTTTCTTTTGGATTTCGGGGATTCGGATTTCGGATTTAACAGAGGATCGGCTCGCGGGGACGCTCGCCCCACCGGGAGCGCCGGCGTCCCGTCGGCTCGGCGAAAACGGCCAGGCAACGTGCCGGCGAGACGCCGGCGCGCGTGCGCCTGAGAAGGCGAGGGGACAGAGCGGTGAGAGTCCGCTCCCGTGCGGTGAAGAGCCGTGCGGTATCG
The DNA here is from genome assembly GCA_964561105.1 of uncultured Bifidobacterium sp. GTDB lineage: Bacteria > Verrucomicrobiota > Verrucomicrobiia > Limisphaerales > JADLHS01 > JADLHS01. Next base: position 49,018 of record CAZLOH010000001.1, on the reverse strand, counting down.
AAGCGTAACTGCGACGTGGCAACACGAGGTGGAGAGCAACGCAACGAGAACGACCAGTCCGTAACACCGGCCGCCCAGCGGGGCGGTCAACGTGAACTCGATTCGGTCGGCGTGGACGGGCGAGCCTGCGAGCGAGCGGCGAAGCCTGTAAAGCGGGCGAGAGGCGCGAGCCCAATCGCCGGACAGCCGGGCAGCCCCCGGTCGTCGCGCCGATGGTTGGAGACGGAATGGACGGAAGTCCGCCCGCGATAATCAGGGAGACCCGCCGGGGCCGAACGGCGTTCATGGCCGAAGAAAGAAGTGGCCCGAAGAACCGCCCGGCGGGAGTCAGAGCGTCCGTAGTAGCGACGAAGCGGGTAACGACCGTGGAGCAAAGGGACGCAGGAAAGTGGATGGCCCATGAACCGGAACAGCGAAAACAGCACAACGACACCGGCGACAGTGGCGGCAACGCCTACACAAGCCGGAGAAGCCCCCGCGCGGCGTGAGCCGTGGTGGTGGGTGGAACGCACCGTCTGGAACAAGGCCATGTTGACGCGGCTCGGCCACAACGAGCCAGCAAACCGGGTCTGGTTCACTTTGGTGGACAAGACCTATCATCCCGCCAATCTGCAAAGCGCCTTTGACGAGGTGTGGCGCAACGGCGGGAGCGCGGGAACGGACGGACAAACCGTGGCGCACTTTGAGCGGCACGCGGAGACAGAACTCCAGCGGCTGCACGAACAACTGCGCGGCGGGACGTATCGTCCGCAACCGGTCCGGCGGGCTTGGATAGACAAGCCCGGCTCCAACGAGAAGCGACCGCTGGGCATTCCGGCGGTGCGTGACCGCATCGTGCAAGCCGCGTTGCGGCACGTTCTGGAACCGATCTTCGAGACGGACTTCGCCGGGCACAGCTACGGCTTCCGACCGGGGAGAGGGGCCAAGGACGCGCTGCGGCGCGTGGACACGCTGCTGAAGGCAGGCCATGTCTTTGTCGTGGACGCCGACCTCAAAAACTACTTTGACACCCTCCCGCACGACCGGTTAGTGGCGCTCGTAGGCGAGCGCGTGGCCGACGGGCGGGTGCTGGCGCTGGTGGAAAGTTTCCTCCGCGCTGGCGTGCTCGCAGAAGCCCAAGGGTGGCGGCCCACCGAATGTGGCACGCCGCAAGGCGGCGTCATCAGCCCGCTGCTGGCGAACCTGTATCTCAATCCGCTCGACCATCAGATGGCGCAAGCGGGATGGGCAATGGTGCGCTACGCGGACGACTTCGTGATCCTGTGTTGCAGTGAAGCCGAGGCCCAACAAGCCCTGGCCGAAGTGCGGACGTGGGTGAGCGAAGCGGGGCTGACCTTGCATCCTGAAAAGACGCGCGTGGTGGACGCGACGCAACCCGGAGGGTTTGACTTCCTTGGGTATCACTTCGAGCGCGGCATGAGATGGCCGCGGGCGAAGAGCCTGAAGAAGTTGAAAGACCGGGTGCGCGAGAAGACCCCGCGCATGGACGGGCGGAGCCTGAAACACATCATAGCCGACGTGAACCGGAGCCTGCGCGGCTGGTATGGGTATTTCCAGCACAGCAAAGCCAACGTGTTTGCGACGGTGGACGGCTATGTGCGACGGCGGCTGCGGAGCCTGCTGGAAAAGCGGCGAGGCCACACCCGGCCAGGGCTGGGAGCGGCGCATCGTCGCTGGCCGAACGAATGGTTTGCGCGCCGTGGGCTGCTGAGTCTGGCGGCAGAACACGAGTGGACGCGGACAATCGCAGGAATGCGAACCCACTGACTGGAGAGCCGGATGCGGGAAATCCGCCCGTCCGGTTCGGAGGGAGGGGCAAGGTCAATCCCTTGTCCCTACCCCTATCCAGATGCGGCTCGCGAGGACGCTCGCCCCACCGGAAAAAGTGTTTCAAGATTCAAGTTGGAAGTTTCAAGTTGCCGATTGTGGTCGGAGGGCGGCGGACAGCGGCTCAATTGAGCAAATCAACGCACCGCTGAACGCGGTGCGGGTTTTCGCAGCGCGAAAACCGCTACCACCGCGGCGCATCGCACGACGGGAAAACTTCACGGTGCAGACGCGCCTGGCCGGGCGCAACTTGCATCGCTCCCGAAGTCCCGAAGGGACGCGACACGAATAGCCGTGGGCGGCAGCCCACGGGATTCGTCCAAAAACAGATTCGACCCCGCAGGGGTCGCACCATTCCTTATCCACCCCGACCGTGGGTTTCGCCCACGGCTATTCAAGTTGAACCGCTTTGCGGCCTTTGCTCCGGGGGCAGTGTCAAGACCCGCGCGTCCGGCCGCATCCGGCGTGGCGACCACTTTGCGGCTCGACAGAATTTGGACGGCTGAGTATGTAGGTCTTCATGGTGTTGGTGCTTCGATTCATGATTGCTGGCGACGTGAGTCGCACAGCCTGCGGCTCGGTTTCGCGCCCGGCGGTTCTCCCCACGCGCTTGCTCCGAAGAGCAGAGATTTTTACCGGCTCAATCGCGAGCCATATTGACTAGCCGACTTCGCACTTTATGTCTGACATGGGCCAAGATCCAAATGAGTTCACAGACCGGGAGAAGTTCATTCTAAGCTATTATCGCGATCAGGAGCTTTCCGGCTCTCGGAGGGTTTGGGGTTACGATGTTATGATTACGGTGGCGTCTGTTGGTTGCATCATCGCTGCCGTCATTCGCGAGGAGGTGTCACTTGGTTTTGTCGGCTACGCGTTGGTGGTCGGTCGGTTGGGCTATATGATTATTGAGGGCGGACAGTGGAGGAAGGACTTCCAAACCATTTTCAGGAAGTATGACGCCAAACTGAAGGCGATGAGTGAAAGGGGAGAATCGAAATGACGTAGTCAAACCACCGAGGGATCGGAAAGGATTGAGGCACGGAGAGGGCGTGGTTTCATCCGAGCGTGCGATCGCGCCGAACGTCCTTCCTCGGTTGGTCATGGTGGACTTGTATCCGCAAGGCGACCCGGTGTTGCGCCGCTCAGTTCACCTTTGACATAGCTCACGAACAATCCTCTCACCAAAACGCTTCACCACCCGCCGTCGGCGAGGGCCGAGGTGATTTGCCGGGCCAGGTCCGTTGCCGCCAGGGGCATCGCTTGTCGCTCGGCGCTCATCAGGTCGCTGCCCGCTTCCATCAGGGTGCTGCCGGTCACGTTGCGATCCAGCACCACCTTGCCCGAGAGGCGCTCGCGGGCGATCACATGCGCGGTGAGCAGGATGCGGTAATCCACGGCGGTGATGACATCGCTGGAGGAAAAGCTGACGCCTTCGCGGTTATACTGGGTGATTTCGCTGGTCACCACCAGGTCGGCATCCGGCGCGGCCACGACGCGGAAGGTGCCGTCGCGCTGAAGTTCTTTTCGCAAAGCGAAGGTTGCGGGATCGCCCAGGCGCGGCTCCAACGTGCGGTTGACAAATGGCACCACGAAGACGGTCTGGGTTCCGGCGCGCAAGCCGTTTGTGGGTCCCAAGCGGTATCCGGCGCAGCCATTGCCGGCGAGGGCGAGGGCCAGAAGCGTGATGCCGGTCGCCAAACGCATCGGGTCAGGGCGTGGCGCCCTGCAGCCGTTTTTTGATTCGGTCAATCTGCTGCCGGGCGGCGGAGGCATATTTGGAATCGGGCATTTGGAGCAACACTTCGTTGTAATACACGAGCGCCCCGTTCCATTTCTTTTGATCGGCGTAGAACAGCGCGATCTCGAAGTTGCCGCGGGCCTGTTCCTCCCGGAGCACGTCAATGGTTTTCCGGGCTTCGGGTACGCGGTTGTCGTTGGGGTAAAGTTCGATGAAATCCTTGAAGGTGGCGATCGCCTGCCCGGCGGTGCCCTGGTCGTACTCCGCCGTGGCCGCCTGCTTGGCGTAAGCCATCCCGGCGCGATACACGGCATCGGCGGCGACCGTGGGTTGATCGTGGTAACGGTCTGCCGCCAGTTCGAAGGCGGTCACGGCTTCCGGATAGTCCTTGCGTTTGATTTGCGCCGCGCCGATCGAGAGTTGCGCCTGCGGTGCGACCGGGCTGTACGCGCCATTCTTCACAATGGTTTCCAGCAGTCCGGCGGTCTTCTCCATGTCCGGCATGAAGGGGATTACGCCCCAGAGTTTGAACCGTTGGCCGTCCAGGAAGCGCAACGCGATCGCATATTGCCGCTGCAACACCTCGTTCAACTTGGGGGTGGTGGGATACGTTTCGAGCAGATGTTGGTAGGCTTTGAACGCCTTCTCATCGCTGCTCTTGGCCTCGTAGCAGCGGCCGATCAAATACTGCGCGTCACCGGCGTAATCCGACAGTGGCCAGGTTTTGACAAGATACTTGGCGGCCTTGAGCGAGGTGCTGAAATCCTTCTGGTCAAACGCCTCCCGCGCCACGTCAAGCTGGTCCTTGGCTCGTTGACGTTTCCAGTGGCCCACCTTGCCCACGGACTCGTACGACCAACCCTCGCCCGGCGTGTACACCAGCGGGGCGGGCGACCGCAACGGCACGAGCACCAAACCGGTGGCGAGCAGTAGCAGGGTCAGGATGCGACGATTCACGCGCGCACGGTAACGACGTGAATTTGCCAAGTCAAGAATCGCACCCGCGACAGAATCACACCCGGCCGACTACGGCAATCCGCCATCCGAGCGTGCGGGCGGTGGCGCCGGTTGATCCGGGCCAAACCCATTCCTTGACTCGTTCCGCGCCGATTTTATCATGCGCGCTCCATGAGTTTGGAAATCAGGGTGTTCATGGAAGCCGTTCCTGATTTCGTTTGTCCCAACTTGAAATAGAACTATGACGAAGATTCAAAACATCCAGGCGCGCGAAATTCTCGACTCGCGCGGAAATCCCACGGTCGAGGCGGACGTCACCTTGCAATGCGGCACCACCGGCCGCGCTGCTGTGCCTTCGGGCGCGAGCACCGGCGAACACGAAGCCGTGGAACTGCGCGACGGCGACCGGAAGCGTTACCTCGGCAAAGGGGTGCAAAAGGCCGTGGCGAACGTGAATACGAAGATCGCCAAAGCGTTGTTTCGCGTGGATGCGCTCGATCAACTCACCGTGGACGCCACGATGCGCAAGCTCGATGGCACGGAAACCAAAGCCAAACTGGGCGCCAATGCCATACTCGCCGTTTCGCTGGCCACCGCGCAGGCGGCCGCGAAATGTCTGGGCCAGCCGCTCTTCAAATACATTGGCGGCCCCAAAGCCAAAGTCCTGCCGGTGCCGATGGCCAACGTCATCAACGGCGGCGCACATTCGGATGCGCCGATTGATTTTCAGGAATTCATGATCCAGCCGCACGGCTTCAGCACCTTTAGCGAAGGTCTGCGCGCCATCACGGAGACTTTTCACGCGCTGAAAGGCGTGCTCAAGCAGAAGGGCCTGAGCACCGCCGTCGGTGACGAAGGCGGTTTTGCCCCGAAACTCAAGAGCGCCGAGGACGCGCTCGATTGCATCATGCTCGCCATCCGAAACGCGGGCTACAAGGCGGGCAAACAAATTTTCATCGCGCTCGATCCGGCGGCGTCCGAATTCTACACCGGGAACAGCACCTACAAGCTCAAGAAGAGCACCGGCGAGAAACTCACCGGCGACGAACTGGTGAGTTTGTGGGCCGGGTTGGTGGCCAAGTATCCCATCGTCAGTATTGAAGACGGTTGCGGTGAGAGTGACTGGGCAACCTGGAAGAAACTCACCGACAAACTTGGCGACCGGGTGCAACTGGTCGGCGATGACCTGTTTGTCACCAACGTGAAGTTTCTCCAGAAAGGCATTGATACCGGCACGGCCAACTCAATTCTCGTGAAGGTCAACCAGATTGGCTCGCTCACGGAAACGCTCGATGCGGTCGCGCTCGCGCAGTCCAACGCCTACACCGCCGTGCTCTCGCACCGCTCCGGCGAAACCGAGGACGCCACCATCGCCGACATCGCGGTGGCGACGAACTGCGGCCAGATCAAGACTGGTTCCCTCAGTCGCTCCGACCGACTGGCCAAATACAATCAACTCCTGCGCATCGAAGAGTTGCTGGGCAAGAACGCCGTCTATGCCGGCACGAGCGCGTTGCCCAAGGCCCGGCGATAATGGGCTGGCACGGACGGTCTCCGCTCGTCTTTCGCTGCTCCTGATGGGCAAGGGCGTAGCTGCCTTTGTTGCGTCCGTCCGGGATGGGGGAGCGCTCGCGCCGACGATCTGGTTGCGCCGTACGACCGGATCATAGGGCGGAAAGCCTTGCGCGGTGGCGCGCTTCGGTGCGGCGGACGAAGGCGTCCACCGCCGCACGCGAGGGCGCGTGCGCTCCCGTCTCGAGTCCGGCGCTTTCGCGTTAAATAATGCGAGGCAGCGGATGGCGGCCAAAATTCTTGAAAATATCGCTTGCACGGCAGTTTCGCTTTGCTAGTCTCTGCGTCCCTTTGCGCCTGAAAACGCATCGGGCCAGCAGAATTCGCGAACCGATAACTGCGTCCTCTTCCGAGGAACAGGAATGATGGCTCGCCAGCTCCCTGAGTTGCTGATCTGGAACGCATTGATTTTATGCCAGTCAAAACATTTAGACCGCTAACGCCGTCGCTGCGCTACGCCTCGTTCGCTGATTTCAGCGAAATCACGAAGTCGGAGCCGGAGAAGAGCCTGGTCCAGATTCGGAAGAAGACGGGCGGGCGCAATCATTTTGGTCGCGCCACCGCACGGGGCATCGGCGGCGGGCACAAGCAGAAGTATCGGATCGTGGATTTCAAGCGCAACAAACATGGCGTGGAAGCCTCGGTGCTGGCGATCGAGTATGATCCCATCCGGACGGCGCGGCTGGCGTTGTTGCAATATGCGGACGGCGAGAAGCGTTACATCCTCGCGCCGGTGGGAATCAAAGTGGGGGCCAAATTGATGAGCGGTCCGACCGCGCCGCCCGAGAATGGAAATTGTCTGCCACTCAAGGCCATTCCGTTGGCGTCGGCGATTCATAATATTGAACTGACACCGGGGCGCGGTGGCCAGATGGTGCGTTCGGCGGGCGGAGCGGCGACGTTGATGTCGCGGGATGAAGGCTTCGCGCTCATCAAACTGCCGTCCGGTGAAATCCGCCGGGCCTTGGAAGATTGTTACGCGACGATCGGCCAGGTCGGCAACACCGAGCACGAGAACGTGATTCTCGGCAAGGCGGGCCGGTCGCGTCATCGCGGCATCCGTCCGGTCAACCGCGGCGTGGCGCGCAACCCGGTGGATCATCCCAACGGCGGTGGCCAGGGCAAGAGCAAGGGCGGTGGTGGCTGGCAGCAGTTGACCTCGCCGTGGGGCTTGTTGGCCAAGGGCTACCGGACCCGCGACAAGAAGAAAACGTCCAATCGCTTCATCGTGGTGCGCCGCGATGGGCGTCCGATGAAGCACAAGTAAACGATTATGGGTCGCTCGATTAAAAAAGGTCCGTTTGTGGAGGGTCACCTGCTGGAGAAAATCCAGAAGGCGAAGAGCACGAACCAGAAGACGCCAATCAAGACCTGGTCGCGGCGTTCAATGATCACGCCCGAGTTCGTCGGGCTGACGTTCACGGTGCATAACGGCAAGATTTTCAATCCCGTCTTTGTGACGGAAAACATGGTGGGTCACCGGCTGGGGGAATTTTCCCCGACGCGCACGTTCAAACGACACGGGGCGCACACGGCCAAGGCGGAGGCGAAATAGCATTATGCAAGTCCACGCGATCATGAAGAACGTGCCGATGTCCGCGCAGAAGATGCGCGAGATGGTGCGGCAGATTCAGGGCTTGCCCGCGTTGCAGGCGCAGGCGGTGTTGAAGGTGGTGCCGCGCAAGTCGGCGCGATTTGTGGCCAAGACGCTCGACTCGGCGATTGCCAACGCCGAGAACAACAACAAGCTCAAGCCGGAGTCGCTGCTGGTGAAGGAAGCGGTGGCGGGCACGGCGACCTCGCTCAAGCGGTTCACGCCCAAGGCGCGCGGTTCGGCCGGGCCGATCATCAAGCGCCGGTGTCACATCAAAATCACGGTTTCGGACGAGTAACAGTATGGGACAAAAAACCAATCCAATCGGTTTGCGGGTCGGCGTCAACAAGGACTGGCGCTCGAAATGGTATTCGCCGAAGAAGGAATTCGGGGCGACGCTCGCCGAGGACCGCAAGATTCGCGAGATCTTGAAGAAAAAGCTGGAGACGGCGTCCGTGCCGAAAATTTTGATCGAGCGGGCCGCGAGCCGCTGTCGCATCACCATTCTCACCGCGCGTCCCGGCGTGGTTATCGGGCGCAAGGGGTCGGAGATTGACAAGATCAAGGAAGACCTGAGCAAGCTTACCGGCAAGGAAATCTACGTGGACATCCTGGAAGTGAAGTCGCCGGAGATTGACGCCCAGTTGGTGGCGGAGAACGTCGCGTTGCAACTGGAGCGCCGGGTGTCGTTCCGGCGCGCCATGAAAAAAGTGCTGCAGACGGCGCGGGATTTTGGCGCGGACGGAATCAAGATCCGGTGCGCGGGCCGGCTCGGCGGTTCGGAAATCGCCCGGGTGGAAAAATATCACTGGGGTCGGGTGCCGCTGCACACGTTGCGCGCGAACATTGATTATGGCTTTGCCGAGGCGAATACGATGTATGGCAAGCTTGGCATCAAGTGCTGGATTTGCACCGGTGAAAACAAGCCGCAGAAAAATGCCGCCGCCGCGGCGACCTCCGGCGAGGCGGACCCGGCCCCGGCGTTAGGAAAGTGAGTTTGATATGGCGATGATTCCCGAAAGAGTCAAATACCGCAAAATGCACCGGGGCAACCGCGCCGGCCTGGCGTATCGCGGGAGCACGGTGGCGTTTGGCGAATACGGCCTGATGGCGCTTGAGCGCTGCTGGATGGATACCAAGCAGATCGAGTCCGCGCGCGTGGCCATTTCCCGCAACATGAAGCGGCATGGAAAGCTCTGGATTCGGATCTTTCCGCAAAAATCCTTTACGAAGAAACCGCTCGAAACGCGGATGGGCAAGGGCAAGGCGCCGGTCGAAGGTTGGGTGGCCGTGGTGCGGCCGGCGAACATTTTGTTTGAAGTGGACGGTGTGACCGAGGCGGTGGCGCGGGAGAGTCTGCGGCTGGCGGCGACCAAGCTGGGCATCAAGACCAAGTTTATTTCGCGGCACGGACACGCGTAACGCGCGGAGCAAGTTTATGAAGATTTCGGAAATCAAAGACATGACGGCGATCGAGCTGGCGGCCAAGAGCCGCGATCTGCGTCAGGAGATGTTCAACCTGCGCTTGCAGCAGGCGAGCGCGCAACTGGAAAAGCCGGCACGCCTGCGCACCCTGCGGCGGGACATTGCGCGGCTGGAAACGCACGCCTCGCAGTTGCGGCGCAAAACCGCCAAGGCATCCTAATCTGATCTGGTATGGCTGAAACTGAAAATCAAACCGTCGAGAAACGCGGCACGCGCAAGGAACGCGTGGGCGACGTGATCTCCAACAAGATGGCCAAAACCATCGTCGTCCAGGTCGAGCGGCGCTTCCCGCATCCGCGCTACAAGAAGGTCGTGACCGCGTATTCCAAATTCTACGCGCACGATGAAAAAGCCGAGGCCAAAATTGGCGACCGGGTCCGGATTCGCGAGACGCGTCCGTTGTCCAAGCTGAAACGCTGGCAACTGGTGGCGGTGGTGGAAAAGGGCAGCGGCGTGGAACGCGTCGCGGTTTGATAAAATTTTATGTTACAAGTCCGATCTCATCTCGATGTGGCCGACAACACCGGCGCCAAGGTGGCCTGGAACATCGGCGTGCTGGGGCGCAACCAGCGTTATGCCGGCATTGGCGACGTGATCAAGGTTCACATCAAAGTCGCGGCGCCGGATGGTTCGGTCAAGAAGGGCGAGGTGCATAATGCGGTCGTGGTCCGCACGCGGCAGACGACCCGGCGCAGCGACGGCTCGTATTTGCGCTTCGACAGCAACGCCTGTGTGATCATTGACGCGGAGCAGAATCCCAAGGGCACCCGCATCTTCGGGCCGGTCGCGCGCGAACTGCGGGAGAAGAAGTTCATGAAGATCATCTCGCTGGCCCCGGAAGTGATTTGAAGTATGAAACGATTTCACGTTAAGAAAAACGACGAGGTGGTGGTGCTGTCCGGGTCCAACAAGGGCAAGCGCGGCCGCGTTATCGCGGTGCTGGCGAAGAAGGAGCGCGCGATTGTGGAAGGGGTGGCGATGATCAAGCGCCATACGCGCAAGAGCCAGCAGCACCCGCAGGGGGCGATCGTGGAGCGCGAGGGCTCGGTGCATCTCTCCAATCTGATGAGCGCGGCGAATTTTGACGCCCGCGCCGCCAAGCGGGGAGGAGCCAAGCCGGAGGCCAAGGCCTGAGCGGCGGAAGCAGATCAAGATCAGGATTAAGATTAAGACTTTTGCGTCACGGCCAAATCCGTGACAATGAAAAATGAAAGCCAGACTTTACAGCAAGTACGTCAATGAGGTGGTGCCCGCCTTGAAGGCGAAGCACAATTACGGCAATGTCCACCAGATTCCCCGGCTGGAGAAAATTGTGGTGAACATGGGGGTGAGCGCGTCGCTCGAAAAGGGGGCGGTCGAGGACGCGGCCAAGGACCTGACCTTGATCACGGGGCGCAAGCCCGCGTTAAGCAAGGCGCGGCACAGCATCGCCAACTTCAAGTTGCGCGAGGGGCAGGTCATCGGGTGTCGCGTCACGCTGCGCAAGGACGAGATGTACGAGTTCTTCGACCGGCTGGTGTCGGTGACGTTGCCGCGCATTCGCGACTTTCGCGGGTTGTCGCCGCGCAAGTTTGACGGCCGGGGAAATTACACGTTTGGTATCGGGGACCAGACGATTTTTCCCGAGATCGAACTGGACAAGATCAAGCGGCAGCAGGGGATGGATGTGACGATTGTGACCAGCGCGCGGACGGATCCGCAGGCGCTGGATTTGTTGAAAGGCATGGGTTTTCCGTTCGCGGAAAAGTAAGCAAAAGAAATTTATGGCCAAGACAGCATGGTTGGAGCGCAACAAGCGCAAGGCAGCAACGGTCAAGAAATACGCCGCAAAACGCGCCGAGTTGAAAGCGAAGCGCGATTACGCCGGCCTGGCGGCTCTGCCGCGTGACGCCAGCCCCACGCGCCTGGTCAACCGCTGCTCGATGAGCGGCCGGCGACATGGTTATTTGCGCAAGTTCGGCTGCTCGCGGTTGACGTTCCGCGAGGCGGCGTTGAACGGTTTGATTCCGGGTGTGGTGAAGGCGAGCTGGTAATTTTATGATTGATCCGATTTCCGACATGTTGACCCGCATCCGTAACGCGGGCCGGGCGCTGCTGCCGACGGTCGAGATGCCCCATTCGCGCATCAAGGAAAGCATCGCGCACATTCTCAAGCAGGAAGGTTACGTGGCCGACGTGTCCGTGGAGGGCAAGGCCGCGCAGAAAGCCATCAAGCTCAAACTCAAGTACGCGGGCAAGAAGAACGTGATCGAGGGTTTGAAGCGCATCAGCTCGCCGGGCTTGCGGCGGTACGTGGGCGCGACGGAAATTCCGCGCGTGCTCGGCGGCCTGGGGGTGGCGGTGGTGTCCACCTCGGAAGGTGTGATGACCGGCCGGCAGGCCAAGCAGAAGAACATCGGCGGCGAGTTGCTGTGTTACATCTGGTAAGGATTGATTTATGTCGCGTATTGGAAAACAACCGATTGCCATTCCCGCCAAGGTCAAGGTGGAGGTGAAGGGGCAGAAAGTTCACGTCGAGGGACCGAAAGGCAAACTCGCGTGGGAACTGCCCAAGCGCACGAGCCTCAAGGTCGAGGGCGGCAAAGTCGTGGTCAGCCGCGCCGGCGATGACGCACAGGCCAAGGCGTTGCACGGTCTGAGCCGCGCGCTCGTGAACAACATGGTCAAGGGCGTGAGCGACGGTTTTGTGCGCAAGCTGGAAATCCAGGGCGTCGGCTTCAAGGCCGCCGTCCAGGGCAAGGTCGTCAACCTGAGCCTCGGTTATTCGCACCCGCTCAATTACGCCATCCCGGAACAGATCAAGGTGACGGTGGAGGAGAACACGAAACTCACCATCGAAGGCCCGGACAAACAGATGGTCGGCAAGGTCGCGTCGGAGATTCGCGCCTTTTATCCGCCCGAACCCTACAAGGGCAAGGGCGTGCGTTACGCGGGCGAACACGTCCAGCGCAAGGAAGGCAAGACCGTCCAGTAAAATTGATTTTGGTTACGGCCCGAACCGTGACCGGTGAAACATGCAAACCCAGAAAAGACATCGGCTCGAGCAGTTGCGCCACTGGCGCGTGCGGAAAAAAATCAGCGGCACGCCGGAGCGCCCCCGCATGAGTGTGTGCTTCACCAACGCGCACATCTACGTGCAGTTTATTGACGACGCGGCCGGCAAAACCCTGGCGTCCGCTTCCACCCGCGCGAAAGGCGCGGCGGTGAAAAACAAATCGGCGGCCAACGTCGCCCAGGCCAAGGTGGTGGGCAGCACCGCGGCCAAGGCCGCGTTGGAACAGGGGATCAAGGAAGTGGTGTTTGACCGCGGTGGCGCGCGCTACCACGGCAAGGTCAAGGCGCTGGCGGACGCCGCGCGTGAGGCCGGTCTAAAATTCTAAGAAGCTATGGTCAACGATACCGATACGCAAATCCTCCATCAGGACGGCGGACCGTCCCCGAACCCCCGCGGTCCGCGCGGTCCGCGCGGTGGCGGTATGGGTGCCCGGGGGCGTCGCAGCCGTTCCGAGGCGCCCGAAATCAATTTTGATGGGCAGGGCGAAGAGTTGGTCGAGAAGGTCGTGTTCATCAACCGCTCGTCCAAAGTCGTCAAGGGCGGTCGCCGGTTCAAATTCAGCGCCTTGGTGGTGGTGGGGGATAAAAAGGGGCGCGTCGGCGTGGCGCTCGGCAAGGCGGCGGAAGTGGCCGATGCCATCCGGCGCGGCGGCGAACTGGCGCGTCGGCAGATGCTGGCGGTTTCTCTCAAGGAGGCCACCCTCCCGCACGAAATTTTTTCCGAATACGACGGCGCGCGAATTCTGTTGCGCCCGGCCTCGCCCGGCACGGGAATCATTGCCGGCAAGACCGTTCGCGCCGTGCTTGAGTCCGTTGGGGTGCGGGATGCCTTGACCAAGTCGCTGGGCTCCTCGAACGCGGCGAACGTGGTGAAAGCCACGCTGAATGGATTGCGGCGGTTGCGCCTCCAGGAACAGATTTACGGCGGCCGCGGACTCGAAATCAAGAAGGTCGCGGCCCCGACGGCGCCCACGGCCAGTTAATTTTTTATGCGACTACACGATCTCAAACCACGACCGGGCGCGAAACACCGGCGGAAACGGCTCGGCCAGGGTGAATCCAGCGGTCGCGGCAAGACGGCGGGACGCGGAGGCAAGGGCCAGACGGCGCGCTCCGGCAGTTCCATCCGCATTGGTTTTGAAGGCGGCCAGATGCCGCTGATCCGCCGCATCCCGAAACGCGGCTTCAACAACGCTCGCTTCGGCACCCGTTATCTGCCGGTCAATCTGGCGGCGCTCAATGGCTTCGCCGACGGGGCCAAGGTGGATGAGGCGGGCTTGCGGGAACGCGGGCTGGTCAACGGTCGGGGCGACGGGGTGAAAATTCTCGGCGACGGCGAGTTGACGAAGAAACTCACCGTGGCGGCGCACGCGTTCAGCGCGTCGGCCCGGGCGAAGATTGAAGCGAAGGGCGGCAAGTGTGAAATCGTCGGCGCGGCGAAGGCCGCGGTGACGCAGGGGTAGTTGTGGCGCGTTGAATCATGTTCGGCTCCATCGTCCAAACTTTTACGAATTGTTTCAAAATTCCGGAACTCAAGTCCCGGATTTTCTTCACCGTTCTGTTGCTGTCCATCTGCCGGCTGGTGGCGTTCGTGCGCATTCCCGGTCTGGACGGCAGCGCGTTGGCGATGTTTTTCAAGAGCCATGCGGGCGGCGATGGCGGCATGCTCGGCATGTACAGCCTGTTCACCGGTGGCGCGCTGGAGCATTGTGCCGTCGGCTCGTTGGGCATCATGCCGTATATCAGCGCGACGATCATCCTGCAGTTGTTGACGGCGGTGATTCCGCAGTTGAGCAAGCTGGCGCGCGAAGAGGGCGGGCACACCAAGATCATCCAGTACGGCCGTTATCTCACGGTGGTGTTGTGCATCATCCAGGGTGGAGTCATGGCCGTGGGTTGGGAGCACCCAGAGAAGATTTTTGGCGCGGGCGTCGGGCGGCTGATCCTCTACGGAGATGACCCGCTGTCCATGTGGTGGTATCGCATCCAGACGGTGATCATGCTGACCACCGGCACGATGTTGCTCATGTGGTTTGGCGAACAGATCACGGATCGGGGCATTGGCAACGGCGTTTCGCTCATCATCACGATTGGCATTCTGGCGCGACTCCCGGCGGCCATGACGGCCTTGAAGGACATGTTCTTTCCGGGCGGCGGCGTCGAGCCGACCCACACGATTGGCACGGCGGCGGTCCTGGTGGTGTTGATGGTCCTGGTGGTGGGGGGCGTGGTGGCCGTGACGCAGGCCGAGCGAAAAATTCCCGTGCAATACGCGCAACGGGCCGTGGGCCGAAAGGTTTATTCCGGCGGCACATCCTTCATGCCATTGCGGGTGAATTATTCGGGCGTGATGCCGGTGATCTTTGCCGCCGCCATCCTGATGTTTCCGCAGAAAATTTTCGAGACCCTGGCCCATGTGTTCGACGCCAAGAACGGTGGCTTCTCCAAATTCGTCTCGGAGACCTGCCAATCCATCGGTCTGGCGCTCGCCCCGGGATCGTTTTGGTACCTGGCCACCTATGGGGTGTTGATTTTGTTCTTCTCCTATTTCTGGGTGGCCACCCAGTTTAACGAATTGCAAATCTCCGACGACCTGAAGAAAAATGGCGGCTACGTGCCCGGGGTGCGCCCCGGCCAGGCCACCAGCGACTTTTTGCACAACACGATGAGCCGGATCACGCTGGCGGGCGCGATTTTCCTGACGATCATCGCGGTGATCCCGATCATCATGTCGGAAGCGATGCAGATTCCGCAGAACGTGACGCAGTTTTTTGGCGGCACGAGCATGCTGATCACGGTGGGCGTGATGCTCGACACCATGCGGCAGATGGAATCGCATCTGTTGATGCGGCACTACGACGGGTTTTTGAAGAAGGGCAAGATCCGCGGCCGGTTCTAGGAACGATCCGTCGCAGTCCGGAGCGGCGCCGCGTTGAGCGGCCGGCCGAATACACCGACGGAAGCATTGAAGCCGATGATCATACTGAAAACCGAACGCGACCTGGCGTTGATGCGGCCGGCGGGAGTGATGGCGGCCACGGTGCTGGACGAGGTCGCGGCCTTCATTCAGCCGGGCGTGACGACGCGGCAGGTGGATGAGTTCGCGGCCGAGCGGATGAAGGCGCATGGCGGCAAGAGCGCTTTTTTGGGGTACCGCAAGTTTCCGTGCCAGACCTGCATCTCGGTGAACGACGAAGTGGTTCACGGACTGGCCAATGAACGACAGTTGCGTTTCGGGGACATCGTCAGCGTGGATTGCGGCGTGGTGTTCAAGGGCTTTATTGGCGACACGGCGCGGACGATTGCGGTGGGGGGCTGCGGCGTGGCGGCGCAGCGGTTGATGGATGTCACCCAGCAGGCGTTGCACGAAGGGATCGCGCAGGCCGTGGCGGGCAACCGCGTGACGGATATTTCGCGGGCGGTGCAGCGCTACGTCGAGGGCAACGGGTACAGCGTGGTGCGGGAATTTGTCGGGCACGGGGTGGGGCGGACGATGCACGAAGAGCCGCAGGTGCCGAACTTCGTGGACCCGAAGAGCAACCAGCGGTTGCGACCCGGGATGACCATTGCCATCGAGCCGATGGTGAACGCGGGCCGGCCCGACGTGAAAGTGTTAAAAGACGGCTGGACAGTGGTGACGCAAGATGGTTCACTCTCGGCCCATTTTGAGCATACGGTGCTGATCACCGAGGGCGAAGCGGAGATTTTGACATGCGCGGCGAAGCAGCCTTCCGCGTTGAAGGTCGCGTGATCGCGGCGTTGTCCGACCGCACCTGGCAGGTGGAACTGGCCAACGGCCACCGGTTGCTGGCCTTTGCGCCCGGACGGACGCGGGAGAATTTTACCGGCCTGAAGCCGGGGGACAAAGTGAAGTTGCAACTGACGCCGTTTGATTTGTCAACCGGACGGTTGCTGACAGCGAAGGAAACGATTTAACATGAAAGTTCGAGCCTCGGTAAGAAAGCTGTGCGAGCACTGCAAGATTGTGCGTCGCCGCGGCGTCATTCGTGTCATCTGCACGAACAAGCGTCACAAACAACGTCAAAACTGATCAACATCGAAACTGATTTATGGCCCGCATCATTGGAGTGGAGATACCGCCGAACAAGCGCATAGACATCGCGCTGCGCTACATCTATGGCATCGGCCCCGTCAACGCGAAGGAGGTGCTGGAGCGCGCCAACATTGATCCGGCGATCCGTGCCAAGGACCTGACCGAGGCGCAGCTCTCGCAGATCGTTCACGCCATCCAGGAAGGCAAGTACGTCATCGAGGGCGACCTGCGCCGGGAACTCGGTTTGAATCTCAAGCGGCTGCAGGCCATCAAGTGTTATCGCGGCATCCGCCACCTGCGCAGTCTGCCGGTGCGCGGGCAACGCACCCAGACCAACGCGCGCACGCGCAAAGGTCCGCGCAAAACCGTCGGCGTGCAGCGCAATCCGAACGCCAAGACCGGCATCCATTAACCTGAATTTGTATGGCTGAAGAAACGAAGAAAACCGACGCCCAGGCAACCGAAGCGAAGGCTCCGGCCGCGGGCAAACCGGCCAAGCCGGCGGGTGAACCCCGGCCGAAAAAGACGGCCGCCGCCGGCGAGGCCCCCAAGGCCGAAGCCGCGACCCCGGCCGCGCCCGTCGCCGCCGCCGCGCCCACGGCCGCCGAATTGCTGGGCGAGGATGCTCAGGCCAAGAAGATCATCAAGGCCAAGCACGCGAAAAATGTCACCGTGGGCATCGCGAACATTCTGGCCACGTTCAACAACACGCAGGTGACCATCACCGACATGCACGGCAACCTCATCGGGTGGTCGGCGGCGGGACGCGTTGGTTTCAAAGGTTCCCGCAAGAGCACCGCCTACGCGGCGCAACAGGTCGCCCAGGACGCCGCGCGGCAGGCCATGGCGCACGGCATGCGGGAAGTGGAAATCCGCGTCAAGGGACCCGGGTCGGGGCGCGAGTCTGCCATCCGCGCCTTGCAGGCGATTGGCTTGGAAATTTCCTCCATCAAGGACGTGACGCCCGTGCCGCATAACGGCTGTCGCCCGCGCAAGAAGCGCCGCGTGTAACCGCAACCGCAACTTTCAACTCCCAACCAAACATGGCTCGCTACAAAGGTCCCCGCGTTCGCATCAGCCGCCGCTTCGGTATTCCGATCTTCGGCCCGTCCAAGTATCTCGAACGGCGCAACTATCCGCCGGGCGTTCACGGCCCGAAATCCCGTCGCAAACTCACCGACTACGGCATGGGCCTGGTGGAGAAGCAAAAGCTCCGCTATTTTTACGGGTTGATGGAGCGGCAATTTCGCGGTGTGTATGAAAAGGCGCGCCAGCGCCGCGGCGTCACCGGCGAGCAGATGCTGCAGATTTTGGAGACGCGCCTGGACAACGTGGTTTATCACCTCGGTTTTGGCACGACCCGCGCCGCCGCGCGCCAGATGGTGGCGCACGGTCATGTGCAGGTGAACGGGCGCAAGGTCGGCATCCCGTCCTACGCGTTGCGCGTGAACGACACCATCACGGTCAAGAACACCACGGTGTCGCGCCAGATGGCGACCAAGGCGCTGGAGTTGTCCACGAGCCGCTCGGTGCCGGACTGGCTGTCGTTGAACAAGGAAGAGTTCAAGGGCGTGGTGATGCGCGTCCCGACGCGGGAGGAGATCAACCCCGTCGCCAATGAACAGGCCGTGGTCGAATTTTATTCCCGTTAAGTCAACAACCCGTCCCGCCCCGCGGGACCAACGCAATTACACGGACGGCGGCCCACTGGGGGAATGAGTGGGTGGCCGTCAGATTACAATTGCCCGAAAGAAACCTATGCCAGTACGTCTCGGAAGATTCGAAATGCCCAAGCGGTTGACCAAGGAAGAGGCCAACGCCACGGACACCTACGCCAAGTTCATCGCCGAACCGTTTGAAACCGGTTACGGACACACCATCGGCAACTCGTTGCGCCGCGTGCTGCTCAGTTCGCTCGAAGGCGCGGCCATCACCTCCATCAAGGTGGACGGCGCCATGCACGAATTCGCCACCGTGGAAGGCGTGGTGGAGGATGTCACCGACATGGTGTTGAACCTGAAGAAAATCAAGTTCAAGGCCCACACGCGCGACGAGCAGACCCTGCTGCTTTCCGCCAACAAGGAGGGCGAGGTCACCGCCGCCGACATCCAGCTCAACCAGAACATTGAACTGGTCAATCCCGACCAGGTGATCTGCACGCTCGACAAGAAAAAGAAGTTCGAGATGGAATTGACCGTGAAGATCGGGCGCGGCTTTCTCTCCGGCGACGAGAACAAAAAGTCCGGCCAGGCCATCGGCGTCATCGCCATTGACTCGATTTTCTCCCCGGTGACACGGGTGCGGTACGCGGTGGAGGCGGCGCGCGTGGGGCAGCGCACCGATTACGACCGGCTGGTGCTTGAGGTCTGGACCGACGGGCGCATCACGCCGGACGACGCGCTCACGCAGGCGTCCGCCATCCTCGCGCACCATCTCGACGTGTTCGTCGGCTACGACAAGAACGCCGTTGAGTTCGAGGAGACCGTGGACAAGCAGGACGACGAGAAAGTGAAGCTCAAGAAGCTGCTCAACATGAGCGTCAACGAAATCGAACTGAGCGTCCGCGCGGCGAACTGCCTGAACAACGCGAACATCACCACCGTGGGCCAGTTGGCGATGAAGAGCGAACAGGAAATGTTGAAGTACCGCAATTTCGGCAAGAAATCGCTCAACGAAATCAAGGACAAGCTCACCGCCCTCGGTCTGTCGCTGGGCATGACGTTCGAGGCGGGCCTGTTGGACGGACCGAAGGAAGAGAACAAACCGCAATAATTTATGCGTCACCTGAAGAAAACCGCCAAGTTGGGCCGGACCTTCGAGCATCGGAACGCGATGCTGGCCAACCTGGTTTGCAGTCTCATCAAGCACAAGCGCGTCACCACCACGCTGGCCAAGGCCAAGGCCGCGCGACCGGTGGCCGAAAAGATCGTCACTCTCGGCAAGCGCGGCACCCTGCACGCGCGCCGGCTGGCGGCCGCCCGCCTGCACACGCGCGGCCCCGGAGTGCAACTCGACAAGG
Source organism: uncultured Bifidobacterium sp. (assembly GCA_964561105.1). GTDB lineage: Bacteria > Verrucomicrobiota > Verrucomicrobiia > Limisphaerales > JADLHS01 > JADLHS01. The sequence goes on along the minus strand of CAZLOH010000001.1, from coordinate 29,718 downwards.
AGCAAAAGCAGAAATGGCGGACCCGGGAAGACGTGCTCCGCATCCTGTTCGAGGATATTGCGCCCGCGTTCAAGGACCGGTCCGGCGGTTACACCCGGATCGTGCAACTGGAACAACGTCCCGGCGACGCCGCCAACAAGGCGATTCTCGAATGGGTGGACGAAGTGGTGGCCATGACGTCCGCGCCGGAAGCCAAGCCCGAGGCGGCGGAAAAGAAGTCCGAATCGAAATAGCCGCGCGGAAAAATTTTCCACGGGCCCGCTCACTCGAGCGGGCCTTTTTTGTTGGCTGCCTGACGATTCCGACGGGTGTCGTTCGTGGAATGGAATGGTGGAAGGGAAGCGCTGCGCGCAGGCCGGCGCGAAGTCGGTTTGGCCTAACCGCACTGTGCCTGAGGGCGGATGCACAATTGCAGATCGCGGATGCAACGAGGTCTGGCCGCATCGCCGGAGACGCAGGGGCTTCTGCAGATCATGCGGGAACTGGCTTCAGAAGGTGGGGCGAGGCTACTGGCGAGCCGCCGAGGGTTGAAATCGCGGCCGAATTCAGCTCGCGAGTACGCTCGCCCCACCCACCGGCGGCTTCTGAAATTCATGTTCGTTTGAGGTTGCCGGGAAGTTTGGAGCGTGATTAAGTCCCAGCGTTCACTGGGTGGAAGGAAGGCGTGAGCGCAATGCAATTACAACGACAACGACGCGATGAAATCAGCCCCGGCTGCGGAAACATTCGCCGGTCTGCCAGGCCGATTATGCCTACACCCCAACGCCGTCATCCCTCCTACCGAAGGCGCGACCAAGTTCGTGTCAGAGAATGGCTCAGTAGAGACCCAATTGATGAACCCGGCGGGATGAACTTGTATGGGATGGTCGGGAACAATCCGATAAACCAAGTTGACGCTTTGGGTTTGGCATCATTGGAGCAGTTGATCCGAATAATGGACTCGCTGCACAAGGTGCTTGCTCGCTCAATGCGTTGCCAATGTCCAAATGAATCCGCCTATTTGCAATGCGTGCTGGGAGAACTTAACAGCATGTTCGACAAAAGTGGCTTCGACCAAGTCGTCCAGCAAGCACTCAGCCAGGTTAACAGTTGGAAAGTCAGCATCAAGAATGCGACCGGCCTAGACCCGCTCGACGCGGCGCAACTTGAGAAGGCTTTGGATGCCTTGGCCAACGCTGGCGGAGGCAAGGGCAAATCCCTGAACGACGCCCGGAAGTGCTTCAACAAATGCGTCAGCCGGGTGACTGGACCGGTCAGCACGGCCGAGGAGCTCTACAATGGTGATGCCGTAGCCGCGGCAATGGTTCTGTTTGAAACGGCAAGCGCGGCTACTATCCCATTGAAGCCGTTGGAGCAGTGGATCAGCTTTTACAAAGACGCCTACATCAAAGCGACCAAAGCGCTGGATCAAATTGGACTGGATGGTCTTGAGAACACCCTCAATGACATCGAGAAATACGATTGGGAGGACTGCGACGAAATCAACGCCATGCTCGGAAAAGGCGGTGCAGCACCTGCGGACATTCGGAACAAGTGCAAATCGAAACTCAAGTCAGGAGTGGGTTTATGAGGGTCAGGGTTGCTGTTCTCGTTTGGCTTCTTTTGGGGCGCGCTTGGACGTTCGCTGCGGACATCGTCCCGGACTGGGATTCGCTGGCGTCTCGGAACTTATACCTGGAGTTTGTAGATACGAACCAGGGCCGCATCGTCAATCTGACTAACATCGATTCATTGGACAGAGCTGAGATTCGTGGCTTGGAAGTGTCCAACGCGCCACTTACTGATTGGTCAGCCCTTGGCCTGAAGCTAACGAATGTTGTCTGCTTGAGGGTCACATCAAGTGCCACTGAATTGCCAGTGGCATTCTTTTCGGCCGTCACGAATTTTTCACGGCTGGAATACTTCCATCTCCAATGCCGTCAGACGCTCACGATTCCATCCCATGTCAACCTTCTCACTAATCTTCTCCACTTGCGGTATTTGGGAATTGATGCGCCTACGGCGACGAGCATCGACGGTGGGATCTATCAGATGAGGAGTCTCAAAGAACTATTTCTTGTGGTAGGGGCGGTGAACCTGCCTGACGGCATCGCTCGGCTTCCAGAGTTAGCGCGGCTTGAGATTCATGGAAGGCGCGCCAATCCGGTCCGAAGCCTGCCAGCCGATCTGCCGAAATCTGCGATTCGGCGATTGGAGATTGCCAACATCCCTGGCGTTGAGAAGTTGCTTCCGGGATTGCCTCCTGACCTAGTTGATTTGAGCGTGCTCAGATGCCAGCTACGCGCTATTCCGAACGCTTGGCTTAAGAACCAGAAATTACAGCTTATCGACCTCAGCAACAACGCGCTTACCAGTTTTCCAACCGGATTGTTGAGCATCCAGTCATTGAAGCTTGTTGGCCTAGATTTGAACAACATCACCAATGTTCCTCCCCTTAGACTTGCGGACGACCGACAACTGAAGATCACTTTGACCGCCAATCCCATTCGGCATTTTGCATCTGAGAACGAGCCTTTGGTGCAACGCGGAGTTATTGAAAAATAACCGGCTGTCCCGCACAAACGGTGTGAAAGAATCTGGCTCGCCTCAGGCCGGCTCGATAGAAGGTCGGCCACCCGCGCCTGTGCCACAGCCCTCGCGCTCCCTCCTGCCGCTGCGGGTCATCCGGGCCACACCCTGCGCCCCCTTGCTCCCGCAGCGTGTGTCCCGGCTGCCCCTCCGCTACTTCGGTCGGCTACTGACCACGCGGCGCTTGAGAGCAGACACAAAATCTCGAATCGCAGAATCGGCGAGCGCTGCCGCATCGCCCTCGCACTCCCTCCGCTACTTCGGTCGGACAGGGCTGCCAGGCACGGCTCGGAGGAGGGCGGTCGGATCCACGCCGCGAGTCCAGCGATCCTGCTCGGTGATCGGGATCAAGCCGGCTTGCACCTTGCGCCAGGCATTTTCCCGCAACGAGCGCCAGCCGAGTTTGCTGGCGGCCACGCGCAGTTGGTGCAGGCTCACGCCCGGCTGGATGAGGTCGGCGATGGTTTCGCCGACCAGGAAGAATTCGTAAATGGCCACGCGGCCGCGATGGCCTTTCTGATTGCACTCGATGCAGCCGGCGCCGCGCCAGGCCTTGACGGCCTCGGGAGGCAGGCCCAGGGCCGCGCTCATTTCGGCTCGCACGCCGGGGGCGATGACGGGTTCGGGGGTCGCGCAATGGCGGCAAATGCGCCGCGCCAGTCGCTGGGAAACACTGCACACGAGCGAGGAGGCGACCAGGTACGGCTCGATTTTCATCTCCAGCAGGCGGGTGACGGCGCTGATGCTGTCGTTGGTGTGCAACGTGGAAAAGACGAGGTGACCGGTTTGCGCGGCGCGGATGGCAATCTCCGCCGTGTCGAAATCTCGGATTTCGCCGACGAGCACCACATCGGGATCGTGCCGCAGCACGGAGCGCAAGCCGCTGGCGAAGGTCAGCCCGATGGGTTCGCGCACTTGGATTTGCACGGTGCCGGCGAGTTGATATTCAATCGGGTCCTCGAAGGTGATGATTTTGCGGCCCTCGTCATTGGCCTGGGCCAGGGCGGCGTAGAGCGTGGTGGTCTTGCCGCTGCCGGTCGGGCCGGTGAGCAGCACGAGGCCCTGCGGCAGTTGCGTGAGCTGGGAGAAAACGGCCTCGTGTTCCGGCTCCATGCCGAGCTGACCGAGGTCGAGAAAGAGATTTTCCCGGCCCAAAATGCGCAGGGCAACCGCCTCGCCGTGTTTGGTGGGGACAATGGAGACGCGCAGGTCGTAATCTTCCGTGCCCGTTTTCATGGCGATGCGGCCATCGTGGGGCAGGCGTTTCTCGGCGATGTTGAGGCCCGCCATGATTTTGAGGCGGGAGACAACGGCCGCGTGGAGATTGTGCATGTCCGTCGGCAGGGGGACGGTTTCCAACATGCCATCCACGCGGTAGCGCAGGCGGATGGAGCTGGCGTAAGGCTCAAGATGAATGTCGGTGGCTCGCAGGCGCAGGGCCTCGTGGAGGATCTGGTCCACGAACGCCGAGATGGTGGCCTCGATGGCGGAGTCGCCTTCCTTGCCCTGCACGTCGAAGACGATTTCGCGATCCAGTTCCATGCCGCCCCGTTCGGCGCGCAGTTTCTGGATCGTTTCCGCGCCCAGGCCAAAATGTTTTTTGATGACGGCGTGGATGGCGCTGGGGGTGCCGAGCACGAGATGCAGGCGTTGGGGGAGCAACAGCCGGAGGTTGCCCAGTTCCATGGTCCGGGGCGGCTCGCTGAAGGCGAGGGTGAGCGACTCGCCGTCCCCGGCGATCGGCACCATGTTGTGGTGAAAGATCAACTTGATGGGCACCAGCTCGAGAGTCGTCTTGCTGACTTCCAACTGGGAAGGGTCCACAAATTCGAGATGGCTCACCGTGGCCAGCGCCCGCCAGGTATCCTCCTCGGAGGCGAAATTCAAATCCACAATCGCCCGGTGTTGCGGCAGATGGAGCCGGCTCTGGCGGCGGCGCACCTGTTCGAGCTGGGTGGGGGTGAGCTTGCCCTGTTCGACGAGCAATTCGCCCACCTCGCGTTGGGTCACTGTGGTTTCGGCACTCATTTGAGCGGCACCTCGACGACGGTGTTGGTGTTCAAGCCGAGGACGTTGGTCTGCATGGCGGAGTTGGTGAGCGTCAGCGTGCGCAAATCGGCCCGGGCCACGTACAGGTTGGTCACCACCACGCCGCCGACGGTGACGGCCATCAGTTTTCCCTCCCGTCGCAACAGCGTGTATTCAGGACCGTCGCCAGTGCGATAGAAGCCCTGATAGGAGAGCGTCACTTTCCAGGTCGTGGGCGGGGGTGGCGGTTCCGGGGTGGGTTTGGTGGGTGGAATGAAGTACGAGGTGGCGAACAGGGTCAGGTTGGTGGCATGCACGGCGTTTGGCCAGTTCTGCAACTGGAAGAGCCGGGTCAGCCGGTTGGCCGGCAACGGAAAGACCGCGACCGTGGGTTGGTTCAACATTTCCGAAAACGGCACCGTCACGCCGCCGAGGCCCAGCACCCCCAGCAGCACGAGAAAGAGCCACAGTCCGGCGTGCAGGCTGGCGGCAAATCCGCGACTTCGGAGGAGTTCGGTCAGCATGATGCGGGAAGGCGAGGGTTCATTTTTGAAACACGAAGCCCACCGCGCGCAGGGAGACGTGGACTTCGTCGGTTTTTTGCGGTGATTGCTTGCGCAGCACCAGCCGGTCAATGAAGAGCGCGGGTTTGTTTGTGGGCGCTTCCGGGAGGCCCGCCGCCTTGATCTCGTCGCCGCGCAGGGGCAGCGTTTGCAAAAAGCGGACGACGTTGCGGGTGGGGCCGGTCAGCTCGATGCGCAGCGGCAGCTCGGCGAGCAGACTGTTGGTTTCCCCGGCGCGGGTATTGTCCAGCGGCAATTGCGCGGCGACCGAGTGAATGGTGGTCACCTGCGCGTGGATGGCGGTGGTCAACAAGCAATCCAGAAACTCCAGTTCCACCCAGAGCAGGGCCGGCTCCTTCATTTCAAAGTACTGCTCGGGAAATCCGGCGAAGACGGCGGGTTCGAGCGTCACGTTTTCCTGTTTGGCGAGGCGGGTCAGGGCGTCCATCCGCCGGCCCGCTTCGTTTTTGTAATCCACCAGCAGGAAATCCAGGTTGAGATGCGTGCGCAAACCGGCATCCAGTTCCACGCGGCTGCGGGCCGCGCTGCGCGCCGTGTCGAGGAGTTGGAGGGCATTGCGGGACAGGTCCAGTTGGTTGGTCAGATTCGCGAAATCCAGGGCGAGGTCGTTGGTCTGGCCGAGGGTGGCGGCCAGTTGCCGCCAGGATTTTGCCAGTGGCGCTTCCAGGCTGCGGGCTTTGCGGTCGAGCGGCAGGAAGACGAACAGGCACACCGCCACCAGGACCACCGCCAGGAGCGGGAGCAGACCATCTTGCCGGGTTTCAGAATCGAGTCGCATCGGGTCAAGGCCGGTTCCAGGATCGGCCGGTACGGCCGCCGGACGGTTGGGTGGTGGATGAACCGTTGGCCGACGACTGAAAGTTCGTGGCCGCAAAATCCAGGGTCAGGGTGAAATGGCGATCCGAAAGAATCACCTTGGGATCCGCCAGGTTGCGGCGGAGGTCCTCGGACAGCAGGTCCACGCGCGCAAAGATCGGTGATTGTTTCAGGTGGTTGACGACGAGACTCATCGTGTTGCGCGCCGCGACGGCGTCTTCCGCCACGCTCAATTCCGCGATCAGCCCCGGGTGAGCGGGCGATGCGTTGGTGGCCTCCCGGCGACGGCCGGCGTAGTCGAGCTCAGGCCCGACGAACGGAGCATTGTTGGTTGGCGGCGCGGGCGGCGGCAGGGCAAAGTAACTGGCCTGGTCGGCGATGAGCACGTACCACAAACTGCTGTTGCTGTGGGCGGCCTGCAGCAAGGCCAGCGTTTGCAGCGTGTCCATGGTGGTTTGCTGGCCTTCAAAGAGCGGGCGCAGCTCGTCGTAGCTGTGCAGGCGTTCGAGGTTCAACGCGCGGGTGACCTGGGCCTGTTCGATCCCGGCCTGGACTTTTTCCGTCAAGGCCTGCTGTCGTTGAATCAGATTGATTTTTTGCCAGATGCCCAGCGCCAGGGCGACGAAGCACGCGGCCAGCAGGATGGCGTTGGCGAATTGCAGACGTTGCCGGGCCAGGTGGTTTTTCCAGGCGGTGCGCCGGCGCGCGGGCAGCAGCGAGGCGGGTTGCTGACTTTGTCCAAGGGCTTGCAACGCGGCGCCGAGGGCGATCTCGAACCCCGGCGACGGCCGCAGCCCGGCGGAGGTGGTGTCGGCGGGCCAGGGCTGGAAGTTCAGCCCGGTCTTGCGGGTGAGATACTCGCGCAAGCCGGGTTGCTCGAAGGTGCCGCCCAGGGCGATGATCCGGTCCGGGAGCCGGGCGGGCGGTTCGCACGCCTCGTGCAACTGACGCTGCAATTCCTCCGCCCAGCCGTCCACGACTTCCGAGAAGCCCGCCAGCGCGCTCGGGCCGGCCAGCAAGTTGGTGGAACGCTTGAGTTCCTCGGCGGCCGCCGGCGAAACCTCGGCGCGGCGCGCGATGGCGCGGGTGAAGTAATCCCCCGCCATCGGAAAGCTGGCGGCGAACACGCCGATGCCCTCGCGCACGATGACCAACGTGGTGTTTTGCCCTCCGGCCTGGATGAGCACGGCGTCCTGCGCCTTGGTTTCCGTCCGTTGCCACGCAGTCAGCAGGGCGTTGGCGTCGGTGGTGATTTCACGAAACACCTGGTCGTCAATGCCGAGCCGGGTGATGAGGGATTCGATCCGGCCTTCCTGACAAAAGGTGACCCAAAAACTCTGACGATTCTCCGCCGACAACGGGACGCGGGCGAAGTCGTAAACCATGATGCTTTCGTTGACGCCACCCAGCTTGATCGTTTCGGCTTCAATGAGCTGGCGGGCTTCCGCATCGGGCACGGGCGGCAAATCCACGATCTGGGAGACGGCCATGGATTGCGGCAGGGTGAGGGCCAGGGGCGGACGACCCCAGCGCGCGATCGTGGTTTGCAGGTGGGCGCGGAGTTCGTCGGCGGAGACAAGCCCTTCGGCCTGCAGGTCCAGAGTGTCTTGGTGAAGCACGCGGAGGCGATCGAGGCGGCTCTCCAGCAGGAGCAGGCGGATGCAGTGGCTGCCGGCATCCAAGGCCAGCACGCGCCGGCGGGGTGGCTCCAAACGGCGGGGCTTTGAAATGGATGACAACGGCTCCACGCTATTTGGAGTTCTTGGGCTTGGTGTCGGCGGGCGGTTCGTCGAAGATCACGCTCTCGCCCTTGTCATTCAAGATGGTGGCGGTGACGAAAACGAGCAGGTAACGCGGGGTGTCAATCGAAGTGCGACGACGAAAAAACACGCCGAGATAGGGAATCTGGCCCAGAACGGGCACGGACTCGACGACGTCGGCGGTCTGCCGTTCGAGCACGCCGCCCATCGCGACGGTTTCACCGGATTTGATGACGACGCGAGTTTCGAGTTCCTGCGTGCGGTATTGAGGCAATTTGATGACCACGTCATTGGCCGGGGATTCCGACTGCCGGATGGTGGCGTAATCCACCAGTTGCACGTCCGTTTTGACGCTGGGATTCAGCGCGAGCAGGATGTGCTTGCCGTCGCCGGCGATGCTGGCCATGACGTTGAGTTCGGCACCCGAGTTGATCTTCGTGGGGGCGCCGCTGGGGACGATGGAAGAGGAGGTGATGTACTGGCCGATGGTTTGCGCGACGGTGTAAGTCTCGTAATAGTATTGCACCTTGCCGTCGCTGATGGTGGCGGGCCGGTTGTTGATCACGGTGAGGCGCGGGGCGCTCAAGGTCTGGCCCTCGCCGGTCTGTTCGAGCGCGCTGAGCGTGGCGGTCAACACGTCCTGGTTGAAGATGTTGGTGAACGTGTACTGAATCCCCACCCCCAACCCTTTGGCCTGGGCGTCGGTGAGCAGGCCGGTGAGGTCCACCGGAGTGTTGCCGCCCGATTGGATCGGCCGGCCGGTTTCCCACAGCACACCCAATTGCAGGAACGCCGGCTTGGTCAGCGTGACGAAACGCGCCTCGATCAGCACCTGCTGGATGGGCCGGTCAAATTCCTCGATGATCTTTTCCAGCACGGCCAACTGCTCGATGGTGCCCCGCGCCACGATCAGGTTGCGCTCGTAATCAATCATGTATTTCGAGCCGGTGAAGAGATTCGTGATGGCCCGTTCGATGGCCGGAATGGCGGGCGCATCGTCGTTGACGAAATTGGTGAAGTCCTGTTTTTCCGTCACGGTGGTGGTCTGGCCCTGCGTGACGGTTTGCCGGGTGACGGCGGTGGCGCCGAATTGGGCGGGCAGCACGAAGCCTTTGCGCAGCCGGTAAAAGCGCGTTTCCTCCATCAGTCGTTTCGGGTCTTTGGCGTCACTCACCCACACGAGGTCCTGGCCCACCTGGAATTGCACGTCATAATTGCGCCCGAGGTATTTGAAGAACTCTCCAAGTTTGACGTGGTCCAGGTTGGCGGTGACCCGGTTGGTCAGGGCCGGCAGGCTTTTGTCGGCAACGATGTTGGCGCCGGAGGACTCGCTCAAATTCAGGATGACGGTTTCCAACGGCACATTGTCGAGGTGGACGCTGATCTCCTTGTCGAGGACTTTGCCCATCTGGCCCTTGGCGGCTTCGAAATCGAAGAGCGGTCCCTGTTCGTGGACCGTCTTGCCGAAGCTCGGGGGGATGTAGGGGGTGCTCTCGATCATATCCACCGCATCCCGCACATCCTTGCGCGGAGGAAGACCGCGGTCCTTGTTTTCCGTGATCAAGTCCAGCGCGCTCGGGTTGAACGGGGAATCCTTGGCGTCAATCGCGCGAATCTTGTCTTCCACCGCTTTGTCGCGCCGCTTCTGACTTTGTTGAACGACCCAGGAGTGAACGCGTTGCAGTGTCTTGTTCTCGGGGTCATGGGCTAGCAGGTCGGTGATTTGGGTGGTGGCCACTTCCCAGTCGTTATTGGCTGCGAGGGCGAACACCGCTTTAAGCTCCGCGTCGTACGTGGGATCGTATTCGATCTTGGGCGGCAACGGTGAAGGCGGTGGCGGCAGGGTTGGCTCGGTGACGGTCGCGGGCACCGGTTGATAAACAGGCTTGGGTTGCTGGCAGCCCGTGAGCAAGGCCAGCGTGAGAAAAATCAAAACGCGTCTCATCATATCAAGCAATCTTTACCGGGCCACAAAACTACACCGCAACAAACGCCGAACGCCACAACGAACTCGAATTTGGTCCAGATAAATTTCCACGCGGCGACTTTGACGTGCGCGACGGCAGAACGAGTTTTCCCGGCCGATGATCCAGTCCGACGCCGGCGCCGTCAGCACATTCTTCCCCGTCGGAATCGCCGCGTCAGTTCCTGGCCGCCCGACGCCTCGCTTGTTGCGCGGTGTAAAGGTTCTGTGGCTGGATCGCCGCCGGTGGAATGGCTTCAAACCATTTGCCGTCCGGTTCGAGCACGCTGGGACTGCGGGTGAACAGCGCGACCAGGTTCATCGTCGGCGGGCCGAATCCGGCGGGTGGATAGCTCAACGGTCGGGCGGCCCGGATGTTCCAGAACGTGCCGCGCGCGCCGCAATGCAGGCCCAGCGCGGCGCCCCCGCCGCATTTCCAGAGCCGCGTGCCCGCGCCGGCCTCGAGGTCGGTGAACAGATTTTCATTCGGCGCGTAGCGGTGATGATCCAGGCTCAGGTCCACGCCGCGCCCGTGCATCACCACGTTGCCGGAGCAAAAGCCGCTGACGGTGATGTCGTGGATGAAGCGCGTGCGCAGGTCGAAGTTGCAGAGCAGATTGTCCGTGCCCCCGAGCGAAAGGCCGTGGTGGCCGGTGCAATGTTGTTTGTCCTCCGCGCGGTCCGATTCAATGACGATGCCATCCACGGTGTTGAACGCGCCATTGATGAACGGGCCGCTGTCGGCGTTGCGAACGTGAAGGTTGCGCACCCAGCAATGGGCGACGCCGCGCAGCGCGACGGGGTTAAACCCCAGCTCGGTAAAATGTCCCCGATACGGCTGCGCGGGAAAGGCAAACCCCAGATTCTCCACGCCACTCCCGGTGACCGTCGGGGTGAAGGCGCGCAACCGCGGTTTCCAGCGTGATTGCAATTCGCACCGCAGCGCGCGGTCGAGGGTGACGCGCGAGCCGTCTATCGCCGTGATGCGGGTGATCAGGGAAGTGTGCGCCCGGCCGTTGAGATTTTTCACCGGCCCGGCGTCACCGGAGTAGAGTTGCACCGCGAGGGAATTATCGGGTTGATCGGATTGGTACACTTCCACCTCCTGTCCCACGCGCAACTTCGCGGTGGAGGCGACCACCAACTGGGAATCACCTCGTTGCGCCGGCGCGGTGACTTCGGTGAGCAGCGCGGAGCCGAACTGACCCCGTAGCGTGATGAACCCACCGGACCACGAATAGTTCGAGGTCCGTTCGCCGGTGGTGGTCGCGCCCCAATCGGGTTTGAGGTCGTTGAGTGGCTGCGGAAAAAACAGGATGCTCTGATCCGGCCCCGCCCCACGCAAGACCACGCCCGGGCGCGTGATCTCCAGCAAGCCGGTGAGCCGATACCGGCCGGCCGGCACTTCGATGGCGCCGTGTTTGACCTGCGCAAGCGCGGCTTGAAACGCGGCCGTATCATCGGTTTCACCATCGCCCTTGGCGCCGAATTCCTTGACGCTCACCCCCGGCGGCGTGGTCGGCAACGAATGTTCACCGCGCTGGTAGCCCGCGAAGGAAAAATCCGGCAGCCGGCTGCGCGGCGTCCAATGCTCGCCGTTTTGCCCCCACAATTTCGAGAACGTTGCGGTCGGTGATTCGGCATGGCCAGGGTGGAGAACGGCGAAGCTCAACAGGGCGGCCAGCAGTGGAATTTTCATTTTCGGATTATGCGAAAGCGGCGGCGGAATTCAACCGCAGCTTCGCAAAATTCGCGTCCGGCCCGGCGCACATCGCGCAGCGCGAGCCGTTCCGCCCCGTTGCGGGCGCGTTGTCTCGGAAAGGTTTTCCCTTTGGAGTGAGAACTCTCGCGCTGCGAGCACTCCGCCCGCGCAAGTGGCAACGCTGGGCGCGAGGGATGGCACGATTTGGCCAGCCAGAACATTGCTAACCGCGGCGCTGGTCTTCAGAGCGCAAGAACCGTCATCGCACGCGTTGGTCAACTGAGTTTGCGATTGTAGTGGATTAGCGACCGGGATCGGTATATGAAATTTCGCATGAAAAGCCCGCACGATCACTCGCTCCCGCTCCGACCGGAATTGAACCGCCGAAAATTCCTGGCCGCCACCGGTGTTTCGGCGGTCGGATTATCGTTGCTGCGTCCGGACACCGTGTTTGGCGCGGATGCCAATTCCAAGATCAATGTCGGTCTCATTGGTTGCGGCGGGCGCGGGCGATTGATCGCGGAGATGTTCCAGAAGCACGGCGGATTCAACGTGGTGGCGGTCGCGGATTATTTTCAGGATCGGGCGGATGAGGTGGGCGGGGCGCACAACATTCCGGCGAGCGCCCGGTTCACCGGGTTATCCGCCTACCAACGGTTGCTGGAGCAGAAGCTCGACGCGGTGATGATTGAAAGCCCGCCGTACTTTCACCCCGAGCAAGCCGCGGCGGCGGTGGCCGCCGGCAAGCACGTGTATCTGGCCAAGCCGGTGGGAGTGGACGTGCCGGGGTGTGTGAGCGTGGCCGGCAGCGGCCGGAAGGCGACGGAACAGAAACTGGCCTTCCTGGTGGACTTCCAGACGCGGACGCATCCGCTGCTGCAGGAATTCGCCCGGCGCATCCGGGCGGGCGAGCTTGGCCGGTTGGTCGCGGCGGAGGCCACTTACCTGGATGGGCCTGTTGGGGCCGCGCCCGACGCCCAACGCCGCGCGGACCCGACCAATGCCGAGCTGCGCTTGCGCGCCTGGGTTACCGACCGGAACCTCTCTGGCGACATCATCACCGAACAAAACATCCACAGCCTCGACATGGCGTGCTGGTATCTGGATGCCGCGCCGTTGTCCGCCTACGGTCGGGGCGGCCGGAAACGCGAGTTTGTCGGAAATTGTTGGGATCATTTTTCCGTGATCTACGAATTCCCCAACGAGGTGGCGCTCACGTTTGATTCGAAGCAGGTGGGTTTCGGCTACGACGACATCGCGTGCCGGGTGTTCGGCGACAACGGCTCGGTGGACGCGCATTACTTTGGCAAGGTGATGTTCAAATCCAGGGACGACGGCGTGAATGGCGACGTCAACAATCTGTACGTGACGGGCATTGCGGCGAATGTGGCCACCTTTCACCAGAGCATCACCCGGGGCGATTTTAGCAATCCCACCGTGGCCCCGAGTGTGCGGAGCAACCTCACCACCATCCTGGGTCGCACGGCGGCGTATCACCAGACCCGGGTGAGTTGGGCCGAGATGATGAGCAAGCCGGAACATTTCGTGGCCGACCTCAAAGGATTGAAAACGTGAAATCCGGGCCGAATCGGAGTGGCCGGGAGTCGTTCATCTCCCGCCGACAGATGCTGACGCGGTCGGTACGCGGAGGCGTGGCCCTGGCGTTTGGGGCGGCATTGTCGCCCTGGCTCGCGGCTGCCGCGGAACGACGTTACCAGATCGGCGCGTGCGACTGGTCGCTCGGCAAGCTGGCCGACCCGGCGGCTTTTGAAATTGCGCGCGCGGTGGGGCTGGATGGAGTTCAAGTCAGTCTGGGCACGGCGGCCGACGACATGAAACTGCGCCAGAGCGCCGTCCAGGAGCAATTCAAGGCAGCCGCGAAGAAAGCAGGGGTTCAAATCAGCGGTCTCGCCATCGGCGAGTTAAACCAGATTCCTTACCAGAGCGATCCCCGCGCGGAAGTCTGGGTGCGTGACGGGGTGCAGGTGATGCCGGCCCTGGGGGTGAAAGTGATGTTGGTGCCGTTCTTCGGCAATGCTGATCTGGTGGGCAAACCGGCGGCGATGGATGAAGTGGTTCGACGGTTGAAGCAGGTGACACCCAAGGCGGAGCAACTCGGAGTGCGGCTCGGGCTGGAATCGTGGTTGAGCGCCGAAGACACCATGCGCATCCTGGAGCGCGTCAACTCGCCGTCGGTCAAGATGTATTACGATGTGGCGAATTCCACGGAGCGCGGCTATGACATCATCAAGGAAATCCGCTGGCTCGGCAAAGCGAACATCTGCGAGTTCCACCTGAAAGAAAACGACAACCTGCTGGGACACGGGAAAGTGGACTTCGCGCGCGTGCATGATGCCATCAACGACATCGGTTACACCGGCTGGCTGCAGATCGAGGGCGGCATCCCACCGAAGGCCACTGTGGTGACAAGTTATACCGAGAACGCAAAATTCGTCCGCGGTCTGTTCACGAGTTGAACGGTCCCGTCTGGTTTGCTGGCCGGTGAATGGAAGACGAGTGCGCACGCGTCACTCATCAGGTCGCGATCCTCACTGGAACAATTGCCCGACTGGATTCGGGTGGCGGTGTGCTCTTCCGGAAAGTTTCCTCTTTTGCGATAGCAGCTCGCGTGCGGCAAGAATTCCGCCCGCGCAATTGGGGCGGCGAACTGCGCGTGGAGTAACTTGGCAGGGGAGGGTACGCAGAACGCGTCAGGCGCTTTCGCAGCGCGAAATCCACAGTGCGTCCGAGCAGGCGAAGCGGATGCTACGATGGCAACCCGCTCACCAGACGGGTGCGTTGGGGGGGGGGAACAGGGTTTGGCCGTGATCCTGACTGGAATCGGCTCGATTTGTCTTGCATTAGCCCTAATGAACATTTACAAAGCTCTTAATAAGCCGAAAGCACTTCCATGCCAGCCGATCAAACCTCGGTCCCGTCAGCGGCACAGCTTTTCGCCACCACGCACTGGAGTGTGGTGTTGCAGGCGGGTGAGCAAAACTCTCCGCAGTCGGCCGAAGCCCTGGCCCAATTGTGCCGCGCCTATTGGTATCCGCTCTACGCCTACGTTCGTCGGCAGGGACACGACATGCATGACGCGCAAGACTTGACCCAGGAATTCTTCGCGCGGCTGCTGGGACAGGATTCCCTCCGTCGGGCCAACCCGCAGCGCGGGCGCTTTCGCACCTTCTTGCTCTCTTCCCTTAAGAATTTCTTGATCAACGAGTGGAACAAGGCGAAGCGCCAGAAGCGGGGCGGCGGCCACCAATTCCTTTCTCTGGACGCCCAGGAAACGGAAACCCGGTTTCAGGCGGAACCCGCGGACCACCAGTCGCCCGATAAAGCCTACGAGCGCCGTTGGGCGATGGTGCTATTGGACCGGGTCCTGAGCCAGTTGCAGTGCGAGTTGGTGGCCTGCGGTCAGGGCCGGTTGTTTGACGAACTCAAATTCTGCCTGACCGGTCAGGAAGCCGGAGGGTGCTACGCCGAGATCGGTGGCCGGCTGGGGATGACCGAAGGCAATGTGAAGGTGAACGTCCACCGCCTGCGCCGCCGGTATCGGGAACTATTGCGCGAGGAAATTGGCCGCACCGTGGACGATCCGGCCACGATTGATGATGAAATCCGGGAGTTGTTCGCCGCTTTGGGAAATTGAGCAAATAACCCGTAACCATTGTTCGCCTCCCTTGTAGTAACACGGTGAGAGACATGCAAAAGATCCAACAACCACGAACCGAGCCATGAAAACCTCCTTCAAATTCGCCTGTGTCTATTGCGGTCAACACATTGAGTGTGAAACCAGCCTGTCCGGGCGGCAGATCAAATGCCCGGGCTGCCAGAAGCGCATCGTGATCCCGTCGGCGGAAAAAGGGCAGCCGGCCCGGAAACAGCCGCTGACCAAATTCACCTGGGATACCAACGTGCCGACGCCGGAGGTCAAGGGCCCCAAAACCCGGATTTCCTAAACCCGTCCCGCCCGCCATGCCTGCGGAGCATACATGTCCGAAGTGCGGGGCCGCCCTGCCTGCCGACGCCCCCAAAGGGCTTTGTCCCCGCTGCCTGATGGCGGCGGCGCTGGCCCCGGTACTCGACGGCGCAGGCAAACCCACGGTGCGGCTTGAAGCCGTCGCCGATAAGGTCATGCCGGAGCGGATAGGCCGGTACAAAATTCTCCAACAACTGGGCGAAGGCGGCTGTGGCGAAGTGTACATGGCCGAGCAAACCGAACCCGTCCGACGGCGCGTGGCCTTGAAGGTCATCAAGCGGGGCATGGATACCAAGCAGGTCATCGCCCGCTTCGAAGCCGAGCGGCAGGCGCTGGCGCTGATGGATCATCCGAACATTGCCAAGGTGCTGGATGCGGGCGCGACCGAAACCGGCCGGCCCTACTTCGTCATGGAACTGGTGAAGGGCATTCGCATCACCCAGTTCTGCGATCAGCAACACCTTTCCACCTCGGAGCGACTGGGCTTGTTCACGCAGGTCTGCCAGGCCATCCAACACGCGCATCAGAAGGGGATCATCCACCGGGATGTCAAGCCATCGAACATCCTGGTGACGTTGCACGACGGCGTGCCCGTGCCCAAGGTGATTGACTTCGGCATCGCGAAAGCCACGGAACAACCGCTGACGGAGAAGACCGTGATCACCGAGCTCGGCCAATTCATGGGCACGCCGGCCTACATGAGCCCGGAACAGGCGGAATTGAGCGGGCTGGACATTGACACGCGCAGCGACATCTACTCGCTCGGCGTGCTGCTCTACGAGTTGCTCACCGGCCGGACCCCATTCGAGGCGAAGGAGCTGTTGCAAGCCGGGCTGGACGAAATGCGCCGCCGCATTCGCGAAGAAGAGCCGATGCGCCCCAGCACCCGCCTGAGCACGATGGCGGACGCCGACCTGACCGCCATCGCCCAACAACGCCAGTCCGAACCCACGAAGCTCACACGGTTTGTCCGTGGCGACCTGGATTGGATTGTAATGAAGTGCCTGGAGAAGGATCGAAGGCGACGATACGAAACGGCCAACGGACTGGTGATGGACATTCAGCGGCATCTGAACAATGAGCCGGTGGTGGCATGTCCTCCCAGTCTGCTCTACCGGTTTCGAAAGACGGTCCGCCGAAACCGGCTGGCGGTCGCTGCGGCGAGCAGTGTGGCTGCGGCATTGATCCTGGGATTGGGCCTCTCAACGTGGCTTTGGCTCAAAGAACGCACGACCAGTCAGAAGTTGAGAGACCAGATGGACTTTTTTTACAACAGTCAGTTTTGGCGAACGGACTCTCCCAAGGAGTACAACCAGCACAAGAAAATCCTGGAAAGAACCCTCGCTGCCCATGGCTCAGGCAGGCGCCGAAAATGGACCGCTCCAGTGTTGAAGTTTAGCGAACTCTCGCACGACATCGTCTCAACGAGTGCAATCAGCATTCCTGGTGTGGTTCCGCCGGCTGAATCCCGGCAGAAGGGAAGGTCCTACTCACAATTGGCCGCCGACTGGTTGAAGTGGAGCTTGGAGATGCCGATGACCAATTCTTACGGGGCGATCCATCACCCGTGGAAAATCACCACTAATTTCGACGTCACCGCATCCCAATCCTCCGACGTCTGGTTCCTGGCGGCACCTTTTCCGCCTCCAGGTTCTACCAACGTTGAACGTAGTTGCCAGGTTCCTTTCGGCAAATCGCTCTTCTTTCCGTTGTTTGTGGTGGAGGTCACTGACCTCGAAGCGCCGCCCTTTTATGGGGCCAACGGAGGCGATCAGGCGAATGCAGTAAATTACTATGTTGCCCACTTTACTGGCCTATTCTGTGAGGTGGATGGCATTCCTCTCTCCAATATCGCCGACTTTCGCGTCCGAAGTCCATGCATCGCCTTCACCGCCCCTGCGCCGTGGATTCAAGGCACGGTAGGCGGTCCGGGAAGCGTGACTGGGGGTGGCTATTTCGTTTTGCTTTCGCCGCTTGCCCCTGGCCGGCACACACTGCGCTTCGGCGGCACGTTCGCAATGAAATGGCCGGAAGACCCCACCGACATGCAGGGAAAAATCGACATGACCTACCACATCAATGTGACTGACCAGATCGACTAGAAAACACCTGTTGAGACGACCTCACTTGTTATGAAAACGAACAAACTCAAAGGAAGAGCATTCACCTTGATCGAACTGCTGGTGGTCATCGCCATCATCGCCGTCCTGGCCGCGATGCTGTTGCCGGCCTTAAACAAGGCCAAAGTCAAGACCAAGACTACTGCGTGCCTCAGCAATCTCAGACAACTCATGATTTGCTGGCACGGCTACGCCACAGAGCACAATGACCTGCTTCCGCCGAACAATTCTGTAGTTGCTCTGCCTCCGATTCCTCCGCTGCTGAAAGGTGCCTCTTGGGCTTTGGCCGACCCGACCGAAGCGAATGTGCTGGAGGGATTGTTATATGACTACAACCGGCAACTGGGAATCTATCGCTGTCCGGCGGACCCATCGTCCCTGGCTGAGGATGCTAATGGCGACTTACCTCGCGATCCGTCCGGAAGCTTTAATCCTGTACCAGGTGCGAATGGCGGCAAAGGCTCCCCGCGGGCTCGAAGTTACAACATGAGTCTTTCGGTCAATGGTTATCCGAACTTTAGCGATATCATTCGCACCAATGTTCCAATGTTTAGCAAATTCGCCTCGATCCGAAGACCCAATACTGACCGTTGTCTGGTCTTCATTGACGAGAACGAGTTCACCATCACAGACTCACAATTCGGGATGCCGACGGACGATTTCCCTGGCATCCCTCCAACTCCCGCTTGGTGGTGGAATCAGCCCGCCAATCGGCACAATCAAGGAGGGACTCTCTCGTTTGCGGATGGTCACGCGGAATACTGGAGGTGGAGAGTGCCAATAATCTACACAAATTGGTCAAGACCTTATCTGCCCGAGGAGGAGCGCGACTGGCTCCGCATCAAGGCCACCATCAAGCAGAAGAAGGACTGAGTCCATTCGCTCGCGGTCGCTATGTCAGCTAAAGATCACTGTCCAAAGTGCGGAGTAGCTCTACCTGCCGACGCGCCCAAAGGGCTGTGTCCCCGCTGCCTGATGGCGGCGGCGCTGGCTCCGCTACCCGACGGCGCGGGCAAACCCACGGTGCGGCTGGAAGCCGACGCCGATGAGGCCATGCCGGAGCGGATAGGCCGGTACAAAATTCTCCAAAAACGGGGCGAAGGCGGCTGTGGCGAAGTGTACATGGCCGAGCAAACCGAACCCGTCCGGCGGCGCGTGGCGCTCAAGGTCATCAAGCTGGGCATGGACACCAAGCAAGTCATCGCCCGGTTCGAGGCGGCTACCTCGGAGCCCAGTGGATGGACGTAATCATCGCCAACCTGCTGCAGCGCGTGGCCCGCGCACTCATCCAACCGAACGGCCCATCCGACACTTCGGGACCAAAAGCCGCCCAGCCTTGATGTTTATGTGGTGGGGCGAGCGTCCTCGCGAGCCGGATTGCGGCAAGTAGTACCGCCCGCTGCGGCTCGTCGGCAGCCTCGCCCCACCCTCGAAACCTGCTTGAGCCGACCATTTTTTTCGTAACCTCCGCGCGCAGTTGTTGTAGCAAGAGTTGTCAGCCGGAAAACGGGAAGTCTTTGGAGATGACTTTCGTTGGCGGCAAAACAATTAACCAAAAAGCAGGCGCCATGCGCCTGAATGTAAAGGGACAAGCACATGAACCGTTCAATCACCACTCAACTCAAATCAACCCTCACCAAAAGCCTGAGGCCGCTGCTGCTGGTCACGACTATCCTGTCGCTGGCCGCGGCGTCAAGCGCCCTGGCCGGCGGACGTCACGCCCGCGGCCCCCACGTTTACCCACCCAGCTCCCATCCGTTCGGAAAAAGCTACGCCGAATGGCAGGCCTCCTTCTGGCAATGGGCACTGGCCTTGCCGGTCGAGGGTCATCCGTTCATTGATTCTCCGGATTACGATTTCAGCGCGGGTCAGTCGGGCAAGGTGTGGTATGTCGGCGCGCCGGATGGTCCGCTCACGCGCACGGCCATCATCCCGGAAGGCACGGCCCTGCTCGTGACAGTCCGCGACGTCGAAACTTCCACCCTGGAAGAGCCGCCGTTCTATGGCGCCACCGAAGCCGAACAGCGCGCCAACTCTGCCTGGTTTGCCGACCATATCGTGGATCTGTTCTGCATCATTGACGGCGTGCCGGTCAAAAACCTTGAGGATTATCGGGTCGCCTCGCCGCAGTTCGAGTTCAATGCGCCCACGCCTTGGGTCTGGGGTGCGGTGGGGGGAATCGGTACTTCGGTGGGGGACGGCTATTTCGTGATGGTGGACCGGCTCTCCGTCGGTCACCACACCATTCACTACGGTGGCACCTATCACTTTGAACCAGGTGAGTTCGGTGACGAGGCGGTGGACCTCCCCCACGACGTAACCATCGAGGTTACGGTCGTGAAGGACCGCCACCATGGCCACCATGGTCACAATGGCCACGGAGACGAGGATTGCGATGGTGGCCGGTAAGCCGATTCTGACCCGGTGCTGCGCGGGCTGCGGTTTCAGGAATTCAACCAGGGCGGGAGCAGTCTCCCGCCCTCGCTGCATTTGCCGCCGCCGTGAACCTGGAAAAAGCAGTTGCGCAAACAGGAGGGAACGGAGAAAACAGAGAGCCAGCGGTTAACGGAGCCGGTCTGGATGTGGAGACCCCACCTGCCAGGTGATGGATTTCTTGAGGAAGCCGACTCTCAGGTGCTTGATTCTCAGTTTTCTTCGTTTGCTCCTGTAAAAACCCATTGCTGAGTTTACGTTCATTCATCGCAGGCCCTGGCCTCCGGTTTCCCTACTGACCAGCAACGTCGTCGGCCAAGCGAATACGACGAGTTTCTCTGATACCAATGCAACCGGCCCCGGCCCGTTCTTCTACCGCGTCGGCGTTCAGCAATGAGCCGGCTCGGTTTTATGAAAACCATCCCGCAACGCGACATCCCGCACGCCCAACAGAAGGAAACAGAACGAACTGAAGTTTGCACTTACAGCAACAACCGCGCTCCCGCTCCGTGCCACAAGCGGCGATCCGGGTCAGGCGTGCGCCCAATCCTCGACGTTCAACCCGGGCACGCGGCGGAATTCCGGGTCGGCACTCACGAGGGTCAGCCCGTGCGTCCGGGCGATGGCCGCGATCTTGAGATCGTTTGGGCCAATGGTCCGGCCCTGAATCTCCAAATGGTGGCGGATTTCGGCGTACTGCCGCGCGGCGGCATCGTCAAACGGGAGCGAAACAAACGGCGCGAAGAGCAGGTCCAAGGCGCGCAATCGGCGCTCGCGATTCCCGTATTTCTCCGCCCCATGCCACAACTCAGCCTTGACGACCGCACACAGAAGAAGCTCAGGGACGGGATGAGACTGGAGCTTGGCGTCGAGTTTGCTGCCTGGATTTTTCAGCAGGGAAATCCAGACGTTGGTGTCCGGCAGGAAGGCCATTACCACGCCTCGCGCTTCTCGAATTCACCTTGCGGCAGACGCTCGAAAGGTTCGCTGTCGAACTCGGCGGAGATGCGCGTGAAAAAATCAGGAGGCAACCGCCCGGGCTGGCCGTCGCCGTTTCGGGTCTCCACCAGTTCCAAAGCGTCGCGCACCAGTTTTTCCAACGAGGACGCGGCTTTGGCATCCAATGTTTTGAGCTTCGCATCCAACTGTTCGGCAATGGCAGACATGGCCCAACGCTACCGCGCCGAGGACTTGGTGGCAAGAATGACTTCCAGACGGGCATCGTGACATCGTGACCGACACCAACGCCTTCGGTCCCGGCGCGTTCTTCTATCGAGTCGGGGTGCAGCCGTAGCACCGATGCCGAAAAGATTTTCCCGAGGCCGGGCGCGTTTCGAGCCAAATGGGTCACCCGACCCCACCGGCTCCAGAGTCGCGCGACTTTGATGTTGCGGCGGTGGGGCGAGCGTCCCCGCGAGCCGAACAGCGAGTCCACGGAGATGAAGACCTCATTGCCATCCGATCGGCTATCGGTGGCGATAGTCATGCACTCCGTCCGAATCACTGATTTTGTCGAAGATCCTTCAGTCGGGCAGCACAACCCGGACGAACAAGGGCAGCGGGATGTTCGCCAAGGGAATTGGAAAACGAATCCCGCCGCCTTCATTCCTTTGCCGACCATTCGCTTGCCTTCATCATTGGGGAGTTTCGGATCGCGGCTTCGCCGCACTGTGCTCGCTTGCGTCAAGCAACCGCGGTCGCCAGGGAGTTCTCGGTTCAACGCTCCACCCGCGTGGCCTCATGTTTTTTTGTAACCCCGGCTCGCAGTTGTTGTAGCAAGAGTCGTAAGCCGAAAACGTGAAATTCAAACACGGACTTGCGTCCACGGCAAAACTAAACCAAAGCCAGGCGCTGGTCGCCTGGGTAGAAAGGTAAGCAAAGTATGAAAAGTCAGTTCAAACATATCATGGGGTCCACTCTGTTGGCCGCCGTGCTGACGTTGGGTGGAAACAATTCTGCCCTGGCGGATGGCGGGCACGGTCGGCGACCAGTGGTCCTGCCACCACAATCACATCCCTACGGGAAGAGTTACAGCGAGTGGAGCGCGGCCTATTGGCAGTGGCTGCTCGCGCAGCCGGTGGACACCCATCCGGGCAACGACAGTCCCGATTTTGATGTCACCGATGGGCAATCTGGCCGCGTCTGGTTTCTCACCGGACCGTTCGGAACGGTCGAGCGCCACATCACGATTCCCGCGGGCACCGCGTTGTTCGTGTCCTTGGTGAACGTCGAAGCGTCCAGTCTCGAAGCGCCGCCCTTTTATGGCGCCACCGCCGCCGAGCAGTTGGCGATTGCCAACGGGTTCGCGGAATATATCACCGACCTGTCTTTCACGGTGGACGGCAAGACGCTCAGGAATATCGGCAACTTCCGGGTGACGTCGCCGCAGTTTTGTTTCACGGCGCCGACACCGTGGATCTTTGGCGAGACGGGCGGCACCGGCACTTCAGTCGGCGTGGGTTACTTCGTGATGCTCGCACCATTGTCAGTGGGTACCCACACCATCCACTATACAGGAGCGTTCAAGTTCTCCGACGCACCCGAGGATTATATCGGCGTGGATATGACGTATCAGATCGAAGTCACACCTCGCGGACACGATCACGGCTGCGATTAGGGCTGTAAGGGCAAGAGCGCGGATGCCATTTCCCTGTCGGCTTAACCTCCGGCAGGGGAATTTGCATTACTGAACTCCGCCGTCTCGCTTGAAGGCAACTGCTATTCTGCAACTCAAACAAAATTCTGGAACGGCGTGAGAGGTTATTTCATCAAGTCAGAGTTTCCGAACGATCTTGCGATGCCGTGTAACCTCACCCCAATTATGTTGTAGCAGTGTTTTGAACGCCCGAAAACGTGAAGTTCAGACACGGACTTGCGTTCACGGCAAAACCAAACCAAAGCCAGGCGCGAGCCGCCTGGGTAGAAAGGTAAGCAAAGTATGAAAAGTCAGTTCAAACATATCATGGGGTCCACTCTGTTGGCCGCCGTGCTGACGTTGGGTGGCAGCAACCCGGCCTTGGCCGACGGAGGTCGCGGACATGCGGGCAATCCGGGTGTTTTCCCGCCCAAGTCACACCCTTACGGGAAAAGCTACAGCGAGTGGGTCGTCAATTGGTGGCAATGGGTGCTGAGTATTCCTGCCGATCGCAATCCATTGACGGACGCGACCGGTGAATTCGCCGGGGAGGACCAGCATGGTCCGGTGTGGTTCGTCGCGGGCACATTCGGCAATTCAGTGGAACGCTCCTACCAGGTGCCGGCGGGCAAGGCCCTGTTCGTGCCCGTGTATTGCTGGGTCTTTGGCTCGGGTGCGTTTGATTGCGACCCTTCCAATCCGGGCGTGCCCTGTGTCGTGTGTGATCTGGAGCAACTGGCGGCCGCCAACACTCAAGTTGCTGACGTCGTGGAGGTGACCATAGACGGAGCGCCGGTGCGGAATATCCGGCGCTATGAGGCGGATTCGGGCGGCCCGTTCGCCCTTGAGTATCCGGAAAATTCCGTGGTCGGGTTGCCGGCCGGTCACTACTTCCCGAATGTTTCGGACGGGTATTGGTTGATGCTCAAGCCGCTGTCACCGGGAACCCACGAGCTTCGCTTGCATGTGAATTATCCCGGTTTGACGTATGACCCGTATGAATACACCGTCATCCATCATATCACCGTGGTTCGACGCGGCCACGGTCAGGGTGGGGGCAACGACGACGACTGTGATTAGGGCTGAAGGTGCGGAAGCGCGGATCCCATTCCCCTGACGGCTTTGCCTCCGGCAGGGGAATGGGTGTTCCGGTTTCCAACTGTGCCTCTCCCTTCGTCACCACTTCATCCTGTCAAATGGGCGCTCTCAAACCAGATGTCAGGCGCTGGTTTGTCGCCGACGTGGCCCAGCGCTTAAGTCGCCGCGATAGTCCGCATCAAATTCCCTTGCCATCGAGAACCTCAGTGGCTAAAAAGCGTTTCGAACCCTTTCCCGCAATGTCAATCCTTGGCCATGGTGCCAGCCAGACTTCCGGCGACGCCGGCTGGTTCAAAACGACGCACTGGAGTGTCGTGTTGGAAGCTGGTCGTCGGGATTCGCCCGGTGCGGGCGCGGCCTTGGCGACTTTCTGCCAGAACTATTGGCATCCGGTTTACTGTTACGCGCGGCGATTGGGACGAAGCCCTGAGGATGCCAAGGATCTCTCACAAGCATTTTTCCTTCGCCTGGTGGAGAAGGACTACTTGAAGGATCTGGATCGAGAGACGGGAAAATTCCGCTCGTTTCTGTTGGTGGTCTTGAAGCGCTTCCTGGCCAACGAGTGGGATCGTGCCAATCGGCAGAAGCGGGGCGGAGGCCGGCAGATTATCTCGATTGATGCGCAGGACACGGAACAACGCTACCTGGCGGAACCGGTGGATCATCGCACTCCCGACAAGGAGTTTGACCATCGCTGGGCGTTGGCGTTGCTGGAGCGCGTCGGCAATCGTTTGAATGCGGAAATGGTCGAAGAAGGGAAAGCGGCAGTATTTGCGGAACTGAGGGGTTTTGTTAGCGGCGATGGCGGAGGTGCATCCTATTCGGAAGCAGCCGCGCGGTTACAGATGAGCGAGGGCGCGCTGCGGGTGACCGTTCATCGTCTGCGCCATCGGTATCGGGAGCTTCTTCGTGAGGAGATTGGGAGCACCGTGGACGACCCCGCGAAGATTGACGAAGAGATCCGGCAGTTGTTCTTGAGCCTGGGATAGAGCGGTTGGAAATGTTGTAACGATTGGTGGCGGACGCTGAGTTAGCCATTGGGAATGTGAGCAATTGTGAGCCGTTAGCCGTTGGGAAGGGCAATTCGACTATGAGCAAACCCTCAGATCAAATCGAAACCATTGTGGATGCGGCTTTGGATCTGCCACTCGCGGATCGAGCAGCGTATCTCGACCAAGCCTGCGGCGGCGACGCATCGTTGCGGCAATCCGTTGAAGCGCTGCTTCGAGCGCATCGGCATGTGCCCTCGCCTCCGGCGGCAACCATCAAGATTTCAGCGGATGTTGCCAGCGAAGCGCCGGGCGACCGGATTGGTCCTTACAAATTGTTGCAGCAACTTGGTGAAGGCGGTTGTGGCGTGGTTTACATGGCCGAGCAGGAAGAACCCGTCCGGCGCCGGGTCGCTCTCAAGGTCATCAAGCCGGGCATGGACACCAAACAAGTCATCGCCCGTTTTGAAGCGGAACGCCAGGCGCTGGCGTTGATGGACCATCCCAATATCGCGAAGGTGCTGGATGCCGGCGCATCGGAAACCGGGCGACCCTATTTCGTGATGGAATTGGTGCGCGGCGTCAAGATCACCGATTACTGCGACCAGAATAATCTGCCCACGCAACAGCGACTCGAACTCTTCATCCAGGTTTGCAAAGCGGTGCAACACGCGCACCAGAAGGGAATCATTCATCGCGACCTCAAGCCTTCAAACATCCTGGTGACGCTTCATGACGGCGTGCCCGTGCCGAAGGTGATTGACTTCGGCATCGCCAAAGCCACCGAGCAACGACTCACGGACAAAACCCTGTTCACGGCGTTACAACAATTCATCGGCACACCGGCCTATATGAGTCCGGAACAGGCCGAGATGAGCGGCCTCGACATTGATACGCGCAGCGACATCTACAGTTTGGGGGTGCTCCTCTATGAATTGTTGACCAGCCGAATCCCGTTTGATCCGAGGGAACTGGTGGCGGCTGGGCTGGACGCGATGCGGAAAATCATCCGGGAGAACGAGCCGGTCCGACCATCTACCAAGTTGAACACCCTTACTGCCGCTGAACAATCCACCGTGGCGAAGCAACGACAGGTGGAAGCACCGAAACTGGTCCAACTCGTGCGCGGCGATCTGGACTGGATCGTGATGAAATGCCTGGAGAAGGATCGCACACGCCGCTATGAAACGGCCAACGGGCTGGCGATGGACATCCGGCGGCACTTAGAGAACGAACCAGTGGTGGCCTGCCCGCCGAGTGCGGCCTATCGCCTGCAGAAGCTGGTCCGACGGAACAAACCGGCGGTCGCAGCCGTCGGCGCAGTAGTGACAGCATTAGTGATTGGATTGGGAATTTCGGCCTGGCAATACGTTGAAAAGAGCAAAGCCTACACCCGGGCGGTCGCCGCTGAGAAACTGGCGGATGGAAATGCCCGAGCTGAAGAGCGACAGCGCCGACTGGCCGAGGAGAACGCCGGCAAGGCGCAACAAGCCGCCAAGTTGGAAGCGGAGCAGCGTGTCCGCGCGGAGCAATTGGCGGAGGAAAACCGGTTGGCTCTCTACACGGCCAACATCAGGGTCGCTGAACGAATGGTAAAGGAAGGTGACGTGAACAATGCCGCCGCGCTGCTGGACAGTCTCCGACCAAATGTGAATCAGTCAGACCTGCGGGGCTTCGAATGGTATTTTCTGTGGCGGCAGCTCCGAGCCGAGCTCTTTAGCATCAAGCATCCGAACCGTGTCCTTTCGTGCGCTTTCTCGTCGGATGGAAACATCCTTGCCACTGCAGGTGAACGAGGAGTCATCCGCCTCTCGAACCCCACTAATGGAGTCGAGCTGGCTCGCCTCACCGGCAATAGCAACTGGGTTACAATGCTCACTTTTAGCTCCGATAGTAGGACTCTCGCAGCCTGCGGCGAGGACGGTCGGATTTGTATCTGGAGCCTACACGAACCCGGTTCGCCAAAAACGCTGCAAGTAACCAACGAATCCTTCGGCGCGCTTGCTTTTTCAGCGGATGGCAATTACTTGGCGGCGGGAGAAGCGTTTGCTGGTAATTGGGTAGGCAATCCGTTCACGATATTTGCACCTCGGGGGAGTCCTGGTCGCGTATATGTGTGGGACGCGCAAACGTTCAAGCTCTTGTGGTCATCTGAAAGCCAAACTCATGGGGTTCGGAGTCTGACTTTTTCGAAGAACGGGAAGAGGCTCGCAAGCGCGGGGCTGGGAGATTCAGTCAAGTTGCACGACGCCCTTACAGGGCGAGTGGTGGCCATACAGACTAATTTTCCAGGACCAGTGTTCGTGATCTCGCACCTTGCAAATGATAATGAAATCGCCGCTGGCAGTTGGTTTCCGTACCATGATTCAGGTGAGATAAAAATCCTGGATGCCGCAACTTTGGAGATAAAACGAACCTTGGTGGAAAGAGCAGGTAAGGTCCTGACGCTCGCTTCCTCACCGGATGGCAGCAAGTTGGTCAGCGGCGGCGCCGATGGGCAGACACGACTCTGGGACACGGACTCTGGAACCGAACTTGCCACTTTTGCCGGTAGCGACGACGGCGGAAGTGGCGCGTATGTTTCCAGCGTTGGGTTCTCGCCGGACGGAGAGCGTTTAGCTGCGAGCACATGGGATGGTGTCGCCAGAGTGTGGAACATTCAAGACGGAGGGCCAGTACAAAGAATTCGTACGTCGAATTCTTTTTCTGTGGCCTTTTCGCCCGATAGTTCCTTGCTGGCATCTGCCGGCAGGAGCGTTGAAATTCGAAACCCAAAAACAGGTCGCTTGCTGCATGTCTTACCCGGTTATTCGAGCACCGATATACGCTTGGCATTTGCGCCGGACGGTTCTGTGTTGGCTGCGATCGACTTCGATAGCCGACTTAATTTTTGGGATGTGAAAACGTGGAGACGTTGGACACCGGAGGCCGAAGAGTTGGATCCTACCACCCCGACTCCGGCTCACTTTGAACCGGATACCCAATTCGCCTTTTCTCCAGACAGTCAGACCCTAGCCATGTGTGGCCATGACAAGCTTATCCGTTTCTGGAGTGTAAAAACCGGACGGCTTCTGAACACGATCACCAACGGAATACGTGCAGATTCCCTCGCTTTTACGCCCGACGGCAGAAAGTTGATCTCTGGTAGTTTGAATGACACGTCGTTTTGGGACATTTACAACAACCAACGAGAATTTACACTTGGTGGTCAGGGTAGCCTCGCGCGGATTTCTCAAGATGGCCGCTGGCTGGCCCATGGGGGGGGCAGTATACAGTTGCGAGACCTAACTTCCATGCGCGCCACCTTTCTTCTTCGCGGTCACAGCATGCAGACATACGGAATCGCGTTTTCTCACGACAGCCGTGACCTGGCTACGGCAAGTTGGGACACTACGGTCAAGCTCTGGCACATCGCGACAGGGCAGGAATTGATGACGATCCCCACAAAAATCGGTGTGGTTTGGTCGGTCGCTTTTGCCCCCGATGACCGAACTCTCGCCATCGGTTGCGGGTCTTCCGTGGCGAAGAGTGGACATGTGTTGTTGTTGCGAGCCGCTCCCAACTCAGAGACTGATGCCCCCGCGCGACTCCTTTCGCTATTGTCAAACAATGCACTAGCCTACGCTCGGGGCGGTCGCTGGACCGAGGCAAAAGAACATTTTTCTCGTATGCTCGAATTAAATTCCACCAACTACATTTACTATCACTGGTTAGCTCCAGTTCTTGTAGCAAGAGGAGATCTGAACGATTATCGGCATTACAGCCGAAAGATTCAGAATCTCTTTGCTGAAACCAGAAACCCAACTGTCGCCGAGCGCATGGCAAAAGCGTGTTTGATCTTGCCCAATCCTGAGTTGAATTTTGGGGTGATTGATAAACTAGCCGCAACGGCCGCTACCGCCAATTCCAACGATTTAGTCTGGCGATACGGGCAATTCGTTGGCGCTCTAGCTGCGCTTCGCCAGAGAAACTATTCGCTCGCCTTGCAAAGAATCGAACCGGTCTTGCATAGAACCGACAATGAAGCAAATCTCGATGTTTGTGCCAGGATGGTTCTCGCGATGTCATATCAAGGTGAAAGCCAGCGCAGCGAAGCCCGCGCCGCTCTCTCGGATGGACTGAGCCTGGCGCACGCCAAACTTCCCACGCAGGAGTCTGGAAGTCTCGGCAGCTATTGGAACGATTGGGTTATCTCCCAGGCGCTGCTAAAAGAGGCCAAATCACTGATTGAAGGGACCGGGTCGGCGATGGAAATCCCAAAGGGACAAAGATAACCGCCGATGCTGGTCCGAAGGTCGAGGGCAAATCGATTCACTGCTAGCCTTCGATCGTTACCAGCACGCTTCTTCTTACTGGCACCACCCGGCTCGACTCCTGGTATCACCCTTCGAATTTTCGTAACCCCGGCGTGGCCTTGTTGTAGCAAGGAATCGAACGCGAAAAAGTTGCGTATGCAAACAAACTCTATAACCACAGCACTATCAAGAAGCTCAACCGTATCGTCCGGGTCACGCTCTTGGCGGTTGGAATTATCAACTTCAACCTTGCAATTACTCAGGCTGCTACCATCGTCGTGGCAACACGGCCGACAGAGTCGCCGGTTCCTTGCGCAACGCGTTGGCCAGTGCTGCCGACGGGGATGCGATTGACGCCGCTAGTGTCTCCCGCGCCATTTACCTGACCAGCGGGGAATTGGTTGTGATTGCAGCATCTCCAGATTTGCAGACTTGGACGCCGCTGCAGACCAACACGCTGGGCAGCGGCCCGCTCATCTTCACCGACCCCCAGCCGGCGCTTCTGCCCAGCCGTTTCTTTCGACTCCACTCCCAGCCTTGGCTCCAGGTTTCGAGCAGATTCAATCGCCAACCTGGGACCAATGGCTTGACCAAGTCCAAGCCAGGTGGCCTGTTTTGAATCCCACAGGCCGAAAGCGCAGATCTCTCAGCTTCCAACTTGGTAACACTTCCCTCGTTTCGCTTAGGTAGGGCTTGTCCGCAGAGCGGAAGGCGCAAATCGGGACGGGGATGGGAGTTGAAA